>NZ_JACVOQ010000002.1 GCF_018882325.1 Polynucleobacter sp. 78F-HAINBA | reverse complement strand
GTTCAACTACCTGTTTGACTGCCTCTAACTTGAACTCTTCAGTAAACCGCCTTCTTGTACTCATGACACACCTCCTAATAGACTAAATATTAGGCTAGAAAGTGTCTATAGAAGTGGTAGCGATTCAGGTGGCTGATAGAGTCTTCCCATCTTCGTTGGGCTTTGCAAGAAGTCCGCGATAAGACAGGATGTCGGCTTTGGAAATTTCGTGGACACGTCTTCCGCGAAAGCGGGGAACAAGGTGCTTGACTAGAATGTCTTTTACTTTGCCCTGAGTGGAGCGTTTCCAGCTAATTTGGCGCTCAGTAAACCAAAGATCAGAAAACTCGGAGAAGCTAGGCATGCCATCAACATTGATTGAGGCCACCTTACTCCCAGTCTGTTTCATCTCTTGAGCTGCTAGCCGAGCTCCTTCAACCAATTCTTCACCGGTGGCTGATGCAATGCTTGGAACTGCGCTTTCAAATAAATCCGCGCGCTTGCTATTGGGAAAGTATTTGCGATAGGAGAAGGTTTCTTTGTCTATTTCCTTTTGAATAGTCTTCATGATTGCCTCCAATCTAAAGATATTTGCCTTGGTGGGCTTGAGCTTGGTGAGTTCTTTGCAGCGGATGCCGCGATAGCGAAAATCAAAAAAGAGGGTGTTGGACTCTGCTCGTGTGCGAATACTACCCATGGCACACGCCTCCATTAGCCATTGGAATTTCTAAGGCTGTTTGTTTGAGGTAATCCGTTTGAATGGTTTCCCAGATGTACATAATGCGTCTGGATCCAGGTAGCCGTACGTAATGGGTGCCTTCTATGAATACGCGATCTTTTAGGTATTCATTAATGTAGCGAGCCTTGTATGGAATATGGGCTGCCAATTCTGCTGCTTTCATGTATGTGGTCATATTTGCTTCCCGAAGTTAACGTTATTTGAAATACATTATTACTGTATAACAACTATATTGTATATGAAAACATTTAATTTGTCAATATGTATGACAAATGAGACAATATAAAAAACAACAACTTGTTCACAGGAGCGGTTTCATGAAAGTAAGTGGCGAAAGTAAGCAGTTAGCAGTCAGAGTTGACGAATCATTTTTAGCGGCGATTGATCAAAAGCGTATTGAGCTATCAAAAGGGATGGGTTCTATTCCCAGTCGGTCAGACATTGTTCGCATTGCGCTGGAACAGTTTTTGCAAGTGAGCGCGAATACCAAATAAGCCCTATTAATTTTTTCTTGCTCTATATGGTTAAAAAAAGTTATGGGGTGGTGTTCATGATTTATCTTGAGTCATTTTTAGTTTGGGCCCAAAACTGTCCCAAAATGGGCCCAATTTGGGCCCAGACAACTTTTTGAATATTTTTGTAGTGCTTACGCATTGCGTGAAAACTGTTTGCATAACTGCAATGAGTTGTAAAAGTGCCATACATTAATACCCTCGCAATGCTATATAAATCAAAGCTTGCAGGGTGATGGTGGTAATGCATAAGCAGCAGAGATCAATAGGGTAAAATAAATGGATTAGGCTCGTAGCTCAGCTGGTTAGAGCACCACCTTGACATGGTGGGGGTCGTTGGTTCGAGTCCAATCGAGCCTACCAACGAATAAAGACCCAAAAGTGCGCGGTTGCCCAAAAGCTCCCGCGCTTTCTTTTTGGTGGATGTTATGCAGTAAATCAGTCAATCGACTGAATCTTAATAAGATGGGGTGGTCATGCTTGTAGTTACTCTGCCAGATGGATCTAAACGTGAGTTTGATGCTCCCGTCCGTGTTCTTGATGTTGCCCAAAGCATTGGTAGTGGCCTTGCCAAAGCTGCCCTTGGTGGCATTGTTGATGGCAAAATGGTTGATGCTAGTTTTGTTATCGACAAAGATAGTCAATTGGCGATCATTACTGATAAAAGCCCAGAGGCTCTCGAGATTGTTCGTCACTCTACTGCGCATTTGTTGGCCTATGCCGTTAAAGAACTCTTTCCAGAAGCGCAAGTCACTATTGGTCCAGTCATCGAAAACGGTTTCTATTACGACTTCTCATTTCATCGCGCATTTACACCAGAAGACTTGGTGGCTATCGAAAAGAAAATGGCTGAGCTGGTTAAAAAAGATGAGCCAGTCATTCGCACAGTGATGCCTCGCGATGAAGCGGTAAAGTTTTTTAAAGATCAAGGCGAGAACTACAAAGCAGAAATTATTTCTAGCATTCCTCAAGGCGAGGATGTGTCTTTGTATGCTGAAGGTAAGTTCACCGACTTATGTCGTGGACCCCATGTGCCATCCACTGGCAAGCTCAAGGTATTTAAGCTTCTGAGCGTTGCTGGCGCTTACTGGCGTGGCGATAGCAAGAACGAGATGCTGCAACGGATCTACGGTACAGCTTGGTTGAAAAAAGAAGATCAAGATGCACATTTACATATGCTCGAAGAAGCTGAGAAGCGCGACCACCGTCGCCTTGGTAAGTTCTTGGACTTATTCCACTTTCAGCCTGAAGCGCCTGGTTTAATTTTCTGGCATCCAAAAGGCTGGTCAATTTGGCAAGAAGTTGAGCAATACATGCGTCGCGTTTATCAGCGCGAAGGTTATCAAGAAGTGAAGGCTCCACAAATTCTCGATCGTGGATTGTGGGAGAAGTCTGGACACTGGGATAACTATAAAGAAAACATGTTTACGACCGAGTCAGAGAATCGCGCGTATGCATTAAAGCCGATGAACTGCCCAGGACACGTTCAGATTTTTAACTCAGGCTTACATAGTTATCGTGAGTTGCCATTGCGTTATGGCGAGTTCGGTCAGTGCCACCGCAATGAACCATCGGGCGCATTGCATGGCCTGATGCGTGTACGTGGTTTCACACAGGATGATGGCCATATTTTCTGTACTGAAGATCAGATTCAATCTGAAGTAGCTGCTTTTGATAAAGCGGTTCGCGACGTCTATAAAGACTTTGGATTTACCGAGGTAGCTGTCAAGCTAGCCTTGCGTCCAGCTAAGCGCGTTGGCGATGATGCAATTTGGGATAAAGCCGAGGCTGCCTTGCGCGGTGCCTTGACCGCTTCAGGTCAAGAGTGGGAAGAATTACCAGGCGAGGGTGCTTTTTACGGTCCTAAGATCGAATATCACCTCAAGGACTCAATTGGACGTACTTGGCAGTGCGGCACGATTCAGGTGGATTTCTCGATGCCAGCCCGTTTAGGTGCGGAATACGTCACTGAGGAGAACACTCGCAAGGCTCCTGTGATGCTTCACAGGGCAATTGTGGGCTCTTTAGAGCGTTTTATCGGCATTTTGATCGAAAACCATGCCGGAAACATGCCGGTTTGGCTTGCTCCGACCCAGGCTGTAGTCCTTAATATCTCGGACAATTCCGCTGCATATGCACAAAAAGTCCAGCAATCTCTGAAAAAACAAGGGTTTAGAGTCGAATCCGATTTGCGGAATGAGAAAATTACGTATAAAATACGCGAGCACGCATTACAGAAGCTCCCATTTTTGTTAGTTGTAGGGGATAAAGAAGCAGAAAGTAATTCGGTGGCCGTTCGTGCCCGTGGCGGAGTGGATTTAGGCGTAATGCCTCTTGATGCCTTCGTTGCCCGACTCCAGCAGGATATTTCCCAGAAAGTCGGACCCGAGCCTAGCTAGGGGTGGAATGGTTTTTATTGTTTTTTTAAAGGAATTAAGAAGATCGCTACTGATAAATCGCAGCGCATAAACCGGGAGATTACTGCTCCTGAAGTGCGTCTGATTGGACTGGATGGAGAACCCATCGGTGTAGTTAAGTTGAGTGAAGCCTTGGCTTTAGCAGAAGAGAAAGAGACCGATTTGGTTGAAATTGCTCCGACGGCTGTGCCACCTGTAGTCCGCATCATGGACTTCGGCAAATTCAAGTACCAAGAAGCCAAACGTTTGCATGAAGCTAAGCTTAAGCAAAAAGTGATTCAGGTGAAGGAAGTTAAATTCCGTCCCGGCACAGATGATGGTGACTATGGTGTGAAGCTACGCAATCTAATCCGCTTTTTAGAAGATGGCGATAAGACAAAGATTACGCTGCGGTTTCGGGGTCGTGAAATGGCCCACCAAGAAATCGGAGTCAGAATGTTGGAGCGTTTGAAGTCAGACCTGATTGAGTATGGTCAAGTAGAACAGTTTCCAAAGATGGAAGGTCGCCAGATGGTGATGGTATTGGCCCCCATTCGTAAGGCTAAGTAACAAACCAAACCGCAAGATTAGGTTTGTTGTTTAAGTAGGGAGGAGTCGCAAGACTCTGGTAGTTAGAAGTGCTTCTAGGTACAGGAAGCGTAACCGTCGGTTACCACCTAAGTTGCACATGCAGAAGAAGGGGTGCTTTATGCCCAAGATGAAGAGCAAGAGTAGCGCTAAAAAGCGCTTCACGGTTCGCGCAGGCGGAACGATCAAACGAGGTCAGGCTTTCAAACGCCACATCCTCACCAAGAAGACCACAAAGAACAAGCGTCATTTGCGTGGTTCCACAGAAGTTGCGAAGGCAGACGTTAAGTCAATTCGCTCCATGCTTCCATACGCTTAACCTCAGACTAGATTAGGAGAAATAAATGCCAAGAGTCAAACGTGGGGTTACAGCAAGAGCCCGTCATAAGAAAATCACTGATGCCGCAACAGGCTATCGTGGACGTCGTAAAAATGTATTCCGTATTGCTAAGCAAGCAGTTATGCGTGCTGGTCAATATGCATACCGCGACCGTCGCAACAAGAAACGTGTATTCCGCGCATTGTGGATTGCTCGTATCAACGCGGCAGTTCGTCAGCATGACATGACCTATAGCGTATTCATGAATGGTATGAAGAAGGCTGCGATCGAACTCGACCGCAAAGTGCTTTCTGATATGGCCATTGCTGACAAAGCAGCTTTTGCCGCTTTGGTTACTCGGATCAAATCCGTAGTAAGCGCTGCAGCTTAATTCTTAGTTTATTTAATAACTAAGCTGCAATGGTTTCTCTCGACCACATTGTCGAGGATGCTAAACGTGATTTCCTCGGAGCTGCCGATGCGGCAGCTCTAGAGGACGCGAAAGCCAAGTATCTCGGTAAGTCAGGTGCTCTCACTGAGCGTTTAAAAGCGCTTGGTGGAATGTCGCCTGATGAGCGCAAGAGTGCTGGCGCCCAAATTAATCAAATCAAAACCCAAGTTGAAGCTGCATTACAAGAGCGTCGCCAAGCAATGGCTGATGCGGTATTGCTGCAACGCCTTGCGGCGGAATCAATTGATGTCTCTTTGCCTGGCCGTGGCCAAGCAGTAGGTAGCCTGCATCCTGTGATGCGCACCTGGGAGCGCGTTGAAGAGATCTTCCGCTCCATTGGTTTTGATGTAGCAGATGGTCCTGAAATTGAAACCGATTGGTTTAATTTCACCGCCTTAAATAGTCCCGAGAATCATCCTGCGCGTTCAATGCAAGATACCTTCTACATTGATGGTAAAGATTCCAATGGGAAGCCTTTGTTATTGCGTACCCATACCAGTCCGATTCAGGTTCGTTATGCGAGCGAGCATGTTAAGAAATATGCCAACGCTGATGTGATGCCGCCAATCAAGGTGATTGCACCAGGCAGAACGTATCGTGTTGATAGCGATGCCACTCATTCACCGATGTTTCATCAGGTTGAGGGTTTATGGATTGCAGAGAGCGTTTCCTTTGCTGATCTCAAAGGCGTGTATACCGATTTCTTAAGAACCTTTTTTGAAACGAATGAATTGCAAGTTCGTTTCCGTCCATCGTATTTCCCATTCACTGAGCCTTCAGCTGAAATCGATATGGCCTTCGGTAGCGGCAAGTTAGCCGGCCGTTGGTTGGAGATTTCTGGAGCAGGGCAGGTGCATCCGAATGTATTGCGCAATATGGGTATTGATCCAGAGCGCTATACCGGCTTTGCTTTTGGTTCCGGCTTAGAGCGCTTGACGATGTTGCGTTATGGCGTTGATGATTTACGTCTTTTCTTTGAGAACGATCTCCGTTTCTTAGCGCAATTTCCGGCTTAATTCGCCAACCTTCTAATAGTAGATAGCGCATATGCAATTTTCTGAATCTTGGTTACGCCAATATGTAAACCCTTCGCTCGATAGTAATGCTTTAGGTCATGCAATGACTATGGCTGGCCTAGAGGTGGAAGAACAGCATTCAGTAGCGCCCCCATTTACAAAGATTGTTGTAGCGCAAATCCTATCTGCTGAACAGCATCCTGATGCAGACCGCTTACGTGTTTGTAAAGTTGACGCTGGTACCGGCCAAGAATTGCAAATTGTTTGTGGTGCACCAAATGCACGTGCCGGGATCAAAATCCCTTGCGCTATGGTTGGCGCAGAATTGCCGCCAGCTGAAGCAGGTGGCAAGCCATTCATGATCAAAGTAGGAAAGTTACGCGGTGTAGAAAGCCAGGGCATGTTGTGCTCTGGTCGCGAGCTTGGTTTGGGTGATGATCACGAAGGCATTTTGGAGTTGCCTGCGGACGCACCTGTTGGTGAAGATATTCGCCAGTATTTAAATCTGGATGACCAGATTTTTGTTATTAAGTTAACGCCCAATAAAGCAGATTGTTTGTCTTTGATGGGTATGGCGCGTGAAGTGTCCGCAATTACTGGTGCTGCATTGTGTGCGCCTAAGTGGACGCCTGTTGATGTTTCTATACAGGACAAGCTCAAGGTTACTGTTGAAAGCACAGCTCTTTGCGGTCGTTTTTCTGGTCGCGTGATTCGTGGAGTTAATCCAAAGGCAACAACACCTGATTGGATTATTCAACGACTTTGCAATGCTGGTCAAAGAAGTATTTCTCCTTTAGTTGATTTGTCTAACTACGTCATGTTGGAGATGGGTCAGCCGACCCATGTATTTGATATTGATAAATTGAATGGTGACCTCTCTGTTCGTTGGGCGAAGCCTGGTGAAACTCTTGAGTTATTAAATGGTCAGACAGTTACTTTGCAGGGTCCTGATTCTGCGGGTAAGTTGCAAGATGCTGGTGTAGTTGCGGATCAATCTGGTCCAGTAGCATTAGCTGGCATCATGGGTGGCAATCATTGCGCCGTGACGGACGATACTAAAAATATTTATGTTGAAGCGGCTTATTGGCAGCCTTCAGCAATTCAGGGCCGTGCTCGTCGCTTTAATTTCAGCACAGATGCAGCACATCGCTTTGAGCGTGGCGTTGATCCACAAAATACTGCTAACTGCTTAGAGTATTTGACTGCCCTGATTATTGAAGTCTGTGGTGGTCAAGTTGGCCCAGTTGATGATCAGGTATTAAACATTCCAGAACGCAAGCCAGTAAAAATGCGTTTGGCTAGAGCGGAAAAGGTGATTGGCATCCCTCTCACTCAAGAGGTGGTTGCTGAAGTATTTAAGCGTCTTGGTTTTGAATTCAAACAAGAGGGCGATGCATTTGTCGTTACACCTCCAAGCTATCGCTTCGATATCGAAATCGAAGAAGATTTAATTGAAGAAGTCGCGCGTATGTACGGCTTTGAAAATATCCCTGATGTACCGCCTATCTCGTCTTTGAAGATGAGTGCTAAAGCTGAGGCAAAGCGTGGAGTGCATTTATTGCGCCAACGTTTAGCGCTGCAGGGGTATCAAGAGGCAGTGAATTTTGGATTTACCGATCTTGAAAGCGAGCAGCGCTTAGCCGCTGCTACTGAAAAAGATTTAATTGCCGTACTCAATCCAATTGCTAGCCAGTATGGGGTGATGCGTAGCAATCTATGGGGTGGTTTACTAGGCAATCTCAAGTCAAGCCTGAATCGTGGTGCTGGCCGTGCGCGTTTATTTGAAACGGGTCGCGTATTCAAGCGTGATGCGAGCGTTCAAGAGGAGGCCGGCAAAGTGGCTGGTTTTCATCAGCCGCAGCAAGTTGGTGGTTTGGCTTATGGATCATTTGTCCCTGAGCAGTGGGCAAGCGCTGATCGTGTAGTTGATTTCTTTGACGTGAAGGGTGATCTGGAGCGTGTGCTCGATCCTTTGCATTTCACAACTGAGTCAGCAGTTCATCCTGCGCTGCATCCTGGTCGTAGTGCACAAATTCAACTTGTCACCCCAGCTGGTAAACAAAATATTGGCTGGATTGGTGAATTGCATCCTGGATTGCAGCAGGCCTATGAATTGCCTCAGGCTCCAGTGTTGTTTGAAATGGATTTAGAAGTCATTCGCAATCTTGGTATTCCGCAGCCGGAAGAGTTAAGTAAATTCCCTGCTGTACAGCGAGATTTAGCGGTAGTGGTGAAGCAGGTCGTTTCTGCGCAGACTTTGCTTGATGCCATGAACGCCAAAAAACAGAACTTTGTAAAAGCGATAGAGCTCTTTGATGAGTTCAAGCCAAAGGCCGGCTCTAGCAGCATGGCCGATGATGAGAAGAGTTTGGCTTTCCGCGTGACCCTGTTGAATCCACAAGAAACCCTGCAGGATGCACAAATTGAAGCAGTTATGACGGCTTTGTTGTCATCGCTTGAGAAAAATTGCGCAGCGCGTCTGCGCTAGGTTTAATATTAGTAAAAGATATTGCAAAGAGACTTCCGCCATGAATGATTTAGTTAGCAACGATACCGTTACCAAGAATGAGCTCTCGGAAGCCCTCTTTGATCAAGTTGGCCTGAATAAGCGTGAAGCCAAAGACATGATTGATGCTTTCTTTGATCGCATTGGGCAATCTCTAGAAACTGGCGTAGAAGTGAAGATTTCAGGTTTTGGTAATTTCCAATTGCGCAATAAGTCTGCGCGCCCTGGTCGTAATCCTAAGACCGGTCAAATGATTCCGATTGCAGCCCGTCGCGTTGTTACTTTTCATGCAAGTCAAAAGCTCAAGGACGTAGTTGAGTCACATGCTCGAGAAAACAGCATTTGATGCTGGGTCGGTGCTGCTCAGTTCGCAGCTCCCCCCAATTCCCGCTAAGCGTTATTTCACTATCGGTGAGGTATCAGACCTTTGCGGGGTTCGCTCCCACGTACTCCGTTACTGGGAACAAGAGTTCTCACAGTTAAGCCCACAAAAGCGTCGAGGCAATCGTCGCTACTATCAACATCATGAGGTTGTCTTAATTCGCAAGATTAGGGCGCTTTTGTATGAAGAGGGCTTCACGATCAGTGGCGCCCGAAACCGCCTAGATGAGGCTCGTGGTGAGCTTCGCTTGCGTGATGAGTTGCAGGCCGTTCTGCAAATTCTCTCCAAATAGTTGCTGATACAATTTTGTTTCTCGTCGGGGCGTAGCGCAGCCTGGTAGCGTACATGCATGGGGTGCATGTGGTCGGAGGTTCAAATCCTCTCGCCCCGACCATTCACTCAATTTCAAATTTCCTATGACATCCAGTTCAAACGACACGACTTACTTCGGCTTAACCATTCCTTTTTTGGCTCACTTAGGTGTTGTACCCGAGTACGCTGAAGGGGGTAAATCGCGAATTAGCCTAGTCATAAAGCCGGAGTTTGAGAATAGCTTTCATATTGCCCATGGCGGAGTGGTGATGACTTTGTTGGATTTTGCGATGGGGGCAGCAGCTCGCAGCACGATTGATCAGCCTCTTGGCGCCATGACAATTGATATGAGTGTGAGCTTCTTGCGTCCTAGCGTGGGCAAAATCGTTGTTGAGGGAAGCGTTCTCAAGTCCGGAAAAACCATTAATTATTGTGAGGCAGTGGTTTTAAATGAGGCCGGTGAGGTCACCGCTAAATCTAGCGGCACATTTATGCTCCGGAGATAGTGTTTATATACCTATTATAAATATAGTATTTATAATGATTATGTTAATTATTTAACTATAAATACTCCAATAGGCTTATTTCTAAAGGGTTATTAGTCTTATTGAATATATATTCCGATTTATTAATATCTGTATATAATGACTATTCAGGAATAGCCAATCCTTAGTTATTCCATAAAATTAATATTCGGAGAAATTAATACATGTCTTCTTATAAAGAACTTTTAGCCCAACGTGAATTGTTGGATAAACAGATTAAAGAGGCGGTTTTGCGTGAAAAGGCTGATGGCATTGCAAAAGCCAAACTCATCATTGAACAGTACGATTTAACAGCATCAGACTTATTTAGTCGTAAAGCTGGTGTGCGCAGCTCTAGTGGCAAGGTTGCGCCGAAGTACCGCAACCCATCTACCGGCGATACTTGGACTGGTCGCGGTAAGGCTCCAAAATGGATTGAGGGAAGAGATCGCAGTAATTTCCTGATCTAATCTATTGATTTAAATAGGTTTACTGTTTGAAAAAGGCCGCTCATTGCAAATTGAGCGGCCTTTAACTTTGGCGCATCGCAACTAAGGCTTTAAGCGCACTTTCGATTGAGGGCCTGGATAAACATAGGCTCCAACAGTTCATGACGGTTTTTATCTCCCAAAACAGTCTCAAGCTCTGGATTGGTGGCTGGATAGCCAATAATGAGGGGATTTTGATCAATTAAGCCATTTTCAAGCTCTTCTTGGAGGACTTCTGGGTACTGGGGCCTCACCCCAACTGTATTTTCATCTGCTAAGCCCATTACCCCAGGATGCAGGCGTATAAATCCTTCATCTACTAGAATAGGAATACGCTGAGTGTCCTTGTTTTTACTGAGATAATGGATTAGATGAACCTGCTCAACAGGTGGAATTAGGGCGTCGAGAAATATCAAATCAGGGGAGATTGATACCGCCTTCATGAGGCCTTCAAGGCTATCTACTGCTACCTCCATATCCACCTTTAACTGCCAACATTGAATAGATTCGATTAATTCATGGCTATTTTCAATTCTCCTGAATATCCCCATGGCAATACAGTTTTGGGTTGTTTTTTGCCTCATAGCTCTTTTACGACGAGCAAGCTGTTGATCTAAAGAGCTTGCCAGAATGCGACGGTGGCCTCCACGGGTCTTCCAAGCGATTAATTCACCTAATTCAACCATTTTCTGGACGGTACCAAGTGATACTTGCAATACTTTCGCGCTTTGACGAGTACTTAGATATTCCAATTCTGGGGTAATTGCTTTCATATATCCTTAATCTCATTAATTCATTTGAAGATTTAGAGAATACGAATCAATCCCAGGGGAATCTGTCAGGAGCGGTTTAAATCAGAGTAGGAAAATTCTTATTCGGGGTCAAAATAGGGAAATACCCCTGAAAGCCCCTAAATCAGGGAAAGCCCTTTATGAATCAATGGGTAATCGTGTTAAATTAGCATCGTTGTAAGAGTATTCGCACAGATCAATTCGTAAAGCGGTTTAGCCGTGGAGTGAATGGTTTTAACCACAGTTTTTATTCGGGAAACCCGATGAAAGGTGAGCATCATGATGCAGGATCAAAGAGATAATTCCTATCTCTTCGGCGGAAACGCCCCCTACGTAGAGGAACTCTACGAATCCTACTTGCACGATCCAGCTTCTGTAGCTGATCATTGGCGAGACTATTTTGATAACGTGAAGCAAATTCCAGCGGTCGACGGTTCCTCTCGAACTGATATTGCCCATGGACCTATTGTTGCTTCATTTGCAGAGCGCGCTAAGCAGGGTCCAATCAGAACGATTTCTGATTCCGCTGATTCGGAGTTGGGTCGTAAACGCGTTGCCGTTCAACAGCTTATTGCCGCGTATCGCAACGTCGGTAATCGCTGGGCGAACTTAGATCCATTGAAGCGCACAGAGCGCCAGGACATTCCTGAATTGGATCCAGCTTTCTATGGCTTTACTGATGGCGATATGGATATCGTCTTTAATACCAGCAATACATTCTTCGGCAAGAACGAAATGTCCTTGCGTGACTTGCTGCAGGCATTGCGTGAAACTTATTGCGGCACGATCGGTGTCGAGTTTATGTTTATTGCCGACCAGAAGATTAAGAAGTGGTGGCAAGAAAAATTAGAATCAATTCGTTCAACTCCACAATTTAATGTGGACGAAAAACGTCAGATTTTGGATCGCGTCACTGCGGCCGAAGGTTTGGAGCGTTACCTCCAGGCCAAGTATGTTGGTCAAAAACGATTCTCTCTTGAGGGTGGTGAAAGCTTCATTGCCTGTATGGACGAGTTGATTCGTGACTCTGGCAACAAGGGTGTTCAAGAGATCGTTATTGGTATGGCCCACCGCGGTCGTTTAAACGTTCTGGTAAATACCTTGGGCAAAATGCCTAAAGACTTGTTTGCTGAGTTTGAACACAAAGGCCCAGAAACATTGCCTGCGGGTGACGTGAAATATCACCAGGGTTTCTCAAGCGATATCTCCACGCCTGGCGGTCCAGTACATTTGTCTTTGGCATTCAATCCATCCCATTTAGAAATCGTTAACCCAGTAGTAGAGGGTTCTGCACGTGCTCGTATGGAACGTCGTGGCGATATGCTCGGTCTCCAAGTGATGCCAGTATTGGTTCACGGTGATGCGGCGATTGCTGGACAGGGCGTAATGCAAGAAACATTAGCGATGTCTGAGGTTCGTGGTTACTCCACGGGCGGCACAATGCACATCGTGATTAATAACCAAATTGGTTTCACAACTTCGGATCCACGCGACTTGCGTTCTAGCTTGTATTGCACGGACATCATGAAGATTGTTGATGCTCCTGTATTGCACGTGAATGGCGATGATCCTGAGGCGGTAGTCTTGGCAACGAAGCTGGCTGTTGAGTTCCGCATGAAGTTTCATAAGGATGTTGCGATTGACATCATCTGCTTCCGTAAGCTTGGCCACAATGAGCAAGATACGCCTGCAATGACTCAGCCTTTGATGTACAAAATCATTGCTGCACACCCAGGCACACGTAAGTTGTATGCCGACAAGCTAGAAACTCAAGGTGTATTGCCTGCTGGTACTGGCGACCTTATGGTTAAAGAGTATCGCGCTGCCATGGACGAAGGTAGGCAGACTTCCGATCCAGTGCTGAGTAATTTCAAAGGCAAGTTTGCGGTTGATTGGTCTCCATTCCTAAATAAGAAGTGGACCGACGAAGCTGATACCGCTATTCCGCTGACTGAGTGGAAGCGTTTAGCTGAAAAGATTTCAACTGTTCCTGAGGGCTTTAAAGCGCACCCATTGGTTTCTAAGGTCTATAACGATCGCGCAGCAATGGGACGTGGCGAAGTCAACATCGACTGGGGTATGGGTGAGCACATGGCTTTCGCATCCTTAGTTGCCAGCGGTTACCCGGTACGTTTATCGGGTGAAGATAGTGGACGCGGTACCTTTACTCACCGTCATGCAGTGCTGCATGAGCAAAATCGTGAGAAGTGGGATACCGGTACTTATATTGCGCTTCAGCACGTCACTAAAGATCAAGCTCCATTTGTGGTGATTGACTCGATTCTTTCTGAAGAGGCTGTACTTGGTTTTGAATATGGCTATGCTGCTGCTGAACCAAACACCTTGACTATCTGGGAAGCGCAGTTCGGCGATTTCGCGAACGGTGCTCAAGTGGTAATTGATCAATTTATCGCTTCAGGAGAAGTGAAGTGGGGCCGTGCAAATGGCTTGGTCATGATGTTGCCGCACGGTTATGAAGGTCAAGGCCCTGAGCATTCATCTGCACGTTTAGAGCGCTTTATGCAGTTATGCGCCGATACCAATATGCAAGTGATTCAGCCAACGACTGCAGCACAGATCTTCCACGTATTGCGCCGTCAAATGATTCGTCAGTTCCGCAAACCGCTGATCTTGATGACACCAAAATCATTGCTGCGTAATAAAGAAGCTGCCTCACCATTAACTGAATTCACAAAGGGCGGTTTCCAAACCATCTTGCCTGAGCGTGATGAGTCTATTGATGGCAAGAAGGTAACTCGTTTGGTGATGTGTTCCGGTAAGGTCTATTACGACTTAGCGAAAACACGTACCGAGAAGAAGATTGACGATGTTGCCATTATTCGCTTGGAGCAGTTGTATCCGTTCCCGCATAAAGCATTGACTGCTGAGTTGAAGAAGTATCCGAATCTGCAAGAGGTTGTGTGGTGTCAAGATGAGCCACAAAACCAAGGCGCTTGGTTCTTTGTTCAGCACAATATTTTGGAGAACATGTCTGAGGGTACGAAGTTGGCATATGCAGGTCGTCCAGCGTCTGCTTCACCAGCTTGTGGATATGCCCACCTCCATCAAGAACAACAGAAATCTCTTCTCACTGCAGCATTCGCAAAACTAAAGGGTTATGTCATTACGAAGTAATCGTAGACGTCACTCAATATACAAACACTAAATAGGATTAATCATGGCTATTTTTGAAGTTAAAGTTCCTCAACTCTCCGAGTCAGTAGCAGAAGCTACTTTGTTGCAATGGAAAAAGAAAGTCGGCGATGCCGTCGGTCAAGATGAAATCTTGATTGAAATTGAAACTGACAAAGTGGTGCTAGAAGTTCCAGCGCCATCTGCCGGCGTTATTACAGAGATCGTAGTTGCTGATGGCGGTACTGTAGTTGCTGAACAATTGATTGCCAAGATTGATAGCACAGCTGTTGCTTCAGCCGCTCCCGCTGCTGCTGCACCTGCAGCAGCCCCAGCTGCTGCTCCAGCACCAGCTAAAGCTGCCCCTGCAGCGAAATCATCTGGCGCAGCTGCCGCACCTTCAGCAGCAAAAATTCTCGCAGAGAAAAATATCGATGCTGGTCAAGTTGCTGGCTCTGGACGTGATGGTCGTATTACCAAAGGCGATGCATTAAATGCTTCTGCCGGTGGATCAACTGCTGCTGCTTTGCCAAGTGCACCAATTCCGATGGGTGATCGCCCAGAAGAGCGCGTACCAATGAGCCGCTTGCGTGCTCGTATTGCTGAACGTTTGCTCGAATCACAAGCAAACAATGCCATCTTGACTACCTTCAATGAAGTCAACATGGCTCCAGTAATCGCTATGCGTAACAAGTACAAAGATCAGTTTGAGAAAGTTCACGGCGTTAAATTAGGTTTCATGTCTTTCTTCGTAAAAGCGGCTACTCATGCGTTGAAGAAATTCCCATTGTTGAATGCCTCTGTTGATGGTAACGACATCGTGTACCACGGTTATTTTGATATTGGTATTGCCGTAAGTTCACCACGCGGTTTGGTTGTTCCAATTCTCCGTGACGTTGACCAAATGAATTTGGCTGATATTGAGAAGAAGATTGCCGAGTTTGGTGTTAAGGCACGCGAAGGTAAATTGTCATTAGAGGACTTAACTGGCGGTACATTCTCCATCTCTAATGGTGGTGTATTTGGCTCCATGCTTTCTACTCCAATTATTAATCCTCCACAGTCTGCGATCTTGGGTATTCATGCAACTAAAGAGCGTGCTGTAGTTGAGAATGGCCAAATCGTGATTCGTCCGATTAACTACTTGGCTTTGTCATATGACCATCGCATCATTGACGGTCGTGAGGCAGTTCTTGGTTTGGTAGCAATGAAGGATGCGTTGGAAGATCCTTCACGTCTTCTCCTTGATTTGTAAGAGGGAAGAATATGAGCCAATCATTTGACGTATTAGTTATCGGCGGTGGCCCTGGTGGCTACATCGCCGCAATCCGTGCAGCCCAACTGGGTTTCAAGGTTGCTTGCGCGGAATCTAACGCCTACGACGATCCAAAGGGTGAGCCACGCTTAGGTGGAACCTGCTTGAACGTTGGTTGCATTCCTTCCAAAGCTTTGCTTGCCTCTTCCGAAGAGTTTGAGAAGATTAGTCATCACGTTGCTGACCACGGTATCACTGTAGGATCAGTGAAATTGGACTCCGGCAAGATGATCGCTCGTAAAGATGCGATTGTGACAAAGATGACTGCTGGTATTCAGTTCTTGTTCCGTAAGAACAAAATTACTTTGTTAAAAGGCCATGCTTCTTTTGAAGGTAAGGGCGCTGACGGCTATCAAGTCAAGATCGACGGTAAAGACAAAGAAGTCGTTACTGCTAAAAACGTGATCATTGCTACTGGATCCAAGGCGCGTCATTTGCCAGGCATTCCTGTCGACAACGTGTTGATTAGTGACAATGAAGGTGGTCTAAAGTTTGATTCCATTCCGAAGAAGTTAGGCGTCATTGGCGCTGGTGTGATCGGCTTGGAGTTGGGTTCTGTTTGGCGCCGTGTTGGCTCTGATGTGACTATTCTTGAAGCGCTCCCATCTTTCTTGGGTGCTTGCGATCAGGGCATTGCAAAAGAAGCGCAGAAGATCTTCACTAAGCAAGGCCTCAAAATAAATATGGGCGTCAAGATTGGTGAAGTTAAAGCCGACAAGAAGGGTGTTGTTGTTAACTACACCGATAGCGAAGGTAAAGCTCAGAAATTAGAATGCGATCGTTTAATCGTTTCTGTTGGCCGCGTTCCCAATACTGAAAAATTAGGTCTTGATAAGATTGGCCTCAAAGTAGATGAGCGTGGTTTCATTCCGATTGATGATCACACTTGTGCAACAGCAGCACCTGGCGTATACGCTGTGGGTGACGTTGTTCGTGGACCTATGTTGGCTCATAAAGCTGAAGATGAAGGCGTATTGGTTGCTGAAACTATCGCCGGTCAAAAGCCACACATTGATTACAACTGCATCCCTTGGGTTATTTACACCGATCCAGAGATTGCATGGGTTGGTAAAACTGAAGAGCAGCTCAAACAGGCAGGCATTGCTTACAAAGCAGGTCAGTTCCCATTTGCTGCTAACGGTCGTGCATTAGGCATGGATCGAGCTGATGGTTTCGTCAAAGTATTGGCCGATGAAAAAACCGATGAAATCTTAGGCGTTCATATTATTGGGCCTAATGCTTCTGACTTAATTGCTGAAGCAGCCGTAGCAATGGAATTTAAAGCGGCAGCTGAAGATATTGCCCGTATCTGTCACCCACATCCAAGCTTGTCGGAAGTGGTTCGCGAAGCAGCATTAGCGACGGATAAACGTGCATTAAACATGTAATTGAAAGCATTAGAGTATTACCATCAAGAGTTAAAGGCGCGCGGGTATCAAAGTGATCCCGCGCAGCTTGCTGCCATCGAGCGCTTACAGCGCTGCGAAGATGAGTGGATTGCTTATAAAGAAATCCGCAGTAGTGGCTTAAAAAAGAAACTGTTTAAACCAAAACTACCCCGTGGCGTTTATTTGTGGGGTGGAGTAGGTCGTGGTAAATCCTTTCTCATGGATTGTTTCTTTGCGGCTTCGCCCTTGGAAAAAAAGATCCGCATTCATTTTCATGAGTTCATGCGCGAAGTGCATCGTGAGTTGCATGAGCTTTCTGGTTTATCTGATCCGCTGGATGAGCTCTCCAAAAGAATTGCTAAGCGCTATCGACTGATTTGTTTTGACGAGTTTCATATCAACGATATTGCTGATGCCATGATTTTGTATCGCTTACTGAGCGCGTTATTTGAAGATCGTGTTCAATTTGTGATGACATCAAACTATCAACCAAGTCAGCTCTACCCCAACGGCTTGCATCGAGATCGCTTATTGCCGGCCATTAAGCTTTTGGAAGATAAGCTAGATGTCATGAACGTCGATGCGGGTAATGACTATCGTCGCGTCCAGATGGCGCAAGTTGAGGCTTATCTCACGCCGGTTAATGCTGAAACTCATGCAACCCTAATGCAAATGTTTCAGACCTTGATAGGTAATCAAAAAGAAACTGTCCGCCCAGTTTTGCGGATTGAATCTCGTGAGCTAAGACCTCTGCATATGGCCGAAGGAGTGGTTTGGTTTGATTTCCAAACCCTTTGCTGTGGTCCAAGATCACAAAATGACTATTTAGAGATCGCCAATCAGTTTCATACGTTGATTCTGTCTGGTGTGCCCTATATGCCCCCTAGAATGACTAATGAGGCCCGTCGCTTTATTTGGCTGATTGACGTCTTATATGACCATAAAATCAAATTAATCATCTCTGCAGACGTCCCAGCAGTAGATTTATATACTGAAGGTCAAATTACCAGCGAGTTCTCTAGAACAGTTTCTCGCTTAATCGAGATGCAATCCCGCGATTACCTCGATGCGCCTCGCCGGGTAATTGACACCAGCTTGACCTAAAATAGGGTCATGACCAGTAATTCCAGCCTAAACGCCGATTTACACTGCCATTCTGTTGTTTCTGATGGAACCTTAACACCTGAGCAGCTGGCTGAGCGCGCCTATGCAAATGGCGTGCGTTTATGGGCTTTAACTGATCATGATGAATTGGGTGGCCAGGAGAGAGCTCGGGCCGCAGCAAATTCGCTTGGTATGGACTACCTTTCCGGAGTTGAGATTTCAGTGACCTGGATGGGGCAGACTATTCATATTGTCGGCTTAGGAATTGATGCCGCACATGCTGGAATTCTAGAAGGCTTGCGTCTCACACGCGAGGGTCGTGGTAATCGTGCTAGGCAGATGGCAGAGCAATTATTAAAAGCTGGAATACCTGGCGCATATGAGGGTGCACTGCATTTTGCGGGCAATCATGAGCTGATTGCCCGCACTCACTTTGCACGCTTCCTAGTGGAACAGGGCATTTGCAAAGATACCGATCAGGTTTTCAAGAGATACTTGGTTGAAGATAAGCCTGGCTATGTACCCCATCTCTGGGCAACGCTAGATGATGCGGTTGCATGGATCAAGGGGGCGGGGGGCGCCGCTGTAATTGCGCATCCAGGACGTTACAAGCTTAGCGCTATGCAGATGGATGAACTCTACAAGCACTTCAAAGAAATCGGCGGCATGGCCATTGAGGTGATTACTGGCAGCCATAGTCCGAATCAATATCAAACTTATGGCAAGATTGCTCAGCATTATGGATTTTTAGCTTCTCGAGGCTCTGATTTTCATGATCCTGAAGAGAGTTATATTGATCTGGGTACATTGCCGCATTTGCCGGATCATTTAACCCCTGTGTGGTCACTTTTTCACTAATCGATTTCTCCTATTTGCTTAACTAGTTTTAATTACCTTAAAAGAATACAAATCAAGATGTTTGCAGAACGCGTTCTCTCTGGCATGCGACCAACTGGTAGCTTGCACCTCGGCCATTACCATGGTGTTTTAAAGAATTGGGTTCGCTTGCAGTCCGAGTATCCCTGCTACTTTTTTGTAGCAGACTGGCATGCCTTAACCACCCATTATGAAACCCCAGATGTCATTGAGCAATCTGTATGGGACATGGTGATTGACTGGTTGGCTTGCGGTGTTGATCCAAACCAAGCCACTTTATTTATCCAGAGCAAAGTGCCTGAGCATGCAGAGCTATTTTTGTTGCTATCGATGGGTACGCCTTTAGGTTGGTTGGAGCGTGTGCCAACCTATAAAGATCAAATCGAAAAACTTAAAGAAAAAGATTTGCAGACCTACGGGTTTCTAGGTTACCCCTTGCTACAGGCTGCCGATATATTGATGTATCGCGCACAATTTGTGCCGGTAGGTGAAGACCAGGTGCCTCACGTAGAAATGACTCGTGAAGTAGCACGCCGCTTTAACTACCTTTATGGTCGCGAGCCTGGCTTTGAAGAGAAGGCGTTAGAGGCGGTTAAAAAATTAGGTAGTAAGCGCGCAAAGATGTACGCTGAATTGCGTGTTGCGTTTCAGGAGCGTGGCGATGATGAGGCTCTAGAGCAAGCCAAGGCTTTGCTACAGGAGGCGCAAAGCCTTTCAATGGCAGACCGTGAAAGATTATTTGGTTTCTTGGAAGGCGCCCGCAAAATTATTCTGCCTGAGCCACAAGCTTTACTGACAACTGCATCACGTATGCCAGGTATTGACGGTCAAAAAATGTCCAAGTCTTATGGCAACATGATTAGCATTCGTGAAAATCCTGAAGATGTGATCAAGAAGATCAGGACAATGCCCACCGATCCTGCGCGGGTGCGAAGAACCGACCCGGGCGATCCTGCGCGTTGTCCAGTATGGCAGTTACACACGGTGTATTCGAATGAAGATACTAAGGCCTGGGTTCAAAAAGAGTGCCAGTCAGCGGGTATCGGATGCTTGGAGTGCAAGCAGCCTGTCATTGATGCCATTCTTGCTGAGCAGCAGCCCATGTTTGAACGTGCCCAGAAGTACCTAGATGACCCTAGCCTATTGCGATCCATCATTGCGGATGGTAGCGATAAGGCGCGTAAGGTTGCTCAAGAAACCATGCGTGAGGTCCGAGAGTCTATGGGCTTAGCGTATGACTAAGGCCACCTTTTGACATCAATGCATGATGCTATTGCAAACGCATCTCCTTGGGTAAGGCGTTTTGCTCCCACCATTCCAAATGGTGGGGTGGTTCTGGATCTAGCTTGTGGGGCAGGTAGGCATTCTGTTTTGCTGGCATCTCAGGGCCACACTGTTTTAGCTGTTGACAGAGATATTGCTGCTTTGGGGTCTCTGAAAGATGCCCTCATTCAAACCCAAGAGCTGGATCTTGAAGGTGTTGTCTGGCCCTTGCTAGGTAGGCAATTTTCCGGAATTGTCGTTACGAATTACCTCTACCGCCCATTCTTGGATGAATTGCCCAAAATGCTCTGCGAGGACGGCGTTTTAATCTATGAAACCTTCGCGGAAGGGAATGCCCAATTTGGCAAGCCTTCCAACCCCAATTTCCTGCTAAAACCAGGCGAATTGCTTGCTTTGGCAGAGCGATCAGGCTTGAAAGTGATTGCTTATGAGGATATTTACCTCGACCAACCTAAACCAGCTATGGTTCAGCGGATTTGTGCCGTAAAAGGCCATTTAAAAGGGTGCATTCCGTTACAATTTGGTGGTTAACATTCAGATAATTCAGACACATTCAGTGACTAATACAACACAATCCAACGCTAGTAAAAAGCCTATCGCAGGCAGTATGCCTGCCATTGTGACGCCAATGTTTGAAGATGGAAGCCTGGATTTTCCGGCCTTACGTTCATTGCTGGATTGGCATGTTGCCGAAGGTACAGATGGCATCGTCATTGTTGGTACGAGCGGTGAATCACCTACGGT
This sequence comes from Polynucleobacter sp. 78F-HAINBA, assembly GCF_018882325.1. Lineage (GTDB taxonomy): Bacteria > Pseudomonadota > Gammaproteobacteria > Burkholderiales > Burkholderiaceae > Polynucleobacter. The sequence goes on along the minus strand of NZ_JACVOQ010000002.1, from coordinate 274,714 downwards.
GTCCGTTGAAGAGCATTGCGAGCTTATTAAGACGACGGTCGAACACATTGCTGGACGTATTCCGGTAATTGCTGGCACTGGCGGCAATTCGACTACAGAGGCAATTGAGTTAACTCAGTTTGCTAAATCTGTTGGTGCTGATGCAAGCCTTCAAGTTGTTCCTTATTACAACAAACCAACTCAAGAGGGCATGTATGCCCACTTCAAGAAAATTGCTGAGTCAGTTGATCTGCCTGTGATTCTTTACAACGTTCCCGGTAGAACGGTTGCGGATCTTGCTGGCGAAACTACAGTGCGCCTAGCGGGTGTTCCTGGAATCATCGGCATTAAAGATGCTACCGGAAGCATTGAGCGTGGCACTTTGTTGTTAGCTGATCTCAAGCACGCTGGCCACCAAGATTTCTCTGTATTTTCGGGCGATGATCTCAGCGCTGCAATGCTCATGCTCATGGGCGGTAAAGGCAATATATCTGTAACTGCAAATATCGCGCCACGTTTGATGCATGAACTATGTCAGGCCGCGATGTCTGACGATGTAGTTAGAACGCGTGCGATTCAATATCAATTACTGGCTGTTCATAAAGCCATGTTTACCGAGGCAAATCCGATTCCTGTGAAATGGGCTCTGCATGAAATGGGCAAAGTTACAGCTGGAATTCGTTTGCCTTTAACCCCTTTAAGCGTTGCTTTGCGTGAACCTTTGAAGACTGCAATGAAACAGGCTGGCTTACTATGATGAATTTGATGCAACTCCTGCGCCGATATTGTGCGACTTTACTAATCCTCGCTTTTGCAAGCTTTGCTTTGCTTGGATGTAAATCCGTTGGAACAAACGATACGGTTGATTACAAGTCCGCTGGCGCTGTTCGTGGGCCTAATCTATCCTATCCACCAGACCTCATTACCGCTCAAGCGGATCGTCGTTATATTGTTCAAGATGGTTCTGCCACGATGTCTGAGTACAACGCTGCAGTAAAAAAATCAGTGCAGACTCGCAAGAATGTCATGACCGGTATTCCGGGTATGCGGATTGCGCGTGATGGTGAGCGACGTTGGTTGGTCGTTGAGAAGCCAGCTCCAGAGCTATACCCACAAATTAAAGATTTTTGGCAAGAGAATGGTTTCTTGTTGGTCATTGATTCACCATCCACCGGCATCATGGAGACGGACTGGGCCGAGAATCGCGCTAAGATTGCACAAGACTTTATTCGCAATATTGTTGGCGGCGCCTTAGATTCAATTTATGACACTGGAGAGCGTGATAAGTACAAGACCCGTCTTGAGGTAAGTAAGCCTGGTGAAACTGAGATTTATATTACTCAGCGTGGTGCCATTGAAAAATGTACAACTGATAGTACTGGTGCCTGTATCTCGACGATTTGGACCGCACGCCCGAATGATCCAGAATTAGAAGCTACATTTTTGGCTCGCTTGATGGAGCGCCTGGGAATGACGCAAGAAATGGCCAAGGCTCAAGTTGCTGCACCATTGGGACCTAAGACACCAAAAGCAAAGTTAGTTCAAGAGGGCGTTAATACTGCTCATATTGAAATGGCTGCTGGCTTTGACCGCGCATGGCGTGACACAGGACTTGCTTTGGATCGCTCGAACTTTACTGTTGAAGACCGTAATCGTACGAACGGTGTTTACTATGTGCGCTACGTTAACCCTAAGGATTTGGGTGATACCAAGGGATTTTTCACCAACTTGTTTAGCAGCAAGGACGACTCTAGCTTGAAGGCTAAGAAGTACCTCGTAGTAGTTAAATCAACTGGGGATAATTCTTCAAGCGTCTATGTTCAAGATGCTGACGGTAAACCAGAAAATACTGCGGCTGGATTACAGCTCCTGACCTTGCTTACCGAACAGATGACTCGTTAAGCTACTGGTTTTAAAGATACCAGCCAATAAAAAAGCCGCTTTTCAGCGGCTTTTTTTCTTCAAGAAGAAGATTACTTCTTAGCGTCAGCAGCTGGAGCAGCTGGTGCAGCAGCAGGAGTATCAGCAGCAGGTGCAGCAGCAGGTGCAGCAGGAGCAGCTTCTACAGGTTTTGCTTCTTCTTTCTTACCGCAAGCGGCCAAAGCGATTGCCAACATTGCTACGAGTGCGAGTGACTTCTTCATTTGTAATTTCCTCTTAAAAAATTATCATTAATAACCGGTTATTAATACTTAGAAAGTACAGGGTTACCCCTTAGGTACTTTCCAGTAATCATTATAGCTACCTCTAAATCAGACGTTAAAAAACCAACCACCCAGCCTCAAATGCATCAAAAAGGCTATTATTTGCATCGATTTTGCCGACAGAGCCCTTAAATTGCTTTTTGGCGGCAAGTGCGCGCCAAGCCTTCTTGATTGAACCAGCTTGTCCAGCAGTCACATCTTCGCCATTGCAATAAATCCTAGCGCCTATTGCGAGGAGTCTTGTTTGAGGATGCAGCTTTACTGTCCGCTTGGAAAGCTGAAAACTAAATTCTTCAGGTGAAAGCTCATCCGCGCTTCCATCAAAAAAGGCCTGGGGTTTTGGTTCGCTGAGGTAAGCAGCAATTCCAGGAAGGAAGGTTTCTATGCGGTCCAGCTTTAAGTGGTTTAATTTTTGTGCAACTTGTTTAATGAGCTCTTCCGGAAGTTGCTCAGCCTGACTGGTTGCCGTTTGCTTGGGGTCAGCAAAGCGCTTTTCTAGCTCTGGGATATCTTCAAGAGATTCCGCTAAACGCCATAAACCTTCCTGCAATATTTCTTTATAACTTTGCGCTCTAAAGCCAACGGACCAAGTTTGACAGCCTCCATCTAAGGCAATGCCGTCATGAGCAACGTGAGGTGGTAGATAAAGCATGTCACCTGGTTCTAGATCCCATTCCTGCTCTACCTTAAAGTTTTTCAGAATCTTCAAGGGTAGATCGGGGTTAAGACTCAAATCTTTCTGCTCCGAAATGCGCCAATGCCTGCGTCCCGACATCTGAATTAAAAAGACATCATATGAATCAAAGTGCGGGCCAACGCCGCCGCCAGGGCCAGCAATGCTGATCATTAAATCGTCTAAGCGCGCATCGGGAATAAACCGAAACCAAGAAAGAATGTTTGCTGCTGCAGGATGTCGCGCTTCCATCCCTTGGAGAAGTAGGGTCCAGTTGGGAGACTCAAGCGAAGGAATTGCTTTCTTTTTAAATGGACCGTCTGTAAAGGTCCAGGGCTTTGCCTTGATCAATCTAGATTCCACTGCTTCATTGCTTGATATTTTGAATAACTCTTCAGCAGATATTGCGCTTCCCAAAGGTTCACCCATGCGTTTGGCAAGCTCAAACGCGGGGATAGCGCCGCGGACTAATAGTGGCTTTTTATGCCAATAGGTCTTCATAAACTGCTGAGGGCTATTGCCCCCCAGAAGAGCCCATGGGCGATCTAGTGGAAGGTTTTGGGGTGCCTGTGGAGGATCGTAGGGCTTGCTCAAGTAAAATGCAGTCATATAGGTAAAAAGCTGTTTAAAACACAATGTTGAATGAATTACGCATGAAAATCGAAAAAAATACCGTTGTATCCCTGCGCTACAAATTAACCGATGCGCAAAACAATATTATCGAGGAACCAGATTCTCCGATGGTATACCTGCATGGTGGATATGAGGGTACTTTTCCCAAGATTGAAACCCTGTTGGATGGTCAGGACGTTGGCTACGAGGCTAGCATTCAGCTTGAGCCCAGCGAGGCCTTTGGTGAGTACGATCCTGAGTTATTAAAGATTGAGCCACGCGCACGCTTTCCTGAGCCTTTGGAAGTGGGTATGCAGTTCGAGGGTGTTCCTGATGCTGAAGACGAAGGTGACTCTGGCGACGCTGATGATGAACCGCTTATTTACACCGTTACCGATGTTGCTGATAGTCAAGTGGTTTTAGATGGGAATCATCCGCTTGCTGGAATGGCGCTCCGGTTCTGGGTTCAGGTAGAAGACATTCGCGCTGCTACTGACGAAGAGATTGAGAACCGTCATCCCGAGGGTGGCGAAGCGTTTGCATTCGGAATGCCTGATGATTCCGATGACGGTGATGATGAATTCGCGGGAGATATTTCTAATCCTGGTAGCTCATCACCAACTCTACATTAGAGCCAATAGACTTACTCTTTAAGCCATTCTTTTAGGGCGCCCAAGTCACGCTTGGTGTCGCTCGATTCGCTCTCATCGGATGCTGGTGTATTGCTCAATTTAGCAAGCGCCTTCTCAAGCATTGCGATTTTGGCCTCTTGCTCAAGGGTGGCATCAATCAAACCTTTTAATGCCATAGACACTGGGTCATCTACATTTGGTGTGACACCATAAGCTGAGAAGTATTCCTTGACCTTGCTGTCTGGTGTACTTGCCTGCGGTAAATCTGGGTGCAAAATGCGCGCAGGAATTCCTACTGCAGTTGCTCCGGCCGGAATTTCTTTGAGTACTACGGCATTGGATCCAACGCGTGCACCATCGCCTACGGTAAAGCCTCCGAGTACTTTGGCACCTGCGCTAATAACAACACCTTTGCCTAAAGTAGGGTGACGCTTCACGCCTTTGTACAGCGATGTTCCACCCAAGGTAACACCTTGATAGATGGTGCAGTCATCACCAATTTCTGTGGTCTCCCCAATGACGATGCCTAGACCGTGATCTAAAAATACCCGACGACCGATCTTCGCACCAGGATGAATTTCAATACCGGTAATAAAGCGAGCCAGCATCGACAGAAGTCGTGCAATCCACTTCAGACCTAAGTTCCATAAACCATGAGATACCCGATGAATCCATACAGCATGCAAACCTGGATAGCAGGTAATGACCTCTAAGCGATTTCTAGCGGCGGGGTCACGAACAATGATGGAGTCGACTTGGTCGAAAAGCGAATTAAACATAGAACGATTTTAACGGGTAAAGCTGAATTTATTTTCTCAAGAGCATCTGCTTGGCAATCCCGCGCAGAAGATCGATTTCTTCTTTGTGGAGGCGAGTTCTAGCAAAGAGGGCTTGCAAACGGGGCATGAGCTTCTTTGGATTAGCGGGGTCAAGATAGCCAATGGCCTCAAGCCCTTCACGCCAGTGATCCAACATGGCCGCTACAGCAGCGGGATCAGCATAGTCGACTAGCTCGGCATTCGAGTCTGAGGGCGAGGCCCCCAGATCATTAACTAAGGACTCCCTGAGAGTAAAGGCGCAGACCATCATGGCTTGAGCGAGGTTCAATGAGGGGTAGAGTGGGTTGGCATCAAGCCACACCCGATGGGTGCAAAGCGATAGGTGATGATTATCTAGGCCAGTGCGCTCAGGGCCAAACAGGAGTGCAACTCGCTGATTGCCCGCAATAGCAGCCTGAATGAGGGGGCGAGCATCTTGCCAATTCATGGCCGGTGGCCCGAATTCACGATCACGACTAGTTAAGCCCAGGACTAGGGCGCAGTCTTGAACTGCGGACTCTAGGGAGGAGGATTCCTGGCTGGATTCCAGAATATCGCTGGCACCGCTTGCTAAAGCAATGGCCTCAGGCGTCTGTGCAACCCCCAGAATCTTCGGTGAAATCAGGCGCAGATCACTAAACCCCATGGTTTTGAGTGCGCGGGCAGCCGAGCCCACATTTCCTGGGTGGCTGGTTTCAACGAGAACCCAGCGTAATAACTGTGCCTGAGCGGTATTCATATTGAAAAGATTTCTTTAGGGGCTTGGGAGTTCAAATGGGCAATCGTTTAGAATCAGGGTGTTAGCTCCTTATTGTCATGCAGTTTGCAATCTGGTGAGCTTGTTCTTATTTAATTTGTCCATCAATACTATGCATCCCATGTTAAATGTGGCCGTTAAGGCTGCCCGTCGTGCCGGAACCGTGATTAATAGAGCTTCTCTGAATTTAGAGCGACTCCAGGTTGACCGCAAACAACATAATGACTTTGTAACCGAGGTGGACAGACAGGCTGAAGCGGCCATTATTGAAACGCTCAGCGAGGCTTACCCATCTCACGGCTTTTTGGCTGAAGAGACTGGCGCCCAAAATACAGATGCTGAAAATGTATGGATCATTGATCCATTGGATGGCACAACCAACTTTATTCACGGTTTCCCACAATATGCAGTTTCGATTGCATTGGCTGTTAATGGCGTAACACAGCAGGCAGTGGTCTATGACCCAACTCGTGATGAACTCTTTACTGCTACTCGCGGTGCAGGTGCGTATTTAGATCGTCGGCGTTTGCGCGTTGCCACTCAAGATCGTTTGGCTAATTCCTTACTTGGCACTGGTTTCCCATATCGCGAAGATCAAGACTTAGAAAAGTATTTGAAAATCTTTGGCGACATGTCACGTCAATGTGCTGGTCTTCGTCGCCCTGGGGCTGCGTCACTAGATTTAGCGTATGTTGCAGCTGGCCGTTACGATGGATTTTTTGAGAGTGATCTCAAGCCATGGGATATGGCTGCCGGCGCTTTGTTGATTACTGAGGCCGGTGGTTTAATCGGCAATTACCGTGGTGAAGAAGGCTTCTTGCAAAGCGGTGAAGTGATGTGTGCAAATCCACGCATCTTCGCTCAGATGGTGCAGTGCCTATCTAAATATTCCACCTGTTAATTAGGCGGCAGTATTAATTTTTGATCAGATCGGCGTAACGTACGCCATCTTGATTAATGAGAAGTGCGCTCGCACGTGGTCGCCCGCTTTCAGGGTGATCTAAATCCCAGTCTGATAAGACCCAGCGCTGCCACTCTTGATCTAAAAGATGCTCTTGATGGTGCTTGGGCAGATGGGTATGCCCATGAATCAACCGATTGCAGGCCTCATCTCTCAGGACCGCAGCGCAGGCTGCCAAGGTGACATCTGTTTTAGCTTGTGCTACTTCAGGAGAAGAACTCATAGCACGTTGATATTGCACGCCACTATTGCTACGTAAATGATTTGCAATGGAGCGACGCCAATTTAAAGGCAATCGTAGAAATAATTTTTGGATCCACGGTTTACGAACCCATCCGCGGAAAACTTGATAGCCAATGTCTGCCGTGCACAGCGAGTCACCATGACAGAGAACATAGTCAGATCCAGCAATATTAATTTTGCTCGGATCAGTCAAGAGAGTCATGCCTGTCTTGCTTAAAAAATGCTTTCCAACTAAAAAGTCTCGATTGCCATGAAGGTAATAGGTCTTCACTTTGGTGGAGAGTGTTGCAAGCGCATGTTTGACTTCTTGCTGGAAAGGAGAGTGCAGAGCGGCATCATCTCCAACCCAATACTCAAATAAATCTCCCAAGATAAATACCGCCTCTACCTTGGGGGCATCCTTTTCGCAAAAATCAAAGAATCGTTGCGCCGTCAAAGGCATTGACGGCGTGAGATGCAAGTCAGAGATGAATAGCGCGCTCGCGTATTGCGGAATCATTCCTCGAGAACGCTTGCCTTTTCAATCACAACATCTTCAGCAGGAACATCTTGGTGAAAGCCGGCATTACCTGTTTTTACTTTTCGAATTGCGTCGACCACATCAAGACCATCTGTGACTTTGCCAAAAACCGCATAACCCCAGCCTTGAGCATTTGGAGCTGTATGGTTCAAGAAATCATTGTCATTCACGTTAATGAAAAATTGGGCTGTTGCAGAGTGTGGATCGCTAGTGCGAGCCATAGCTACTGTGCCGCGCTCGTTCTTGAGGCCGTTGTTTGCTTCGTTCTCAATTTTGGCGCCAGAGGATTTTTCTTTCAGGCCAGCAGTCATGCCGCCGCCTTGAATCATGAAGTTGTCGATCACGCGATGAAAGATGGTGCCATCGTAGTGGCCGCTTTTCACATACTGTAAAAAATTAGCAACGGTCTTTGGTGCTTTAACAGCATCCAATGAGAGGGTGATATCACCCTTATTTGTTTTGAGTAGAACTTTAGCCATGATGAATTAACTTTCTGGTGAGTTAGTAGATAAAAACTGTAAAAAAATTATTTTGAGATTGGCGCAGTTGGTGAAGCTGGTGAAGTTACTTTTTTAGGTGGCTTCAGTATTTCCATTAATGCTTTTGCACGATTGGTGTACTGACGTTGATTCAGGGCAGCATCTTTTGCCGCATTGTCATAGGCCTGCGCAGCAAGACGAACGTAGACTTCACCTAAGTTGGCGGAGGCAACTGTATAGCTTGGACGCAATTTCAAGGCGAGCTCAAGATAATCTCGCGCTTCAATCCAATTGCCTTGGTTTGCTGCAAGTGCGGCTAAGTTGTTATAGGGCTCAGGTAGCTCTGGAAATTGCTGAGTAATTTCCACTAAAGTCTTCTTGGCTGCCTCCCACTGGCGCATTTCAATCTGCATGCGTGCTTTTACATATCGGAGTTGCACGTTGCCTGGAGTTTTCTTGAGTTGCTGATTAATCTTATCGATGGCTTCGGGATATTTCTTGGCCTTAATGAGCTTTTCAATATCTGACGGAACACCATTTTTAGTAACTGGATCCGGTTCAATGATCAAAAAGGACAGAAATGGAACTGCTACAGAGTCTGAGAGCTCAGAGTTAAATTGATCGTATCCAGCATCATTGCCAGCAAGTCTTGGAGGGTCATTGGGGCCATAAGATCCCAGATAGGGTGCTTGAGTGCCTTGAGCATTGGTGGAGGCGCTATTTAGGGCCTTAATTTCGGCATCCGCAAGCTGTTGTCCAGGGGTGCTGCAGCCCACAAGTAGTAAAACAGCAAAAATAGCGCTCAAGCCACCCAAATGGGCTGGACGAAGTGAAAAAAGGTTAGCTGACATAGAGGGTGGGGTGAAAAACTGGCTCATTCGATATACTCAGCGCTCAGTCTAACAAATTGGCGCTACTTGCCCACCTTTATAGCCTCTATGCTGCAAATCTATAACACTCTCAGTCGTTCCAAGCAGGCCTTTAAACCCATCGAGCCGGGCAAGGTGAAGATGTATGTCTGTGGAATGACAGTCTATGACTTTTGTCATATTGGCCATGCCCGGGTGATGATTGTGTTTGATATGGTGGTGCGCTGGTTGCGAGCCAGTGGTTATGAGGTCGTTTACGTCCGCAATATCACCGATATTGACGACAAGATCATCAATCGGGCGATTGAGAATGGTGAGCCTATTTCTGCTCTGACACAGCGTTTTATTGACGCTATGCATGCCGACTCAGATGAGTTGGGTTTGATGTACCCAGACCATGAGCCCCGCGCAACAGATTACATAGCGCAAATGCAAGGGATTATTGGGCGCTTGATTGAAAAAGAATTAGCCTATCAAGGCGAAGATGGCGATGTGAATTTCGCTGTTCGTTTATTTCCAGAATATGGTCGTCTTTCTGGTAAATCTTTAGATGAACTGAATGCAGGTGAGCGGGTCGCCGTTGGCGGTGGCAAACGTGATCCACTGGATTTTGTTTTGTGGAAAAGTGCAAAAGCAGAGGAGCCTGTCGATACCCGTTGGAAATCTCCTTGGGGTGAAGGTCGCCCTGGATGGCATATTGAATGTTCTGCTATGTCATGTGATTTGTTGGGAGAGCATTTTGATATTCATGGTGGAGGTGCTGATTTGCAATTTCCGCATCACGAGAATGAGATTGCTCAAAGCGAAGGTGCTCTATATGGACAGGACCACAAAGCCAGCGATCAACCGTTTGTAAATTATTGGATGCACAACGGACATATTCGGGTGAATGAAGAAAAGATGTCCAAGTCATTGGGTAATTTTTTCTTAATCCGTGATGTGCTGAAAAATTTTGATCCTGAGGTTCTGCGCTTCTTTATGTTGCGCGCACACTATCGCAGTCCTATTAACTATAGCGATGCACAGCTCGAGGAAGCTCGCTCTGGCTTAGTTCGTCTTTATACGGCCTTAGCCCAAGTACCGCTTAGCGATAAGGCTGTAGACCCCCATTCACCATGGGCGAAGCGCTTTGCTGATGCCATGAATGATGACTTCAATACACCTGAGGCTATTGCGGCACTCTTTGATTTGGCGAGCGAGGTCAATCGCGCACAGGGTGAGGAGAAGGCGCAATTGGCAAATACTCTCAAAGGATTGGCTGGAGTTCTTAATTTCTTGCAGCGTGACCCAACGGTATTTTTGCAAGAAGGATCTCGAGGAAATGATGCGGGGCTATCTGCCGCCGCTATTGAAGAGCAGATCGCCGCACGAGTAGCTGCAAAGCAAGCTAAAGATTTTGCTAAAGCAGATTTAATTCGTAAAACATTATTGGAGCGGGGCGTAGTATTGGAAGATAAACCCGGCGGCCTAACTGAATGGCGTAGAAGTTAAGTAATCCAATTCATGATTGAGAATGTATTTTGACTAAAGTTGTAGAGCAAGAAATTTTTGAAGAATCAGCCCCAGAGTATTGGGAGCAAGCTTGTGCTGAGTTAATAAAGCACGACCGTATTCTCAAAAAATTGATTCCTAAGTATGGTTCAGTTTTTTTAAGAACGCGTGGCGATGCTTTCACAACCCTGGCAAGGTCAATTGTTGGTCAGCAAATATCCGTGGCTGCAGCCCAGTCTGTTTGGAGCCGGGTTTTATTGGCGTCTAAAAATAAAGTTACCCCGAAAAATATCCTTACCTTAAGTATTGAAGAATTACGCGGAGCCGGCTTATCGGGTCGTAAAGTGGAATACATTCGCGACCTAGCCGATCATTTCGATTCTGGCCGTTTACATGCCAACCAGTGGAAAGGCATGGAAGATGAGGTCATCATCAAGGAATTGTGTGATATTCGGGGAATTGGGCGCTGGACGGCTGAAATGTTCCTCATGTTTAATATGGTGAGGCCCAATATCCTCCCTTTGGACGATGCAGGCCTAATTAAGGCCATTTCCCTCAATTACTTCAGTGGAGAGCCTGTCAGCAGGCATGAGGCCCGTGAAGTGGCTGCAAATTGGGCCCCTTGGCGCACCGTAGCCACCTGGTATATGTGGAGAAGTCTCGACCCCATCCCCGTTGAATATTAAAATCAAGCTATGAAAACGACTTTCCTGGATTTTGAGCAGTCAATCGCTGAACTAGAGTCAAAGATTGAAGAGCTGCAGTTTGTGCAAGATGAATCATCAGTAGATATATCTGATGAGATCAAAACGCTTACCGAAAAAAGTCAGCAGCTGACTAAAGATATTTATGCGAACCTAAGCCCTTGGCAAGTTTCACAAGTTGCGCGTCATCCACAGCGTCCTTACACGCTGGATTACGTGAGCGCATTGTTTACAGATTTTCATGAACTTCATGGTGACCGTAATTTTGCAGACGATCAATCCATTATTACTGGCTTAGCCCGTTTTGAGAATCAGCCTTGTGTGGTTATCGGCCATCAAAAGGGTCGCGATACTAAAGAACGTGCTTTAAGAAACTTTGGTATGAGTCGTCCAGAGGGTTACCGTAAAGCAAAGCGTGTCATGCGCTTGGCGGAAAAATTTAAGTTGCCTGTGTTCACTTTTGTCGATACACCAGGCGCGTTCCCAGGCATCGATGCAGAAGAGCGTAACCAATCCGAAGCGATTGGCCACAACCTCTATGTTCAGGCTGAATTAGAAGTTCCAATCATCGCCACCATTATTGGTGAGGGCGGTTCTGGCGGCGCACTTGCGATTGCCATGGGCGACGTGGTGTTGATGTTGCAAAACTCAACCTACTCTGTGATTTCACCTGAAGGCTGCGCATCTATTCTTTGGAAGACTGCTGATAAAGCACCAGAGGCTGCTGAGCAACTGGGTTTGACTGCACAACGTTTAAAAGCAATTGGCTTGATTGATAAGATCGTCGCCGAGCCAACTGGCGGCGCACATCGTGATTACGAGACCATGATGAACAGCATGCGTAAAGCTTTGGCTGAGTCACTCAAGACCTTCGATGGCATGAAAGTAGATGCGCTTCTTGAGCGTCGTCATGAACGCTTGATGAGCTATGGCAAGTTCAAGGAAATCGAAGCCAAGCCTTAAGGCAAAAGCCAAAGCAGCCAAACGTATTGGGCTCGCCTTAAGTGGTGGGCTTGATTCGGTTGTGTTGCTCGATACGGTTTGCAAGGCTGTGCAAGCAAATGCTACCAAAGAGCCAACTGAGATTTGGGTTTTTCATATTCATCACGGTTTGCAAAAGCCTGCGGATCAATGGCTGGAGTTCTGCGAGAAGCTGGCTAAAAAGTATCGGGTGCATTTTGACTTCCGTCTATTGCATTTCGCAGATCAATCCCAAGGTAATATCGAAGCCAGAGCAAGGGCAGAGCGCTATGACGCTTTAACTGACTTATGTATTGAGCATGGCATTGAAGATCTGCTGCTGGCGCATCACCAAAATGATCAGGCGGAAACTGTTCTCTTGCAACTCTTGCGAGGCTCTGGTGTAGCGGGCCTCTCTGGTATGCCACTCAATCGTGCGAACACAAAAGATGCCAGCGCAAAAGATGCCAAAACCATTACTCTTTGGCGCCCGCTATTAAATCAAAGTAAGGCCGAGCTAGAGGCCTACGCCAAAGAACATAAACTGAAATGGGTCGAAGACCCCAGCAATCAAAACCCGCGCTATCGTCGCAATGCTATTCGCAAAGAAATTATTCCAAGGCTGGAAAAAATTCAACCCGGCGTAATTGCTAACTTGGCTCGCAGTGCAGACTTGCTAGCCCAATCCCAAGTTCTGCTGGATCGTTTGGCCAGTCAAGATGGAAAAGGAATTGTTGAGACTAAGAGTCTGAAGTTAAAACCGCTTCTGGCATTCGCTAATGCTGATAGACCTGCCGCCAACAATTTGCTGCGCTATTGGCTCAAGTTAAATGATCTGGCGATGCCTTCTCAAGAACGCCTTGAATCTTGGTGGAAGGATCTGAATGCCGTCAAATCAGATTCAAGCTTAGAGTGGCAACATGATGAGGTGAGCATTTATTTGTGGCGTAACACCTTACAAGTAGCCAAGCCCAAAGTCGGGCGCTGGGTGTTTCAGGACGTACCCACAAGTAGGAAGTTGCTTGGGCTCCCTGCGGATTGGGTTGCTCAAGCCCAAGCAGAAGGCCGCATTGAGGAAAGACTGCGTCAGGGGGCGGAGAAGATTCAAATCAAGCCCAATGCTCCGCGTAAGACGCTTAAGAACCTCTTCCAGGAGTCCGACACGCCACCTTGGGAGCGACAGGTACCATTGCTCTATATCAACGAGCAGCTTGTGGCTGTAGCGGGGGTGGGGGTCAGTTACCCGCATTTGGTTCCAGGTGGGAAAAGAGTTTTGCCTTGCTGGGAATTGCTTTAACTTAGTAAATCCCGCCCGATTCTTTTTGGTGGCGAACGGCATTGATGAGGATCGTATTTTTTGATTCCTCAAAGCTATATAAGGCGATATAGCCACTCTTTCCCCGAGAAATCACCAGCTCCCTTAGATGGGTATCGCAAAGTCTTCCAACTAGCGGGTGCCTTGCTAGAATTTTTACAGCTTCTTCAATGAGTTCAATTGTGAGAAGTGCAGCACTTTTGTCATTTTCTATTAGGAAGTCAGTAAGTCGCTCTAAATCATCAAGTGCTTGGGGAGCAAAAACAATTCTTACCAATTGCTAACTTTCAATATAGTTTTTTTCCCTGTGATACGGTTTTTCATTGCCTCAAAAACCTTGTCTGATTCGAAGACCTTACCATTCTTGATAACCCCTTGACGAGCAATGTTGGCTTGCTGAATAAAGTTTCTGCGTATTTCCGCATTGAGGCTGGCTTGCTTAATAGCTTCCACCATAAATGCGTGTGGAGTCATGCCAAGCTCTTTAGCTGCATTTGTAGCTTGTAGTTTTATTTCTTCGGTGAGCTTTAGGGAGGTTGTGCTAACAATGCTCATAATGGTCTCCTGGTGTTACTTTAGTAACACCAATCCTATCGCTAGACCTAGCTACTGTCAATGCCCACGTTTTGGACTATAAAAACCCTGTAAAATAAGCCCCTTTTAGACCCTAGGGAATGTAATTCCCTGTAAATAGACAATACGACGGTTTTTATGGCTCTTATCGTTCATAAGTATGGTGGCACCTCAATGGGCTCAGTTGAGCGCATTCAGAATGTTGCTAAACGCGTTGCCAAGTGGATGCGTGCAGGTCACCAGGTAGTGGTGGTGCCTTCAGCTATGTCTGGCGAAACCAATCGTTTACTTGGTTTGGCAAAGGATATCAATCCCAATGCAAGCCCACGCGAACTCGATCAAATCGCCTCGACAGGTGAGCAAGTGAGCTCTGGCTTATTGGCTTTGGCATTGCTACGCGAAGGTGTGGATGCAGTCAGCTATGCAGGTTGGCAAGTCACTGTTCACACGGATTCTTCATTTACTAAAGCACGCATCAAGAGTATTGATGACAAGAAAATTCTCGCTGATCTCAATGCGGGACGTGCTGTGGTGGTAACTGGTTTCCAGGGCGTAGACCCTAACGGCAATATCACTACTTTAGGTCGCGGCGGTTCAGATACATCAGCAGTTGCGATGGCTGCAGCCCTTAAGGCGGACGAGTGCCTGATCTATACAGACGTAGACGGTGTCTATACGACTGACCCCCGTGTTTGCGAAGATGCACGTCGCTTAGACAAAATTACTTTTGAAGAAATGCTAGAAATGGCAAGTTTGGGTTCGAAGGTATTGCAGATTCGTTCAGTTGAGTTTGCAGGTAAGTACAAAGTTAAAACCCGTGTTCTGTCATCACTGACAGACCCGTTGATGCCCCTTGATCAAGAGATGAAGTCGGGCACCTTGATTACATTTGAAGAGGACAGCACTATGGAAGCCGCAGTTATTTCCGGCATCGCCTTTGCGCGTGATGAAGCAAAAATTACCGTTCTTGGCGTTCCTGATCGCCCAGGTATCGCTTATCAAATTTTGGGTCCGATTGCGGATGCCAATATTGATGTGGACATCATCATTCAGAACCAATCCTTTGAAGGTAAGACGGACTTCACTTTCACAGTGCCACGTGCCGATTATCAAAAGGCCTTGGACTTACTTAAGAACAACGTTCAAGCCCATATCGAAGCTAAAGAAATCACTGGTGATCCAAAGGTTTCTAAAGTGTCCGTGGTTGGCGTTGGCATGCGTTCCCACGTTGGTGTTGCAAGCAAAATGTTCCGCACCTTATCGGAAGAGGGCATCAATATTTTGATGATCTCTACTAGCGAAATTAAGATTTCTGTTGTGATCGATGAGAAATACATGGAGCTGGCTGTTCGTGCTCTCCATAAGGCATTTGAGCTGGATCAGAAGTAATAAACACGCAGTAAACGCTTCAAAAACGCAGTAAAAACCCTCAGCCAACGGAATCCGTTAAACTGTGGGTCGTTGTAAAGGCATCAAGCAGGGAGACGTGGCCGAGCTGGTCGAAGGCACTCCCCTGCTAAGGGAGCATCGGGGCTAAAACTCTGATCGGAGGTTCGAATCCTCTCGTCTCCGCCAAAATCCTTGTGATTTACCTGCTTGAGCCGCTACGACAAACCACTAAGCCCCTTAACCGGGGCTTTTTCTTTTTCTGTAAACGACTCTACCCACCAGCCTACCCACCACTAAAACATAGCTTGATTTAGGATTTTTGCGTAGATAAGCCAATTGGCCTCAATTCAAGATATGAAATGAATGGCACTAGGGTAGTTTGTAATCCTCGTGGTTATGTTCGATCTAACCACGCTGAAAACCCAGAATTCAATCCAGCTCTTATTGTTGAAATCTAGTTGTCGGGCAAGATCTTCTTAATGAGGGATTAACTCTTAGCTAAAGTCTTGATTAATTCAGGACTACAAATATCATCAATATGCCTAAAGGCCAGAGAGATTCCTTCAATTTGATCTGCAGGAATTCCAAGGCTTTCGAAGTGTGTTTTCGACTGCCTCGTTACTCGCCATATGCGATCGATAATGGAGCTTGCTTGCTGCGCAGATAAACCAAAGCGTTCTTTAGCCCCATAGGCATTGTCTAGGGTTGCTAGCTTGCCTTGAGGTCCAATGCCTAGATGTTGATAGCGCTCACTTGCAATGACTGCATGGGGCATCACATCATAGAGTGGGCTTAGACTCCAGCCTTTAAGCTCCTGATTCCATAAGAAGGCATGATTGCGTAGATGATCATCATCGTTGCTGACAAAAAGGTTAAAGATCATGCGTGCATATAGTTCTTCAACATCCGATTTGACGGTTTGAACCAGGCAATATCTGCGTATAGCATCCGCAATATCCATATAGCTTTTTGTATTGGACTCTGATTCGTGGCAAGCAACAAGGGTGAGGGCGCTAACCACATGATGACGAATTTCTACTGGTCGAGCACAGGCGATCCAAGAGCGATCAAAGCGTTTGACCATCAACACCTTTTTCTTGCCGACTTGCTCTAATTGGGTTTGAGCTACATTAAGACCAGCTAACTGCGCAAGTTTGAGGGTGGCGTATTCAATGCTTGGTACATCTAAAGCGCCATCATTATTGCCTGGGAACTTGGCCATCCATAAAATGTTGTCATCGTCGCGCACGCTTGCCTTTGGGCGCATACCCCCTAGGCCGCTACCCACAATCAAAATTTTGGATAGCGCTTCGGAAACTGGTAAGCCAGCCTCAATCTTTTGCGCACCTTCCAGTACGTAAGATAGATTGTGAATACTTTCATGAGCAGGGCGCTCTTCTTGATCTAAGGAGGCTCGAACATCTAATGCCCCAATGCGATCGCTACCAGCCTCAAGAAGGTAGGTTGATTCAGGCAGGCTATTAGCTGGAACCTTAAGTCTTGCTTCAATGACTCTTCTTCCCCAAGAATCAGGAGCAGCATCACGAATTCCGCCAAAAACTTCTAGACCATTTGGAGGAACGAGGCGCTTGCCTTTGATCTCACTTTTATTCTTAAGACTAAGGGCAACAGGATCAATTTCCTGTGCAGTGCCCCTATCTAGGTAGCGCAGGCCATAGGCAAATGAAGAGGCAATAAGTCTTGAGCCTTCCTCATCTACTTGCAGTTGTCCTGCTGGCACAAATTCACCATCAAGATTGGCAAAGACAAACAGGTCTTTGGTTGTGTTTGCCATCAGAAATCAAGCGCTTTCATTTCAGCTGCACTTAAGTCGCGAACGCGTTGTGGGCGCAAACGACGCTCCAAGGCAGCAATCGCAGGATCATTGCCGCTTAAGAGTTGCAGTAGGGTCATGCCTGGAGCGATTGCATCTAAGTAACGCAGGAGCGCGCCAATGGCAACGCCAGGATCACCTTTTTCAATACGCTGGGCAGTTGCACGAGCAAGGCCGGCACGAACCGCAGCCTCACCTTGGCGAACATGACGAGCAATGCGCAAGGAAACCAGGCATTGGGCTATTTCAGCGGATTGGCCAAGTTGCTTTGATGCTAGAGATAGCTGTTGATCTACGCGCATAGTTGCCTCATGCTCTTCATTAAGTATAAGGCCCTAATATAGCTGTTTAGATCTCATTGGTCAATAAAAATGACTCATAAATAAGTCCTTAAATACATTAATGACTAATTTATGAGTCATTTACTGATTTAAATAGGTGGAATATAGGCGGTCTATTTCCGTCAAGGGCACCCCAAAAGGGTGGCTTGCGCACCCTTGATGGTTATAGGCAAAGAAACGATCTTTTATGCCCAAGGTGGCGCAATGACACATTGGACATAAAGACCGGTGCGGCTAAGTGATTGCCTAATGGTGGTATCGATATTCCTGGGTCTTTCCACCATATCTATAAGAGGCAACCCTTGCATCCTGGACGTAGATATAACTCTCTTTATGCAGATTGCCTAGGATGCGAGCAAAGCCTTCAAAAGCCTCTTTGATGTATCTAGCCTTCTCATCCTTGGTATTGGTTTCATCGATGATCTTGATATCAAAGTAAAAGCTATTCATGTTTTGATCGCTCAATAGCCTCCCGCCAACCATCAGCATTCAGGATCGACATAATTAATTGCAATTGCTGTTACTTCCTTCATCTTGTCCAGAATGCGGTGGGTGAGACCTAACAATAATTCGTATATGGCTTTCAATGCCGGACCTTCATCTGCTTGCCGGCGTATTCGCTAAATCCCATCCTCTTTAAGCATTCGAACCCCTTTTCTTTGCCCGCATAATTATTTATTACTAAAGTTCACAACCTCACAACTTCTGTGGTATAGTATTACTAAAGGAGGGTAAATGAGAAGAGCGATACCAAAAACACATCAAGCTTTAGATTGGATAGGGAAGGGGATGACCGCAGCTCAAGCCGCTAGGAAGATGGAGATTTCAGAATCTAGCGTCTACGCCGCCTTAAGAAAAACAAAAGCAAAAGATTCAGGTTGTTGTCCAACGTGTGGTCACAAATTAAGGAAATAAGATGAAAAAAACTCTATTAGCTGTAGCCTCAATCTCCGTAGCTGCATTTGCATACGCAAATACCTCATCTGATTCTTCTGAGTTGGTAAGTCAGCAATGTAAGATCTCGGCTGAAGCAGTTTCCACATTGAAAGGTTTACGTTACGGCAATACATCTATTCGCAAGGATGTGGCCGGCCTAATTAATTTGAATCTCAAGGTTCAGGAAAATAAAGATGCAGCGCAGATGACCTTAAATCGTATGGTTGATGATCAAGTCAATTCAGCATCTGCATTGGAAGCAAAGTACTGCTCTTAATGCTGTGTGAATGGGGTGAATGGGTTTTACCAATCATCGATAAAGGTGTGTGATGACCCATTCATTTGAATGTCTGGAATGTGGCAACCCCAGGGGGATGATTGGGGAGTGTCGTCAATGCGGAAGCGAGGAGCTTCCTATCCCGCATAGCGATACGATGGTGCTGAATTTGAAGTTCGATAGTCCAAGTGCTGAAGGGGCTTTGGATCGCTTAACCATTGCTCTACGCCGCGCATCAGAAGTGGGCATTAAGGCAATGATCTTGATCCATGGCTATGGAGCAAGTGGCGAGGGCGGAAGAATAAAGTGGGTCGTACATGACGCCCTCGAAAATAACTATTTTTCAGACCGCGTCGATGAATACCATTTTGGCGAGCAAACCGCCTTTGGTAGCGAGTCCTATCATGCGCTTTTGCGAAGAAGGCCAGGCCTTAAAGCCTATCTTAAGCACTTTAAGGAAGGCAATGCTGGGATGACAGTGCTAATACTGTAATTGCTGAGTGGAATTGCTTAGAATGGATCAATTAATTCCTTTAAGCCTATCAACTAGGAGCGGTAATGACTGCTAAAAAATCAACTATCCACCATGAAGAAGCTCAGATTAACTCTGAGAATTTGATTGGTGACTTCAAGGCGCTCATGGCGGATGCTGAAGATCTTATAAAAGCAACAGCAAGCCATGAGGATGGACCTCTGAGTGCTATTCGCTCAAAGGCTTTGGATACGCTCAATAATGCGAAAGAAAGCCTTTCTTCAATGGAAGGCACTTTGACTGAAAAGGCTAAAGTCGTTGCTGAGGGTGCTGATGAGTTCGTTCATCGCAATCCTTGGGAGGCAGTCGGCGTTGCTGCTGGTCTTGGCCTGTTAATTGGCCTCTTTATTCGTCGTCGCTAGGCACTCATGTCCCAAGAAAATCTTTTATCGTCCCTCAAGAATCTAGTCTCTACAGGTGCGTCAATCGCCCAGACGCGTCTGGAGTTGATCTCCACTGATGTTCAGATTGCACGCGCTAAGTTTTTGAGTTTGATGGTCATGATCATCTTTACCTTATTTTTCTTGTTTTTTGGTTTAGTGATGCTGGCCTTGCTCATTGTTATTTATAGCTGGGAGGCTGATCGCATCTTCGCATTAAGTCTGCTTACTGGTGGATTCTTATCCGTCGGAATTATTTTGGCGCTGGTAGTCTTGCGTTCTCTCAAGACTATGCCTAAATTATTTGAAGCAACGATTGCTGAGCTATCCAAAGATCGCCAGGAGCTTGCTAAGCGATGAGTCGAAAGATTTCAGAGCTTCTAGCTCGGCAGCGAGTTCTTCAGGAGCGCGCGGCGCAAGAGCGCGCTGATTTTGCCTTGCATTTTGAACCAATAGAAAAGCCCTTATCTTGGGCTGATAGGGGTGTAGATGCCTTTAATTTTGTGAAGAGCACCCCAGTGCTGTGGACTGGCGCATTTGCTGTACTGGCCCACTACAAACCCAAGCTTGCTAGTAAGGTGCTTGCTGTAGGCTGGGGCGCTGTCAAGCTACTCAAAACCGCCAAGAAGCTGGTGTAACTCTAGCCCTTAGGCTATTAGTACGGTTTTATTAGTAATTCCTTTTCGAGTTAGCAGGTCGCCACCATTTAAACCGGCGATTTCTAAAAAAGTTAAAGCCCCCGCTACTTCAAACCCTGCTTTTTTAAGTAACTGACTGGCTGCAATGATGGTTCCGCCAGTAGCCAAAACATCATCTAGGATCAAAACTCGTGCCCCAGCCGGCAGGGTGGATTGCTGAATCTCCAGAGAGTCAGAGCCGTATTCCAGGCCATAGGATTCTCGATGGCTAGCCAAGGGTAGCTTATTGGGTTTTCGGGCTAAGGCGAGCCCCTTATGAGCCTGGTGGGCTAGGGCAGCACCAAAGATAAATCCACGTGACTCAATACCTAGAATATGGCTGTAGTCAAACTGCTGGGCCAGCGCCTCTAGTCGAAGGGTAGCCTCCTTAAATGCTGCTGGATTGGCTAAAAGTGGGGAGATATCCCTGAATAGGATCCCTGGCTTAGGAAAGTCCGGGACTCCGGGTAGATAATCTAATAAATTCATCAACAGCCAATATGAAAACAGAACTTCTTATTATTACCGCATTAGAGTCCGAGCTCAAGCGTGAAGCTCTGCCAAGTGGGGTGGAAATTGTTTATTCAGGCGTTGGCAAAATTAATGCTGCCATAACCAGCATCAAAGCCATTCACCAATACTCACCAAAGAGAATATTGAATTTCGGTACCGCAGGGAAAATCAAAACAGAATTACAGGGGCTACTAGAAATCGGTAAGGTCATTCAGCGCGATATGGATGCTGAGCCACTAGCACCCCGCGGCAGCACTCCTTTTTGCGCTAGACCACAAGAGTATGTATCTACCGGAAGATTTATCTGTGGCTCTGGTGATAGCTTTGTGACGGCATCCGATCCTTGGTTGCATAGCCAAGGTGTTGATGTTGTTGATATGGAGCTATTTGCAATTGCTGCGATTGCACATGATCATCACATACCTTGGCAATCATTTAAATACATCACCGATGAAGCTAATGAAGACTCTGGGGAAGACTGGCAGGCGAAAGTTCATCTCGGCCAAGAACTCTTTTTGGCGGCTTTAAGTCAGGCTCTTGCTAACGATTCCTAGTTACCTTATTCCTTAATTTGAGCCCAAAATCACCCTAAAAGCACCTAAGTAAGGTTTTTTACCCTCATCAAGCTTGTGGTGATTTCTGCTGAGTCGCACCGGCAAAATAAGTTCTTGTGTTATAAAATTCATTGACTAGTCAATTAGTTTTATGAAAAATACCAGCCCTTCACCATCCTCTTTCTACACCCCGGATAATTACCGCCCCCAGGGGAGTGTGGCTTATTTGATGTTGCGTAACAAATCAAGCTATCAACGCCTAGGTGATTTGAGGCTGGCAGATCTTGGTATTACTGCAGCGCAGATGAGCGTGTTGCTCCTCGTTTCACATTCTGAAGCGGCTACGATTTCTTCCTTATCGCAAGCGTTAGGAGTTAATGCCGCAGCAACAGTGCGCGTGGTTCAAAAACTGGAAAAGATGAAACTCATACAAAAAGAGCTCTCCAAAAAGGACGGACGTGTAATTGGCCTATCGCTCACTGCTGACGGAAAGAAGGCGGCAATATCGATTCCACCACTGTGGTGCGATCTATTAAATCAGTCATTAAATGGCTTTACGCAAAAAGAATTTGATCAATTACGCGATTTCTTATTGCGAATTGAAAAAAATAATTTACAGCAACTTGAGGTGAGCTCATGAGGCGCTTAGCTTGGGTATGTAGCGTAGTCCTAGTGACGTCCATAGGCTCTCTCCTATCGGCTTGTGCCTTTTTTCCTAGGCAGGCATTGCCTGAGCAAGCTGCGAAATCCATTGATGTGCTTGAGCCAAAGCTGGCTACACAAACCAATAGCAATAACAGCAGTACTAATCCTATTGAAGATGCATGGTGGACGGCATTTGGCGACCCCCAGTTAAATCAATTGATTCAACTGGGGCTTAAGCAGTCTCCTAGCTTGGATACATCAGGCGCAAGGATAGCGGCAGCCCAAGCGATGTTAGAGAGTGAAAGGGCGGCATTTATTCCTCAGGTAAGTGTTGGAGGTCAGGTTGATCGACAACAACTTTCACAGAATTATATTTTTGTGCCTGGCATGCCTATTTACACTGGATACGGACTAGCCAATGCTTCACTGAGTTGGTCTTTGGATATTTGGGGAAAGCAAAAGAAGTATTTTGATGCCGCCAAGAATCAGGTACTTGTTGCTCAAGCAAATTACAAAGCCTCAGAACTTCTTCTCTCGACAACGATTGTGCGCGTTTATTTTGACTATGACCATATGGTTCAGGCTCGAGCACTCTATGCGAGGGAGCTTGAGGTCAGAAAGAATTTACTGCGTATTGCCATTGACCGCCAGCACGCAGGTCTAGTTGATGCGTTGACAGTAAATCAGCGCAAGGTAGAATTAGAGTCTGCTCAAGCTAATGTAAATCAGTCTAATTTGAGTGTGAAGATGATGCAGCATCAACTTGCTGCTTTGGTTCAAGAGGGCCCATCCTGGGGTGAATCGCTCAAGGCCCCATCGATTCAGGCAACCAATCTTAGTCTCCCCGAAGTTATCCCATCCGATCTATTGGAGCGCAGGCCTGATTTACAGGCATTGTTAAGTCAGATTGATGTAGCAAAGCTGCAATTAGAAGGTGCAAAGTTAGAGTACTTGCCGGACGTGAATCTTGCAGGTTTCATCGGAGTTCAATCATTTGGCTTATCCCAACTTTTTTCTAGCAGAAGTCAGCAATTTAGTATCGGCCCTGCGATAAATCTGCCAATCTTTGATGGCGGCGTAATTGATGCCAACGTAACTGGCAAAGAAGCCAATCGAAACCAAGCGATTGCCTCATATCAGGAGCAACTAGTACAAGCTTTGCGAGAGGTTGCCGATAGCATTGGATCTGTGAAGAATACACAGGCTAATTATGAGGGCTTCGCTAATGCCGAGATAAACGCCAAAAGAAATTTTGAAATTACGCGCAGTAGAAGCGAGGTTGGAATCGCCTCCAAAGAAGCGTCTTTAACTGCGGAGCAGGCTTATCTGTTGCAGGGGCAAAACTATGCAGATGCTAAATCCAAACTGTTAACTGCCAATGTGGTGCTGGTTCAGGCCTTAGGCGGATCTTATCTTCAGTCTAAATCTGAATCTAGAACTCAAGCGAAATTAAGCGGACAAACTCAATAAGTATTTCACTCGGAATATCCATGGACACTACTACAAACAATGGCGGTTTTAATCGACCAAAAGCTTTCAAGATCTTTTTCGCGATCCTGGTTGGCGTCTTTCTTTTAGGACTGCTGTACTGGCTTATTTTTAGCCGTAATTCAGAATCTACTGATGATGCATATGTAGCAGGTTCTCAGATTCAGGTTGTATCCCAAATAGAAGGCGCGATTGCTACTGTCAATGTTTCTGAAACCCAATCTGTCGAGGAGGGCCAAACACTCTTTAGGGTTGACCCTACAGAAGTACTGATTGCATCTGAAAAAGCAGACATTGATTTGCGCAATGCGAATGCAGATTACCAAAAGCGTAAGGTCTTACAGGGCGATGCCAGTGTGTCAAAAGAGGAGCTGGAACACTCTCAGTTGGCCTTGCTAAAGGCGATGGCTAATGCCCGCCAAGCCTACATCAATCTGCTTCGAGTCGATGTTCAAAGTCCAGCTAAAGCCACAATAGCAAAGCGGTATGCTCAAGTTGGCCAGCGTGTAGCTCCAGGCACTCAACTGGCAATGATGGTTGCGGGCGATCAGATTTGGGTTGATGCGAATTTTAAAGAAGATCAGCTTAAAAATATTCGCATTGGACAGTCGGTGAAATTGGAATCTGACATCTACGGAGGCAAGATGGAATTTCATGGCAAGGTAGTTGGCTTTGCCCCTGGAACAGGTTCCACTTTAGCCCTTTTGCCACCTCAGAATGCCACAGGAAATTGGGTAAAAGTAGTGCAGCGCTTACCTGTGAGAATCGCGCTGGATAGTAATGAGTTAAGTAAGCACCCCTTAAATATTGGCTTATCAATGAATGTTAAAGTCGATACTAGTGATCGCGATGGTAGTTCACTACAGGCGATGGATAAAGGTCCCATTAGTGACACTACTATTTATCAAAAGCAATTTGATAAAGCTGAGCGCCATATTCAGTCTCTATTGACGAACTCTAAGAAGCCATAATTAGCCCTTATGAGTGCGCCTGAGCTAGAGCCTCTTAAGGGATATAAGCTGGTACTTGGAACCTTGGCTTTTGCCTTGGGATCCTTTATGAACGTTCTTGATATGTCCATTGCAAACGTTGCTTTACCAACTATTGCAGGAGATTTTGCTATTAGCCCAACTCAAGGGACCTGGGTCATTACTTCCTACGCAGTTAGCGAAGCTATCTTTTTGCCATTAACCGGCTTTCTAGCCAAGAGAATTGGCGAGGTACGTCAGTTTATCTTTGCCACAATACTTTTTACGATAGCTTCAATGCTGTGTGGGTTGGCGCCATCCTTCGAGGTGCTGGTCATCTCGCGCATCTTGCAAGGCATTGTTGGCGCTTCAATGATTCCGCTTTCCCAAACCTTGATCATGAAATGTTATCCGCCAGCAAAGCGGGGTATGGCATTGGGTATTTGGGCGACAACTACCATAGTGGCGCCTGTATTAGGACCCTTAATTGGTGGCTGGCTTACCGATAATTTGGTATGGCGTTGGGCTTTCTATATCAATTTGCCATTTGGCATTTTGATTGCTGTGATGGTTTACTGGTTGTATGGGGCTCCAAAGCCTGAGTCCTCTAAAGAGAAAATTGATCTTATTGGCATAGCGCTACTAGTTGCTGCTGTCGCCTCGATGCAAATTGCACTTGATAAGGGTAGTGAATTAGATTGGTTGTCATCATCATTCGTTGCAACTTTAGCAACGATCTCCTTTATCTCTTGGGTCGCCTTTGTTCTCTGGGAGTTGGGGGCAGAGCACCCCATTGTGGATTTGCGCTTATTTAGGCTGGTGAACTTTCGTACCTCTGCCATCTGCTTGGGGATAGGATCTTTTGCCTTTTACATCTACATTGTGATCGGCCC
This sequence comes from Polynucleobacter sp. 78F-HAINBA, assembly GCF_018882325.1. GTDB lineage: Bacteria > Pseudomonadota > Gammaproteobacteria > Burkholderiales > Burkholderiaceae > Polynucleobacter. The sequence goes on along the minus strand of NZ_JACVOQ010000002.1, from coordinate 249,497 downwards.
TTTATGGCTGCAAACCCAATTGGGCTATACCGCATTTAACTCTGGCAAGGTCATGGCAATCACTGGAGTATTGGCTTTATTTTGTGGCCCTTTATTTGGGGCCAATATCCATCGTATTGACGCGAGAATCATTGCTACTATTGGATTTGCCGCCATGGCAATTGGGTGCTGGATGGCTGCCGGCTTTACAACTGGCGTCGATGAAAAAACACTGATGTTTGCTCGCCTCATTATGGGTGTGGGTATTGCAGGATTCTTCATGCCAATGTCTGCAATTTCTATGTCACAGCTCAGGGGGAGTCAAATCGCTTCTGGTACGGGTATCTCTAACTTTTTAAGAAACGTGGGTGCCAGTGTAGGAACAGCGGTTGCCACTACGCTCTGGCAGGACAATGCGATTAGACAGCATGAGAACCTCATGAGCAATATTCAGACGGGGAATCTTGCATACCAACAATTGATGGAAACAACTGCCAAACTCGGCATGACAGAAATGCAGCGATATGCCTTAGTTGATAACTTGGTTACCTCTCAGGCCTACATGCTTTCAACCAATCAGCTAATGCTATTGGCAGGACTCATTTTGGTGGCGCTGATGCCCCTAATCTGGTTATCTAAACCTCCATTCGGATCGGGCCTTATCGGTCACTAATGAGGCTTTAATGGCGCTCCATCATTAGGGATTTCACTAAGGTACTCTGAGCATAGCGCCTAGAAATGCAGGCCATCAAATCAAGCAATTTTTTTGAGTGGAGGCTAAGATGTGGTTATGAACGGCATAACAACAATCCAAGGTCCAGAGTGGAATGATAAGCGCTGGCTTTGGTTATTGAGCCCAACCATTCCATTTGCTTTTACCGCCTCTATTCTGGCATTCGTATTGACCGGTCATTGGCTCTATTTGCTTTTTGCCCCAGCCATCATTCATATCGCCATCCCTATCTTAGATCTGACTTTTAGTGAAGACTTTAGCAATCCTCCGGAATCCGCTGTCGAGAGCTTAAATAAAGATTTCTTTTATCGCGCGCTGGTTTGGGTTTATGTTCCCTTTCAGCTCATTGGCACAGTCTATGGAACTTGGCTGGCAGCGACTCAGTCTTTAGATTGGTATGCCTACATCGCCCTAGTATTTACTGTGGGATCTACCAATGGTATTGGCATTGGAACTGCTCATGAGTTAGGGCATAAACAAGAGTCCGTAGATCGCTGGCTTTCTAAATTGGCATTAGCCTCCAGTATGTATGGCCACTTCTTTGTGGAACATAACCGCGGCCATCATAAGCGGGTGGCAACACCAGAGGATCCTGCTAGCGCCCGTATGGGGGAAAGTTTTTGGGCATTTCTGCCGCGTACTGTATTGGGCAGCCTAATTTCCGCATGGGAATTAGAGCGAGAACGCTTAAAAAGAAAAGGGAGGGTCGTTTGGAGTATTCAGAATGAAAATCTCCAAGCTTGGTCTCTCACGATTCTCTTGTACGGTGCTCTCATATTTTGGTTGGGATGGGCGGCACTAATCTTTCTTGTCCTTCAGGGCATCTACGCTGCCTCGATGTTGGAAGTTGTGAACTATGTAGAGCACTACGGTCTGTTACGTCAAAAAGATCAAAATGGTGGGTACGTGCGCTGTGCACCAGAGCACTCTTGGAACAGTAACCATATAGTCGGAAATATTTTGTTGTATCACCTACAGCGCCATTCTGATCATCATGCTCATCCAACTAGACGTTATCAAGCATTACGTCATTTTGGAGAGGCTCCTCAATTGCCAGGTGGTTATGCATCCATGATTACCTTGGCGTATTGCCCGCCCCTCTGGTTTGCCTTAATGGACAGACGGGTAGTGCGCCATTACGCTGGGGATATGAGCAAAATCAATATACAGCCTTCAGCTAGATCAAAGCTGATGAATCACTGGAGTAATCAACAATGAAGTCTCAGGCCTTTGATTACATTGTCGTGGGTGGTGGGTCTGCTGGTAGTGTGATGGCAGGACGACTTAGCGAGGATGCCGGCACTAGCGTTGTATTGCTGGAGGCTGGCGGTAATGGTGATAGCTGGGTCGTTAAAACGCCTGCGGCTGCCGTAGCTATGTTACCCACATCAATCAATAACTATGCCTTTCAAACGGTACCCCAGAAGGGCTTAAACGGCCGTCGAGGATATCAGCCCAGAGGAAAGTGTTTAGGTGGCTCTTCGGCGATTAATGCCATGATTTACACCAGAGGGCATCGCTCTGATTACGATCACTGGGCAGCGCTTGGCAATATAGGCTGGTCATATGACGAGCTACTTCCTTACTTTAAGAAAAGCGAAAACAACACCACAATTCAGAATTCCTTCCACGGTATTGATGGCCCTTTATCTGTATCAAATCTGCAGTCACATAATCCTTTTCAGCAAATCTATTTGAATGCAGCCAAGGAAGCCGGATTTCCGGTTACGGAAGACTTCAATGGTGCTGAGCAAGAGGGTTTAGGGATTTATCAAGTTACCCATAAAAATGGTGAGCGCTGGAGTGCAGCGCGTGGCTATTTACACCCCCATATGGGTAAACGAAAAAATTTAAATGTGCAAACTGGTATTCAGGTTGAGTGTATTTTGTTCGAAGGTAAGCGCGCTGTGGGCGTGAGCTATATGCAGGGTGGTAAACAGCACATCATGCGCGCTAACAAAGAAGTTATTCTGTGTGCAGGCGCCTTCCATTCCCCACAATTACTCATGGTTTCAGGGGTGGGGCCTGCTCAAGAGTTAAAGAAATTCGATATACCAGTTATCCATGATTTGCCTGGTGTAGGTCAAAATCTTCAAGACCATCCAGACTTTATTTTTGGCTATTCAGCAGATAGCCTTGATCTGATCGGCATTTCTTTAGGTGGTACGGTTAAATTGACTGGTGAAATTATCAAGTATGTTCGTTCACGCGAAGGTATGATTGCCACCAACTTTGCAGAGGCGGGCGGCTTCCTCAAAACAGATCCCAGTCTTGAGGCGCCAGATGTGCAATTGCATTTTGTAGTTAGCTTAGTGGAAGATCATGCTCGTAAATTACATATGGCCCATGGCTATTCGTGTCATGTATGCGTTCTGAGGCCTAAGAGCCGTGGGCAGATTACGCTAGCTAGTAACAGTATGCAAGACGCACCATTAATTGATCCAGCTTTTTTGGCTGAAGAAGAGGATTTGGAAACCCTAGTTAAAGGTTATAAGCTGACCAAACAACTAATGGATGCCCCCTCGTTTACTAAGATACGCAAAAAAGATGTCTTTACACCTAATGTAAAAACAGATGATGACATTCGGAAGATTATTCGGGAGCGGGCTGATACGGTCTATCACCCAGTGGGCACCTGCAAGATGGGCCATGATGCAATGGCAGTAGTTGATGCAAACTTAAAAGTTCATGGCATGGAGGGGCTAAGGGTGGTTGATGGCTCGATCATGCCAACCCTAATCGGAGGCAATACTAATGCTCCCATCATTGCTATCGCTGAAAAAGCAGTAGACCTGATCCGAGCAGGTCGCTAATCTAGCCCATCAAAATTGGGGGTGCGCTTTTCTAAAAAGGAGGTCAGCGCTTCTTTTGCTGCTGGACTATGGAGTCTATCGATGAAGTGCTTGCCTTCAATATCAATTTGATTGAGTACTGCAGCCTTAAGTTCACCCTCTTTTAACAAAGACTTCGTTCTTGAGACTGATCCGGAGGATAAGGTAGTTAGTTTTTTGGCTCTCTGCTCCGCATAAGGCAGTGCAGATGGTTCTGAAATTACTTTGTTTACAAATCCAATTTGATGGGCTTCATCAGCGCTGATGGGTTCACCAAAAAGCAATATTTCTGAAGCCTTTTGATGGCCAGCGAGACGTGGTAGCAATAATGAGACCGCACCCTCTGGAACCAAGCCCAAGGAAACGAAAGGAAATATAAAACGAGCATTCTTCTGCGCGTATACCAAATCGCAATGAAACAGTAATGTTGCCCCAATGCCAACCGCAACTCCATCAACTGCTGCGATTAAAGGCTTAGTTAGTCCTGCTAGCGCCTTTAACAAATTAATGGGTGGCGCATCTTCATGTGTAATCGGCGATTGCATGAAATCCACAATATCGTTACCTGCTGAAAAGGCATTGCCAGCCCCAGAGATCAACATCACCTTCACTTGAGGGTTTTGATCTCCATCAAAGAGTGTCTGTGTAAGTTCACGATACATTGCATTAGTAAATGCGTTCTTTTTCTCAGAACGGTTCAGTAATATCTTCAGAATCCCGTCAGACAGATGGTGATTAATCATGTGATCTACGCTGCACCTTTAAGCAAAATTGCTTTAGTTTGATCATATTCAACTTTTAATCGAGCAACAAACTGCGCTGTAGGCGTAACTGCTTTTACGGCGCCAATACCTTGACCACAGCCCCAAATATCTTTCCAGGCTTTCTGGGCTGCGCCACCAAAGTTCATTTTGCTCGGATCGCTTTCTGGAAGATTATCTGGATCCAAGCCAGCATTGCGAATAGAGGGTGCTAAATAGTTCCCAGAAACACCAGTAAAAAGGTTGCTCAAGATAATATCATCTGAGTTGCAATCAACCACTGCTTGCTTATAGTCTTCACTCGCACGCGCTTCTTCAGTGGCAATAAATGCAGAGCCGATATACGCATAGTCAGCGCCTATGGCCTGGGCTGCTAAAACTGCACCGCCAGTAGCAATGGAGCCACTCAGTACTAATGGTCCTTTAAACCATTCCCGAATTTCCTGAATTAATGCAAAAGGACTTTTAATGCCGGCATGTCCACCAGCACCAGCTGCAACTGCAATTAAGCCATCAGCACCTTTTTCTTTCGCCTTTTTAGCAAAAGCATTATTGATGATGTCATGCAATACGATTCCGCCATAGCTATGTGCGGCAGTATTAATTTCTTCGCGTGCACCAAGGGAGGTAATGATGATGGGTACTTTGTATTTGACGCATAGCGCCATATCATGTTCAAGACGATCGTTGCTCTTGTGCACAATTTGATTAATGGCAAAAGGTGCGGCTGGCTTATCCGGGTGTTCTCTGTTGTATTCCGCTAAGGCAGTAGTAATTTCAATCAACCATTCTTCAAGCTGTTCAGCAGGTCTGGCATTGAGGGCTGGCATAGAGCCAATCACACCCGCTTTGCACTGGGCAATCACTAATTTAGGATTGCTGATAATAAAAAGTGGGGCTGCAATGACGGGTAAATTACCATCCGCCAAATGTTTGCGTAGAACTTCTGGAAGAGGTTGATTGCTCATATTTTTTAAATGATCTGTAGATTACTGCTCAGCTTTGTACCAAACTTGGGTGCGACCTAATAATGGAATGCCAATATAGCCGCGGACATCCATCTTTTTGCCATCTTCAGTTGCAACCTTAACTTTGTAGGTTTCGCCATTCTTTGGGTCTAAGATTTTTCCATCTGACCAAGTGCCTGCCCCATCTTGCTTAAGATCACTCATGATTTTCATGCCAATAAGAGGCTTATCTTTACGATCGTCTTTGCACAGATTGCAATAAACTAGCGGCGTTTCGCCTGGGGCTGGGAATGTTTTGATGATGGTGCCCTGTAAAAACCCATTGGCCTCTTCAATCTTAATTAAGGAAGCCGGTTGATTGGTTTTATCGTCAATTGTTTTCCAAACCCCAATAGCTGGATCGGTAGCTTGAGCATACGTATTGCCAGCAATCAGACCAAGAATACAGGCCGATAGAATGATTTGTTTTTTTAACATTCTGATGTCTCCCATTTTTGATAAAAGCTGATTAGCAACGCTCAAATATTCCAGCAGCGCCCATACCGGTACCAACGCACATCGTCACCATGGCGTGTTTAAGATTACGTCTCTGTAGCGCATGAATCGCTGTTGCAGCTCGGATGGCGCCTGTTGCGCCCAAAGGATGTCCAAGAGCAATAGCGCTACCCAAAGGATTGACTTTGCTTTGATCCAAACCAAGATCTCGAATGACCGCTAAAGACTGGGCTGCAAACGCTTCGTTTAACTCGATCCAGTCCAAATCCTGCAAATTGAGTCCAGCCAGTTTTAACGCAGCTGGAATAGCCTCTTTAGGGCCGATGCCCATAATCTCCGGGGCAACGCCTTTGACGGCAAAACTTACAAAACGTGCCAAAGGAGTGAGGCCAAAGGTCTTGATCGCTTTTTCACTGGCTAAGATGAGTGCGCCAACACCATCAGAGGTTTGTGAGCTATTGCCAGCGGTCACGCTACCTCTAGCGGCGAATGGAGATTTGAGTTTCGCCAACCCTTCAAGCGAGGTATCGATCCGTGGGCCTTCGTCTTTCAAAAATTCACGCCACTGTATATCCACTTGGCCTTTATCCAGATTCATCGAGCGATGGGCAACCTTGACAGGAAAGATTTCAGAGTTAAATTCACCGGCGGCTTGTGCGGCCATAGCCTTTTGATGAGAATGAAATGCAAAAGCATCTTGATCTTCGCGACTGATCTTCCATTGTTGCGCAACTTTCTCGGCGGTTAAGCCCATACCGTAAGCAATACCAATGTTTTCATCGGCCATAAAGATTTCTGGTGACATCGATGGAGAGTTGCCACCCATGGGAACCATACTCATTGACTCAACACCGCCAGCAATCATCACATCCGCTTCGCCAACCCGAATGCGGTCAGCTGCCATAGCAATGGCATTTAATCCAGACGAGCAGAAACGGTTGACAGTAATACCGCCAATAGTATTTGGTAGACCACCTAGGAGTAATCCAATGCGGGCCACATTCAATCCTTGTTGACCTTCTGGCATGGCACAGCCAATAATGGCATCCTCAATGGCTTTGGGATCTAGGGTGGGTACTTGCGTCAGAATATGTTGTAAGGCGTTGCCAAGTAAGTCATCCGGACGAGTATTTTTTAATGCACCTCGCCCAGATCTACCAACGGCACTGCGAGTGGCAGCAACGATATATGCGTCTTGAATATTTTTCATAGTGATATCTCGGTAAATTAGTTTCTAACAGGCTTGCCAGTTTGGAGAATACCCATAATCCGTTCCATGGATTTAGGGTGACCAATGAGCTCCACAAATGCCTGGCGCTCCAGTTTGAGCAGCCACTCTTCAGTAACAAGCGTTCCTGCATCGACATCGCCACCAGTAATGATCTGAATGATCTTCTGAGCAATGTGCGCATCGTGTTCAGAGATAAAGCCACCGTCACGCATATTGACTACTTGACCCATCACGGTGGCGGCAACAGAACGGCCACCAACCGGTATTAAGGTTGGTATAGGAGGTCTGTATCCGGAGTAGCGCATTGCTTTGACTTGATCTTGTGCCAAAGCCAGTAATTCATAGACGTTTGCAACGATAATGTCACCCTTTTGGAGGTAAGCCATCTTCATTGCTTCTTGAGCTGATGAAGAAACCTTAGCCATTGCAGCATTTTCAAAAGCGGCTTTGGTAAAATCCAAATAATTGGTGTTCCCAGCAAGCGCAACGCCTTGAGCCGCACGAATGGCTGCTTCTTTAAGTCCGCCACCAGCAGGTAATAAGCCAACACCAACTTCCACCAGGCCAATATAGCTTTCCATAGCAGCAACTCTGCGCGCAGATTGGAGAACTAATTCACAACCACCCCCTAGGGCAATACCAGAGACTGCGGCAACTACAGGCACTTGGGAGTATTTGATTTTCATCATCGTATCTTGAAACTCTTTGACGAATGGCTCAACTCCAGCGGGGCCGCCTTTCATAACCATAGGCATAGCAGCTTCTAAATTGGCGCCTGCAGAGAAGGGTCCGCCAGGAGTACCAAGCTTTAAGGATGTCGGCTGCCAGATGACTAATCCCGCGTAGTTTGCTTCTGCAATCTCTACGGCCTTTTGTAGGCCGCTTAATACGTCTGGGCTAAAGGTATTCATCTTCGAGCGGAAGGATGCAATTAAGACCTCAGGTTGATTGGCATCGACCCAAGCGCGGAAGTCGGTATTTTCAAAAATAGTAGTGCCCGCAGTTTTAGGATCTGGTGAACCATCTCCCAATAATGGTGCTCTGAATACTTGCTTTTGATAAACCGGCAAGGAAGAGCGTGGAATGTATTTATTTTCAGATGCAGACCATGAGCCTTCAGGAGTGTGGAAAGCTTGCTTATCAGCTACGGGACCGCTAAACAGCCAAGCTGGTAATGGTTCCTTGCTGAGTGTTTTGCCAGCATCAATATCTTCCTTGATCCAGTTAGCCACTTGCGTTACACCGGCAGCTTGCCAGTCCTCAAAGGGTCCTAGATTCCAGCCATAACCCCAACGCATTGCAAAATCGATTTCACGGGCAGATTGTGCAATCTCACCCAAGTGAATCGCGCAATAGTGAAAGATGTCACGATAAATAGCCCATAGGAATTGCGCTTGTGGTTCATCGGTATCACGGAGTAACTCAAGGCGCTCAGCAATTGGCTTTTTCAGAATACGCTCAATTAAAGGTTCAATAGTTGCGGTGGAGGGCTTGTATTCACCGGTAGCGGCATCCAGTACAAGAACATTCTTACCGTCTTTTCGATAGAAGCCTGCCTTTGCCTTTTGGCCTAAGGCGCCTTTGGCAATAAGCTGAGTTACTACGTCTGGAATTTTAAATAGAGTTGAGAAGGGATCCCCTTGTAGAGAGTTCTCCATGGTTTTGATTACATGAGCCATGGTATCTAAGCCAACAACGTCGCTAGTTCTAAAGGTCGCTGATTTGGCGCGACCTAGTTTGCTGCCAGTGATTGCATCCACCGCATCAAACCCAAGACCAAACTTTTGCGCTTCAGCAAAGACCGCCAAAATTGAGAACACGCCTACGCGATTACCAATAAAGTTTGGTGTGTCTTTAGCTCTGACAACACCTTTACCCATGGTAGATGTCATAAATGTCTCTAGCGCATCTAATGCTACTGCATCAGTATCGGCGGCAGGAATGAGTTCCAGTAAATGCATGTAGCGCGGTGGATTAAAGAAATGCACACCGCAAAAGCGTTTCTTTAGATCGCCTGAGAAACCCTTAGCTAGTTCGCCAATAGGTAGGCCAGACGTATTGGTGGCAAATAATGCATGCGCTGGAATATGCGGGGCAACTTTCTCATAGAGAGCATGCTTCCAATCTAAACGCTCTGCAATCGCTTCAATTATGAGATCACAGTCGGCTAACAACCCCAAGTCATCTTCATAGTTGGCTGCCTGAATCAAATTAGCATCACTCGCAAGGCCTAAAGGGGCGGGCTTGAGTTTCTTAAGATTCTCAATAGCCTTAAGGGCAATCGCATTTTTATGAACTGGTTTGCCATCATCCGATTTTCCCGGCAGGTCAAATAAGACAACTGGTAACCCAACATTAATGCATTGGGCGGCAATCTGTGCGCCCATGACGCCAGCACCCAGGATGGCTACTTTTTTAATAATCTTGTTTTCACTCATATTCAGTCTCTCAGAAAAATTCAGCTGGCATTGCCATCAACGATTTGGAGCCGGCGCGCGCTTGACGAATCAGCATTGCGGTCTCAGGCAGGAGTTTGTCAAAGTAAAAGCGGGCAGTGGCCAATTTCGCTTGATAAAAAGGATCGTTGCTAGATTTATTGGCAAGTGCAATTTTGGCCATGCGTGCAAATAAATAGGAGTAAATCAGATGACCCACTACACGTAGGTAGGGAACGGCAGCAGCTCCTACTTCTTCGTGATTCATCATGGCTTTCATACCAATCTCTTTAGTGAGTTTTTCAACTTTAACGGCGATATCAGAAAGGGGGTCAATAAATTCCCGCATTTCTTTGCGAACGCCTTCATCCTCAATGAACTTTTCGATAATCTTTCCAAATTTGGTAAGTTTTTTTCCCATATCACCAAGTACTTTGCGTCCTAAAAGATCTAGTGATTGAATCGTATTGGTACCTTCATAGATCATATTGATGCGAGCGTCACGCACATACTGCTCCATGCCCCATTCAGCAATGTAACCGTGACCACCAAATACCTGCATGCCTTCATTGGTAGCTTCAAAAGCGTTATCAGTCAAGAATGCTTTAATAATTGGGGTGAGTAGGGCAACCATCTCACCCGTTTCTTTGCGAACTTTTTCATCTGGATGATTGAGTTCGGTATCGATCATGAGGGCTACCCAGTAGGAGAATGCTCTCCCGGCTTCTGCGTAGGCTCGTTGGGTCAATAACATTCTGCGTACATCGGGATGAACAATAATCGGATCCGCTACCTTTTCAGGTGCTTTCGCTCCAGTGAGGCTGCGCATCTGTAAACGTTCTTTTGCATAGACAACTGAGTTTTGATAAGCCACTTCAGTTAATCCAAGACTTTGCATTCCTACACCAAGGCGAGCCGCATTCATCATGACGAACATGGCATTTAAACCCTTGTGAGGTTCTCCAACTAGGGTGCCAATGGCGCCATCAAAGTTCATGACGCAAGTGGCATTGCCATGGATACCCATCTTGTGTTCAAGAGATCCACAGGAAACTGCGTTAGGCTTGCCAACCGAGCCATCTGACCCAACCTGAAACTTCGGTACCGCAAACAAGGAGATGCCCTTGCTGCCGATAGGTGAGTCCGGTAACCGTGCAAGAACAAGATGAACAATGTTCTCAGCAAGATCATGATCTCCGCTGGAAATAAAGATCTTTGTTCCGGTAATAGCGTAAGTACCATCAGCTTGAGGTTCAGCTTTGGTTTTAAGTAAGCCCAGATCAGTGCCGCAATGTGGTTCAGTTAAACACATTGTTCCAGTCCATTGACCAGATACTAATTTCTCAAGGTAGGTTTTTTTCTGCTCATCAGTGCCATGGGCATGCAAGCACTCGTAGGCACCGTGTGATAAGCCTGGATACATCGTCCAAGATTGATTGGCTGAGTTCAGAGTTTCATAAAGAACGGTATTGAGTAATTGCGGCAATCCTTGCCCACCATACTCGGGATCGCAGGATAGGGCGGGCCAGCCACCAGCAACGTATTGCTCGTAGGCTTGCTTAAAGCCAGTGGGTGTTGTGACCGATCCATCATCATGGCGTGTACAGCCTTCCTTATCGCCAATCTGATTCAAAGGGAAAGCAATTTCGCTAGCAAACTTACCGGCTTCCTCGATGATTTGATTCATCGTGTCTTTATCAACATCTTGATAGGCTGGTAGGTTAGAAAACTCCTTACCAGCATCTAGTAGCTCATGAATTACAAATTGAATGTCGCGGAGTGGTGGGTTGTATTGAGGCATATTAGCTCCAGATTTGATAAAAATGAAAGTTATTTGGTGGTTGCTTGGTGATTGAGAAAAATATTCTTAATGAGCTTATTTGCTAGTGCCAAGCTCTTTGGGTTTTGCAGAAATCTTGAATCGTGATGCGCTCCCAACACAATGCTGTAAAGATGAAAAAGCATTTCTTGGGGAACAACGGTTTTCTTGAGGTGTCCAGCTGCAATGGATTCATTGATGGCACGAAGCAGGGCGGAGCGCCAGTCTTCAACGCTGTGTACTAATTCATCACGTACGATTCCAGGGCGATCGTCAAACTCAGCAGCGCCTGCAATAAAGAAGCAGCTAGAAGTATTCTCGCCAACACTGATCTTCAGCCAAGAATCAATCATTTGGCGTAAACGCGGTAGGCCCTTAGGTTTGGTAAGTGCTGGCGCAAATACGCTATCGGCAAAGAATTGGTAGTACTTGCGTATCACTTCAATCTGCAGTTCTTCGCGGGAGCCGAAGTGGGCAAAGACACCGCTCTTGCTCATGCCAACCGAGTCAGCTAAGTGGCCAATGGTGATTCCTTCTAGCCCTGACTTGCTAGAGATCTCAAGGGCGGCCTCCAAAATCATTGATTTTGTAGTTAAACCTTTTTTGGGCTCTGTAGATAAAGCCAGAGAGGTAGACCTTGTATCAAGCATGGGAATCAATATTAGCCTTCATTGTTGTAAAAATAATACGATCGTTCGTTTATATTACAGCAATATCCTACAACCCACAACCCACGTCAAATAAGCACTACAGAATGCTTACTGCCCGTAGGACTAATTTATTTGTTGCATCGCAAAATAAATAAAGGGAAAACCCGAGATGCAAATCAAATTAAAACTAGTTAGGATTCATCCAGTTGTTTCAGATTAATTAGAAGAATCAAAAATAGGAAGATATATGAAAACAGTAAAGATTAGCGCGTTAGTTTTAGCAATGGCTGGTGCATTCGCAACAAGTGCTAACGCTCAGTCAGCAAAGACAAATGCTTGGGAAGGTTTTTATGCTGAGGCGGCAGTGGGCTATGGTTCATTCACTCCTACTATTGGCAGCGCTTATATAGTGCCAAAGGCAGGTCCAACTAGAGGATTGCAGGTTCCAGTATCGACCCAGCAAAACGATTTGGGCTCTGGAACAAACAAGATAGGCTTAGGGTACACATTTGGCATTGACGATAAATACACGCTCGGTATAGCGGCGAGCTACTCTATTGGGGCTTCATCACCTGCAAGCGGAAGCTTTTGGACTGCTTCGACCGTCAATTCGCCTACATGGTTCAAATATCAGATAAAAGATGTTTGGTCGGTAACCGTTAACCCTGGCTACGTGATCGATAAGGATAAGTTAGCTTATGCAAAAGTGGGTATGACAGGTAACACCATGGGTATTAATGGCGGTACGGCTAATTATCAAACTTATAACTTTACAGGATACGTGCTAGGTTTGGGTTACAAACAAATGGTTACTCAATCTGTCTATTTCCTTGGCGAGGTCAACTATGCCGGAATTAGTTCCAAAACAGCAACAATTCAAACTAGTTCTGGCCCTCTTTCCGGTAATGTAGGGGGTTCAGGTGTTGATGTGTTAGTTGGTGTAGGCTATAAATTCTAACTAGCATTGCAACATTAATCTAAGCCCTCCTTACAGAGGGCTTTTTATTTTTTTCCTCATGAATTATTTGCAACATATGCGTAGAATGGTTCATGCAGATTTATTAATCTGAATACAAATTAAAATATATCGAGACAGGAAATAACTACATGGTTAATCCCACAAAACCTTGGTTAAAAAACTATCCTGAGGGCGTTCCTCATGATGTTGACATCTCAGAATATGATTCATTGTTGGACATGTTCGAAGAATGCTTTGAGCGCTATCCAAATCGCCGAGCATGTGAGTATCTGGGTAAGTTTTTAACTTATAGCGAGCTTGATCAGCACTCCAGACATTTTGCCGCCTACTTACAAAGTTTAGGCTTAGAGCCAGGGTCTCGAGTTGCCATCATGCTACCTAACGTGATGCAATTTCAGATTGCGATCTTAGGTGTATTGCGCGCTGGTTTTGTTGTGGTTAATGTCAATCCGCTTTATACGGCGCGTGAGCTGGAGCACCAACTTAAAGATAGTGGCGCATCTGCTCTCATCGTTCTTGAAAACTTTGCACACGTTTACCAACATATTGCCTCAAGCGCGCCACTGAAGAAGGTCATTGTTACCTCAATGGGCGAGATGATTGGTCTCAAGGGGGCAATAGTTAATTTTGTCGTCCGCAAGGTTAAAAAGTTGGTCCCTGCTTGGCATTTACCTGACCATACTCTCTTTACACATGCTTTGAGTGAGGGTGGTCGTCATAAATGGAATAGACCTAATACAACTCTTAATGACATTGCTTTCCTTCAATACACCGGTGGTACCACTGGGTTGTCTAAAGGCGCCATTCTGCTGCATAAAAATATTCTGTCCAACGTTATTCAGACGGACTTATGGTTAGAGCCAGGATTGAAACGTAAGCAGGTAGACCAGCTAGTCTTTTTGTGCGCATTACCGCTCTATCACATCTTTGCTTTAACAGCATGTGCGCTTACGGGAATGCGCAAGGGCGGCCTTTTAATTTTGGTGCCCAATCCACGTGACTTTGATGGCTTTATTAAGTTATTGAAGAAGCATCCAGATATCAACATCTTCCCTGGAGTAAACACTTTATTTAATGCCTTGATGCATAAGCCAGAATTTGCTTCAGTAAAGTTCCCTAATATTTTGGCAACCATCGGCGGCGGTATGGCAATGCAAAAAGTGGTTGCTGATCAGTGGCAGAAAATGACTGGTGCTCCTATTGCTGAGGGTTATGGTCTATCAGAGACCTCTCCAGTCGCTTGCGTTAATTCTGCATTGATCGAGAGTTTCACCGGATTCATTGGCTTGCCAGTCCCTGGTACTGAGGTCGTTATTTTGGGTGATGATGGCATAGAAGTGCCGTTTGGAACTCCAGGCGAGATTTGTATTCGGGGCCCACAAGTGATGGCTGGCTATTGGAATAAGCCCGAAGAAACTAAGAATGTGATGACGGCTGACGGCTTCTTTAGATCGGGCGATATCGGCATCATGAATGCAGATGGCCTAACCAAGATTGTGGATCGCAAGAAAGACATGGTGCTTGTCTCTGGATTTAATGTGTATCCAAATGAAGTGGAAGAAGTGCTATCGCTCATTCCGGGTGTATTGGAATGCGCTGTCATTGGTGTACCAGACGAGGATTCTGGTGAGGCAGTAAAGGCGTTTATCGTTAAGCAGGACCCTGATTTATCGGAGGAGACTATCTTGGCGTATTGCAAAGAAAATCTCACCAACTACAAGCGCCCCAAGCACATTGTCTTCCGTAACGATTTACCGAAGACCAATGTTGGAAAAATTTTAAGACGTGAGCTCAGGGATCTATGAGTCATATCCCTAAAATATTGCAAGGGCTTCGATTGCCGGTCATCTCGGCACCGATGTTCACTGTGAGCTATCCAGAGCTCGTCCTTGCGCAATGCAAGGCAGGTATTGTGGGATCGTTCCCAGCTCTAAATGCTAGACCACAAGAAAAGCTGGATGATTGGTTAAGTCAAATCCAGAGTGAGTTGGTGGATTTTCAGAAATCCAATCCAAACTCTAGGGTTGGGCCATTAGCGGTTAACCAAATCGTTCACGTCTCCAATGCACGACTAGAACAGGATATGTATTCCTGTGTAAAGCACCGCATTCCGATTTATATCACTAGCTTGAGAGCTCCTGTTAAGGAGATTATTGATGCCGTACATAGCTATGGCGGCATTGTCTTGCATGATGTTGTTAATATTCGCCATGCTGAAAAGGCTTTAGAGGCGGGTGTGGACGGTTTGATATTGGTCGCTGCTGGAGCAGGAGGCCATGCCGGTGCATTGTCTCCATTTGCACTGGTAGGGGAAGTAAGAAAGATATTTCAAGGGCCACTCGTACTATCTGGGGCAATCTCAACGGGTGATGCAGTATTGGCCTCACAGGCAATGGGTGCTGATTTTGCTTATATGGGGACTCGCTTTATTGCCAGTCAAGAAGCGCATGCGAGCGAGCAATATAAACAAGCCATTGTGACTGCACAAGCCGCCGATATTGTCTATACGGATCATTTCACAGGCATTCATGGCAACTATATTAAGCAGAGCATCATTAATGCCGGCCTAGATCCAGCCAATCTTCCAGATGGTGATCCGCAAGCGTTTGCCAAACTCTCGCAAGCGGGTAAAGATGGTTCTAGCGCTAAAGCTTGGAAAGATATTTGGGGTGCAGGTCAGGGCGTAGGTCTTATAGACGGGGTACCCACGGTTGCTCAGATCATGGATCAACTCGAGAGTGAGTATCAGGCGGCAAAGAAGCGCTTAGCTATCTAAAATTTGCCTAATATAATGAGGGATTAATATTTTCCTCAATTGTCTTGGGTAATTAACTGCTCATCGTGATTCTTTGGCTACGCTCACTACTGTTTTACCTATTTGGCTTTACATCAGTCACCATTTTTGCGACTGCGATTATTTTGGTCATTCCATTTACTAGTATTCGTACTCGCTACAGTATGGGTGTAGCTTGGTGCAGATTAATTCAGAAAGTTTTGTATTTACTCTGCGGTATTAGGTCTCAAGTTAAGGGATTGGAAAATATTCCAAAAGATCCTAATAAGCCTTTAATTGTTCTGGGCAAGCACCAGTCTGCCTGGGAAACCTTTGTTTATCTATCGATATTTCCAAAAGAACTCTGTTTTGTATTTAAAAGGGAGCTTTTGTATGTGCCATTCTTTGGATGGGCCCTAGCTTCATTACGTATGATTCATATCAATCGTGGCGATCGAGAAAACGCCAGAGAAGCCGTTGCTGCCCAGGGTAAGGTAGTTTTAAAAGAGGGTAGATGGATTGCGATTTTTCCAGAAGGTACTCGCACTCCTCGAGGATCGTTTAAGCCTTATCGCAAAGGTGGCGTACGTCTCGCCATCAGTACGCATACCGATATTCTGCCAGTCGCACAAAACTCAGGTGCAATTTGGCCAAGAAAAACTTTTCTTAAGCGCCCTGGTTTGATTACGCTTTCAATTGGCCCAGTCATTTCCGTTCAAGGAAAAACTGAAGAGCAGTTGCAGCTGGAGGTGGAGGCTTGGATTGAAGGTGAGATGCGCAGACTTGATGCGCCTGCTTATAGCAATTAAATAAGCAACAAAAATCTAAAAATATACCTAGCTTTTCTTAATCTTCTTACGTATGTAGAGTGTCTTGGTAATGCGCGCAACGACATCTTCTTCTCGGTCTTTCACATCGACGACAAAATCCCTCAGGACTTTATTGCCAGACTCGGCGGCGTTAATAATCTCGTCAATTTGAGATTGAGTAAGCTCAAAGGAGGCATGCACAGGACCCTTACCAGGCTTAAGGAACTCAATTTTTGCTGCTTGATCCCAAACAATGTAGCCTTTACCAATATTTTGAGACACCATCATCATGAAGAAGGGGTCAGTCATTGCAAATAGGCTTCCGCCAAAGTGAACCCCTAGGATGTTGCGATTTAAAAGACCATGCTTTAAGCGAACTTTGGCGTGACGAAAATCTTTAGCAATACTTTCCACGGTAATGCCTGCACCCAAGAATGGGGGCCATATATTCATGCCCTTACGCAGGAGGTTTGCATTCATCATAGTCTTCAATCTTTACTTTGACTGAGGGGTCTTGCCAACCATCTTGGCTGCCCTCAAGAAATCAAAGTCGACACCTTGGTCTGCTTGAGTAACGGTATCCAAAAAGAGCTTTTTATATCCACGCTCAGCTGTTGGTGAGGTGATGGGGTTATCTTTCATGCGCTGAGCTAATTCTTCATCGGAAATTAAAAGGCTTATCTCACGATTTTTAACGCTTAAGCGAATGTGATCGCCATTGCGTACTTGAGCTAAAGGTCCGCCAATTGCAGATTCAGGAGTAACGTGCAGCACAATTGTGCCAAAGGCGGTGCCGCTCATACGTCCATCAGAAATACGTACGATGTCTTTCACGCCTGCACGTGCCAATTTCATCGGAATGGGAATATAGCCTGCTTCTGGCATGCCGGGAGCGCCTTTAGGTCCAATATTCTTAAGTACCAAAATATCTTCAGCGGTGACATCCAATTCTGGACTATCAATGCGGTTAGCTAAATCAGCGGCATGCTCAAATACTACGGCTCGACCTTCATGCTCCATCAATTTTTCATTGGCCGCTGATTGTTTAATAATCGCGCCACCAGGAGCAAGGTTGCCGTGCAATACGGCAATGCTGCCACGTGGATAGATAGGCTTATCCAAAGGACGAACTACATCTTGTTTGAAGCTCGGCGGTGCAGCATCAATTTCTTCGCCTAGTGTTCTACCCGATACGGTCATGGCATTTAGCTTCAGCAAAGGCTTAAGTTCGCGAAGTAGGGTAGTCATGCCACCTGCGTCATGGAAATTTTCCATGTAATGATCGCCAGAAGGTTTTAAATCAACCAGAACCGGAGTCTCGTCGCCCATCTTATCGAGAGCATCTAAGTCGATTTCTAACCCCATGCGTCCGGCAATAGCGGCGAGGTGAACAATGCCGTTCGTTGATCCGCCAATCGCTAGCAATACGCGCATAGCATTTTCAAAAGCATCTGCAGTGAGCACTTTGTCGATGGTTAAACCTTCTTTTGCCATCTTCACCGCACAAGTACCAGTTTCTTCAGCAACGCGGATACGATCGGCCGTAACGGCGGGAGGAGTGGCGCCACCTGACACAGTCATGCCAAGCGCTTCAGATATGCAAGCCATAGTGCTGGCGGTACCCATAACAGAGCATGTGCCTACGCTGGCAACAAGCTGATCATTCACTTCATCTTTTTCTACTTCATCAATTTCACCAGCGCGGAACTTGCCCCAATAACGGCGGCAATCAGTACAAGCACCTACGCGTTCACTACGATGTGAGCCAGTCAACATGGATCCTGTAATAAGTTGGATTGCTGGCAGTCCTGCGGAAGCGGCCCCCATCATTTGTGCGGGTACAGTTTTATCGCAACCACCAATCATGACAACAGCATCCATAGGCTGTGCGCGTAACATTTCTTCGGTGTCCATTGACATCAAATTACGCAAATACATACTGGTTGGCGCAGCAAAACTTTCATGAATGGAGATTGTTGGAAATTCCATTGGCAAACCACCAGCTAACATAACGCCACGTTTTACTGCTTCAAGCAGTTGCGGCATATTGCCGTGACAAGGGTTATATGCGCTACCAGTATTAATGATGCCAATAACAGGGCGATCTAATGCACTATTGGTATAGCCGGCACCCTTAATAAAAGCTTTGCGCAAGAATAGAGAAAATCCTTTATCGCCATAGCTAGTCAAGCCTTTGCGTAAACCGCTCTCTGCAGGATCTTTTGGTTTATTGCTCATGAATGTCTCACATCTCTTTTAAGTGTTCTTTTGTATCATTGTAGCGATTCAAGACCTTATTTACCTACAGTCCGCCACCCCAGCGATATTGCCAAGAGAGTCCCAGTGCAGTGTAGTCAGTATTGGTATTGGAATAAACACCCTTGCTGCCAGTTAGGCGGATTGAATTGTGCTTATTGATGGGATAAGACATAGTGCTTCCAAAGCGCCAGTTTTCTTGTGAACCAGTGATTGCTGTGCCATTGACATATTTTTGACCGCCAGTAAAGTAGGTGGCATCAGCAGATATATAGGCCATGTTTTGAAAGTAATAAATGACGTGGGCTTCAGATGAATATATCGGATTTTGGGAGAGCGTATTGCTTCCCAGAAAGCTGGTGTTACTTGTATAGATCGTAGCCATACCCGCTAATTCCAAGCGCCATGGACCAATTGCTTGCGATGCTCCGATAGCAGGTTGAATCAGCGAGCGATTAGCGCCTACATTGAGCATTTGTTCGCTGTTGTACTTACCCCATGGAATAGATGCGGCTAGGCTGGTGCCGATAATAAGATCTTGTTGATAACTTTTAAATTCATCTAAGGAGAGTGCTGGTGCTCCATAAAGATTGGCTGAGACTTTCACAACAGGATCAGATAATCCTTCAGCAGATGCGTTTATATTTTGAGGGCCAAGAGTGCCTGTCCCAGAGAGTTGAGCGTACGGAACCAAGAGGCTGATTCGGCCAGACTGCCCAAAGACGTCGATGATGCGAGTTAGATTTACCGCTTCAGTAGTCAGTGTATAAGAACCACTTTTGGCCTGTGCAATACCGCCTGTAACAAAATTGATGCCAATTGGCGCATTGGAATATGCACGGGCTTCAATTTCTTGAGCTTGAGCCTGCTGATAAGTAAATACCAATAGGCATAGCCAAAAAATTCTCACGCAATACGAGTAAAACAATTATTTTTTCGAGCCAAAAAGAATTGCCAGTGTGGCTGTATTGCCTATTGCTTGGTTGACGCCCATGAAGATTAAGTAAGGCCAAACAATAAGCCAATAGAGGATAGCCATTGCAAAAATTCTGATGGGCTCACCATTGCCAAAGGCTGCCATAGAATGGATGAATTCTTTGCCATGAATTAATCCATCGACTCCAGCCTCAAGGAAGTTCAAAGCTAGAACGAAAGCTAAATAAACAATGGATTCAAATATTAGTGAATTAACAATCCCATGTTCTTTGTTAACTTTGATTGGATAAGCAGCCTGAGCAATCAACATAAATTTAGCTGCAATACCCGCCTTGATGATTGCAAAACCAAAAATAGATAGCGGGATCGGGCGCTCCTCAAGAGCGGTAGCGGCAAAAAATGTAATTGCACAGAACCAAGTGCCGAGATAAAGGGTCAGGGCAAAAGCCTTTTTAGCCTCCTCTTTAAGCTTATCTATTAAGCTGTGATGGTTAGGTTGGCTAACGGTATTGTTTGTCATTAAAAATAATCAATCAGAGAAAAGTGGGGCGATTACTCGCCGCAAGTGGCGCAAGAGCCTGCAGTTTCCACTGGAGCAGGCTCCTGTGTATAGCGTGCAATAAAGGCGTGCTTGCTGGTCATCGGAATTTTTAGCCAAACAAAGTGACCTGAACCAGGCGCAACATCTATTGATTCGCCACTCATATTCCACATTTCAGACAAGACAACATCAGTATTGCCGTTAGGCTCAATGATCTCTAATTTGTCACCAACGGAAAAGCGGTTCTTAACATCAACCTTGACGCGGCCCGAAGCAGAATCGACATCCAGAGTCTCGCCTACATACAAGCTGCGCCCTGATAAGGAGTGGCCGCGCATATAGAGTTGATACTCTTTATCGTGGTGGCGCTCATAGAAGCCATCGGTGTAACCTCGGTTAGCCAAGCCTTCTAGTTGACCTAATAAAGCGGTATTAAATGGTCTACCTGCTACAGCGTCATTGATTGCTGCTCGGTAGGCTTGTACAGTACGAGAAACGTAATAAGGCGATTTGGTGCGCCCCTCAATCTTGAATGAATCCACGCCCATCTTCGTCAAGCGTTCAATATGCTCAATCGCGCGCAAATCCTTGGAGTTCATGATGTAAGTGCCATGCTCATCTTCTTCCATTGGCATCAAATCATCTGGACGACGCGCCTCCTGGAGGAGAACGACATCACCACTGGTATTTTGTTGCCCTGGCTTGACCTTGTAATCCCAGCGGCAAGCGTTGGTGCAAGCACCTTGATTGGAGTCACGATGCGACATATAACCAGAGAGTAAGCAGCGACCAGAATAGGCAATACACAAAGCGCCATGAACAAATACTTCTAATTCCATTTCTGGACAGTCCTGACGAACTTCTTCGATTTCATCAAAAGAAAGCTCGCGTGACAAGATGACTCGACTAATGCCAACGGAGCGCCAGAACTTCGCAGAAGCTCCATTGACGGTATTAGCCTGAACCGATAAATGAATGGGCATATCTGGCCATGCTTCTCTGGCCATCATGATGAGACCTGGATCCGACATGATCATGGCATCGGGCTTTAATGCAACTACAGGATCCATGTCTTTAATGTAGGTGCGCGTCTTACCGCCATGAGGAAGTAAGTTAGAAACCAGATAAAACTTTTTGCCTAAAGCATGGGCGGTATCAATACCTTCTTTGAGCGTTTCCATTTTTCCGAAGTCGTTATTGCGTACTCGGAGTGAATAACGTGGCTGCCCCGCATAAATGGCATCAGCGCCAAAGTCAAAGGCAGTGCGCAGCATAGAGAGGCTGCCGGCAGGGGCTAGAAGTTCTGGAATCTTGGTCATGGGGGCTATTTTAGTGAATACAGGCATTCTTGCTTGATTTGCAGCAACACCAAGCCCTGGAGGTCAATAGGCATGTGTTTATCCCATCATTCCAGCTAAATAACCCACTATGCAGAGTATCCTACGGGGTCTGTGGCCAGCATTGCAACAATGAACGGGGAGCCTTCCCCTTGAGTTGTACACCCGAAATTGAAGGCACTTATTAAAGAATCAGAAAGAACGCAATGACAAAACTCACATCCAAGCCAATCCTCAAAAAAGCGAGCGGCATTCTGGCGCAAGAGTTTGCGATACCTAAAGATATCGCTTGGGCCTGGGTCACATTATTGCTGTCACAAGAAGAGCAAAAACGCGATAGCGAGGAAAAGCGCTATGCCCGCATTGCAGAATTCGAGACTTGGATTACAGAACTCAGTTTACCGACTGATCCAAAAAATCCTGCAGGCGGAGCCGTAAGTCCAGAGTCGGTCAAGAATTCAGCTAGAAACGTATTTGAGTGGCCGCATGAGTACATTTTTGAAGAGCCGGCAGTAGCCAAGCATCCAGATTCCAAGATGACATATGCCGATACGATTACCAAACCAATCTTAGATGCCGTTAAAGACGCTGGCGGATCCGATGATCGTCCTGCACTTATTGCTATTTTGGAAGGCTATGCAAAAGAGGGTAAAGAGCCATTTGCCAATGTCACACCAGAAGGTATTGAGTGGAAGGGTAGCAATTGGTCCGATGGAGATAAGCTCAATCTCCTCACAATCAAAACCTTAAACAACCGCTTAGCCAATCTAAGAAAGAAGGGATTGATCTAAACCCAATCAATTCATCACAACAGAAAAAGAAAAAACCACCTAAAAAGGTGGTTTTCTTGTATTTGGCTCCTCGACCTGGGCTCGAACCAGGGACCTACGGATTAACAGTCCGGCGCTCTACCAACTGAGCTATCGAGGAATAAGCCGATATTATAGCAAGATGAAATCATCTACTCCAAGTTCTGTGCAGATCCCTAAAGTATTGACCATCGCTGGGTCCGATAGTGGCGGTGGCGCGGGCATTCAGGCTGACCTCAAAGTCATTACAGCCCTGGGCGGATATGGGATGTCGGTCATCACTGCCATCACTGCCCAGAACACTTTGGGGGTGAGCCGTATTCAGGATATCGACCTTGATGTGGTCGAGGCCCAGATCGATGCGATCTTTCTGGATATTGGGGTGGATATCGTCAAAATTGGCATGTTGGCCAGCCCAGAAATCGTCCGTACAGTGGCATCAGCCCTCAAGCGCCATGGGGCCAAAAGAATTGTTCTTGACCCTGTATTAAGAGCTACCTCAGGCGCCAGCCTTGGAGGTGACGATACTGCCCAAGCCATTATTAAAGAGTTGTTTCCGATGGCGACTTTAGTAACCCCTAATCTCGAGGAGGCCTCCTTGCTATTGGGCCGAGAATTAACTGGCCCTGAGGATTTCAAGTTGGCTGCAGAAGAGTTGCTCGACATGGGCCCGCAAGCGGTCTTGATCAAAGGTGGTCATCTCGATACCACCCATACTCAGCTGACTGATTTTCTGATGTGGCGAACCATGGAAGATGGTCTTGAAGTAATTCAATCAAAAGAGTTCAAACATTACCGCGTCAATACAGCCAATACCCATGGCACTGGTTGCTCATTAGCATCCGCCATTGCAACGTATTTAGCAGATGGTCATGATCTTTCTCATGCAGTTGCTAAAGCAATTTCTTATGTTGAGGCAGGGCTTGAGGCAGGGCGCTTCTTAAGTATTGGTGAGGGCCCCGGACCCTTGTGGCACATGCATGATTTCTATAAAACGGCATTGCCAGAAGAAGAGGGTAAGTATTGAGTTTTTTTGTCTTAGGTCTTAAGTCTCATCTCTTATGTCTCATGTCTTCATCAACTCTTGCAGCCGCTTCACGGCTGCTTTGGGGTCGCTAGCGCCATTAATTGCTCTGACAACAGCAACTGAGCCAACTCCACTTTGTGCCACCGCATGAATGCTGCTTTCATCAATGCCACCAATCGCCACTAATGGATAGTGGTTCATTAATTGAGCGTACTTATATAAACGCCCTAAACCCTGAGGTGCTGTGGCCATCTTTTTGAGATTGGTTGGAAAGACGGCGCCCATAGCGATATAGCTTGGGCAGAAGCGATCTGCATAAACCATCTCTGCATAACCATGGGTACTTAAGCCAAGTCGAAGACCTGCAGATCGAATGGCATCTAAATCTGCAGTCTCTAAATCTTCTTGTCCCAAGTGGATTCCGTAGGCGCCAGCCTCAATCGCTTCTTGCCAATAATCATTAATAAAGAGCAAAGTCCTGCTGCCCTGAACTGCATCAACTGATTCTCTAATTTGTTTTTTAATGAGTTTTTTGTCTTCGGATTTGAGGCGCAGTTGGACGGTTGGCACTTCGGCCTCCACCATGCGTTTTACCCAATTAGCATCCGGCATCACTGCATATAAACCCAAGCGCTTTGGACACTCTGCAAAAGCATTGGGGTTCATATTGCGGGTCCAGGGAAGCAAGTCAAAATGCTCCGGTCTAGATGGCCATTTGAAGGGATTGAATCCACCATCTTGATGAACCATGCGAGACCAAGCCTTACCTAAGACTTTGGCGTCACACTCAATAAAGCCCATTTGGATTGCAGCAACCATGCCGGCGAGTTCGTAATGATCAGCAGCATGCTCGTTATCGATTAACGGTGGTGGCGATGCCAGGCTGAATTCTGGAATCGGAATGCACAAATCTGCTTTGCTATGAGCCGCAACAATTTGGTCTGCAAGATCGCGAACTAAGCTCATCAGTACCTTAATTAACTTTGATGCCAAAAAGGCGTGCCAACCAATGGCGTACTAGCTTGTGCAGATTGCTGGGCTTTCATGGCGCCAGAAAGGTAGGCAGTGCGACCAGCATCTACAGACATTGCAAATGCCTTAGCCATCGCTACTGGATCATCAGCTAATGCAACAGCAGTATTCAGTAGGACACCATCAAAACCCCATTCCATCACACTGCAAGCATGGGAGGGTAAGCCCAATCCAGCATCAACCAACAGCGGAACCTTTAAGCGATCACGCAAGAGTTTTAATGCATAAGGATTTAAAGGGCCTTGGCCTGTTCCAATCGGTGCAGCCCAAGGCATTACCGCTTGGCATCCCACATCAACTAAGCGTTGGCACAAGATAAGATCTTCTGTGCAATAAGGAAGAACCTTAAAACCATCTTTAATTAAAGTTTCTGCGGTAGAAACTAAACGTAAAGTATCAGGTTGCAAAGTGTAGTCATCGCCGATCAGCTCCAACTTAATCCAGCTAGTTTCAAAAACCTCACGCGCCATTTGCGCGGTTGCAATGACTTCTTTAGGGCTGTGACAGCCAGCGGTATTCGGTAAAACCGGTACTGCCATTTTTTTGAGTAGATCCCAAAAACCAGAGTGCGCCTCTGTAGTAGAGGTTCCTTGCCTACGCAAACTAACAGTAATCATTCCAGGATTAGATTGCTTAACAGCATTTTCCAAAACTTGTGGAGAAGGGTAACGCGAAGTCCCTAGCAACAAACGGCTAGCAAAAGTCTCACCATACAGAACCAGGGGATCTGCAGTATTTAAAGGATTTGGTAAAGGGGCAGTCATGTAAATAGATTACTTATGTATTAATTTTATTAATTCGTAGATGAGTTAGCCGCCAGTAACCGGTGCAATGACTTCCATTTCATCGCCTTCACGCAAAACTTCTTCCGCGTGCCTGGTCTTGGGAACGAATTCATAATTGATGGCAACAGCAAAAGGTGGTTTTGCATCAATGAGTAAAAGAACATCATCAATCGTGCTGTTATCCGGAACTTCTTGAGGAACTTGGTTGACCATTATGCGCATGCGCTGAGCTCCTGATGGGTTGAACCTGTGACCTCTAATCCCAATGCAGTTGCGGTCGAACTAGATCCTGAGCTCAACACTTCTAATGCGCAATCTAAGATGGCTGGAGAGATCATGAAGCCATGGCGATAGAGGCCATTGATCATCATAAGGTCGGCCTGGTTGGATTTTTGATCAACAGAAATCTCAGGCAAGTTATCTTTGAGTGTTGGGCGGCATTGTGTAGCCATCTCTAAAATGCGTGCTTCGGCAAAACCACTATGCACGGTATAAACCGCACTAAGTAATTCCATGGCGGAGCGCACGCTCATTGGAGATAAATCCTCAGACTCAATTTCTGTAGCACCAACAACATAGACATCATCTTCTTTTGGAGCGATATAAATTGGGTAGCGTGGATGAATCAGGCGAGTAGGGCGACGCAGTTTGACCTCTGGTGCATGCAAGCGAATGACTTCACCACGCACGCCACGTAAATCTTTAGCTGTATCACCAAGCTGTTTCCAAGAATCCTTTGCTCCCAAGCCACGACAATCAATCACCCAATCAAAACCATGCGATTTACTACGGAGCTCTTCAGGATCGACTGATTGATTCCAATGACAAGGCACCTTCATTAAAGTGAGCTCAACTAACAAAGCTTCCAGTAACTGGCGGTTATCTAGTTGGCCTTCATTCGGAAGGTAGAGACCTTGGGTAAAGCGATCAGCAACCCCCGGCTCGATTTCCGCGAGAGATTGAGTATCCAAATGAATTGGTTTGGAAAGCGCCTGATTTCGATCGCAATTTCTTTCAAGATGGGAGGCAAAACGTTCTGCATCACTGGCATCTTGACGATGCCATAAGATCAAAGTGCCATCTTGTTGAAAGTAAACCGGCTTAGCTAGTTCATCGATGAGTTGCTTCCAACGCGGTAAGCTATGAACACCCATCCGCACAACGTTATCTTCCGTAATGGCAGATTCCGCTAGTGGCGCAAGCATTGCAGCAGCAATACGTGCAGCCGCATTAGCGGCATCTGAGCCGCCTTTCTCAAACAGCTCAACTTGAGCACCGCGTTTAGCAAGCGCAACCGCTAGCAACCGACCCATAAGGCCGGCGCCAACGATGGCATATTTGCCGTTTGAGAATGCCTTAGTCACTTACTGATAAATCTCGCTACCGCGCTTACGAAACTCTGCTGACATCTCTTCCATGCCCTTTTGTGGATCGGTAGAGACTTCGGCAGTAATCGGAATCACTTTTGCTTTGGGATTGCCATCAGCATCCAATGTAGCTGCGTAATCACGGACCTCTTGAGTGATCTTCATAGAGCAGAACTTCGGTCCACACATTGAGCAGAAGTGGGCAATCTTGGCGCCTTCAGCAGGCAATGTAGCGTCGTGATACTCACGAGCACGCTCAGGATCTAAGCCAAGATTAAATTGATCTTCCCAGCGGAACTCAAAACGCGCTTTTGATAAAGCGTTATCGCGAACTTGAGCGCCAGGTAAACCTTTAGCTAAGTCTGCGCCATGGGCTGCAATCTTGTACGTGATGATGCCGGTACGGACATCCTCTTTATCCGGCAAACCTAAATGCTCTTTTGGCGTGACATAGCAAAGCATCGCTGTACCGTACCAACCAATTTGCGCAGCACCAATACCGCTAGTGATGTGATCATATCCAGGGGCAATATC
The DNA here is from genome assembly GCF_018882325.1 of Polynucleobacter sp. 78F-HAINBA. Classification (GTDB taxonomy): domain Bacteria; phylum Pseudomonadota; class Gammaproteobacteria; order Burkholderiales; family Burkholderiaceae; genus Polynucleobacter. The sequence goes on along the minus strand of NZ_JACVOQ010000002.1, from coordinate 222,410 downwards.
GGTGATCAATGGTCCAAGGGTATAGAAGGGTGCTTCTAGGCAGTGCTTTAATTCTTCGGTCATGTTTTCTTCAATGCGCTGCATTGGAACGTGACCAGGACCTTCAATCATCACTTGAACATCATGCTTCCATGCTTTGGCAGTCAATTCACCAAGGGTATGAAGTTCGCCGAACTGCGCGGCATCGTTCGAGTCAGCAATGCAGCCTGGACGTAAACCATCACCCAAGCTAAATGACACGTCATAGGCTTTCATGATCTCGCAGATCTCATCAAACTTCGTATAGAGGAAGTTTTCTTTATGGTGAGCTAGGCACCACTTAGCCATGATGGAGCCACCACGAGAAACAATGCCGGTAATACGATCAGCAGTGAGTGGAACATAGCGTAGTAGTACGCCAGCATGAATAGTGAAGTAATCCACACCTTGCTCAGCTTGCTCTACCAAGGTATCGCGGAACATTTCCCAAGTGAGGTCTTCTGCAATACCACCAGTCTTATCGAGCGCCTGGTAGATTGGAACCGTACCAATTGGAACTGGTGAGTTACGAATAATCCACTCACGCGTTTCATGAATATGTTTACCTGTAGACAGATCCATGATGGTGTCTGCACCCCAACGAATGGACCACACCATTTTCTCTACTTCTTCATTGATGGAAGAGGTCACGGCAGAGTTACCGAGGTTGCCGTTAATCTTCACGCGGAAGTTACGACCAATAATCATTGGCTCCAGCTCAGGGTGATTGATGTTCGCAGGAATGATCGCGCGACCAGCGGCAATTTCTGAACGTACAAATTCACCAGTAACAATGTCAGGCAAATTGGCGCCGTAGCTCTTTCCAGGATGCTGCTTGAGTAGTTGTTTGTATTCAGGATTCTTGCGCAATTGCTCAAGGCCCATAGACTCACGCAAAGCAACGTATTCCATTTCAGGAGTCACGATGCCTTTACGGGCGTAATACATTTGGCTCACGTTTTGGCCAGCGCGTGCAACGCGAGGAGGATTAATGTGGGCAAAACGCAGATTCTGGGTAGCCGCATCTTGTGAGCGAGCAACGCCGTACTCAGAGCTCGGTCCAGCTAATTGCACCGTATCGCCACGTTCTTCAATCCAGTTTTTGCGCAATAAAGGTAAACCTTTTTCAAGGTTGATCACAATGTCGGGATCGCTATAAGGACCCGAGGTGTCATAAACCGGTACAGGTGGATTGGGAACCATCTCTTCGCCTACGCGAGTTGATAGTTGCTCAATCATTCGGATAGGAGCTTTGATATCTGGACGCGAACCTTCTAAATAGGTTTTAGTCGAAGCGGGATAGGCAAATTTTTGGCCAAAGTCTCGCTCCAAGCTTTTAAGGCTAGGAATTTCTTGTTTAGATTTATTGTTGGTATCACTCATGTCCATCTCCTGACTGTAATTAGATGGACGAAACCGGGTGACGGTCTGATGGAAAACTCCCCACGCCAGCATTACCTGGATCGGGTTATAGGGTCTTTCTCAGCGCCTCACAGTAAAAATCACCATCAGGGCACCCCTGTTTCATCCTTAGAGCTAATTTAACCACGAATTCAGACCAAGTTGGGTGACCAAAATCAAGTTGCAAAGGGTGCTTCAGTCTAGGGTGGTGAAATCTAGCCAGCTTTGGTATTCCGCAAAATGAAATCCGCCGTCACAAAAGCGGCATCGCTAGTGAATTCATCGGCCAGAATGCGCGCTGCAGCCTCTGAAATCGAGATTTCAATAAAACCACTGACTTCACCATCGTGGTTGGTAGGTGCAAAGTTGTCCGCTAATTCCAGGTCATAAATATAGAGCTGTTCATCATGAAAACCTCTCCCCGGAATGGGGCGGCGCATATGAATACGACCCACTGGCTCAATTTGGTCAGAAATCTGCGGTGGAACGCCAGCTTCTTCCCATAATTCTCGGCGGGCATTAACCCAGGGGGTTTCATCGGCCCCAATACCGCCAGCAGCAAGGTTATCTAGTCGACCTGGGTCAGTAGCCTTGGTTTCACTGCGACGTCCAAGCCAGAGATTGCCGGCCTTGGTATAGCCATTAATGTGGGTTGCCATGCTCTGAAAGCCAAAAGTACGGAAGGCAGAGCGCTCTAAACGGAAGTATTCATGCCCATTTTGGTCAATCCAAGCGAAATCCTCATGTCGCCAGCCCGGAATAAAGCCGCCTTGCTGCATCCGATCGGCTAATTTCGCCAGACTCTCGGAGAGTGCCACAGGTCTTGCTTGGCGAATAGTCAGCCGATCGTGACCTATTTCTACATGGGATATTGGGTTTTTGGCCAAGGATTCTTGCAAATACGGGATGAAGTCCGGATTGAGGTGCCCAATGACCTGCCCAGAGGAGGCGCCACCCAGAAAATGGATAGGTAAAAAATCCTGAGGGGCAGACCTCGCCGTATTTTGGAGCATCTCCTCAAGGGCGGCAATCGTGCTGGTGGTGAGCTTGTGCATGCCCTAAGTGTAAGAGAAATTAAAAAAACTAAAAAAGTAGTCTAAAAATCTATAAACAAATTTCAATTGTCAACAGATCTTTACTTATATTTTTGTCAGAGGCGGATGCTCATAATTTAAGCAAGCTAGGTCACTCTATACAAATCTGCGACTTACGAAAACTTTTAGGTATTTATCCACAATCCCTGTGGATAAGTTTTTATTTGGGAGTGGTCCCGCCGACAGGAATCGAACCTGTATCCCACGCTTAGGAGGCATGTGCACTATCCATTGTGCTACGGCGAGAATTAAAAAATAAAAAACTTTTTTTTAAAAAGATGTTGGGGCGTGAAACATTATCCACTGATTACCAGCCACACATCGCCCATACTGAATTGGTGATGGCAACCATCATGTCAGGTGCAAAGTAGGCTAAAAAAATCATTCCCAAAATAATGATTGCAAGTGGATATAGGAGCCATTGCGTGAAACGGTGTTTTGCTTGCATATCGTCTTAAGCAAGCGCAGCACGATGAATCGCACGCTCTTTTACAGGCAAGTTGACCAAGAACGCAAACACGCCCAATGCAATCGCAATATTCCAGACAATCAAATAGGAGCCAGTGCGATCAAATAAGTAGCCACCAAAATAAGCGCCACAGAAGCTGCCCAATTGATGCGAGAAAAATACCAAGCCAGAAAGCATGGTGAGGTATTTAACGCCAAAGATCTGCGCCACGATCGCATTGGTTAATGGGATGGTGGATAGCCATAGGAAGCCCATGATGGCAGCAAAGATGTAGGTAGAGGTTGGGCTGAGTGGCAGCCAAACAAAAGCCATAATGGCAAAAGATCTGAGGATATAGATGCCAGATAGTAGGTAGCGCTTAGGAAAGCGTTGGCCTAGTATTCCGGCGCTATAGGTGCCAAAAATATTGAATAAGCCAATCAATGCCAGTGCAGTTGTTGCTACTGCTGGTGCACCAACATCGGGATAGATCTTAGATAGATCTTTGAGGTAGGGTGCCAAATGCACTGCGATAAACACCACCTGAAATCCACACACAAAATAACCCAAAGTGAGCAATCGAAAACTAGGATTGCCAACAGCTTCTTTTAGCGCTTGTTTAATTGTTTGATCACTCGCTTGCTGCGAATTGTTTAAATTAGGTTCACGCAACATAAACGCAATCGGAATCATCAGGCTGGCCATCAGTGCCAGCATGAGTAGCGCATCGTTAGCACCAAAGCTACTAAGTAGTCCTTGCTCAACCGGAATCATGAGGAACTGCCCAAACGATCCAGCGGCTGCTGCAATACCCATTGCCCACACCCGTTTTTCTGCAGCAACATTACGACCTAAGATGCCGTAGACCACGCTATAGGTTGTTGCAGTTTGTGCAAGACCAATCAGCAATCCACCAGCTAATGAAAAGTTCAAAGCATCGGTGGAGATTGCCATGCCGGCTAAACCAAGCGCATAGAGCGCACCACCAGCCACCATAATTTTGAGAGCGCCATAACGATCAGCTAATGCTCCGGTGATCGGTTGAACTGCACCCCAAATTAAATTCTGTAAGGCAATGGTAAGAGCGAAAGTTTCACGACCCCAGCCATTGGCTGAAGTGATGGGTAAGTTGAAGAGGCCAAAACCATGGCGTATGCCCATGGAGAAGGTCACCATCAGCCCGCCAAAAATCAACACTTGTTTAAGCGATAACTTTTGGCTTGTATGGCTCGATGACATTGGGTTAAATAATGCCTTTTTCTTGAAGAGCGGCGATAGCTTGTGGGTCTAGGCTTAGGCGCTCCTTCAAAATCTCATTCGTATGCTGACCCAGGGTCGGGGGAGCCATGCGCACCTCAACTGGGGTTTCAGACAGTCGCATTGGGCTGCCAACGAGTTTCATATTGCCGGCAGTAGGGTGCGGAACGTCAATTTGGACCCCTCGAGCCTTAACTTGCTCGTTATCAAACACTTCCTCGAAGTTATTGATGGGGCCACAGGGTACGTTTGCTGCCTCTAAAAGGCTGATCCATTCAGCCTTGGTTTTACGACGAGTCATCACTTCTAGTAATGAAATCAATGACTTACGATTCTCAACTCGCAGAGGATTGTTAACATAGAGAGGGTTCTCGGCCAAATGGGCCTCGCCACCCGCAGTAACAAAGTGCTTGAATTGGCCATCATTACCGACGGCCACAATCATCCAGCCATCTGAGGTTGGGAAGGTTTGATAAGGGACGATGATGGGTGAGGCATTGCCCCAGCGACGAGGGACTTTATCGGAACACAAGTAGGCGCTGGAAACATTGGCCATGACCGCAATTTGGGTATCTAGGAGAGCCATATCGATGTATTGGCCTTGGCCGGTCTGATCGCGATGGACTACAGCCGCTAAGATGGCCGTGCTGGCATACATGCCGGTAAAGATGTCCGCTATTGCCACGCCTGCTTTTTGTGGGCTGGCTCCTGGAAAATCATCCGCCTCACCGGTCACGCTCATAAAACCACCCATGCCCTGGATGATGAAGTCGTAACCCGGGCGATGCGCATAGGGGCCATTTTGACCAAAACCGGTAATAGAGCAGTAAATTAGGTCAGATTTGACCTTTTTGAGGCTTTCATAATCCAGGGCGTACTTGGCTAGATCGCCAACCTTATAGTTTTCGATGACTACATCAGACTCTTTAGCGAGCTGGCGAATGATTTCTTGACCCTCAGGCTTACTGATATCGACCGTAATAGAGCGTTTATTGCGATTAATACAGATGAAATAGGCTGTTTCTGCGGTGTCATGGCCTTCAGCATCCTTCACAAAGGGAGGGCCCCAATGGCGGGTATCGTCCCCAACGCCTGGGCGCTCCACTTTAATGACGTCTGCACCGAGATCGGCGAGGTTTTGTGCGCACCACGGGCCGGCAAGCACACGGCTGAGGTCTAAAACGCGAATATGACTTAAGGCTCCCATCCGCTAATTTTGGCATGAATAGAGGGGTAATTCAGGAAAATTCGGGTTTTGCTTTGCACATGACTACAATTTGCCCGCATGGCTACCCGTAAAACATCCGAATACAGCGAATCATCGATTCAGGTCCTAAAGGGACTCGAACCCGTCCGTCAGCGGCCGGGAATGTACACCCGCACCGACAACCCTTTGCACATCATTCAAGAGGTGCTTGATAACGCTTCCGACGAAGCTCTAGGTGGGTTTGGTAAGCAAATCATCGTGACATTGCATACCGATAGCAGTGTCAGCATTGAGGATGACGGTCGTGGAATTCCGGTTGGAATGCATCCGACTGAGAAGTTACCCGTTGTAGAAATCGTCTTTACTCAGCTCCATGCTGGCGGTAAGTTCGAAAAAGGTACTGGTGGTGCTTATGCGTTCTCCGGTGGTTTGCACGGAGTTGGTGTTTCGGTAACCAATGCCTTATCCAAGAGACTAGAAGTGACTGTATGGCGTGAAGGCCAGGTGTCTACTTTGACTTTTGCTGATGGCAAGGTTATCGAAAAGCTTAAAACTAGCGCTGCTGGTAAAGAAGATAAATCGCACGGGACGCGCGTCCGTGCATGGCCTGATGGCAAGTACTTTGATAGTGCTGCGATCCCAATGCCAGAACTCATTCGTCTATTGCGCTCTAAGGCAGTGCTATTGCCAGGCGTCAAAGTCACCCTGATTCAAGAGAAGTCTGGTGAGAGTCAAACTTGGCAATATGCCCAAGGATTGCGCGGCTATTTAAATGAAGCGATGGCTCAAGCGGGCCATGGTGCAGAAGTAATTCCTCCATTTGAAGGTGAGCAATACGCTACAGGCAATGGTGATGACGACTCCTTTGCTGAAGGCGAGGGCGCGGCATGGGTTGTTACTTGGACTGAAGACGGCGCACCGGTGCGTGAGAGTTATGTGAATTTGATTCCGACTCCAGCAGGCGGAACGCATGAGAGCGGATTACGAGAAGGTCTCTTTAATGCCGTTAAAGGTTTTATCGAGATGCATGCTCTACAGCCTAAAGGTGTGAAGCTTATGCCCGAGGACGTGTTTGCACGCGCCTCCTTCATTTTGTCTGCCAAGGTTTTGGATCCACAGTTCCAAGGTCAAATTAAAGAGCGCTTGAATTCCAGAGACGCAGTGCGCTTGGTCTCTGGTTACGCTAAATCTGCTCTTGAGCTTTGGCTTAACGAGCATGTGGATTACGGCCGTAAATTAGCTGACTTGGTAATCAAGCAAGCTCAAGCACGAACCCGTGCAGGCCAAAAAGTCGAAAAGAAAAAATCTTCCGGTGTAGCGGTGCTACCTGGAAAGCTGACCGATTGCGAGAGCGAAGATATTGGCCTGAATGAAATCTTCCTCGTGGAGGGTGATTCAGCGGGCGGCTCAGCCAAGATGGGTCGTAATAAAGAATATCAAGCGATTCTGCCTTTGCGCGGTAAGGTTCTTAATACCTGGGAAGCAGAGCGCGATCGCTTGTTTGCGAATAACGAAGTTCATGACATTGCAGTTGCGATTGGTGTTGATCCGCATGGTGCTAATGACACGCCTGATTTATCAAACTTGCGTTACGGCAAAGTATGTATCTTGTCTGATGCGGACGTTGATGGCGCACACATTCAAGTATTGCTACTAACCTTGTTCTACAAGCATTTCCCTAAGTTAATTGAATTAGGGCACATTCATATTTCAAGACCGCCATTGTTTAGAGTGGATGCGCCAGCACGTGGCAAAAAGCCAGCGCAAAAAATCTACGCACTGGATGCAAATGAACTCCAAGCAATTGAAGATAAATTGCGCAAAGATGGCGTTAAGGAAACTGCATGGCAAATTTCTCGATTTAAGGGCTTGGGCGAGATGAGTGCTGAGCAATTGTGGGACACCACTTTGAATCCAGATACGCGTCGCCTCTTGCCGGTGACCTTGGGTACTTGGACAGAAGATGAAACGATTAAAACAATGGATATGTTGATGGGTAAATCCGAATCCGGGGCGCGTCGTGATTGGTTAGAAGAGCGCGGTAACGAAGTAGAGGCGGATATCTAATGGCGATTAAAAAAACTCCGGGCGGTAGTGGTTCAGACGATCAAGCAGATTTGTTTGCTGGTGAACCCATTGAAATGAATATTGTTGAAGTGGATGAGCCCATTGCTGTCCAAGCAGGTGGCCCTAAAGATCCGCATGATCCCAAAATTGTTGAACTCAATGAGGATGACAAAGACAGCCTAACGCTGGCAGTCTATGCAGAGCGTGCTTATCTTGATTACGCAATTAGCGTAGTTAAAGGCCGAGCTTTGCCGGATGTATCGGATGGTCAAAAGCCGGTTCAACGCCGTATTCTGTTCTCGATGAGTGAGATGGGTTTGCGCGCTGATGCTAAGCCGGTGAAGAGCGCTCGCGTTGTGGGTGATGTACTGGGTAAGTTTCATCCGCACGGCGACCAATCTGCTTATGACGCATTAGTACGTCTTGCCCAAAGCTTTTCATTACGTTACCCATTGATTGATGGTCAAGGTAACTTCGGCTCACGTGATGGTGATGGTGCAGCGGCCATGCGTTACACCGAGGCGCGTTTAACCAAAATTGCTGGTCTTTTGCTGAGTGAAATTGATGAAGGTACGGTAGATTTTGCGCCGAACTACGACGGATCTTTCCAAGAGCCTAAGTTGTTGCCAGCACGCTTGCCATTTGTTCTTCTGAATGGCGCATCTGGTATTGCGGTGGGTATGGCGACGGAGATTCCTTCACATAACTTACGTGAAGTAGCTAGCGCAGCGATTGCTTTGATGAAGTCTCCAAAAATGAGCACTTCAGAGTTGTTAGAGATCATGCCTGGCCCTGACTATCCAGGTGGCGGTCAAATTATTTCTTCTCCAGCAGAGATTGCGCAGATTTACGAAGCAGGTCGCGGCAGTCTTAAAGTGCGTGCCCGTTGGTCTGTCGAGGAATTGGCTCGCGGACAGTGGCAAATTGTGGTCAATGAGTTGCCACCATCCACTTCATCACAACGCGTACTGCAAGAGATTGAAGAGATCACCAATCCGAAGGTCAAGGTTGGTAAGAAGACCTTAACCCCCGAGCAGAACAATCTCAAATCGACTATTTTGAATGTGCTTGACGGTGTCCGTGATGAGTCGAGCAAAGATGCGGCTGTGCGCTTGGTATTTGAGCCTAAGAGCAAAAATATTGATGTCAATGAGTTTGCGAACTTATTGCTCGCCCACACCTCACTAGAGTCCAATGCGCCAATGAATTTGGTGATGATTGGTACGGATGGTCGTCCACGTCAAAAAGGTCTCAAAGAGATTATTTCCGAGTGGATCTCCTTCCGGGTTGGCACTGTTACACGTCGTACTCAGCACCGCTTAGGCAAGGTAAACGACCGTATGCATATTTTGGAAGGACGCTTAATCGTTCTTCTAAACATTGATAAGGTGATTAAGATCATTCGCAATAGCGATGAGCCTAAAGCTGACCTGATTAAAGAATTCAAGCTTAGCGATCGCCAAGCAGAAGATATCTTGGATATCCGTTTGCGTCAGTTGGCTCGCCTTGAGGGTATCAAGATTGAACAAGAGTTGAAAGAACTCAAGTCTGAGCGTGATGATCTTGAAGGTTTATTACAGAGCGATACCGTTCTCCGTAAACGCATCATCAAAGAAATTGAATCCGATATGAAGGATTTTGGTGATGATCGCCGTACCTTAATTCAGGAAGATAAGCGTGCTGTTGCTGAAACTAAAGTATTGGATGAGCCAGTAACGGTCATCGTATCTCAAAAAGGCTGGGTGCGTGTACGCCAAGGTCATGAGCACGATGCAACCCAGTTTGGCTTTAAGGCAGGCGACGCTCTTTATGGCACATTTGAGTGTCGGACCGTTGATGTGATGCAAGGTTTTGGCAGTGATGGCCGCGTCTATACCGTACCGGTTAGTGAGTTGCCTGGTGCCCGTGGGGATGGTTCGCCTTTGACTAGCTTTGTGAACTTAGCTGCTGGTTCACAAATGGTGGCTTACTATGCCGGCCAACCAGATGATTTAGTACTCATTTCTACTAGATCGGGTAACGGCTTCCTTGCAAACGTTGCGGATATGACTACCCGTAACAAAGCTGGTAAATCTTTCGTTGGTATCGATAGCAAGTTCCCAGGTGGTGATGCGCCTCTTGGAGCGGCTAAAGTGACCGCTGGCATGAAGCAAGTAGCCTGCTTATCAGAAAGCTCTAAGTTATTGGTATTCCCGCTGGATGAACTCAAGCGCTTACCTACCGGCGGTAAGGGCGTCATTCTGATGGGCTTAGATGATAAAGAGAAGTTGGCGTCTGCAATTGCCGTTGGTCCTGATGGCGCTACGTATTCTGGTGCCGGACGAGCAGGTAAGCCTACAGAATTAAGCCTTGATGCGAAAACCTTGAAATCGTTTGCGGGTAATCGCGCGCGTAAGGGTCATTTCGTAGAGCCAAGACTGAAGGATGGAAAGCTCAAGGCAAACTAAGCAGCAAGCCTAGCTTGGTAGAAGTTCAACAACCCGGTCCTTGGTTGACCGGGTTTTTTATTTCCCCTTATAACTTTTTGGGAATTGGTACGCCGTACTTCACGGCAATCACTTCAGCCAATATTGATACAGCAATTTCAGGTGGCGTCAAAGCGCCGATAAAGAGACCAACAGGTCCGTGAAGACGCTCTACCTGTTCTTGTGTCACATCAAACTCTAATAAGCGGGCTTTACGTTTCTGGGTATTGATTCTGCTGCCCAATGCGCCAACATAAAAAGCGGGGGACTTTAATGCCTCCATCAGCGCCATGTCATCGAGCTTGGGATCATGCGTTAAGGCAACTACAGCTGTATGGGAGTCAACGCCAATTTCTAGCAATACATCATCTGGCATGCCCTTGATAAATTGAATATGCTCGCGATTGATGCCTTCTGCATACTCTTCACGAGGGTCAATGACGATGACTTCAAAGTCAGATGCGAGTGCAAAGTCGGCTGTATACAGCGATAGTTGCCCCGCGCCAATAATGACCATGCGCCAACGAGGACCATAAGTGGTTTTCATTAATCGCTCATCGCAAATAAATGCCTCATTACGGTTGCCAGCTTCTAGTTTGGATTTACCGGTCACCAGATCCACTGTGCGGGAGGCAATTTGGTGGTTGGAGATGGAATTCAGAATGGCTTCCAGAATTGCTAATTCTGGTTTTGGTTCGACAAGTAAGCGCAACGTTCCGCCACAAGGCAAACCAAAGCGCGCGGCCTCTTGTTGACTAACCCCGTAGACGACCATCTCTGGCAAGTCTCTAGTTAAGATTTCAGTTTGAACTCGGCGAATTAAATCGTCCTCAACACACCCACCGGATACCGACCCAGCAACTTGCCCATCACCTCGAATAGCCAGCCAAGAGCCGATAGGTCTTGGGGCAGAACCCCAGGTTTGAACCACTGTGGCGATGGCAACAGGATGACCTGCCTTGAGCCAGTCAACAGCGGCTTTTAATACGCTTAAATCAGTGCTGTTCATTTCTTGTCTCTAATTTCTTATATTTAATTTTTTTGTATTTATTATTTTTTTCTGGCAATGTAATTATTATCACCTTAATGACAAGTTCTAGCCTATCCACACAAGCCTCACATTTACGCCTTGCTGTGCTCTTGCTAGCGGCGGGAGAGGGTAGTCGCTTGGGGACACATCCCAAAGCCTTGCTCCGTAAGGACGGTCAGACCCTATTAAGACTATTTTCAAGTGCAATTCAAGAATTTGCCCCAACTGAATACATCGTAGTGACTGGCTTTCATGCCGGAGCGATTGAGTCAGAGATCGAGATGATCAATAGCTCCCTCACACATTCAATCGAAGTCATTCGGAATCCCGCTCCAGAAAGAGGTCAAGCCTCCTCTGTTCGCCTGGGCCTCGAATCCCTTAAAGGAGGGTTTGATGTCTTGTTGGTTGCTCTCTCAGATCAACCTGAGATAGGGGCAAGAGAAGTGCAAGAACTGCTTAATTCATTTCTCAACCGGGAGATCGGCGAGGAAATCATTCTCCCAATAGTGGAAGGTAGGCGCGGTAATCCTGTGCTCTTTTCACGAAAAGCGTTATTAGACGTCCTTGCAACTCCTGGGATGGTTTGTCGGGAATATATGGATGCTCATCCTGACAAAGTAAGGACTATGCCCACCAGCAATCAGGCATTTGCGATGGATGTTGACACGCCGGAAGACATCCAACAACACAAATTAAGCCTAACTTAGTTTTTTAAATCTCAGCAATCAGCTCGATTTCAACGCAAGCACCCAAAGGGATTTGCGCCACACCAAATGCACTGCGTGCATGCTTACCGGCATCGCCAAATACTTCAAAGAGCAGTTCTGAGCAGCCATTCACAACCAAGTGTTGCTCAGTAAACTCGGAGGTGGAGTTGACTAGCCCCATCACTTTCACAATACGCTTCACTTTGTCTAGAGAACCCAAGTGATTTTGTAAGGTGGAAATTAAATCAATCGCAATTGACTTAGCTGCAGCTTTTCCGGTCTCTGTATCCATATCCTGACCAAGCTTACCTACCCAAGGCTTACCATCTTTCTTGGCAATGTGGCCAGACAGAAAAACAGTGTTGCCGGAAGTGGCTGCCATGACATAAGCGGCAGCAGGGGGACCAGGCGGGGGTAGATTAATACCAAGAGTTTTGAGACGATCGCTAATGTGGTTTGTCATAGGTTTTTATTAAGAATTTAAAAAGAATAAATAGATACAGGTGGTTAATGTAAATCTTACTGGATTACTTTGATAGTTGACGCATGGCATTTTCAAGACCATTCAAAGTCACGGGGTACATGCGGTCTTTCATTAAGCCCTTCATGATGTCAATGGATTGACGGTACTGCCAGACTGATTCTGGCTCCGGATTGAGCCAAGCAAAGTGGGGGAAGTGATCAATCAGGCGATTGATCCAGGCTGCACCAGTTTCTCGATTGTTGTATTCCACTGATCCGTTAGGGCTCAGAATTTCATAAGGAGACATAGTGGCGTCCCCAATGAAAATCAGTTTGTAGTCGGGCCCATACTTATTAATAATGTCTTGAGTAGCCGTCACTTGGTCTCGTCTGCGACGATTGCTTTGCCAGAGGTGTTCATATACGCAGTTATGAAAGTAGTAATACTCCAAGTGCTTGAATTCAGTTTTGACGGCGGTAAACAATTCAGAAATCCGCTGAATGTGGTCATCCATTGATCCACCGACATCCATTAACAATAAGACTTTGACTTGATTGTGACGCTCAGGTCGCATTTGGATATCAAGCATCCCTGCATTTGCTGCAGTTGAATGAATGGTCTTATCGAGATCCAATTCAAGACTGGAGCCTTCTCTAGCAAACCGTCGTAAGCGACGTAATGCCATTTTGATATTGCGTGTGCCTAGACTGAGATCGCTGTCGTAATCTTTAAACTCGCGCGCTTCCCAAACTTTAATGGCCGTACGATTACCAGCACTTTCACCACCAATGCGAATACCCTCTGGGTGATAGCCGCTATGACCAAATGGGGATGAACCTCCAGCGCCAATCCACTTGTTGCCACCACCGTGCCATTCCTTTTGTTCCTTCATGAGTTCTTGAAGGCGTTTCTGCAACTCCTCAGGACCGCCTAATTTTTTGAGCGCCGCTTTTTCTTCTTCAGTTAATACGCGCTGTAATTTTTTCTCAAGCCAGTCAAGTGGAATGTATGGGGCTAAGGCCATGATTTGCTCTACGCCATTAAAGTAAGAGCCAAAGACTTGATCAAAGCGATCAAAGTGCTGCTCATCCTTTACCAAAGTCATGCGCGCTAACTGGTAAAACTCATCAATCGAAGGTTCAATGATGCCTTCCTTTAAAGCTTCCAATAAAGTTAAAAATTCTCGAACAGAAACTGGCACCTTGGCCTCTTTGAGCTGGAGAAAAAATTGAATCAACATGATTCAGCTATTGCAGTATGGAAGAGCGTGAGATCAGCGGTGATTGCGGTTCATCATGACGAGACGTTCAAACAAGTGAATGTCCTGTTCGTTTTTCAGAAGTGCACCATGTAACGGTGGAATCGCAATCTTGTCTTCACTGCTATAAAGGGCCTCAGCTGGAATATCTTCTGCTAGCAATAGCTTTAACCAATCGATTAATTCAGAAGTAGAGGGTTTCTTTTTTAAGCCCGGCAGTGATCTGATTTGATAGAACGATTTAAGAGCTGCATCCAGCAACTCTTGTTTGATGTTGGGATGGTGGACATCCACAATGCTTTGCATGGTTCCAGCATCTGGAAACGAGATGTAATGAAAAAAGCAGCGACGCAAAAATGCATCCGGCAATTCTTTTTCATTGTTTGAGGTAATGATGACAAGAGGGCGGTGCTTTGCTTTAATGAGCTCCCTGGTTTCATATACATAGAACTCCATACGATCAATTTCTCGTAATAGATCGTTTGGAAATTCGATATCTGCTTTATCAATCTCATCAATTAACAGTACAACTGGCTCATCCGCTTCAAATGCTTGCCAAAGGACGCCTTTAACAATGTAGTTGCGTATGTCATTTACTTTTTCATCGCCAAGCTGGGAGTCTCTCAGTCTGCTAACGGCATCGTATTCATAAAGTCCTTGCTGCGCCTTGGTGGTCGACTTGATGTGCCATTGCATGAGGGGCATATTCAATGCTGCGGCAACTTCCTCGGCCAGCATCGTCTTGCCTGTACCTGGTTCGCCTTTAATTAAAAGAGGGCGCTGCAGTTGAATTGCGGCATTTACTGCCAATTTCAGGTCATCGGTAGCTACATAGCTTTGGGAGCCATCGAAGCGGGATTTGGTCTTAGTCATCTCTAGGGCAATCAATTTGTCTTTAAATAGCGTTCAAGTATAGGTAAAAGGGCTGATATTTTCAGTGTTTTCACTGATTTCAAGCTCTGAAATGGTGGATCTGCTCCTGTCTCCGCTATACTCTGAGCAAATTGATCTAAATCAAACTCGTTAATGATGATTTCTATGAAAAAACACCTCATTCTTTCCCAATTGACCCTCTGCGCTGGTTTGGCTTTTGCCGGACTTAACGCTCAAGCTCAAGACGTCAAAGGCTCTGCTCAGGCTGGACAAGGCAAGGTTTGGCTTTGTATTGGTTGCCACTCCATTCCTGACTACCGCGCTGACTATCCTTTGGTTTACAAGGTCCCAATGCTAGGCGGCCAAAATGCTGCTTACATAGCTAGCTCTTTGTCTGCTTACAAGAAGGGCGAAAGAAAGCATCCAACGATGCGTTCAATTGCTGCCAGCTTGTCTGATCAAGACATGGCTGATCTTGGCGAATACTATGCTGCGCAAACTGCCAGCTCACCAAATAACCCATTGAAGTGATATTTAGAGGCACGTTTATGAAATTCGCACTAATTACCGCCATTTTGTTATCCAGCATCGGTCTAGCTCAAGCAGCTAGCGCTGAAAAAGGTCAAGCACTTGTAGAGAAGGCTAATTGCGCCTCTTGCCATGGTGCCGGGCTAAATGCTCCAATCCTGCCTGCTTACCCAAAGTTAGCTGGCCAGTATTCTGATTACCTCTACTACGCATTAAAGGCGTACAAAGTAGGGAATGGAAATGCTCAATACGGTCGCAATAACGCCATTATGGGTTCCCAAGTCCAGGCATTCTCTGATGCCGACATGCATGACATTGCCGCTTATATCGCTTCATTGCCAGGAAATTTCGTAGTTAAGAAGTAATCCAGCAATTCTTGCCGCATAAGCAAAAAGGCTTAGGTTAATCACCTAAGCCTTTGTTCTTTATGGGCTTTCGGGTTTTCCTATGCCTTTATTTTGTTGCCTCAAGCCCTCTGGTGAGGTGTTTTCGCATGGCCAGCTCTGCTGCTAGGGGATCTCTTTTGAGTATTGCCTGAAGAATCTCACGATGCTCCACGAGTGAACTTAATAAACGTCCGCTTCTGGTCAAGGAATCTCGTCTTTGAAGCTTTAGCACCTTACGAAGGTCCTCAATCACGCCATTCATCCACTTATTGCCAGCGATTTCTTGGATCAGATCATGAAATTTGACGTTAATTTCGAAAAATTGCTCTGTATCACGATCTGCTGCAGCTTTTTCTAGACGGTGATGCAGGTTATCAAGTTGTGTGAGCTGTGCTTCAGAAGCCTTTATGGCTGTCTCTTTTGCTGCCTGACCCTCTAGTAAAGAGAGGACGGTAAAGATTTGTTCTAGATCCCGGCGATCAACTTCGGTGACATAGGCACCTTTATTCATCTTTGTAGTCACCAGGCCCTCAGAGGCTAAGACCTTGATTGCTTCACGCATTGGTGTACGCGAGATGCCAAAGGCTATCGCTAAGCTTTGCTCGTCAAGCCAGCTCCCGGGCGCCAGTTCATGGGAAAAGATCTGCTCGCGTAGTCGCTCAGCTACATCTTCATATAAGGGTCTGTTAATTAGTTTTGTATTCATAATTATGTATACAGTATCTAGACAAATTTAAAAATGTCAAGCAAAATAGCCCTATAAATTTAGCAACAATGTAATAAAGCCAACCGGGAGTGCTTTATGAGTACAAGTGAAAAAAAGTCAGCATCGAATTCATCCAATACATGGCCTAATGTGCCCGATAGCAATTTAGATGCTTGGAAAAAGTCAGCACAAAAGTCGGCGCCAAATGGTGATGTCGATAAATTAGGTTGGCAAACGCCTGATGGAATTCATCTCAAGGCTTTGTATACGGCCGAAGATACTGAAGGACTTCAATACACACATTCATTGCCAGGATTTGAGCCATTTGTCCGCGGACCTCAGGCAACCATGTACTCAGTACGTCCTTGGACTATTCGTCAATACGCTGGTTTCTCAACTGCAGAAGAATCTAATGCGTTTTATCGCAAGGCGCTAGATGCAGGTGGCCAAGGTGTTTCCGTTGCTTTTGACTTGGCTACCCATCGCGGCTATGACTCTGATCATCCACGCGTGACTGGCGACGTTGGTAAAGCTGGTGTAGCAATTGATTCTGTAGAAGACATGAAGATTTTGTTTGATGGCATTCCATTAGACGAAGTATCCGTTTCAATGACGATGAACGGCGCCGTATTACCTGTGTTGGCTGGTTATATTGTTGCCGGTGAAGAACAAGGTGTTAAGCAAGAGCTGCTATCAGGCACGATTCAGAATGACATTCTGAAAGAGTTCATGGTGCGCAACACTTACATCTACCCACCAGAGCCTTCGATGCGCATCATCGGTGACATCATTGAATACACCGCCAAACACATGCCGAAATTTAACTCGATCTCGATTTCGGGTTACCACATGCAAGAGGCTGGTGCGAACCAAGTTCTCGAATTGGCATTCACATTGGCTGACGGTAAAGAGTATGTAAAAACTGCATTAGCCAAAGGCCTGGATGTCGATGGCTTTGCTGGCCGCCTTTCATTCTTCTTCGCTATTGGTATGAACTTCTATTTAGAGGTTGCCAAGTTGCGTGCTGCGCGCCTCTTGTGGTGGCGCATCATGAAGTCATTTGAGCCAAAGAATCCAAAATCACTGATGTTGCGTACGCATTGCCAAACATCGGGCTGGTCTTTAACTGAGCAAGATCCGTATAACAACGTTGTTCGTACAACGGTTGAAGCCATGGCAGCAGTATTTGGCGGCACCCAATCCTTGCACACGAATTCATTTGATGAAGCGATTGCTTTGCCATCTGAATTCTCTAGCCGTATTGCCCGTAATACTCAGTTAATTCTTCAAGAAGAAACGCACATCACTAGCGTGATTGATCCATGGGCTGGCTCTTACATGATGGAGAACCTCACCCAAGAGATGGCTGATAAAGCCTGGGAAATTATTCAAGAAGTAGATGCCATGGGTGGCATGACTAAAGCCGTGGAAAGTGGTTGGGCTAAGCTGAAGATTGAAGCTGCAGCTGCTGAGAAACAAGCCAAGATCGACTCTGGTTCTGATGTCATCGTCGGCGTTAATAAATACAAGCTCGGTAAAGAAGACTTAGTTGATGTCTTGATGATTGACAACGATAAGGTTCGTGAAAGCCAAGTTGCACGATTAAAAGATATCAAGGCGAAGCGCGACTCCAAAAAAGTTGAAGCTGCATTAGAAGCATTAACAAAAGCCGCAGAAGAAAACACTGGCAACTTGTTGGAGTTGGCTGTACAAGCAATTCGTTTGCGCGCCACGGTTGGTGAAGTTTCTGATGCATTAGAAAAAGTTTACGGGCGCCATCGCGCCGATACTCAAAAGGTGACTGGTGTGTATGCAGCTGCTTACGACTCAGCAGAAGGCTGGGAAAAATTGAAGGTAGAGATTGCTGATTTCGCAAAAGACTTTGGTCGTCGCCCACGCGTGATGATTGCGAAGCTTGGCCAGGATGGTCATGATCGTGGCGCAAAAGTAGTTGCAACTGCTTTTGCTGACTTGGGCTTTGACGTGGATATTGGACCGCTGTTTCAGACTCCTGAAGAGTGTGCTCGCCAAGCAATCGAAAATGACGTTCACGCTCTAGGAATCTCTACTTTGGCTGCGGGACATAAGACTTTGGTGCCGGCCATTATTGCTGAGTTGAAAAAGCAGGGCGCTGACGACATTATTGTTTTCGTTGGCGGTGTGATCCCAAGACAGGATTACGACTTCTTGTATGAGGCGGGTGTGAAGGGTATTTATGGCCCTGGTACTCCGATTCCGGCATCAGCCAAGGATGTGCTTGAGCAGATTCGTAAATCTGTAAAGCCAGAGTAATTTAAAGATCGAAGACATCAGCATGCTAAATGCAGTTGACCAAGCTTTGGTGAATGATCTCACCGGTGCACCATCATCGGCGCAGCGTCGGGCCTTGGCCAAGATCATCACCTTGCTTGAATCTACTCGCATGGATCATCGTAAGCGTGCGGATGATGTCCTCAATACCTTATTGCCAAAGACAGGCAAATCATTTCGCCTGGGAATCTCTGGTGTGCCTGGAGTTGGGAAATCCACCCTAATTGAAACTCTTGGTTTGTATCTAATTGAGAAGGGGCATCGTGTTGCCGTTCTAGCCATTGATCCTTCTTCCAGTCTATCTGGCGGCTCGATATTGGGCGATAAGACGCGGATGGAGAGGTTATCAGTACTAGATAAGGCCTTTATTCGTCCGAGCCCATCATCTTGCACATTAGGCGGCGTTGCTGAGAAAACGCGTGAAGCGATGTTGGTTGCTGAAGCCGCAGGATTTGACATTGTGATTGTTGAAACCGTTGGTGTTGGTCAAAGTGAAATTGCAGTTGCTGGCATGACAGACATGTTCTTGCTATTGCAATTACCCAATGCTGGCGACGACCTGCAGGCGATTAAAAAAGGCGTCATGGAAATTGCCGATCTGATTGTGATCAACAAGGTTGATATCGATCCAGACGCCGCTATGCGCGCACAATTATTTATTACGAGCTCTCTACGCCTTTTGGGTTTTCAGGGCAACCCAGATCACGCCTCGCACGATCAAGAGTATTGGCATCCTACGGTAATGACCTTAAGCGCTCTAGAGGGTAATGGCGTATCTGAATTGTGGGAAAAAATTCTGCATTTTCAGAAACTGCAAAACGCGAATGGCAAATTGCAATCGCGCCGTAAACAGCAGGCTGGAGCATGGATGTGGGATCGCATTGATGCTGGCCTTAAGAATGCTTTTCAGAATCACCCAGCAGTACAAACACTTTTACCTGGTCTGAGTGCCGAGGTAAATCAAGGAACCATGGCCGCTTCTGTTGCTGCGAGACGTTTACTCGAAGCAATGGGACACGAATTTTTCTAAGGAGTAGTTATGAAGGAAATCATTCAACAGCTTGAAGCAAAGCGCGAACTTGCCAGATTAGGTGGCGGGCAAAAGCGTATTGCCGCTCAACATTCCAAAGGCAAGCTTACTGCACGCGAGCGTATTGAACTCTTGCTAGATGCTGGCACCTTTGAAGAGTGGGATATGTTCGTTGAGCATCGTTGCCACGATTTCGGCATGGCTGACCAAACTGTTCCAGGTGATGGTGTTGTTACTGGTTACGGCATGATTAATGGCCGCTTGGTATTTGTATTCTCACAGGACTTTACTGTCTTAGGTGGCTCTCTTTCAGAGGCGCATGCCGAGAAGATTTGCAAGATCATGGACCAAGCGCTCAAAGTTGGCGCTCCAGTGATTGGTTTAAATGACTCTGGTGGCGCACGTATTCAAGAGGGTGTAGCTTCCTTAGGCGGCTATGCTGAGATTTTCCAGCGCAATGTGACTGCCTCTGGCGTGATTCCTCAAATCTCTTTAATCATGGGTCCATCAGCTGGTGGCGCTGTGTATTCACCAGCACTCACTGACTTCATCTTCATGGTGAAGGACAGCTCTTACATGTTTGTGACTGGCCCAGAAGTGGTTAAGACAGTGACGCATGAGGATGTTACTGCAGAAGAGTTGGGTGGTGCGGTAACTCATTCCACTATTTCAGGTGTATGTGATTTGGCTTTTGATAATGACGTTGATGCCATCATGATGCTCCGTCGTTTCTTCAACTATTTGCCTTTATCTAATCGCGAAAAGCCACCCATGATCAATGGGGCGCAGCGCACTGAAGAGCCTGATTTCTCACTTGATACATTGGTGCCAAGCAATCCAAATCAACCTTACGATATGAAAGAGTTGATTGAGAAGATTGTTGATGATGGCGAATTTTTCGAACTCCAACCTGATTACGCAAAGAACATCTTGATCGGTTTTGCGCGCATGGAAGGTCGCTCAATTGGTATCGTTGCTAACCAGCCTTTAGTTTTGGCAGGTTGCTTAGATATCAAAGCATCTATTAAAGCTGCTCGTTTTGTTCGCTTCTGTGACGCCTTCAATATCCCTGTTGTCACATTGGTTGACGTGCCTGGATTTATGCCTGGTACATCGCAAGAATACGGCGGCATCATTAAGCATGGTGCGAAGTTGCTTTACGCCTATGCTGATTGCACCGTTCCTAAAGTGACGCTGATTACACGTAAAGCCTATGGTGGAGCCTATGACGTGATGGCCTCTAAGCATTTACGTGGCGACGTGAACTTCGCTTGGCCTTCTGCTGAAATTGCAGTAATGGGCCCTAAAGGTGCCGTTGAAATTATCTTCCGTGAAGAAAAATCGGATCCAGCAAAAATTGCCGCACGTGAAGCTGAGTACAAAGCGAAGTTTGCAAACCCATTTGTGGCAGGTCGACGTGGCTACATTGATGATGTGATTTTGCCGCATGAGACACGTAAGCGTATCTCACGTTCTTTGGCGATGCTGAAAGATAAAGAACTCACAAACCCACCACGTAAACACGGCAACATTCCCCTCTAAGGCGCCGACAAATCATGACTACGAAAATGTTTAAGAAAATTTTGATTGCAAACCGCGGTGAGATTGCTTGCCGTGTAATGAAAACCGCCAAGAAGATGGGCATCAAGACGGTAGCCGTCTATTCTGAGGCGGATAAAGAGGCGCGTCATGTGCAAATGGCTGATGAAGCGGTTTGTATTGGGCCGGCTCCTTCACGCGAGTCCTACTTAGTCATGGATCGCATTATTCAGGCTTGTAAAGACACTGGCGCTGAAGCGGTTCATCCAGGCTATGGTTTCTTATCTGAGAACGAACAGTTTGCTAAACGCTGCGAAGAAGAAGGTATTGTATTTATTGGACCAAAGCATCAGTCTATTGCAGCCATGGGCGATAAGATCGCCTCCAAAAAGCTTGCTTTAGAAGCTAATGTTAATACCATTCCTGGCTACAACGAAGCGATTGATACAACTGAAGAAGCAGTCAAGATCGCCCAAGGCATCGGTTACCCGGTGATGATCAAGGCATCAGCAGGCGGTGGTGGCAAGGGCTTGCGTGTTGCATTTAATGATAAAGAGGCTGCTGAAGGCTTTGCTGCCTGTAAAACAGAGGCAATGAATAGCTTTGGTGATGACCGTATCTTCATTGAAAAGTTTGTTGAAGGCCCTCGCCATATTGAGATTCAGGTTCTAGGTGATTCACATGGCAACGTGGTGTATTTGGGTGAGCGTGATTGTTCGATTCAGCGTCGCCATCAAAAAGTGATTGAAGAGGCCCCATCACCATTTATTGATCCGGCAACCCGCAAGGCAATGGGTGAGCAAGCCGTTGCTTTGGCAAAGGCTGTGAACTATCAATCTGCCGGTACAGTCGAGTTCGTGGTTGGTAAAGACAAGTCTTTCTACTTCCTCGAGATGAATACCCGCTTGCAAGTGGAGCATCCAGTAACCGAAGGGATTACCGGCTTGGATTTAGTTGAGCAAATGATTCGTGTAGCTGCAGGTGAGAAGCTGGCATTTAAGCAGGAAGATATTAAGCTTGATGGCTGGTCAATGGAGTGCCGTATTAATGCTGATGATCCATTCCGTAACTTCTTGCCATCTACTGGCCGATTAGTGAAATATCGTCCACCAGAGGAGTTGGATGGTGTACGCGTAGACACTGGCGTCTATGAGGGCGGCGAGATCCCGATGTACTACGACTCGATGATTGCGAAGTTGATTGTTCACGGCAAGGATCGCACTGAAGCTATTGAGAAGATGCGTGCTGCACTGAATGACTTTGTCATTCGTGGCATTCATTCAAACATTCCTTTTCAGGCAGCGCTTTTACAGCATCCACGATTTGTATCAGGTGACTTTACTACCGGCTTTATTGCTGAAGAGTATCCAGATGGTTTCAAAAAGGATTCTGTTCAGCCAGCTGATCCGAAGCGTTTAGCAGCCTTAGCAGCATTTATGCGCTATCGCTACCTTGAGCACATCAAGATGATTGACGGCCAATTGGCCGGGCATGAAATGACGATTGCGAAGAAGTTTGTCGTGGTTACTGGCTCACGAGTAGGTTCAAGCGAAGAGATTCAAGAGATTCCTGTTCGCGTTGATCTGAAAGATGGCGTCTACTCTGTCTACATAGAAGAAGAGAGCGATGTTAGTCGTTACAACATCGTTAGCAATTGGCGTCCAGGTGAGCTTTGCCTACGTGCAACCATCAATGGCACGCACAAGATCACTGCACAAGTAGAGCGTAAAGGTGTTAAATACGCACTTGTCTTAGATGGTGCGCATTACGAATGTATGGTCTTAAGCCCTCTAGGTGCTGAACTTCAACGTCGCATGTTGGTTAAGGTTCCGCCAGATACTTCAAAGTTAGTCATGTCTCCAATGCCTGGTCTATTGACCAATATTTCTGTGAAGGTTGGCGAAGCAGTTACTGCCGGTCAGAAATTGGCTGCCATTGAAGCCATGAAAATGGAAAACACACTCGTTGCTGGACAAGACGGCGTTGTTGCCGAGATCTGCGCCAATGTTGGTGAAAGCTTGGCAGTTGATCAGTTGATCATTCGTTTTGAATAAGGCTGGTTATGACTAAACCATTCAAGATTTTAGGAATTCAGCAAATTGCTATCGGTGGCGAGAATAAAGATCGCCTCCGTAAGCTTTGGGTTGAGTTATTGGGCTTTGAATACAAGAGTACTTTTGTCTCTGAGCGTGAAAACGTCGATGAAGATATTTGCGCGATTGGCAAAGGGGCTCATGAGATTGAAGTTGATCTCATGCAACCCTTCGATATTGAAAAGAAGCCTGCTGTTCATCAGACCCCTTTAAATCACATTGGCCTATGGGTAGACGACCTACCAAAGGCTGTTGAATGGTTGTCGGCTCAGGGTCTGCGTTTTGCCCCAGGCGGTATTCGTAAGGGTGCTGCGGGGCATGACATCACCTTTGTTCACCCGAAGGGCAATGAGGAGTTTCCGTTCTGTGGTGAGGGCGTATTGATTGAGCTAGTTCAGGCGCCACCAGATATCATTGTGGGTCTGAGTTCATAGAATCTAGAGAGTCTAAATTGACCCGTATATTGGCCATCGACACCTCCTCAGCTTGGTGTTCGGTGGCTTTATCTTTACCTGATGCCGCGCCTTTAGTTCGCCACCAAAAAGTGTCGGCTGGCGCTAGCCAGCTCTTATTGCCTTGGGTGGAAGCGTTGCTATCCGAAGCTTCGATAGAGCTTTCCGCTTTAGATGCAATTGCGATTGGTAATGGCCCTGGAGCTTTCACGGGGGTGCGCTTAGGTGTTGCTGCTGTTCAGGGGCTCGCTATTGCGACAAGGCTGCCAGTTTTACCTGTAGCGAGTCTAGATGCCATTGCTAGTCAACTCGTTCTAACTCCAGCATTTATTTCTTCGGGGGCTCAATCATTTGTCATTGCAGTTGATGCCCGCATGGAAGAGGTTTATTGGGCTAGCTACAAGATTCTGGCCAATCAATTGCCTCAGCGGCAGGGAGAAATACATCTGACGCCACCAGAGGCATTGGAGCTTTCAAATATTGATTTTCTAGCGGGCAGTGCGCTTCTAGAATTTGGTGATCGACTATTTACCAACACTTCACATCCATTAGCCAGTACTCATCTTGATTCCGCTATCGGAGTGAATGCTCTAGGCGTTTTGGCTTGTGCGGAGGAAATGTGGGGTAAAGGCCTGCAGCAAGATGTACATCTACTGGAGCCTCTATATATTCGAAACAAGGTGGCATTGACTACTGCGGAACGAATTCAGCAACATGGTTGATAACATCGATTCCTTGCACTCCAGTACCGAAGGAGTATCAGAGCTCTCATTTCTACCCATGACGGTAGCAGATTTAGATTCTGTTCTAGCCATTGAATCTGTTTCGCACATTCATCCATGGACAAAGGGTAATTTTTCAGATTCACTTGCTGCTGGTCATTGGGCATACTGTGTGCGACCTCAATTGACAGATACAGTTAAGGGTAGTTATTTGGATCCAGAAGTGCTTTGGTCTTACTGCATTTTATTTCCGGCGGTAGATGAGTTGCATCTCCTGAACATTACCGTTTCTCCAAAATTGCGTCGTCTAGGTATTGGCATAAAAATGATGAATGCAATCGAGGGTGTAGCAGCGCAGCAAAAAATGCCTCGGATTATTCTTGAGGTTCGCCCCAGCAACGATGCAGCCTTAAAACTATATCAAAGCCTGGGATACGAACAGATTGGTTTGCGCAAAAACTATTACCCAGTTGATGCGGCAAGCGGATTGCGTGAAGATGCTCTGGTTTTGGCTAAATCGATTAAGCTTGAGGCATGAACATGAGTGCAAATTCTGCCTTTCTGAAAGAGATGGGTATTACCGAGTGGACTTCACGGGATGCTATTCCAGCGCAAACTCAAGTAATGGCTTCTGCAGAAGTGCTTACCCAGGATGCTGATCCACTGGCTACTTCAGCCCCTGTTGCCTCAGAAGCACGCGAGCGAACCTCTTCTGGAATATGGTGGTTTTTTGGTAGCAAACCTCAAGGTGACGCAGAAGTGCTTTTTCAGAACATCATTCGTGTTCTGGGTTTAACCCCACAAGAATGGTCTTGGAAAAATCCTGCGGATAAGTTCAATCCGGAATTGTTGCCGCAAGATGGAGCTCCGATAGTTGCTGTAGCTTTTGGTGGCTCAGCCGCTCAAAAATTATCGGGTGAACGTGATGCTCTTCCAGAGCTTCGCGAAACAGTCTTAGCTATTAATGCTGATGGCGCAGAGGATCTACCGCTGATTGCGACTTTTGAGTTAAATCAATTGATTGCTAGACCAAAAGATAAGGCGCTATTTTGGCAGGATTTATTGCTTGCTAAATCAGTATTGCAAAATATCTAAGCCTTCCGCTTAGTGCTTGTGCTCGCCAATTAAATGCATTGAGTCATATTCAGCTTGATTGGAAGCATGACGTTTAATCACTAGCCACATAATTGCGCTTACAGCGACACCAAAGCCAATAATTACCGCCTGAATCGGAGCATCCAGCCAAATTAATCCAGAGTAGATTAAGAGCATCATCAACACTGAAATATTTTCATTAAAGTTTTGCACGGCAATGGAATGACCGGCAGACATCAGAACGTGCCCACGATGTTGAAGCAGTGCGTTCATTGGCACCACGAAGTAACCAGCCAGCCAACCAACCAATATCAATAAGAAATAAGCTGGCAATAGGTTTAGGGAGATCTCAAACTTACCAATAGTCCAAAGCGTTGTATTGGGCAGCATGTCTGAGTTGTAGATTGCCATGACGCAGACCACAAGACCCATGGCAATGCCATAAGGAAGGACTTTGAGGGAGCTACGTAGAGGTACGCGCCAAGCTGCCCAAACAGCCCCTCCGGCAACGCCAACCGCAGAGATTGCCTGAAGAATCGCTCCTTGGGATAAGGTCATATGCAAGGCAACTTGAGCCCACTTAATCACAATAAACTGCAAGGTAGCGCCAGCACCCCAAAATAGGGTGGTCACTGCCAAGGAGATCTGTCCAAGGCGATCATCCCAGAGGGTCTTAAAGCAAACAGCAAAATCTTTTACCAACTCAATCGGATTGGTTTTCTGGGACTCATAGCGCGCCCCGGTATCTGGAATGCGTAAATTGATTAGGGCAGCCAGCACATAAATCATCATGATGATCATGATTGCTGATTCTGCGGCAGTATCAATGCTGGTCTCAAGGATGGGCATATCAAACCCCAAAAGACTTTGGGATACAGACTTGCTAATCAGGACACCCCCAAGTACGGTGCCCATAATGATCGAGCCTACGGTAAGGCCTTCAATCCACCCATTGGCTGCAACCAGCTTTTCCGGGGGGAGTAGCTCGGTCAGGATGCCGTATTTGGCTGGTGAGTAGGCAGCAGCCCCAAGGCCAACAATGGCATAGGCCAGCAAAGGGTGGCTGCCAAAGAGCATTACTACGCAGCCAAAAAACTTAATCGTATTGGTGATGAACATGACATTGCCCTTGGGCCGGGAGTCAGCAAAGGCCCCCACAAAGGCTGCCAGCAATACATAAGAGAGAACGAAGAATAATTTGAGTAAAGGAGTCATCCAGGCCGGAGCGTTAAGCTGGACCAAGAGGGCGATTGCTGCGATCAGCAATGCGTTATCAGCAAGCGACGAAAAAAATTGCGCCGCCATAATGATGTAAAAACTACGGTTCATTCGTACAATCTAGTCATTAATGTAATTAAAACATGAAAGGAGGGGTGGATATGAGCTCGTCGGCTAATCGCTTGATAAATAGGCCAATTTTGGCAACTATACACACTGATGCCTTTCGTCATAATTTAGGTCGTATTCGTGAACTCGCCCCGGAATCCAAAATCTGGTCGGTTGTAAAGGCTAAATCCTATGGGCACAGTCTTGAGGCCGCATTTAAAGGGCTGGAGTCTACCGATGGTTTTGCCTTGCTGGATATTGCAGATGCACAATGGCTCAGAGATCATGGGTGGGAAGGCCGCATCCTGCTTTTGGAGGGCCTTTTTAGTCAAGAAGAGCTTGAGTTAGCAAGTAAGCTCCGATGTGATTTGGTGGTTCATAGTGAGAAGCAAGTCGCATGGCTGGAGTCTTTTGTTAATCATTCGGGTCACCCAATCAATCTCTTTTTGAAGCTGAATTCCGGCATGAATCGCCTTGGCTTTAGGCCGGAGCAATACCGGACAGCTTTTCACCGCCTACATGCGGCTGGTTATCACCTTCATCACATGACCCATTTTGCTAATGCAGATCAAGTCGATCAAGCGCCATCGGTAGGTGAGCAGCTGGACTGTTTTGAGCAAGCAATTGAGGGCTTGGAAGCTCCAAGCTCCTTAGCGAATTCAGCGGCAATACTCTGGCATCGCAATGCGCTAGGTGATTGGGTTCGCCCAGGAATTATGTTGTACGGCGTTTCACCTACTGGAGTGCATGCCGACATTGTTCGTTCTGAACTTCAAGCAGTTATGCAGCTCCGCAGTGAAATCATCGACATTCAAGAATTAAAGAAGGGTGATCATGTTGGCTATGGTGGCCGCTACCAAGCTCCGGAAGATATGCGTATCGGTGTAATTGCTTGTGGCTATGCTGATGGCTACCCGCGTCATGCGGAAGATGGCACACCAGTTTGGGTTGATGCTGCTGATGCACAAGGTGACGGCGTGATTTGTCCGATTGTTGGGCGTGTATCAATGGACATGCTAACGATTGATTTGCGTGAAGCACCCAATGCCAAAATCGGTAGTGTGGTTGAGCTATGGGGTCAAGAAGTGCCGGTGGACGATGTGGCTCAGATGAGCGGAACCATTGGCTATGAACTTATTTGCGCATTGGCACAACGGGTGCCCGTAGTAATCAAGTAAGGCGCTGTGCTACTTGATAGCACGCACCTTATTTAAATTTACTTATTCCAGATCTGCCACCAACGGCGCTCTTTTTGAACGCGTTGGCCAGTAACCATCATCTGGCTATCAGGGAAGTTGAGCTTGAATACGCGCAGCGAATCATTACTCAAGTCAGTCATGCCTAGCTTCTCATAAGACTTCGTTAGAAGGTAGAGCGCTTCTTCAACAGCAGGTGCGCGATCGTAATCACGAATAACAAGTTGCGCTCTATTGGCCGATGCTAGATAGGCGCCACGTTGATAGTAGAAGCGAGCAACAATCACGTCAGCCTCTGCTAAAGAGTTCACGATATAGCGCATACGATCCAAAGAGTCGGGCGCATATTTACTATCAGGGAAACGCTCAACAACGACTTTGAATGATTCAAAAGCTTCCTTAGCTGCCTTAGGATCTCGCTCACTTAAATCTTGTCCGGTAAATTTACCAAGCCAACCCAGGTCATCATTAAAGCTAATCAAGCCCTTGAGGTAGTAGCCGTAATCTAAATTTGGACTTCCTTGATGAAGCTTAATGAAGCGATCGATGGCAACTTGAGCTTGCGCTTGTTCTTGTGCTTTCCAGTAGCAATAGGCTGCATTAATTTGCGCTTGCTGAGAATAGGGGCCAAAAGGGAAGCGTCCCTCTAGCTTTTCAAAGTACTTGCCGCACTTTGCATAATCAGCATCTTTCAGTTTGTCGGTTGCCTCAGAGTAGAGCTTTGTTTCTGACCAAATATCCGCATCATCTTTTTGACCGTCACTACCAGCGCACCCACTGAGAACTAAGCATGCAACGCCAGCTCCAACAAATAGGGAAACAAGTGATTTCCTAGAAGATGACCCAACAGTGGCAGCAAGCCTTAAACTGGCGTCTGTAATAACGTCCGACATAACTAAAAGGCTCTTTAAGCGTGGCATTGCCGCATACTCCCGATTCGAATCCCATTGATTATATCGATGATGAGGATTTCATTGCCCTAGAAGTTCCCCCTGAGGTCAGTGGAGAGCGTTTGGACAAGTTCCTTGGTGGTGCTTTGCCTGATTATTCGCGAAATCGACTTAAGGCCTGGGTTGAGGCTGGGGCCGTTACGGTTGATGGAAAGGTCACTAAAGTCCGCCATTTGCTCCGTGGAAGCGAGAGTATTAAGGTCTTTCCACAAGAAATGCCGGAACAATTTGCTTTTGCACCAGAAGATATCCCCTTAGATGTCGTTTATGAGGATGACACGGTCATTGTCATTAATAAGCCCGCTGGCCTAGTGGTCCATCCTGCAGCTGGTAATTGGACGGGCACTTTGTTAAATGGCCTATTACATCGCTTTCCAGAGCTAAAACTGCTCCCAAGGGCCGGAATTGTGCACCGCTTGGATAAAGATACCTCTGGATTAATGGTGGTGGCCCGCACGGATATCGCCCAAACCTCCCTGGTAAGGCAGCTACAGGAGAGAACAGTAGGTCGACGTTATCTCGCTTGGGTTTGGGGTGATGCCCCATCACAGGGCAAGGTATTAGCAAGCGTTGGCCGTGATCAGCGTGATCGCCTCAAAATGGCAGCTGGCTCACCCCAGGGCAAGCCTGCAGCAACACTATTTCGACGCTTGGCTAAAGGCGTTTTTGCTGAAAGTCCTACGGCTTTGCTGGAGTGCCGACTAGAGACAGGCCGCACCCATCAAATTCGGGTTCACTTGGAATCCTTGGGTTTTCCACTTTTAGGTGATCCTGTTTATCGCAAACGTACCCCTGGCGCAGCTAAGACATTGCCTTTAAATCGCCAGGCATTGCATGCTTACGCTCTTAGTCTGCAACACCCAGCAACGCATGAAGTGATGACCTGGTTTAGGCTACCCCCACAAGATTTAATCGATTTATTGCCACTGGTGGGTATGACTGAGGAAGATCTGCCTAAAGAAGAGGCGCTAATGGCATCCATCAAAAATGATCAACGCAATTAATCTGATTGAGCCGAGCTGGGTTGCACCGCAGCAAGTAAGGGCCTTTTGTACAACTCGCCATGGCGGTGTCAGCAAGTCACCATTTAATACTCTCAACCTTGGGTTGAATGCGGGCGATGATTCGGCGGATGTTCTCCAAAACCGCATCATCGTTAGATCACATCTTCCAACTGAACCACTTTGGCTTAAACAGATTCATGGTGCGACTGTAAGCACTCCAATCAACAGGAACGCTTCCAGTGGCAGACCATTTGAGGCAGATGCTGCCGTCACCAATATTCCAAATGAGGTCCTAGCGATTCTGACTGCGGATTGCATGCCGGTATTGTTTGCAAGCAAGAGTGGGGGAGTTATTGGGGCAGCACATGCTGGTTGGCGTGGTTTAAGTGGTAGTGTTCTTGAAAATACCCTTCAAGAAATGCTTGCCATATCACCAGGCTTGAGTCCAAAAGATATTGTTGTGTGGATGGGTCCCGCCATAGGTCCAACCGCATTTGAGGTGGGTGAAGATGTGCTGCAGGCTTTCGCTCCCCAAGGCCTAGATATTCTGTCAAAGGCATTTACGCCAATTGTTGCTAGCCCCGGAAAGTACCTGGCAAACTTATATTTACTAGCCCGAGATCGTTTGCGCTCATTGGGTATCGAGCAAATTGATGGTGGCGACTTTTGCACCTTCAACGATTCAGAGAGATTCTTTTCTTATCGCAGAGATAAAGAAACCGGCCGTTTTGCTTCCTTGATTTGGATATCTGCCTAGACATAAACTCGGGGTTATTACTAGCTTAGCCCTAGGGCTAGGGTTAGTGCGTATAACCCTTCCAGCCTGATAGATGGAGAATGGTCTCAATAACTTTACGAGATCATTATGTTTGCAGGTATGAATACAGGTGTTGCGCCATCATTGGCTCCACACCACATGGCGTTAATTCCACCAGAGCGTTTGGCAGAAATTCAAAAAGAATACTTCGCCGAATTTGCGCACCTTGGAACCAATCCAGAATCTATTGAAGTAAAAGATCGTCGCTTCTCTGGGAAGGCTTGGCATTCGTCTTGGAGCAAGATGATTGCCGCAACTTATTTGTTGAACTCTAAGCATTTGCTATCTCTTGCCAAAGCAGTTGATGCAGATGAAAAAACTAAGGTCAAAATTTTATTCACCACAGAGCAAATGATTGATGCCTTATCCCCGTCGAACTTTATCGCAACCAATCCTGAGGTTCTTGAAAACATTATTAGCTCACAGGGTCAGTCTATTCAAAATGGAATAGTGAACTTGCTTGGGGATTTGAAAAAAGGCAAAGTTTCATTAACCGATGAAAGTGCTTTTGAAGTTGGAAAGAATATTGCAACAACTGAAGGTCAGGTGGTATTTCGCAATGATCTCTTTGAGTTGATTCAATACACGCCACTGACTGACACAGTCTATGAGCGCCCATATTTAATGGTGCCACCCTGTATTAATAAGTACTACATATTGGATTTGCAACCTGATAACTCTGTTGTGCGTTACATGGTTGAGCAAGGCCATACTGTTTTCTTGGTTTCCTGGAAAAATCCTGATGCCTCCATGTCTAAAGTTACCTGGGATGATTACGTCGGCGAAGGTGTCATTAAAGCAATTGAGGTAACCAGGGAAATTGGAGCGACGGATCAGATTAATGTGCTCGGCTTCTGCGTTGGTGGAACATTAACTTCCACTGCATTAGCTGTATTAGCAGCTCGTAAAAAAGATTACGTTGCCAGCTTAACCTTACTCACCACGCTATTGGACTTCACCGATACCGGCATTCTGGATGTCTTTATTGATGAGGGCATGGTCAAGTTACGAGAAAGCACTATTGGCGGTGAGGGCGGTCATTTCGGCATGATGTCTGGATTGGATCTTGGTAATACATTCTCTTTCTTACGTCCAAATGATTTGGTGTGGAACTATGTTGTTGAGAATTACTTAAAGGGAAATTCTCCACCGCCATTTGATTTGCTCTATTGGAATGGTGACTCTACCAATTTGCCCGGTCCAATGTACTGCTGGTATCTACGCCATACCTATCTACAAAATGAATTGATTAAACCAGGCAAGCTTACCGTGTGTGGTGAAAAGGTTGACTTAGGCAAAATCACGGTCCCAGCTTATATTTATGCATCGCATGATGACCATATCGTGCCCTGGAAATCGGCTTATGAATCTACCCATATTTTGAAGGGCAAGAATCGATTTGTCTTAGGAGCGTCAGGACATATTGCTGGAGTGATTAATCCACCAGCAAAAAATAAGCGTCATTATTTTGAAAACAATAAGTTAGCTAAGACAGCAGATGAGTGGTTAGCTGCAGCTAAAGATATTAAGGGTAGTTGGTGGCCTAACTACGCTCAATGGTTAGAACAATTTGGTGGCAAAAAAATTAAAGCTAGCAAAACGTTCGGTAATGCACAGTACAAAAAACTAGGAGCGGCACCTGGTAAGTACGTGAAAGAAAAAGTATCCGCAGCTGCTCAATAATATTTTCATAAGGGGTAATACATGTCTCAAAAAATTGCATACGTAACTGGTGGTATGGGTGGCATTGGCACTGCTATTTGTCAACGTCTCGCCAAAGATGGCTTTAAAGTTATCGCTGGTTGCGGTCCAAACTCCCCGCGTAAAGATCGCTGGATTGGCGAGCAAAAAGCTCTGGGTTATGACTTCATTGCTTCTGAGGGTAACGTTTCCGATTGGGACAGTACTGTTGCTGCATTCGATAAAGTTAAAGCTGAAGTAGGGCGTGTTGATGTTTTGGTGAATAACGCTGGTATTACTAAAGACAGCGTCTTCCGCAAAATGACTCCAGAGCAGTGGAAGGCAGTGATTGATACCAACCTCAATTCTTTGTTCAATGTGACCAAGCAAGTAGTTGATGGCATGGCTGATAACGGATGGGGTCGCATTATCAATATCTCATCAGTAAACGGTCAGAAGGGCCAGTTTGGTCAATCTAACTACTCCACAGCTAAAGCAGGTTTGCACGGATTTACGATGGCCTTGTCACAAGAGCTGGCCTCTAAAGGCGTTACTGTAAATACAGTTTCTCCTGGTTATATTGGTACAGACATGGTCAAGGCTATTCGTGAAGATGTTCTAGAGAAGATTGTTGCTGGTGTTCCAGTGAAGCGTTTGGGTACTCCAGAAGAGATTGCTTCCATTTGCTGCTGGATCGCCTCTGACGATGGTGGTTATGCCACTGGTGCTGATTTCTCCTTGAATGGGGGTCTGCATACGGGCTAAACACCTTAAAAATGCAGTTTTAGTAGTGTGCTCATCGGCATATTTACCTTTAGGTCAAACTAGGGATAAACTATGCCGATGTTGCATTGCAGTACCGAGAGTTAGGAAAAAAATTACATGGCCACACGTTCAAAAAAAGCCGGCGATAGCCGCTTGATCAAGAAATACCCCAATCGTCGTTTATATGACACCCAAACCAGCACCTATGTCACGCTGGCTGATATCAAAAATTTAGTAATGGCTGGCGATGCTTTTAGCGTTGTTGATGCAAAAACTGAAGATGATTTAACGCGCAATATCTTGCTACAAATTATTTTGGAAGAAGAGGCTGGCGGAGCGCCGGTATTTTCAACTCAAATGCTTTCTCAAATCATTCGCTTTTATGGAAACTCCATGCAAGGTTTGATGGGTAGCTATCTTGAAAAGACTATGCAGTCCTTTGTTGATATTCACAATAAGTTAGGCGATCAAACTCAAGGCTTAGGTGCTGGTAGTACCCCTGAGGCGTGGGCCAAGATGATGAACCTTCAAAACCCAATGATGCAGGGTTTGATGGGTAACTACATGGAGCAAAGCAAAGATTTATTTGTGAAGATGCAAGAACAAATGCAAAACTCCCCAACCATATTTAAAGGTTTCCCATTTCCAGGTCAGCCTAACTCAACAGAAAAAGAATAGTTGTGGCGGGTAAAGTTGGTTTTGTTTCCCTGGGATGCCCCAAGGCGCTGGTTGATTCTGAGCTCATCCTCACGCAATTAAGTGCCGAAGGTTACGAAACTTCCAAGGATTACTCAGGCGCAGATCTTGTGGTTGTTAATACGTGTGGCTTTATTGACTCTGCTGTTGAGGAAAGTCTTGCTGCGATTGGTGAGGCCTTATCCGAGAATGGCAGGGTGATTGTTACGGGCTGTCTTGGTGCTCGTAAAAATGCTGATGGTAGTGATCTTATTCAGAGTATTCACCCTAAAGTCCTTGCTGTTACTGGCCCACATGCCACGCAAGAGGTGATGCAGGCTATTCATTTGCATCTGCCAAAACCTCACGATCCATTTACTGATTTACTACCGCCGATTGGTGTGAAGCTCACGCCAAAGCATTATGCGTACCTTAAGATTTCCGAAGGTTGCAATCATCGTTGCACTTTCTGCATTATTCCTAGTTTGCGCGGTGATCTTATTTCGCGTCCGATTGGTGAAGTGCTGCTTGAGGCTAAAAAATTATTTGAGTCCGGCGTAAAAGAATTATTGGTTGTTTCTCAAGACACGAGTGCTTATGGTGTAGATATTCAATACCGTACTGGGTTTTGGGATGGCAAACCAGTCAAGACACGCATGTTTGATTTGGTAAATGCTTTAAATCAAATTGCCAGAGAGCATCAAGCTTGGGTTCGCCTACATTACGTTTACCCATACCCACATGTTGATGATGTTCTACCTTTAATGGCCGAGTTCTCTGATCATGGTTATGGCGTACTTCCTTATCTAGACATTCCTTTGCAACACGCGCATCCAGATGTGCTTAAGCGCATGAAGCGTCCTGCTAGCGGGGAAAAGAATTTAGAGCGCATTCAGGCATGGCGTGCTGCATGTCCAGATTTGGTAATTCGTAGCACTTTTATTGCGGGCTTTCCTGGTGAAACTGAGGAAGAGTTTGAGTATCTTTTGAATTTCCTGGGTGAGGCTCAAATAGATCGTGCCGGTTGTTTCGCTTATTCACCGGTTGATGGTGCAACTGCCAATGCCTTGGATAACCCAGTTCCAGATGCATTGCGCGAAGATCGCCGAGCCCGCTTTATGGCCAAGGCTGAGGAAATCTCGACCAAACGACTTGCTAAAAAAATAGGCAAACGTATTCAGGTCATCATAGACCGCGTGGATGAATCGGGTGGAATTGGCCGAACTATTGGCGATGCCCCTGAAATTGATGGTTTAGTGCGGGTTTTACCCCCTAGCAAGCCTTCTAAGCGCTATCGTGCCGGTGAAATCATCAAAGTGACGGTGATTAGCTCCCAAGGGCATGACCTAATAGCCGAAACTTGACTATTGGAATAAAAATAGTGTTTTGACCTGTTATCAGGGTCATTATTTTGCCTAATTAGGTACCGTAAAGGGGATTGTTATGAGTCGTGATGTCGTCGTTTTAAGTGCTGTACGTTCTGCAATTGGCACATTCAATGGATCATTGAGCAGCCTTGAGCCATGTGAGCTCGGCGGTATCGTGATGAAGGAAGCGGTTGCGCGCTCTGGAGTGGATCCAGCTTTAATTAATTACGTTACTGTTGGTAACACTATCCCTACAGATAACCGTTACGCCTATGTAGCTCGTGTAGCTTCTATCCAAGCTGGCCTGCCTATGGAATCGGTTGCCATGGCTTTAAATCGTTTGTGCAGTTCTGGTTTGCAAGCGATTGTGTCTACTGCTCAACAAATTATGTTGGGTGACTGCGATTACGGTATCGGTGGTGGCGTTGAAGTGATGTCACGCGGTATGTACGGTTCACCAGCAATGCGCAGCGGTGCTCGCATGGGCGATACCAAAATGATTGACTTGATGGTTTCTGTTTTGACGGATCCATTTGGTGTTGGTCATATGGGTGTTACTGCAGAGAACCTCGTTGAAAAGTGGAAGCTCACACGTGAAGAGCAAGATGCTCTCGCAGTGGAATCACATCGTCGTGCTGCACACGCAATCAAAGAGGGTCGCTTCAAATCTCAAATCGTTCCAATCACCATCAAAACTCGTAAGGGTGATGTTGTGTTTGATACAGACGAACATTGCAAGCCAGATACCACTATGGAAACTTTGGCGAAGATGAAAGCGGTCTTCAAAAAAGAGGGTGGTAGCGTAACTGCAGGTAATGCATCAGGTATTAATGATGGTGCAGCATTCTTTGTATTGGCAGAAGCTGAAGCCGCTAAGAAGGCTGGTCATAAGCCAATCGCCCGCCTAGTGTCTTACGCTGTTGCTGGTGTACCTAACCACATCATGGGTGAAGGCCCAATCCCGGCAACTAAGATTGCTCTGGAGCGTGCTGGCCTGAAATTGGATCAAATCGATGTGATTGAATCCAATGAAGCGTTTGCTGCACAAGCTTTAGCAGTTGCTAAAGGCTTAGGTTTAGATCCAGCCAAGACTAATGTCAACGGTGGAGCAATTGCATTGGGTCACCCAATTGGTTGCTCTGGTGCCGCTATTGCGACTAAAGCTATTCATGAACTGCATCGTGTTCAAGGCAAATATGCTTTGGTCACAATGTGTATTGGTGGTGGTCAAGGTATCGCAACTATTTTTGAGCGCCTGTAATCAGCGCTCATTTGCTGCTCTATCCTAAGCCAAGTGCTTTAGGCAATGAGCAGTAAAGCAGCATCCAAGCCGACTCGGTCAAAAGCCGCGTCGGCTTTTTCTTTGACGATTGGTTTTGCTTTATAGGCAATACTGATTCCAGATCTGTGCATCATTGGCAGGTCGTTTGATCCATCACCCATGGTGATGGAGTTACCTTTTTTGCAATTCATCAATGCGCAGGCTTGCTCTAGATAAGCATTTTTCGCTGCGCCATCAACGATATCGCCAATGACTTTACCTGTCAGCTTGCCATTAATGATTTCTAGAGTATTTGCTTGGGTTTGCTTAAAGCCCAACTCCTGCTGAAGCTTTTGGGTAAAGAAAGTGAAGCCTCCAGAAACTAGTAAGGTATACAAGCCTTTAGCATTTGCCCCAGCTAGCAATTCAGTGGCACCAGGGTTAGGTCGCAAACGTTCGCGATAGACTGACTCCAATACATTGGCGGATACGCCTTCCAGAAGGGCTACGCGTCTGCGCAAACTTTCTTTAAAGTCTTTAATTTCACCGCGCATAGTGGCTTCAGTGATTTCTGAAACGGCAGCTTTCTTGCCTGTGAAGTCTGCAATCTCATCAATGCACTCAATATTGATCAGGGTCGAGTCCATATCCATTGCCAGCACCTTCACTTCACCTGGATTAAATCCTGGGGAAAGAAAAGCTAAGTCCGCATCATGCGCAGCAGCAATATCACGCATAGCAACTCTTGCTTCCGGAAGTAAAGCTTGAGAGCAAGTCCAGCGGGCAGTGAAATACTTCAAATGACTTTGTTCATTGCCGTCCTTGGCAATCTCAATACCTAAAACTTTTGCATGCGCAATCAATGCAATATTTAATTGTGAAGTGATTGGGATATTAGCAATTGCTACAAGAGTAAGGTGCTTAGACATAGGCATTGACGATCAGTAATTAATTTGCTTGAACAGTATTGAGCATGGCGGACTCATTGAGGCTTCTGAGAATTTTCCGGATATGGTCTAGACGTTGCTCTAGTTTCTCAAAATCCTTCTCTTTTTGGGGAAGAATTTTTAACTTATCCTGCCCATTGAGTTGAATGTATTTGGATGACTGAATCAATTGAATGATCTTCATCGGGTCAATCGGAGGATTGGGTATGAACTGGATCTGAATCGATGCTGGGCTAGCATCAATCTTCTTGATTCCAAAGCCAGCCATTTCTAGGCGTAGTCGATGGGTTTCATATAGGGATTTAGCTTGGTCAGGCAAATCACCATAGCGATCTACCAGTTCTTCACGTAATCCCATGAGTTCGGAGAAATCATTTGTACCGGCGAAACGCTTGTACATGGAAAGGCGTTCATGAACATCGGGGCAATAGTCATTTGGGAAGAGTGCAGGTACGCCGAGATTGACATCAGTAGTTGCCTGCAGCGGAGATAGTAGATCTGGCTCTTTGCCGCTTCGCAGGGATTTAACTGCGCGATTGAGCATCTCGGTATACAGCTGAAATCCAATTTCATGAATTTCACCAGACTGTTTATCTCCTAGGACTTCACCTGCGCCGCGGATTTCTAAATCATGCATCGCCAAATAGAAACCGGACCCTAGTTCTTCCATGGCTTGAATAGCATTTAAACGTAGTTGCGCCTGCTTACTGAGTGCCTCAGGGTCCGGAACTAGCAAATAGGCATAGGCCTGGTGATGGGAGCGTCCAACGCGACCACGTAATTGATGTAGCTGGGCTAATCCAAATTTATCTGCGCGATGCATGATGATGGTATTAGCAGTCGGAACGTCAATACCCGTTTCAATAATGGTGGTGCATAACAAGATGTTGGTGCGCTGAGTCACAAACTCACGCATGACCGATTCCAGTTCACGCTCATGCATTTGACCGTGGGCAACGCTAATACGAGCCTCTGGAATAAGCTCTTGCAATGCATGCTTACGGTTTTGAATTGTTTCCACTTCATTGTGGAGGAAGTAGACCTGGCCACCACGCTTAATCTCCCGAAGCACTGCTTCACGAATAACGCCGTCACCTTCTCGCCGCACAAAAGTTTTGATGGCCAAACGTTTCTGGGGTGCCGTCGCAATGATCGAGAACTCACGCAAGCCTTCCATGGCCATGCCCAGTGTCCTTGGGATAGGTGTTGCTGTCAGGGTCAGGATATCGACTTCAGCGCGCAATGCCTTGAGCGCATCCTTTTGACGCACTCCAAAGCGATGTTCCTCGTCTACGATCACCAATCCCAAGTTGGCAAATTGAGTTTCTTTTGAAAGAAGCTTATGTGTGCCAATGATGATGTCAGCCTCGCCTTTAGCGATCGCCTCTAATGCGGCATTAATTTCTTTGGTGGTTTTAAATCGCGAGAGCTCAACAATGCGCACAGGCCAATCGGCAAATCTATCCTTCCAGGTTGCGACATGTTGTTCTGCGAGCAGGGTGGTTGGCGCCAAGATGGCCACTTGTTTACCACCCATCACCGCAACAAAGCTGGCGCGCAGGGCAACCTCGGTCTTGCCGAATCCTACATCGCCACACACCAGTCGATCCATCGGTGTACCGCTAGTCATATCACCGATCACTGCAGCAATCGCATTTGCTTGATCTGGTGTTTCTTCAAAGCCAAAGCTTTCAGCAAAGGCTGCGTAGTCATGAGCTGAGAACTCAAAGGCATGACCTTTGCGAATCGCTCTTGCTGCATACAGGCTTAATAGCTCAGCAGCGGTATCTCGAATTTGCTGTGCAGCTTTACGTCTTGCCTTATCCCACTGACCAGAACCCAACTGGTGCAATGGTGCTGAGTCAGGATCAGAGCCTGCATATCGGGTCACCATCTGTAGTTGTTGCACTGGTACATACAGGGTTGCATCTTTGGCGTAAACCAAGTGCAGGAACTCTTCAAAAATGGGCTCTTCTTTGGGTGGTGCTAAATTGAGTAGCACTAAACCTTGATAGCGACCAATGCCATGATCTGTGTGAACAACGGGGTCACCAATCTTGAGCTCAGATAAGTCCTTAAAGAGCATATCCGGATCGGCGCTCTCACTCTCCTTGCCTTTACGTCGTTGACGTGCTGTGGTGGTGAATAGCTCAGCCTCGGTAACCACGACGAGGTTTTCAGCTGGCCATGTAAAGCCGTTAAAGAGTTGCGCTGTGACCAAGCCAAATAGAGCATCACTCTTAATAAAGTCAGCAATACCTTCAAAGCCTTCTGGCTTTAGTGGGTAGAGCGGTTTGCCATTTTGTCCAGCAACTGAATTACTCTCCTCAAAGAGTTGGCGAATGGATTCTTTACGGCCATTACTATCACTACAAATAAGTACGCGCACTTTTTCTTGAGAAACCAAAGCGCGCAAGCGATTCATTGGATCAGCATCACGACGATGAACCGCTAAATCAGGAACAGCTAAAAATTGCGGAGCAGCTTTTGATTCTTTATCCGCCTCTTTATCCAATGCCAGACGCGCATTGGGTTTGGCTGCTGTGAAGAATTGATCCACATCCAGGAATAACTCTGCTGGTGGAAGAATGGGGCGATCAAGATCATGCTTTAAGAATTCATATCTAGAAAGCGTGTCCTTCCAGAAGCCCTTAATAGATTCTTCAACATCACCGATGCTTACTAGCCAGACGGGATCGCCTGAGCGGGGGAAGTAATCAAAGACTGTCGATGATTCTTCAAAGAAAAGGGGTAAATACGATTCGATACCAGCACTAGGAATTCCTAGGTTGACATCTTTATAAATTGAACAACGCGTTGGATCGCCTTCAAATACCTCGCGCCATCTGCCGCGAAAGGCGGTACGTGAAGCATCATCAAATGGAAATTCATGTCCCGGTAATAGACGAACTTCTTTAACCGGATAGAGGCTGCGCTGGGTATCTGGATCAAAAGCTCGAATTTGCTCAATCTCATCACCAAAGAGATCAAGGCGATAAGGCAGACTAGAGCCCATCGGAAATAAATCAATGAGTCCGCCGCGAATACTATATTCACCAGGGCGCATTACTGCGCTTACAGGATCGTATCCAGCTTGCTGCAACTGAAGTTTTAGTGCCGCCTCATTAAGCTTGTCACCTTGTCTAAAAAAGAAAGTATGGCCAGATAAAAAGTTTGGTGGTCCGAGTCTTTGTAAAGCGGTGGTAATGGGCACCAAGACAATGTCGCAACTGCCGTTGAGTAATTCATAGAGCGTTGCTAAGCGTTCTGAGACCAAATCCTGGTGAGGTGAGAAATGGTCATACGGCAGAATTTCCCAGTCAGGCAATAAACGCGTCTTGAGCTGTGGGGCAAAGGCTGGGATTTCTTCTAACAGACGCTGGGCTTCCTGCGCCTGAGCGCAGAAAATAACCATGACTGAGAATTCAGATCGGTACCGCAGGGCAGATTGGGCTATTAATGCAGCATCTGATGAGCCAACGAGCCCTGAAAAGGTAAAGCGCTGCCCAGCCCGGGGTACGGGTATGGGGGGTGCTAGTTTTAATGCATCAGACATCTGCGCTCATTATAGAATCAGGTATGCGCCCGGCAAATCAATCTTCTCCCCAATGTCACGCCTTGTTACCCACGGCTGGAGCAGGATCCAGACTTGGTGGAGTCTTGCCAAAGCAGTTTCAGGAATTAGCGGGCAAACCCATGCTGGCCTATGCCTTGGAAGCCTTTGCTGCTACCCCGGAGATTGCCTCTATTTGGGTGGGTGTTAGCTCCGGCTTTGTCGACAATCCTATTCTGAGCTCACTCTCCAATAAGTCTGCCTCTATTCAATTTCTCCCAAGCGGCGGCCCAACCCGTCAAGAAACCGTCAGAAATACTTTGGCAGCCATGCTTAAGGCGGGAATTCCGGAAACAGACTGGGTGCTTGTGCATGATGCTGCCCGACCTGGCATTTCTACCGAGCTGATTCAAAAACTGATTCGTGCTGTCACTCAAGCTGGTGAGGGCGGTCTTTTGGCAATTCCTTTAGCCGATACATTAAAAATGGCTGATGCCAACTCCGCAATTGCCGGCAATCCCAATAGGTCGATGAAGACGATTTCTAGAGATCATCTTTGGCAGGCACAAACGCCCCAGATGTTTGGCTTAAAGCGTCTGCATGATGCAATTGAAGAGGGTATTCGACTAGAGGCCGACATTACCGATGAGGCAAGTGCAATGGAACTCTCAGGCTCTAGCCCATTATTAATAGAGGGTGCCACTCGCAACTTCAAAGTAACCCACCCAGCGGATTGGGATTTGATGCAAACCATCTTGCAGGCCTCCCGCAAATAAACCCTCTGAATCTATAACGACAACTCAATGACTTCAAGCGCTCCTCACATTCCCCAGTTTCGTATTGGTCAAGGTTATGACGTTCATGCCTTAGTTGCGGATCGTAAGTTAATCTTGGGTGGTGTTCATGTCCCCAGTGATAAAGGCCTATTAGGGCATTCGGATGCGGATGCCTTGTTACATGCATTAACCGATGCCCTGTTGGGCGCTGCTGGATTGAATGACATTGGCCAGCTATTTCCAGATACTGATCCCCAGTTTAAGGATATGGATAGCCGAATTTTGCTCAGAGCCGCTCTTCAGAAGGTTCAGGCTGCCGGGTTTCAGGTGGGTAATGTCGATGCGACGATTATTTGCCAAAAGCCCAAATTAGCCACTTTTTTGCCTGATATGGTCCGCAATATCGCGGCAGATTTAGCTGTCACGCCAAGCCATGTCAACCTGAAGGCCAAAACCAATGAATCCCTTGGGCACTTAGGCAGAGGTGAGGGCATTGCAGTCCATGCGGTGGCTCTGCTCTACAAGGCCTAAATATCCTCCAAAACCACTAAGCATTGTAGAATTACGGTCTTTAGAGTGAAGCTTTAGCTCGGTAGTGTTTGCGGAATTCGCGCGAGGATGGCGAAATTGGTAGACGCACCAGGTTTAGGTCCTGACGCCAGCAATGGTGTGGGGGTTCGAGTCCCCCTCCTCGCACCACAAGATAACTACTTGGCTTGGGCTTCACATATTCCGATTTTCAAATAAGAGACGAGAATGGCTGTGCAGATAGAAAATTTAGGTCAGTTAGACCGCAAAGTGACCTTAGAGTTCGCTCGTGCCGATTTGGCTAAGGCAAGAGAAGACCGTTTGGCTAAATTGGGTAAGACCATGAAAGCCCCAGGCTTCCGTCCAGGCAAAGTGCCTAAGAGCATGGTTGAAAAGCAATACGGCATGCAAGTGGATTTCGAGCTTCAGTTCGATAAAGCTTCTGAGCTGTTCTATGACTTAGCTCAAAAAGAAAAAATCCTTTTGGCTGGCCAACCACGCCTTGACCCAAAATCTGAATTAGACGCAGACAAAATTGTGTTCGATGCTTACTTTGAAGTGTTACCAGAAGTGAAGATTGGTGACTTCAGCAAAGCAGAAGTGACTAAGTACACAACTGACATTTCCGATGCAGAAATTGATCGCGCATTAGATGTATTGCGCAAGCAGCAAGTTCATTACCATCCACGTGGCGTAGCTGGTGCTCATGGTGATGGCGGTGCAAACACAGCTGCTCAAGCTGGCGACCAGGTTGTAATCGACTTCGTTGGCAAAATCGATGGCGTTGAATTTGCTGGCGGTAAAGCTGAAAACTTTGAGTACGTTCTTGGTGAAGGTCGCATGCTCCCAGAATTTGAAGCTGCTACATTGGGCCTCAAAGCGGGTGAGAGCAAGACTTTCCCATTAAGCTTCCCAACGGATTACCACGGTAAAGATGTAGCCGGCAAGACTGCTGACTTCACTATTACTGTTAAGTCAGTAAATTGGGCGCACCTGCCAGCAATTGATGATGCGTTTGCATTGTCTTTGGGCGTTACTGAAGGTGGCGTTGCCAAAATGCGTGAAGAAGTCAAAGAGAATTTAGATCGCGAAACAAAACGTCGTATTACTTCCTTGTTAAAAGGCGAAGTAATGGAGAAGCTCAACAGTCTTTGCGAA
Source organism: Polynucleobacter sp. 78F-HAINBA (assembly GCF_018882325.1). Taxonomy (GTDB): domain Bacteria; phylum Pseudomonadota; class Gammaproteobacteria; order Burkholderiales; family Burkholderiaceae; genus Polynucleobacter. The sequence goes on along the minus strand of NZ_JACVOQ010000002.1, from coordinate 179,258 downwards.
CTCGATGCACCAAAATCTTTGGTTGCTCAAGAGCAAGAGCGCTTAGTTGAGTCTGCACGTCAAGACTTAATGCAGCGTGGCATTCCTAATGCAAAAGACGCACCGATTCCTGCTGAGATGTTTGCTGAGCAAGCCCTCAAGCGTGTTCGCCTCGGTTTGATTTTGAGTGACTTGGTTAAGCAGCAAAACTTGGCTGCAACTGCAGATCAAATCAAAGCTGAAATTGATGAACAAGCTGCTACATACGAAGATCCTAAAGAAGTAGTGCGTTGGTTCTACAGCAATCCAAGCCGCCTTAAAGATATCGAGAACTTGGTGCTGGAAGACAACGTGATTAAGCATTTCACTTCGCAAGCTAAAGTGATCGATAAAGCAGTTACCTTCGAAGAACTCAGCAAGCTCAACTAAGTATTAATTAATAAAGGCCTGATCACATGAACCAGAATCATTTCCAGTCTGAGAATTTAGAACCTAAAGCTTTGGGTTTAGTTCCAATGGTGATTGAAACCTCTGGTCGAGGTGAGAGAGCCTATGACATTTACTCTCGCTTACTCAGAGAACGTGTAGTTTTCTTGGTTGGCGAAGTAAATGATCAAACTGCAAATTTAGTGATTGCCCAGTTGCTATTTCTTGAGAGTGAAAATCCAGATAAAGAAATTTCTCTGTACATCAACTCTCCTGGCGGCTCTGTTTCCGCTGGTCTGGCTATCTACGACACAATGCAATTTATCAAGCCACACGTCAGCACTTTGTGTATGGGTATGGCTGCGAGCATGGGTGCGTTCTTGTTGTGTGCTGGTGAGAAGGGTAAGCGTTATGCATTACCTAACTCCCGCGTGATGATTCATCAGCCATTAGGTGGCGCACGTGGCCAAGCTTCTGATATTGAAATCCAAGCTCGTGAGATTCTTTACTTACGTGAACGCTTGAACAAGATTTTGGCGGATCGCACTGGTCAATCAATTGAAACGATTGCTAAAGACACTGATCGCGATAACTTCATGTCTGCAGATCAGGCTCAAGAGTATGGCTTGATCGATAAAGTGATTGATAAGCGTCCTTAATACCTATTCATTTTTAGATAGCCACCTTGAGCGATAAAAATACTACCAATAGCGCAGATAAAGTTCTGTATTGCTCTTTCTGCGGCAAGAGTCAGCATGAAGTAAAGAAACTGATTGCCGGACCTTCTGTTTTTATTTGCGATGAGTGTATCGACTTATGCACCGACGTCATTCAAGAAGAGCTCGCTAAGCTTCCTAAGGCTGAGGACGATGATGCTTTACCAACACCACACCAGATTCGCGAGAACTTAGATCAGTACGTGATTGGTCAGGACCATGCGAAGAAGACTTTAGCTGTAGCGGTTTACAACCACTACAAGCGTTTGCAGTATTTGCCAAAACCTAAAAAAGAGAAGCTTGATAAAGATGGTAAGCCTGTTGAGGCTGCCGACAAAAAGGAATCTAAGACTCCTGCCAAAGCCATGGTTGATGGTGTTGAATTGGCAAAGAGTAATATTTTGCTGATCGGTCCAACCGGCTCGGGTAAAACATTGTTAGCCCAAACTTTAGCGCGTATGTTGGACGTGCCATTTGTAATGGCTGACGCCACAACATTAACCGAAGCGGGTTATGTTGGTGAAGACGTTGAAAACATCATTCAAAAGTTATTGCAAGCTTGTGACTACAACGTAGAAAAAGCACAGCGCGGTATTGTGTATATCGATGAGATCGATAAGATCTCCCGTAAATCAGATAACCCATCCATTACTCGCGACGTATCAGGCGAGGGCGTTCAGCAAGCCTTGTTAAAGCTGGTTGAAGGTACGATGGCTTCTGTGCCTCCTCAAGGTGGACGTAAGCACCCGAACCAAGATTTCTTGCAAGTTGATACGACCAATATCCTATTTATCTGCGGCGGTGCATTTGACGGTCTTGAGAAGGTCATTCAACAACGTACTGCGAAGACTGGCATTGGATTTAATGCCACGGTTCCAGGTAAGGATGATCGCGGTGTTAGCGACCTCTTAATCGAAGTGGAGCCAGAAGATTTAATTAAGTTTGGCCTCATTCCTGAGTTGATTGGTCGTTTGCCGGTTGTAGCAACTTTGGCGCAATTGGATGAAACTGCCTTAATTCAGATCCTGACTGAGCCTAAGAATGCCCTTGTAAAGCAGTATCAGGCGCTTTTAACAATGGAAGGCTCTGAGCTTGAAGTTCGTCCAGCGGCATTGTCAGCCATCGCCAAGAAAGCTATTGCACGCAAAACCGGTGCACGCGGCCTGCGTTCTATTCTTGAGGGATCCCTCATGGATGTCATGTATGACCTGCCATCTTTGAAGAATGTTCAAAAGGTGGTCATCGATGAAAATACCATCGCTGAGGGCGGAAAGCCTATTTTGGCCTACAAGCAGGGTGACGAATCCACAGAAATGAGCAAAAAAGCCTAATTTTTGCTATTTTTTGCTGTTTTCACAGGGTTTTCGCTCACTTTTTGCATATTTACCCCTTGTTTTTCACTTGGTGGCACCCATATAGGTAGTATCCTATTCCTAAATAATGTCCCTATGTAGTAGTACGGCATTTTTAGAGATTTTTACGGAACGACTATTTTGGAGGAATTGCCCCATGCCTGGCCACTTATTACTACCCTCTGAACCTATTCAACTGCCACTTCTCCCTTTAAGAGACGTCGTAGTGTTTCCGCACATGGTCATCCCCTTGTTTGTGGGCCGTCCAAAATCAATCAAAGCGCTAGAAGCTGCCATGGAAACTGGCAAAAATGTACTTTTAGTAGCTCAAAAGACTGCCGCCAAGGATGAGCCTGGCGTAGAGGATCTCTATGAGGTTGGCTGTATCGCCAACATCCTGCAAATGCTCAAGCTGCCCGACGGTACCGTAAAGGTATTAGTTGAGGGCGTACAGCGCGCTGAAGTAAGTCAGGTTGAAGATAGCCAGGGTTATTTCTGCTGTGAAGCTAGCCCAAGCCCAATGTCAGCATTGGATGCGCACGAGACTGAGGCTTTGCGTCGTGCCATCATGGCTCAGTTTGATCAGTACGTAAAACTGAATAAAAAAGTTCCTCAAGAGATTCTGTCCTCACTTGGTGGCATTGATGACCCAAGCCGTTTGGCGGATACGATTTGCGCACATCTCCCAGTTAAGCTCGAACAGAAACAGCGTTTACTGGAAATGACGGATGTAGTGCAACGCTTAGAAAGTCTCTTGGCTGATCTTGAAAGTGAAATCGATATCTTGCAGGTTGAGAAGCGTATTCGTGGGCGTGTAAAGCGTCAGATGGAGAAGAGTCAGCGCGAGTACTACTTAAACGAACAAGTTAAAGCTATTCAAAAAGAATTAGGCGAGGGTGAAGAGGGTGCCGATCTCGAGGAGCTTGAGAAGCGCATTAAGGCTGCCCGTATGCCTAAAGAGGCATTGAAGAAGGCTGAGTCTGAGTTGAAGAAACTCAAACTCATGTCACCAATGTCTGCTGAAGCAACCGTGATTCGTAATTTCATTGATACTTTGGTGACGCTTCCATGGAAGAAGAAAACCAAGATCAATAATGATCTAGCCAATGCTGAAAAAGTATTGGATGAAGATCATTACGGACTTGATAAAGTGAAAGAACGCATCCTGGAATACCTCGCAGTTCAACAACGTGTTGAACGCGTCAAGGCTCCGATCCTTTGTTTAGTTGGGCCTCCTGGTGTTGGTAAAACTTCTCTAGGTCAATCTATTGCCCGCGCAACCAACCGTAAGTTTGTTCGCATGGCATTGGGTGGTGTGCGTGATGAGTCTGAAATTCGTGGTCATCGCCGCACTTATATTGGCTCTATGCCGGGCAAGATTCTATCTAGCTTGACTAAAGTGGGCGTACGCAATCCTTTATTCCTCTTGGACGAAGTAGACAAGATGGGCATGGATTTCCGCGGCGATCCAGCAAGTGCATTGCTAGAGGTTTTGGACCCAGAGCAAAATCACACATTCCAAGATCACTATGTTGAGGTTGACTTTGATCTCTCCGATGTGATGTTTGTTGCAACATCTAACTCCTTGAATATTCCTGGTCCTTTATTGGATCGCTTGGAAATCATTCGTCTTGCTGGTTACACGGAAGATGAGAAGACCAGCATTGCCATCAATTATTTAATCCCTAAACAGATTAAAAATAATGGTCTCAAAAAAGATGAATTGAAGATTGAAGAATCCGCTGTTCGCAGCATGATTCGCTATTACACACGTGAAGCTGGTGTTCGTTCCTTAGAGCGTGAAATCAGCAAGATCTGCCGTAAGGTAGTGAAGTTGCTTCTCCTCAAGAAAGAGGCTGCACCAGTCACTGTGAATGCTGACAATCTTGAGAAGTTCCTTTCTGTGAAGATGTATGACTTTGGTCTTGCTGCAAAAGAGAATCAAGTTGGCCAGGTAACTGGTTTGGCTTGGACCGAAGTTGGCGGTGATCTATTGACCATCGAAGCGGCAGTGATGCCAGGTAAGGGCGTCATCACTCGTACCGGCTCCATTGGCGACGTAATGAAAGAATCTGTCGAAGCGGCTAAGACTGTGGTTCGTTCTAGAGCGAGAGCCTTGGGAATTGCGGATGAGGCTTTTGAGAAGAAAGATATTCATATTCACTTCCCAGATGGCGCGACGCCTAAGGATGGTCCATCGGCTGGTATTGCCATTACAACGGCCTTGGTTTCTGTCTTTACAGGTATACCGATTCGCTCTGATGTAGCCATGACGGGTGAGATTACTTTGCGTGGTGAAGTATTGCCCATTGGCGGCCTGAAAGAGAAACTATTGGCAGCGCATCGTGGTGGTATCAAACTGGCTTTAATTCCAGAGGAAAACGTCAAAGATTTGATCGATATTCCGGATAACGTCAAGAATGCGATTGAAATCGTTCCGGTCCGCTGGATTGATAAAGTTCTGGAGTTGGCTTTAGAGCGAAAACCAGTTGCTTTACCGGATCCAACACCAGAAGAGCTCGCTAAAAGGGCTGCTGAAGCTAGCAAAGCCAATGAAAAGATTTCTTCTGGTGAAGCCTTAAAGCATTGATGTCTAGGGGATATTTGAGGGATTTTGAGTCATATTGAACGGTTTATTTAAGTCCATTCTGATGAAGAATCCCTCTTTTATTCCCGCACTAGGTTACAATCTCGTCTGTATTAATTTGGGGCGCTTAGCTCAGATGGTAGAGCGTCTGCCTTACACGCAGAATGTCGGCGGTTCGATCCCGTCAGCGCCCACCAGTTTCCCAAATCGCATTCGCTTTTCCTCTTATAGGCTTTCTAGTTCCTCTAGACCTTCTGCCTAGTACACTCGCATTATTGACTTTATTTTCGAGCGATTAATTCATGTTTGATTCCGTACGTAAGCACCAAAAAATTCTACAGTTTGTATTGATGCTGTTTATTGTTCCTTCTTTTGCCTTGTTCGGCATCTCCAGCTATTCCGGATTTATGGATAAAGAAACGGATATTGTTAAGGTGAATGGCAAACCAATTACTGCGCAAGAAGTGGATATGGCTGCTAAGCGTCAGGCTGAGCGTGTTGGCGGAAACATGCAAATTGCTCAAAGTCTGCCGTTTCGTCAGGCAATTTTGAATGAGTTGCTCCAGCAGCGTATCTTAGGATTTGCGGTGAGCGACCTGCGCTTGCAAGTGGGTAAGCAAGAGCTTGTGAATAGTCTGCAAAAGATTCCTCAGATTCGTGCTTTATATCGTCAAGATGGCACATTTGATGATGCTCGCTTTAAGCAGTTATTGGCAAGCAACGGCATGAATGAAGAGCAGTTCTATGCCGGTCAAAGCTTTGACTTAAAAATTCAGCAGTTAGTTAACTCAGTTGCGCGTACAGAACTGGCAAGCCCAAAATTATCTGAGATTGTTTCATCTTTGTATGAGACCGAAAGACAAGTTCAGGCTTTGCAGTTCAACGCTAAAGATTATTTATCTAAAGTGAATCCAAGTGCTGAAGAGCTGCAGGCTTTTTATGAAGCTAATGCAAAATTATTTGAGCGTCCTGAATACATTGATGTTGAGTACATTGTTCTCAAAGCAGATCCAAAAGAAGACTCCAAAGCCTTTAATGAAAAGGCAGATCAGTTTGCGAATATGACTTACGACCAGTCTGACAGCTTAAAGCCTGCGGCTGATAAATTAAAGCTCAGCATTCAAACCCAGAAGGGTGTGACTCGTGGTGGTGCGCCAGGCGTATCCAAAGATCATCCCTTGGCTAATCCTAAGGTGATGCAGTCTCTTTATGGTGATGAGTCCCTCAAGAACAAGCGCAATACTGAAGCTGTTCAAACGGCGTCAGGTGTATTTGTATCTGCTCGGGTAGTTACTTTGCACCCAGCACAAATTTTGCCGTATAGCGAGGTTGCAGCAGAAGTGAAGCGTCAAGTTAGCCAACGTGCTGCAGAGAAATTGGCCATTTCTGCTGCAAGCGAGAAATTAGCCGCACTTGAAAAAGATCCGAAGAATGCCGCTGGTTTCTCAAGTCCTAGCTGGATCTCACGCAATAAGCCCGGCAGCTTAGTTGGTCCATCAATGGATGAAGTTATGTCTGTTAATGCAAGCAACTTGCCGGCTGTAGTTTCGGTTGCCAATCCAGGTGTTGGCACTACGATTTATCGTATTGATCAAGTTCGTCAGCCACCTGCAGTTGATGCCAAGGTACATAAGGCTCAGGCGCAACAGATTCAAGCGCTGGCTGCGCAAGCCGAATTTGCTGGCTTTATGGGCTATTGGCGTAATAGCGCTGGCGTTAAAGTCATCAACCCGCTCAAGCAAGCAAGCGCAGGTAGTGCGGGCAGTTAAAACTAAGGCAGTTTTTTAAGTAAGTTACTGTATGGGGCCATTGAGCCCCATACGTTTTTAAAGATAACGCTTTGTGCCGCCACATTGGGATGTAGGCGATCCGCCTGGAACAATTCTGGTTTTGTGGCAACGCCTTCTAAGAAAAATGGCATTAACTCGATACGCTCTTGACTTGCAAGCAAGGGGTAGAGATTCTTAAATTGCATGGTGTAGGTTTGGCCATAGTTCGAAGGAATCTGTATGCCGCAGAGCAAAACCTTTGCACCCGATTTTTTGCTCACCTGAATCATCTTGCGAAGATTGGCTTCGGTTTGATTTACAGGCAATCCTCGCAAGGCATCATTTGCCCCCAGCTCTATAAGCACAATTCCTGGTTTTTTCTGATCCAAGAGATTGGGGAGGCGGCTCAGGCCACCCGAGCTAGTTTCTCCGCTAATGCTGGCGTTAAAAACGTTCCACGGACTTTGATCTTTGGCTAATTGCTCTTGGAGCAGGGTGACCCACCCCGTGCCACGCGGCAGGCCGTATTCAGCAGAAAGGCTATCACCCAGTATCAGGACTACTGGCTTTACTTGTGCCCAAGAAGAAATGCTTAATACAAGGCAAAATAGCCCTGTAATGAATTTATTCACAGTTAAAAACTGAATCCACATTTTTTCCACTCTAGAAAATTTTCACATGAACAAACAGTCTAATTCCATTGTTGCCGATCGCGTTGGCAAGCTGGTAAATACGGCTGATGGTGACCTGGCTATTTTGCACGACTTGAGTTTTCAAATTGAGCAAGGTGAAAGTGTGGCAATTATTGGCGCTTCCGGCTCTGGAAAGAGTACCTTGTTAAGCCTCTTGGCTGGTTTAGATCTGCCAAGCTCGGGGCAAATTGATTTAATGGGGCAAAGCCTTAATCTCTTGGATGAAGATGGCAGGGCACGTTTGCGTGGTCAGTTCGTTGGCTTTGTATTTCAGTCTTTCCAGCTGTTGCCACACCTAACGGCCCTAGAGAACGTCATGCTTCCCTTGGAGATGGCAGGCGTAGACCATGCTAAAGCCAGGCTAGAGGCTAATCAATGGCTAGAAAAGGTTGGCTTAAGCCTGAGAGCCAATCACTTTCCTAAGACGCTGTCAGGTGGTGAACAGCAACGGGTGGCGCTAGCCCGAGCTTTCATTAATAAGCCCGCCATTCTGTTTGCCGATGAGCCTACCGGGAGCCTGGACGAAGCTAGCGGAAATAGGGTGATTGAGCTCCTTTTTGAGCTAAATCGGGAGAATTCTTCAACCCTGGTTCTGGTGACCCACGATCCAGCCTTAGCTGCTCGGTGCGGACGCCAATTGAGTCTTCAGGGCGGGCGCCTGGCTTAAGCAAAACCTTATAATCTTGCCATGTCATCATTCTGTTGCTTGCCCGGGGCAAATGCCCTTTCAGCCTTCCGCCAACAGCGACTTTTAGCTTCGCTCGCAGCCCAAGGAATTCAACTTGAGTCCATAGAGGCTCAATACCTTCATTTCGTTTGGTCTGAGTCAGAACTCAGTGCCAAAGATAAAGAGGTGCTCGAGAGTCTTCTGACTTACGGCCAACCTTTTAAATCTCAGCTGAAGGGCGGCTCCTTATTCAGCAAAGCCGCCGATAAACAATCTGCGATTGCTATTCCCCGATTTGGCACAGTTTCTCCATGGGCTAGTAAAGCAACAGATATTGCACGTCAATGCGGGCTTCAAGTGTTACGTATTGAGCGTGGCGTTCAGTATGCTTGGCAGAGTAAAAAAGCACTCAGCACAGAACAAGATCAGCTGGTGTTGGCTGCATTACATGATCGTATGACTGAGGCTGTTATCTCAGATATCAATGAAGCTAGTGCTTTATATCAATCTCTGCCTGATCGCCCATTTGTCCGCATCCCAGTATTAACTGAGGGCAGAGCTGCACTAGATAAAGCAAATCAAGACTTAGGTCTCGCCTTATCGGAAGATGAGGTGCTTTATCTCGTTGAGAATTTCATTCGCTTAGAACGTAATCCGAGCGATGTTGAGTTGATCATGTTTGCCCAGGCGAATAGTGAACATTGCCGTCATAAGATTTTCAACTCTAGTTGGACTATCGATGGGGATGATCAAGAGAAATCCCTATTTGCAATGATTCGCAATACGCATCAACTTCAGCCAGAAGGCACGATCGTGGCCTACTCCGACAACTCAGCAGTGATGGTGGGAGCCGAGTCAGAAACTTGGTCCCCCAAAGGTGAGGGTCGTCGTTACGAAAAAGACACACGTTTAGTACATACCTTGATGAAGGTGGAGACTCACAATCACCCAACGGCAATTGCACCATTTCCGGGCGCCTCTACAGGTGCTGGTGGCGAGATTCGTGATGAAGGTGCGACTGGTGTCGGCGGGCGTCCTAAAGCAGGCCTTACTGGCTTCTCTGTTTCAAACCTCAATATCCCTGGCACCGGTTTGCCATGGGAGTCTGAGAAGTACGGCAAGCCAGAGCGTATTGCCACACCACTACAGATCATGATTGATGGTCCATTAGGTGGCGCCGCATTTAATAATGAATTTGGTCGTCCCATTCTCGGTGGTTATTTTCGCGTCTTTGAGCAAACCTTAGAAGGTGTTCGTCGCGGTTATCACAAGCCCATCATGATTGCTGGTGGTATCGGTAGCATTGATTCAATTCATACTGCAAAGAAGCAAATTAAAGCGGGGCACTTATTTATTCAATTAGGTGGCCCTGGTATGCGTATTGGTATGGGTGGCGCAACTGGTAGTTCTGTTGCAACCGGAACCAATACTGCAGATTTAGATTTTGATTCTGTCCAACGCGGTAACCCAGAAATGGAACGCCGTGCACAAGAAGTGATCAATTCTTGTATTGCAATGGGTCAGAGTAACCCTATTGTTTCAATTCATGATGTTGGTGCGGGTGGTATTTCCAATGCATTTCCAGAGCTAGCTGATGGTGCCGGCTTAGGCGCCCAATTTCAGTTGCGCAAAGTGCCGCTTGAGGAAAGCGGCATGAGTCCTGCAGAGATTTGGTGTAACGAATCTCAAGAGCGTTATGTTCTAGCAATTGAGGCTAAAGATCTGGAGCTGTTTAAGTCACTCTGTGAGCGCGAGCGATGCCCATTTGCCGTAGTGGGTGAAGCAACAGTTGAGCGTCAACTTCAGCTAAGCGACAGTAAAGAAACTACTGGTACCGATGCTGCAATGCCCATTGATATGCCAATGGAAGTATTGCTAGGCAAGCCGCCACGTATGCATCGTGATGTGACGCGTGTGGCACAAGAGTTTGAAGAATTAAATGTCACTGACGCCGATCTTGCCCAATGCATTGCTTGGGTTCTGCAGCAACCCACAGTTGCTAGTAAATCATTCTTGATTACTATCGGCGATCGTACCGTTGGTGGTCTCAATACTCGTGATCCATTTGTTGGGCCATGGCAAGTTCCTGTTGCTGACTGTGCAGTTACCTTGATGGATTACAAGGGCTACCGTGGTGAAGTTATGACCATGGGCGAGCGTACTCCATTGGCCGTGATTGATGCACCAGCCGCTGCCAAGATGGCAGTTGGTGAAGCCATTACTAATCTATTGGCTGCGGACATTCGTCGCTTAGAAGACGTTAAGCTTTCTGCTAATTGGATGGCTGCTTGTGGTGCACCCGGAGAAGATGCAAAGCTGTATGACTCCGTTAGAGCAATTGGGATGGATTTATGTCCAGCACTTGGCATTTCTATTCCGGTTGGTAAAGACTCTCTATCTATGGCTACTGCATGGCAGGAGGGCGATCAAGCCAAAAAAGTGGTTTCTCCAGTCTCCTTAATTATTTCTGCTTTTGCTGCAGTTCAGGACGTTCGTAAAACTACAACGCCTTTGCTTAAACTCAAAGATGAATCTGGCGCAGCATTAGAAACTGAATTGATCTTGATTGATTTAGGTCGCGGTAAAAACCGCATGGCTGGAAGCATTCTTGCTCAAGTACTCAATCAATCTGGTAAATCAGCTCCGAATGTAGATCACCCAGATGATCTGAAGGCACTTGCTACTTCCATCATTGAACTGCGCAAAGCAGATCAGTTGCTGGCTTACCATGACCGTTCTGACGGCGGCTTGTTCGCCTGTATTGCAGAGATGGCATTTGCATCGCATACCGGCATTTCAATGAATGTCGACATGATTGCTGTTGATGTTGGGCAAGAGGCTGACTGGGGTGACGCTAAGAACTGGGCGCAACAGGTATCTGGTCGACGTCATGAGCAAACCATGCGCGCTTTATTTAATGAAGAGCTTGGTGCGGTAATTCAGATTCGCAAAGCTGATCGGGATGCTGTATTTGCTGTTTTGCGTAAATTGAACCTGAGCGCGTTCAGTCACGTGATTGCAAAACCAAATACCAATGGCCGGATTGAAATTTGGCGTGATGCAAAAAATATCTTTGCTGAACCACGTGAAGTCCTGCAAAAGATGTGGGCTAACACGAGTTATCAGATTGCTCGCTTACGCGATAATCCAGATTGTGCTGATAGTGAGTTTGCGCTACTCGATAACGTTGCCGATACTGGAATGTCACCAAAGCTGACATTTGATATTGCGGAAGATATTGCAGCACCATTCATTAATAAGAATGCTAGACCTAAAGTCGCTATCTTGCGTGAGCAGGGTGTTAATTCTCATGTAGAAATGGCTTATGCCATGAATTGGGCTGGCTTTGATAGTTATGACGTTCATATGTCAGATCTGCTTTCTGGTAAATCCAAGTTAGATGATTTCCGTGGCCTGGTTGCCTGCGGTGGATTTAGCTATGGAGACGTATTGGGGGCAGGCGAGGGTTGGGCGAAAACTATCCTCTTTAATGCTCAATTACGCGATCAGTTCTCCTCATTCTTTAATCGCCAAGATAGTTTTGCTTTAGGTGTCTGTAATGGTTGCCAAATGATGAGCAATCTAGCAGGAATTATTCCTGGTGCTGAAGCATGGCCTAAATTTACCCGCAATCAATCCGAGCAGTACGAGGCTCGATTGGTGATGGCTGAAGTGATGGCATCGCCTTCCATCTTTACCCAGGGTATGACAGGAAGTCAGCTACCTATCGCTATTGCGCATGGCGAGGGCTTTGCTAACTTTAGCCAACAAGGCAATTTAGAGGCGCTTCAGAAACAAGGGTTGGCTGCTCTCCGTTTTGTGGATCACCAAGGTAACCCTACTGAAACCTACCCAATGAATCCAAATGGTTCGCCTGGTGGTTTAACTGGCGTTACTACTCCAGATGGTCGCTTCACGGTCATGATGCCGCATCCTGAGCGCGTCTTTAGGGCGGTGCAGATGAGCTGGGCACCAAGTGAATGGCTCGACACACCAGATGGAGCAAGCCCATGGATGCGATTATTCCGCAACGCTAGAGTCTGGGCAAAGTAATCTAATGCCAGATTCATCTATGGCGATGGAGCCAGTTACATTTTCTGAGAGTGGTGGAGTGCGCTATTTGCACTTTGGTAGCGAGTTAATTCAGGGTGCAATGCGCATTCGTGATCCAGATGAGATTTATCTGGAATACAACCAGCAAATGATGGCTTGGTTATTGTTTTTGGAAACTAAGCCTGGCATGAGAATTGCTCAACTTGGCTTAGGAACTGGCGCTCTGACAAAGTTTGCTCATCGTTATTGCCCAGCTGTAAAAACTACAGTTGTTGAACTCAATCCTGCTGTGATTGTGTCTGCTCGCAGCATGTTCTTCACTCCTGATGATGATCGCCGTCTAGAGACATTGAAAGCCGATGCCAAGGCTTTTGTTCAGAACAAGAAGAATCAGGATCGCTTTGATGCGGTTCAGGTTGACTTATATGACGCTATTTGCGATGGCCCGGCTGCTAGCTCCTTAGAATTCTACAAAGGCTGTTACGACATTCTCAAGTCACCCGGCGTACTAACGGTGAATTTGTTTTCTCGTCACAAGAGCTTTGATATCAATTTAAACAATATCTGTGAAGCATTTGATAATCGAGTCCTTCTGTTTCCAGAGTCTCATGACTGTAACGTTGTTGCGATTGCTTTTAAAGGTCCGCAATTAGATGTTGAGTGGAAGGAAGTCTCAAAGCGCGCCAAATTAATCATGGAAAAAACTGGCTTGCCAACCAATACCTGGGCTTCTGGTTTGAATCGTGAGAATGCCCATCAAGAAAATAAGCTCTGCATCTAGGCAAATTTAGATAAGAAAAAAGGCGATCGGTTGATCGCCTTTTTTATTGCCCCAAACATCGGGGCTATTAATACTTAGATTGTTACTGTGTCAGCAACATCGCTGAATGACTTAATCTTGTCAAAGTTCATGTACTTATAAACTTCACCAGATTTAGCGTTCAATGACTCAACTTGCTCAAAATACTCCTGCGGCGTTGGTAGGCGACCCAAGAGCGCTGCAACCGCTGAAAGCTCAGCAGAAGCGAGATACACACGAGTGTCGATACCTAAACGGTTCGGGAAGTTACGTGTTGATGTGGAGACTGCTGTAGAGCCTTTACGGATTTGAGCCTGGTTACCCATACAGAGTGAGCAGCCTGGAGTTTCCATGCGGGCACCTGTAGCACCCAGAATGCCGTAATAGCCTTCTTCGGTCAAAATCATCTGGTCCATCTTGGTTGGAGGAGCCACCCATAGGCGAGTAGGCATATCCTTTTTACCCTGAAGAACTTGACCTGCTGCACGGAAGTGTCCGATGTTTGTCATGCAAGAGCCGATAAATACTTCATCGATTTTCTCGCCAGAAACTTCAGATAAGAACTTCACATCGTCTGGATCATTAGGGCAAGCTAGGATTGGTTCTTTAATCTCGCTCATATCGATTTCGATTACTTCGGCGTAATCAGCGTTTGCATCAGCCTTGAGCAAGTCAGGTTTAGCAATCCACGCTTCCATTGCTTTGATACGACGACCTAAAGTGCGCTTATCTTCGTAGCCATTTGCAATCATCCACTTCATCAAAGTGATGTTAGAGCGCATGTATTCAATGATCGGCTCTTTGCTGAGAGCAATTGCACAACCAGCAGCTGAACGTTCTGCTGAAGCATCGGATAATTCAAATGCTTGTTCAACTTTCAGATCAGGCAAACCTTCGATTTCTAAGATGCGACCAGAGAATACGTTCTTCTTGTTTTGTTTTTCAACAGTCAACAAGCCTTTCTTGATGGCATATAGAGGAATTGCATTAACCAAGTCACGCAAAGTAATGCCGGGCTGCATTTTTCCTTTAAAGCGAACCAATACAGACTCAGGCATATCCAAGGGCATTACGCCAGTAGCGGCAGCAAAGGCAACTAAGCCAGAGCCAGCAGGGAAGGAGATGCCGATTGGGAAGCGGGTATGACTATCACCACCAGTACCGCAGGTATCTGGCAAGAGTAAACGATTTAACCAGCTGTGGATCACGCCATCACCTGGACGCAATGCAACGCCGCCACGGTTAGTCATAAACGCTGGCAACTCATGGTGAGTGCGAATGTCTACTGGCTTTGGATATGCGGATGTATGGCAGAAAGATTGCATTACCAAGTCTGCAGAGAAGCCTAAGCAAGCCAAGTCTTTCAATTCATCACGGGTCATTGGACCAGTGGTGTCTTGTGAGCCGACTGTAGTCATGTGTGGCTCGCAATAAGTGTCCGGGCGTACGCCTTGACCTTCCGGCAATCCACAAGCGCGGCCAACCATCTTTTGCGCCAAGCTGAAACCTTTTTTGTTATCAGGTGGGCTAACAGGGATACGGAATTCTGTAGAAGCTGGCAAGCCAAGTGCTGCGCGTGCTTTAGAAGTGAGGCCACGACCGACGATCAAAGGAATACGACCGCCTGCACGAACTTCATCCAAAATTACTGGTGACTTGAGTGAGAAGGCAGCAATTTCTTTGCCGTTCTTAAATGCTTTACCTTCGTATGGACGGAGTTCAATTTCGTCACCCATATTCATATCGGAAACGTCTAACTCGATAGGCAATGCGCCAGCGTCTTCCATGGTGTTAAAGAAGATTGGAGCAATCTTTGTACCCAAGCAAACACCACCAAAGCGCTTGTTCGGAACAAATGGAATATCTTGACCAGTCCACCACAACACAGAGTTGGTTGCAGATTTACGTGAAGATCCTGTACCAACAACGTCACCAACGTAGGCAATTTGATTGCCTTTCTTTTGGAGAGCTTCAATTTGCTTCATTGGGCCACGAACACCAGCCTCATCGGGTTCAATGCCTGGACGTGGGTTCTTCAGCATGATCGTTGCGTGCAACGGAATATCTGGACGACTCCATGCGTCAGGAGCAGGTGACAGGTCGTCGGTATTGGTTTCACCGGTGACTTTAAATACGGTGAGCTTCATGCTTTCTGGAACAGCGGCGCGGCTCGTAAACCACTCGGCATCAGCCCAGCTTTGCAGAACGCCTTTAGCTTCTGCATTACCTTTTTCAGCTAATTCTTGTACATCATGGAAATAGTCAAACATCAACAAAGTCTTTTTCAAAGCGGCGGCGGCAGTAGCTGCGCACTCTGAATCGGAGAGCAATTCAACCAAAGGCTTAATGTTGTAGCCGCCGAGCATAGTGCCCAAAAGCTCAGTAGCTTTAATGCGTGAAATCAAAGGGGACTTCTCAGTCCCTTTAGCGACGGCATCCAAAAATTCTGCTTTAACTTTAGCCGCTTCATCAACACCAGCAGGAACGCGATTGGTAATGAGTTCAAGTAATTCTGCTTCTTTACCCTTTGGAGGATTTTTGAGCAAACCAACCAGTTCGGCAGTTTGATCTTTAGTCAGGGGGAGGGCTGGAATTCCAAGGGCTGCGCGTTCGGCAACTTGGGCGTTGTAGGCTTCTAGCATCGTATTTCCTATCGGGTAAGAGTTATCAACTTAAGGCTCAGCAGGGCTTTATTCCCTATCCAGTCTATTGTAATTGCTAATTCATGTCTTATATAAGACTTAATTGTTAAAAGTTCTCAAAAAAGCCTCATTTGAGGGCGAAATAGGGGTTAATTGGGATAAACCGATAATTCTCAGTAATTCAACACTATTGCAAAAAGGGTATTGGGCCTGG
The DNA here is from genome assembly GCF_018882325.1 of Polynucleobacter sp. 78F-HAINBA. Classification (GTDB taxonomy): domain Bacteria; phylum Pseudomonadota; class Gammaproteobacteria; order Burkholderiales; family Burkholderiaceae; genus Polynucleobacter. The sequence goes on along the minus strand of NZ_JACVOQ010000002.1, from coordinate 163,362 downwards.
AGTGATGGTGGATTTTGAGTTTGCGAAAGAAGTCTGAGTGGCAAGAAGTTGCCTATTAAACAGGCAAATTTTTCACTGGACTGGCTAGCAGCCTGAGAGTTATTGGGTGACCTAGGAATTTATCCAGACAGAGACGCTATCGTTATAATTACTTTTTCCAACAGAGCTTAAGCGATGACCAAATACGTTTTTGTCACTGGTGGTGTGGTTTCTTCTTTAGGGAAAGGAATCGCAGCTGCCTCGCTTGCCGCGATTCTTGAATCCCGCGGCCTGAAAGTCACCCTCCTAAAATTAGACCCTTATATCAACGTTGACCCTGGGACCATGAGCCCGCTTCAACATGGCGAAGTCTTTGTTACTGAAGACGGCGCTGAAACTGACCTCGACCTTGGGCATTACGAGCGTTTTGTCTCCGCAAAAATGCGTAAGAGTAATAACTTCACAACTGGTCAGATCTACGAATCCGTCATTAGCAAAGAGCGACGCGGTGAATATCTGGGTAAGACAGTTCAAGTTATTCCTCATATTACGAATGAAATTCAAGCATTTGTAGAGCGCGGTGCGAAAGCAAGTCACGACGGCAAAGCCGATATTGCTATTTGTGAAATCGGTGGAACAGTGGGTGATATCGAATCCCTGCCATTCCTTGAGGCAGCTCGTCAAATGAGCATTCGCATGCCAAAACATAGCTGTGCTTTCGTTCACCTTACTCTGGTGCCTTATTTGAGTAGCGCTGGCGAATTAAAAACAAAGCCGACCCAACACTCTGTTCAGAAGTTGCGTGAAATTGGCATCATGCCAACTGTTCTCCTGTGTCGCGCAGACCGCCCAATTCCGGAAGATGAGCGCGCAAAGATCTCACTTTTCTCCAATGTACGTGAAGAGGCTGTTATTTCAGTTTGGGATGTTGACACTATCTACAAGATTCCTGAGATGCTACAAGCCCAGGGTATGGATGATTTAATTTGTCGTGAATTAAATATTGAGGCTAAGCCTGCAGATTTATCTGTTTGGGCAAACTTGGTTTATGAGTTAGCTAATCCGCAGCACGAAGTCACCATCGGTATGGTTGGTAAGTATGTTGAGTTAACGGAATCCTACAAGTCATTGATCGAAGCTTTGCGTCACGCAGGTATTCATAATCACACACGCGTCAACATCAATTACATTGACTCTGAAGTCATTGAAAAAGATGGTGTTGACTGCCTTCAGAATCTAGATGCAATCTTAGTCCCTGGTGGTTTTGGTAAACGTGGCACCGAAGGTAAGATTGCCGCCATTCGTTATGCCCGCGAGAACAATGTTCCTTACCTAGGCATTTGTTTGGGTATGCAGTTAGCTGTGATCGAATTTGCGCGTCATGTTGCTAATATTGCGCAGGCAAACAGTACTGAATTTGATCCTGAGACAGAGAGTCCAGTTGTGGCTTTGATTACTGAGTGGGTCGATCGTGAAGGTCGCGTTGAGAAGCGCACCAATGATTCTGATCTTGGTGGAACCATGCGTTTAGGTTCACAACGTTGCCCCGTTAAAGACGGCACTTTGGCTCATGAAATCTATGGCTCTGAAGTGAATGAGCGTCACCGCCATCGCTATGAAGTGAATAACGTCTACGTACCGCGTCTTGAGAAGTCTGGTCTGATTATTTCCGCTAGAACTCCTAACGAGTCCCTGCCTGAAATGATGGAGTTGCCTAGCGGAATGCACCCTTGGTTCTTTGGAGTGCAGTTCCATCCTGAGTTCACATCCACTCCGCGTGATGGACATCCATTGTTCTCTGCTTTCATTAAGGCATCATTGGTTCATCAAGCTGCTTCCCAAAAGCAGGCAGCCTAGGAGATCATCATGAGTGCATTTAAGTTATGTGGTTTTGATGTTGGATTGGATCACCGCTTTTTTCTGATTGCGGGTCCTTGCGTTATTGAGTCCGAACAATCTGCTTTAGATATTGCTGGCGAGCTCAAAGAAATTACTTCTGCACTAGGTATTCCATTTATCTATAAGTCATCTTTTGATAAAGCCAATCGCTCATCTGGCACCTCTTTCCGAGGCTTAGGCATGGAAAAAGGGCTCGAGATTCTGGCGCGTGTAAAACGTGAAATTGGCGTACCGGTTTTGACCGATATCCATGACATCAGCGAAATTGCTCCCGTATCAAAAGTGGTAGATGTTCTTCAGACGCCAGCCTTTTTATGTAGACAGACTGATTTCATTCGAGCTTGCGCACAAAGCGGCAAGCCAGTGAATTTTAAGAAGGGTCAGTTTCTATCTCCACATGAAATGCTGAACGTCATTGATAAAGCGCGTGCAGCAGCTGCAGAAATGAACCTAGCGGATCAGTTTATGGTTTGCGAACGTGGCGCTTCTTTTGGTTACAACAATCTTGTTTCCGATATGCGTAGCTTGGCAATTTTGCGTGAAGCAAAGGCACCAGTTGTTTTTGATGCGACCCATTCAGTTCAGCTTCCTGGTGGTCAAGGTAATGCGAGTGGCGGGCAGCGGGAGTTTGTTCCTGTATTGGCTCGCGCTGCTGTTGCGGTAGGCATCAGCGGGCTATTTATGGAGACGCATCCAGATCCAGCTAAAGCCCTTTCTGATGGCCCAAATGCTGTACCGCTAAACCGTATGAAAGAACTGCTGGAATCTTTAGTTGCAATTGATTCTGTTGTTAAGAAGCCCGGATCATTTTTAGAAGATAGTTTTAAGTAATTCCCCAAATTCATTTTTACTTAGGAGAAGGTGCATGAGCGCCATTGTTGACATCATCGGTAGAGAAGTTTTAGATTCACGCGGCAACCCAACGGTTGAGTGCGATGTATTGCTAGAGTCTGGCGTTATGGGGCGCGCAGCAGTGCCTTCAGGCGCTTCAACAGGGTCACGTGAAGCCATTGAGCTCCGTGATGGCGATAAAGCGCGTTACCTGGGAAAGGGCGTTCTCAAGGCGGTTCAAAATATCAATATCGAGATTGCTGAATCGATCTTGGGTCTAGATGCTAGTGAACAAGCTTTCCTTGATCACACCTTAATTGAATTAGATGGAACTCATAACAAGGCTCGCTTAGGCGCTAACGCAACTTTAGCCGTCTCTATGGCTGTGGCACGTGCTGCTGCAGAAGAGGCTGGCTTGCCTCTGTATCGCTATTTTGGCGGATCAGGCGGCATGCAATTACCGGTACCAATGATGAACATCGTTAATGGCGGTGCTCACGCCAATAACAGCTTGGATATTCAAGAATTTATGGTGATGCCTGTCGGTGCTCAAAGTTTCCGTGAAGCATTACGTTGTGGCGCAGAAATCTTCCATGAGTTGAAGAAAATTTTAGGTGCGCAGGGCATGCCAACTACCGTTGGAGATGAGGGTGGTTTTGCACCAAACTTCAAGAGTAATCAAGAGTGCTTGCAGACCATCATGAAGGCAATTGAAGGCGCTGGTTACCAAGCCGGTGAAGATGTTTTATTAGCTTTGGACTGCGCTGCTAGTGAGTTTTACAAAGATGGCAAGTACCACTTATCAGGCGAAGGCTTGCAACTGACCTCAAGTGAATTCTCAGACTACCTCGGCAACTTAGCTGACCAATTCCCGATCGTATCTATTGAAGATGGAATGCATGAGAGTGATTGGGATGGATGGGCTGACATTACTCAAAAATTGGGTAAGAAAATCCAATTGGTTGGAGACGATCTCTTTGTTACCAACACTCGCATTCTTAAAGAAGGTATCGAGAAGGGCATTGCAAATTCGATTCTCATTAAGATCAATCAAATTGGTACATTGACTGAGACCTTTGCAGCGATTGAAATGGCGAAGCGTGCTAATTACACTGCAGTCATCTCTCATCGCTCTGGTGAAACAGAAGACAACACGATTGCTGATATTGCTGTTGGCACCAATGCTGGCCAGATTAAGACAGGCTCTTTGTCTCGCTCTGATCGCATTGCCAAGTACAACCAATTGCTGCGTATTGAAGAAGATTTGGGTGATGTAGCTACTTATCCTGGTAAATCTGTTTTTTATAACCTCAAACGCTAAATAACAGCTTCATTTTTTTATGCGGATCGTCATCTACTCTATGCTGCTATTGCTTATCGCAATACAGTACCCACTGTGGTTGGGCAAGGGTGGATGGCTTAAAGTTTACGAGATGGAGAAACAGCTTGAGCTTCAGCAAGCCAAAAATAGCTTGCTGAGCTTACGTAATGCAAAACTTACTGGTGATGTAAAGGATTTAAAAGACGGCACTCGCGCCATTGAAGAGCGCGCTCGTGTTGAGCACGGCATGCTTAAGGAAGGCGAGTTCTTCGTACAAATTCTGCCAACCGAAAAGTCAGCCGCCAATGCTGCGGATGGCGTGAAACCAACAACTACAAAGCAATAACTACTGCTTAATGTCCGCTTGATGGCGGTCTTGTAGCGTCGGCCAATAAGTCTGTTTTAAATACTTGCCTGCAATCAACGGCATCAAAGCGATAGGCTTTAGCGCAAAAATCACACTCAGTTTCTACAGCACCTTGTTCGGCAAGGATGCTTTCAACTTCTTCTTCGCCTAGCATTCTGAGGACATCAGCCACCTTAGCGCGGGAGCACCGGCATCCGAAGCGAACAGCGCGTGCCGGAAAGCTGCGAACACCACTTTCGGCAGATTCCTCTAAAAAGAGACGGCGGAGAATGGTTTCCGGGGGTAGGGTCAATAACTCTTCATTGGTGATGGTTTCACCAAGCGTCTGAATTCTCGTCCATCCCTCTGCGGCAAGCTGAGGATCTAGATGCGCATGGCCGCCAGAATCAGGTAACCGTTGCAAAAGCAATCCACCAACATGGGTATCGTTTGATGCTAGCCAAATACGAGTATCTAGCTGCTCTGAATTTTGCATGTATAGAGCGATAGCTTCAGCAGCGCTAGTCACTGGCTTAATGACCGTACCACGATGCTCCTGAAGGGCCACAATGCCTTGATAGGGCGGTTGACCGGGCTGACGGTCAGATGGATCAAGAGTGATCACCAGTCGCCCCGTATTGTCTGCATCCAGAAGCTCGCCTAAGGTCGCTTCAGGATCGATGCTGGCTGCATCAACAGACAGCTTTACGGTAGCTCGCATTGTCAGATCAGATTTGCATTCAACTACTAGAAGTTGGATAGGACCCTTGCTTTGAGCTTGAATAATCAAAGTCCCATCAAATTTGAGGCTGGCGCTTAAAAGCGTCGCTGCACCCACAAAATCACCTAGGATTCGTCGTATTACAGGGGGATCATTACGGCGCTCTAAAACGGCCTGCCAGGCGCTGCTAATGGAAACAATTTCCCCGCGGACCGGGGCGCCATCGCACATAAATACAAGTAATTCGTTCATAGGTGAAAGTATCCACTTTTTTGAGGGTCAGGGTGCTAAATGATGAAATCCTAGGCCGACCTGAGATAATGGCATTTATGCATATACGTACACGTTTCGCCCCCAGTCCAACGGGCTTCATTCACTTGGGCAACCTTCGCAGCGCTTTGTACCCATGGGCTTTTGCCCGTCATAACAAAGGCGATTTTATTTTGCGCATCGAGGATACCGATGTGGAGCGTTCCACTCAGGAAGCGGTTGACGTCATCATTGAGGGTATGGCCTGGCTTGGTCTAGATTTAGATGAAGGCCCAATTTATCAAATGCAACGCATTGATCGCTATCGCGAAGTTGTTAAGCAGATGCTAGATGCTGGCCTTGCTTATCCTTGCTATATGAGCGAAGAAGAGCTCAATAAGCTGCGCGATCAACAGATGGCCAACAAGGAAAAGCCGCGCTATAACGGCCAATGGCGTCCAGAGCCTGGTAAAACTTTGCCAGAAGTTCCAGAGGGTGTTTTGCCGGTGATTCGGTTTAAGAATCCCATTGGCGGATCCGTTATCTGGGATGACGCAGTTAAAGGCAAGATTGAAATTAGCAACGATGAGTTAGACGATTTAGTGATTGCTCGTCCTGATGGCACGCCAACCTATAACTTCTGCGTTGTGGTGGATGACCTTGATATGAACATTACCCACGTCATTCGTGGAGATGATCATGTGAATAACACGCCTCGCCAAATTAACATCATGAAGGCACTCGGCGGTATACCGCCGGTATACGCCCATTTGCCAACAGTCTTAAATGACTCCGGTGAAAAAATGAGTAAGCGTAATGGCGCCATGAGTGTTCGCGATTACCAAAAAGCAGGGTACTTGCCCGAAGCCATTCTGAATTACCTTGCACGATTAGGATGGTCTCATGGTGATGCGGAGATCTTTACTAAAGAGCAGTTTGTGAATTGGTTTGACTTAGATAGCCTTGGTAGATCACCCGCGCAACACAATCCTGAAAAACTGCTTTGGTTGAACCATCAATATATTCAGAATGCAGATCCAGCTGTCCTTGCAGATGCTACCAAGCCTTTTGCACATGAGTTAGGTATTGATACGGAAAAGGGTCCAGACTTTGTTCAAGTAGTTGCACTCCTGAAAGATCGCGCAAACACGCTGATTGAAATCGCTGAGGGAGCGAAGCTTTTTTACTTGCCGGCACCGACGCACAATCCTGAGCAGATTGCCGCAAATATCTCAGCTGAAATCATTCCAGCATTAAAAGATTTGATCGAAGCGATTAAGTCTGCGGAGCATACAAAAGTTGCTTATGGAGCAGCTTTTAAAGAAGTTTTAGCCAAGCATCAGATCAAAATGCCAGCGTTAGCAATGCCTGTCCGTTACGCCTTATTTGCTACAACTCAGACTCCAGCCATTGATTCCGTCTTGGTTGTTTTGGGTAAGGATGAAGCTGTAGAAAGGCTCTCCAAGGTCGTCTAAGACAGAATTTGCGTCCTCTTACAAAAATAGGATAAAATCTTGGATTGTTTTGAGTGTCTTGTAGATTTTTAGCGAGATTACGGGGGTATAGCTCAGCTGGGAGAGCGCTTGCATGGCATGCAAGAGGTCAGCGGTTCGATCCCGCTTATCTCCACCAAGCATTTAAAATAGCAGCATTAGTTTTAGCAGTAGTCCAGGTCCCCATCGTCTAGAGGCCTAGGACATCACCCTTTCACGGTGAGTACGGGGGTTCGAATCCCCCTGGGGACGCCAAAATTTTTGGCTAGTTGTGAGTAGTATGAAGTGACACAAGTAGCATGCGATGTACTTGGAGCGGTAGTTCAGTTGGTTAGAATATCGGCCTGTCACGCCGAGGGTCGCGGGTTCGAGTCCCGTCCGCTCCGCCAAGTAAGTTTAAAAAGCCCCTGCATAAGGGGCTTTTTTCATTTCAAGGGCATTCCTTTAAATCTTCTTAGTACGCGATGGTTTTGGTGCAGCCTTATAAAGAGGTTCAACCGAAGGCATCAGTGCAGTCAATTGCTCAATTCGAGTTTCACCAGAAGGGTGGGTGGATAAGAACTCTGGTGAACTATTACCTTTAGTCGCCTTCAACATTTTTTGCCAAACGGTGATTGCGCCCATTGGGTTGTAACCAGCTCTTGCGGCTAGCTCCAAACCAATTGCATCAGCTTCTGACTCATTTTCTCTAGAGTTCGGCAGAACAATTGCGTATTGAGCCACTTGGTTGGCGGCGCTTACTGCCGATCCATATGGCCCAGCTACTGCCATAGCGATATTGACTAAGATATTTTGGGCTGCGGCTTGAGAAACTCGCTCCCTGCCATGCTCTCTTAGGGCGTGAGCGATTTCATGGCCCATGATGGCAGCAATTTCGTCATCAGTGAGATTGAGCTCTTCAATGATCCCCGTGTAGAAGGTAATCTTTCCGCCTGGTGCGCAGCTAGCATTTAGTATTGGCTCATCAATGAGGGTTAAGCGCCAATCCCATTGTCTAGTGTCATCTCGGAATGCCTCGGTCTGCGGAATGAGTCGATTCGCAATGAACTTCAAGCGATCATAGGTGGGTCCTGACGTGACCAGTATATTTTTTTCTTTTGCTTTTTGATTTTGCTCGCTATAACTTGCGGCAGAGAGGCGATTAACGTCCTCTGAAGAAGCCATCATGAATTGCGACCGATTTACACCGACAGCTCCAGGCCTGGTGGTGTTAGCGCAAGCCGAGAGGATGGCAGAAACCGCAAGGATCCAAAAGATACGAATGCTCAAGTGCGATCCCTGCATTTACAACGAATTACTTGATGCCTTATTTCTTTTTAGGCGCAGTAATGGATGCGGCCATAGCATCAAAATAAATTACCTTAACCTGTTCGCCAACATTCACATCGGCTAGCAATTGTGGGTTCTTAACTGTCAACACAGTAACTTTTCCACTTGGACCCTTAACGGAAACCAATTTCTTGGTACGGTCAACCGCAACAATGTCAGCAATGATCGTTGTGGTGTTGGTAATTGTGCGAGTTGGCTTTTCACCAGGTTTGGAGGCTACTTCTGATGAAGTTTCTACTTTGCTACGAATGCCATCGCTCTTAGTCTTGATTAACTCAATTGCTACAGCCAATTCATAAGTAACACTTAGTCGATCACCTTTTTTGATTTGATCAAAACTCTTGATCTCTGGGCCAGCAACAAATTTAGATTCACCTTCGTTGTTTTTAAAGAAAATCGTGCGAGTTTTCTTATCAATCTTGGTAACCGTGCCTTCATATAACTGGAAAACATTGTCAGTGACAGCTGCGTCCACAACTACGGCATTTGCTGCGGTAGGTGTTTGAGCCATAACAAGTGCTGGGCCTGAAAGTAGGGCTGCGGCTACGAGGGTAATTGGGGCGAATTTAATTTTCATAACTTTCCTTAATATTAAGTACTTCTATAGAGATATTAGCGTATTTTTATCCCCAATTTGACCTAAAACGCCATCCTTTGGCGCTCAAGGAAATTTATAGACTTCTTTGATAACATCAGTTCTTTTGTAGCGCCTTGATCAAAAGGAATGAGATGCCCCGTTTTGCAGCTAACCTCACGATGCTTTTTAATGAAGTTCCATTTTTGGAACGCTTTGCTCTTGCCAAAACTGGTGGGTTCAAAGCTGTTGAATTTCTCTTCCCTTATGAATTTGATGCTCAAGAGATTAAATCTGCCTTAGATAACAATGCCCTAAAGCTGGTGCTCCACAATCTCCCTGCTGGCGATTGGAGCGCAGGTGAGCGAGGAATTGCCTGTTTACCCGATCGCGTTGCTGAGTTCAGGTCTGGGGTCGCTAAAGCCATTGAGTACGCCGCCATTCTTGAGGTACCCCAATTAAATTGTCTTGCTGGGAAGGCTCCGGCAGGATCTGATCTAAAAATACTTCACGATATTTTTGTATCCAACCTTCAATATGCAGCCAGTGAACTGAAGAAGGTTGGATTAAAGCTATTAATTGAGCCAATTAATACGTTCGACATTCCTGGCTTTTATCTCTCTAAGACGGAGCAGGGAATTTCCATTTTGAATGCTGTTGGTGCTGATAATGCATTTCTACAATACGACATCTATCATGCACAGCGCATGGAGGGCGAGTTGGGTAACACCATTCAAAAGCACCTCAACCGAATAGCGCATATTCAACTGGCCGATAACCCAGGCCGCAATGAGCCAGGCACCGGAGAAATCAACTACGAATATCTTTTTGGTCTGTTAGACCGCCTTGGTTACGACGGCTATATTGGCTGTGAATATAAACCCCTGAAATCCACTGAGGCAGGTCTTGGGTGGATGAGCCAATACGAACAAGAATAAAACTAGGAAGACATTATGAGTAAGTTAAAGCTAGGTTTCGTTGGTCTCGGAATTATGGGCGCACCTATGGCAGGTCACCTGGTTGCTGCCGGTCACGAAGTATTTATCAATACCCGAAGTAAGATTCCGGATGAGTTGTCTAACAGTGCTGCGATTCCATGTTCTAGTCCTGCAGAAGTTGCTAGCAAGGCAGACATCATCATCACGATGGTTCCAGATACCCCCGATGTTGAAAAAGTTTTATTTGGCGAAAACGGTATTGCATCTGGATTGAGTAAGGGCAAGATTGTTGTAGATATGAGCTCCATCTCACCCATCGCAACAAAGGAGTTTGCTCAAAAGATTAATGCCCTTGGATGTGAGTATCTGGATGCACCTGTTTCGGGTGGTCAGCTTGGCGCTAAAGGTGCAACCCTCACAATTATGGTGGGTGGCAGCGATGCGACCTTTGCAAAAGTAAAGCCTGTATTTGAATTAATGGGTAAAAACATTACTTTGGTTGGTGCCAATGGTGCCGGCCAAATCACGAAGGTTGCCAATCAAATTATTGTGGCTTTAAATATTGAAGCAGTTGCTGAAGCGCTGGTATTTGCTTCTAAAGCTGGTGCTGACCCAGCGAAAGTACGCGAAGCCTTAATGGGCGGTTTTGCTAGCTCTAAGATTTTAGAAGTTCATGGTGAGCGAATGATTAAACGCACATTTGATCCTGGCTTTAGGATTGAGCTTCATCAAAAGGATTTAAATCTTGCACTTAGTAGCGCTAAAGCCTTAGGTGTCTCCTTGCCCAACACTGCAACCGCTCAAGAATTGTTGAACTCCTGCAGCGCCCATGGCGGCAATGCCTGGGATCATTCAGCGATGGTCAAGGCCTTAGAAAAAATGGCGAGCTTTGAAATTGGTCAGAAGGCTTAAAAAAGATTATGAGAACAACGCTGTTGGTTTATCTTCATGGCTTTCGCTCCTCCCCGAATTCAAGCAAGGCGGTGATGACTGGTGAGGCGGTGAGAGCGCTCTCAACACCTGACAATGTCTATGAATGGTATTGCCCTCAATTATTGGCATCCCCTAAAGAAAGTATCGATATGGTTGTTAAACATATCGATCAATCTAAAGCAGATCGCATGGTCATCATCGGATCTTCTTTGGGTGGCTTCTATACAAACTACCTTGCTGAGAAATATCAATGCAAAGGTATTGCCTTAAATCCTGCGGTTTATGCAGCAAGAGAGTTAGAACCTCATGTTGGCCTGATGACTGCTTACGATAGTGAAGAGCCATTTGATTTCAAAGCTGAGTACATTGATGAGCTACGTGCTTTGCAGGTTGACAAGATTACCAATCCAGGGCGATATTTTTTAATCGCCGCAAAGGGTGATGAGCTCCTAGACTGGAAGGAGATGTCTGATTTTTATCCTGGAGCCAAGCAATTGATTCTTGAGGGCAGTGATCATGGTATTGCCGACTACGCCAATCATCTACCAGCGGTAATTGAATTTATCGAGCATTAATTTCTTGATTGATTCATTTGGTAATTTATTCCAATCTATACGCAGAAGATCTCTGTGGATTCTGATTGCCGCCATTTTTCTATCCGTCCTTGGACACCTGATTTTATTTTTTGGCCTTCCTTTCTTTTCTTTCGGTAGTACGCCTCCGATTGCTGAAGACCTGATTATCAAAACAGAACTTCGTATTGAGCCGCCTAAAAAGATTCAACTTAGCAGCGCACCAAAGAAAAAATCTACACCCAAGAAACCCAATGCTGTATCTGCAGATCCGATTTCAGATGCAGGCAAAGGAGAGCAGGGGGCATTAGGCAATCAATCTGGCCAAGCATTTCGTCTTCCAGATTCTGGAACCTATTACTTCGATGCCTATGTTGATGGGCAACTCTATCAAACTGCGCAACTGGACTGGATTGCTGAGGGTAATAACTACCGTCTCTATATCAACATACCTTACGCAGTTGTTGGCCCATTTGTATTTGAATCCCGCGGCTCGGTCGATGCGTACGGAGTTGCCCCCTCTATCTACTGGACGCAACGCGGAACAAAACCCCCGCGTTACTCAAGATTCGATCGAGATCGGAATGGAGTAGGGAAGATGTACTTTTCTGAGAAGCCAGAATTTACCCCCGATTTATTGCCAGGAACCCAGGATCGATTTAGCCTGATGTTCCAGTTTGCCTCCCTGCTAAATGGCAGCGACAAAATTGATGATGCTGGAAGTATTAGGGCGCTTCCTGTGGTCGACTACAACACGCTTGAAATGTGGCAATTTAAGAGTTATGGCGAAGAAGAGTCGGAGGCTATTCCAAGCCTAGGGAAGTCAGTGAATCGCCATTACGCGCTCATGCAGCGTGAAAACGACCCATACAAGCGCCAGGTTGATATTTGGCTTGCCAGGGACCTCGATTGGCTACCTGGCAGAATGCGCTCCCTGGAGTCCAATGGACGCGTTTTGGAGCTAGTCTTTAAGCAAAAGGCGCCTATTGATAAAGCAAAGCTGCTTAATTAGGCTTGAAACAATTCAAATGAGTCTTTTTTAGAATCCAGCTCCGGACTTTGGATTCTGGTTTGACCGGTTTAATAAGGCGCCCATCATGGAATACAAGGCAGCGCCAGACATTGAGACCGCAAAGATGCCTGAGAAGGAGATGATGATAGGCAGGATTCTCCAACGCTCTGATAGCGTGTAATCACCATATCCAACCGTGGTGTACATTTCGCCTGCAAAGTAGAAGGTTTGTGGATTGGTTGGGAAGACCTGTAAAGCAACGCAGATATAAGACCAGGCCACAATTTCTATGAAATGACTACCAATGATCAACAAAATGGCAATGAAATAGGACAGGAAATTTGCTCCGTATATGCGCTTATTTTCAAGTTTGCGATCCAGCCAGTGAAATGCGCCTGCAATCATCAAAACAGCAACGCCATGCAATGTCAGCATGAGGCAAGCCAGAATCAATACAAACCAAATCTCACTATTGCCCATATCCGTATTAATTTCAGAGAACAGGGTGCTGAAACTAGGTAGGCTACTAAAACCTGGAAGTTTGATGAAATGATCAATGAGGTCCATACGAAGTGCTTATTTGAGGATGCTTTCTTAGTTACATTTCTTATTTGACATAATAATGATTATACGCAAGTAATACTTATGTCAGTTATGTGGGGCTCTTTATGGGGCCGCCTGGATATGGCTGCTTATAGAGCTTCTGCCAACGAGAAATCAAACCCTCACGTATATCTTCTTTGCTAAATAACGCAGCTACATCAATTGCTGAATAGCCTTCATGGTTACGCATCTTCAAATCAGCGCCGTTATCCAATAAGAACTTAATTAGCTGATCGTTTCCGGAGCTGACGGCCATCATTAAGGGCGTTGTTTCGCTGGGGCTTAGCGCGTTAACTTTGGCGCCATTGGCAACCAAGAATTGAGCGACACTAAGCTTCCCAGTGGTACAGGCGTAATGTAAAGGCGCCCAACCAGACCTATTCACATCGGCTTTCTTCTTAAGCACCAAGGTCTCTACCAAAGGGAGTTCGCCCTCAATAGACGCCATCATTAGTGGGTTTTCACCGCTTTTATTGGTTAGATTGATATCTGTTGCAGGGTTGGCAATCAGCAGGTCTACAACCTTGAGGGACTTATCCCGAATGGCAACAATCAACATCGGATTGCCTTTGGGATCCAGTGTATTAGGGCTAACTCCAGCCTTAATTAGGGACTGAACCTCTGAGACGTCGTCAAATTTTGCCGCTTTAGTGAAATCAGCAATTTGATCTGCTGTTTGAGCGAATACAAGGCTAGAGAGGCCTAGAAAAGCAGCACTAAATGCGCAATTTAATTTAAATGAATTTCTCATGAAATCGGTCTATTTATATGAAAACATTGGAAAAAATTACTAGAAGTTTGTGCCGCAAGTGTCTCAATTGAGACGCCCTTCAAATCCGCAATAAATTCACCAACTTTAGAGACCCAGGCAGGCTCATTAGTCTTACCGCGATATGGAATTGGCGCTAAATACGGTGAATCTGTTTCAATCAGCATGCGCTCTAGAGGCACTTGCTTACAAGTTTCCTGAAGATCTTTTGCGCTCTTAAAGGTCACAATTCCAGAAAAAGAGATGTAAAAGCCCATTTCCATGGCCGCCTTGGCAACTTCGGTAGATTCTGTAAAGCAGTGCATTACGCCACCAATTTGATCAGCACCCTCTTCTTTGAGGATTCGAAGCGTATCTGCTGAAGATGAACGCGTATGGATGATGAGGGGCTTTTTAGATGCAATAGCTGCTCGGATATGGGTTCTGAAACGCTCTCTTTGCCATTCCATGGATTCATAGCTTCTATCGCCCATGCGATAGTAATCAAGCCCAGTTTCACCAATGGCAATAATTTTGGGGTGTTTTGCCTCTTCAGCTAGGAATTCAAAGCTAGGTTCTGGCGTATCTTCGTAATCAGGATGCACCCCCACAGAGGCATACAAATGAGCATGGTCCTCGGCAAGTTTTTTCACATTAGGAAAATCAGGAATATCAACTGAAACGCAAAGTGCATGGCTCACCTTGCAGGCGGCCATATTGGCCAAAACCTCAGGTAAGCGAGTTTGAAATTCTGGGAAATCGAGGTGGCAATGGGAGTCTATAAACATGACTCGCCATTTTAGTCTTCAAATACCTGTTGGTATTGGGAAAGCAAGGCTTCGAGCTGAATGCGAGTGGCCAGAGGGTGATTTTCATGGCGGCGCGCCTGTATTAAGGACTTCCAGAAACGCAGTAGCTTGGGAAGGCGTGCTTGTTGAGCGAGAGTCTTTATCGTCGCTTCATGTTTGGGGTAATAGCGAGGCGAACCCATTTGAGTGCAACTTTGCAGGTCCGAGACCCAGCGTTGCATTGTGGCTAGCAAAACCGAATAACGCGCTTTTTGCGTCTTATCAGCAGCATCTAACCAATTAATCCGAGCGCCCTGCGACATCGACTGCAATAAATACCGCGATGCTTGAATTGCAATGGTGAGCTCATCTTTTTCATCTTTATTGTGACGAGCAATTAATGAATCCAAAACGGCATAGGGCGCCCCACCCTGCTCGTCATAAATAGACTCAATATCAGCATCACTAATTTTCATACCAGGAACTGAGGCGAGTTGATTGCGCAACCAATTCAATCCACTGATTCGATCTGGGCGTGGTGCTGACAACAAGCGACAGCGTGATCGAATTGTTGGCAAGACGCGATCGAGGCGATCAGCTAGCAATATAAAGATTGTATTTTTTGGCGGCTCTTCAAGAGATTTGAGTAAAGTATTTGCAGAGTCTGCCCTGAGCATTTCTAATGGATAAACTAAGATGACGCGATTTCCTCCGCGGTGCGTCCCAATTGAAAGTCCTTCAATTGCACTTCGTGCATCTTCAATTGAAATACTTTTCTTCTCTTTTTTCTCAGGTGCATCACCATCACCATCAATTTGACTCGCCTTTGTTTTTTTAGGTGAGTCAGATTCAGAATCGAAATCACCATGAGGTAAAAGTTTGCGATGTGTTTCAGGGACAAGTGCAATAAAGTCTGGATGGTTGGCTGAGTCAAACCACCGGCAAGCCTCACAGTGATTGCAGGGCTTTGCACCTTCAGTGGCCTCACATAAAAGCGCCTTAGCCAATTCAATAGAAAACTCGAACTTGCCAATGCCGGATTGGCCATGGATTAGAACGGCATTAGGGAATGAAGAAAAATTCATTCCATCCCAGACAGGCTCAAGCCAAGGGGCTATTTTTTTCGCAGACTCATGTGGAAACATCAGATCAACCATTTACAGCTTGATCTCCAATGATTCAAGATCATTCCAAATCACATCTGGTGTACGAGTGGCATCTACTAAAAAAAAGCGTTTTGGATCCGCCTTTGCTCTGCGGAGATATTCCTGGCGAACCTTTTCAAAAAAATCTAAATCCATCTTCTCAAACTTATCTGGCGCCCTCACCTTAGATCTTCTGGCCTCAGCAACAGAACCGGGTAAGTCAAATAAGAAGGTGAGATTAGGTTGTAGTAAAGAGCCATCTGGACGACCCTGCACCCAACGCTCTAAATCATTTAACTTCTCTAAACTTAAGCCACGACCACCGCCTTGATAAGCAAAACTAGCATCAGTAAAGCGATCGGAAATAACAATCTTTCCAGCCTTTAGTGCCGGCTCAATTACTTGCGCAATATGTTCCCGACGTGCCGCAAACATCAACAACGCTTCGGTTTCTAGATTCATGGGGGCATCAAGCAATAAGGAGCGTAGTTGCTCGCCTAACCGAGTACCACCCGGCTCTCTTGTCATAACAACATCACGATCTGGATATCGTTTTTTTAATAGCTTGGCAAAGGAGTCAATATGCGTGCTCTTCCCTGCACCATCGATGCCTTCAAAGCTAATGAAATAACCTGGAAATGGAGTTGTCATAAGAATTACTGTGAATTCGATTTAGTAGTTACATTGCGTTTGCGTTGAAATTGATCAACAGCATTTTCATGCTCTTTTAAGGTTTTGGAAAAATGGCTACTGCCATCACCACGAGCGACAAAATAAATAGCATCACTTTTAGCTGGATGCATCACAGCTTGAAGAGATTCCTTGCTCGGCATTGCTATTGGCGTTGGTGTTAAACCTTTGTGCATATAAGTATTGTAGGGACTGTCTTTACGCAAATCCGCTTTTCGAAGATTGCCGTCAAATTTAGGGCCAATACCGTAAATTACGGTCGGATCGGTCTGAAGGGGCATATTGATCTTGAGGCGATTAACAAAGACCGCTGCAACCAGAGATCTATCGCTAGATCGTCCCGTCTCTTTTTCAACGATAGACCCCAAAATGAGGAGCTCGTATGGGTTTTTTAATGGCGAAGTAGCATCTTTTTGTTCCCAGGCGGATGTCAGTTGCTTTTGCATGGCTTGGGATGCCCGACGATAAATTGATATATCTGAGTCGTCTGGATCAAAAATATAGGTATCCGGATAGAAAAGACCCTCATCTCCAGGATAAGAAAGACCAATAGCCTGAAGCAATTCTTTAGAGCTCATGCCCTTGGTTTGATGAATCAGTGCTGGATGACCATCTATTAGGCTTCTCAGCTGCCAGATGGTCATGCCGGGAATAATGGCAACACTCTCCCTGACCCGGTCACCACGGGCAACTTGCAGCAAAACATTTCCTAAGCTTGCACGGGGTGCCAATAGATAGGTACCCGGCTTTAGCTTGGAGCCAACAAATAGCGCTCTTGCTGCGATCTGTAGAGTTAGCGGATTAGTGGCTACACCTTGCTCGGATAGCTGGCTTGAAATGGCCGATAGACCCGATTGAGAGGCAATCTTGACTTTGTATGCGGAAGCCCCCGGAATATTGGATGCACCCGGCACAACCGGCCATAAGAAGATGGCTCCATATAGAAGAATAAGAAAGCCAGCCAAGTAGAGTACATAGGATTTCCATGCCCCACAATTTGAATGCTTTGTAAATAGAGTTCTTCTCTGAAATTTTCTGCTCATCGAGCTATGATAAAAGCACATGACCCAAAGTTCAGAAAACACCTTAATGCCCGCAATTAGCCTAAATCACGGATTAACCGCCCTAACCAATTGGGGTTTGATCCTAGTTGAGGGTCCCGATGCTGCAGCCTTGCTACAGGGCCAATTAAGTAATTCCGTAGTCAGCCTAAAACGAACCCTTTCAGGTGAAACGGCGCAAGGTCCTACAGCTGTTCGCCTGGTTGGTTATTGCAATCCCAAGGGGCGGCTTTTAGCCAGCGCTTGGCTTGCCTTGTTTCCAGAGTCTGCCGATTCCGATGATCGTTTTGCTCTTTTCATCTCCAAAGATATTGCAGCCAGCACTGCTAAACGATTGGCGATGTACGTTCTGCGCTCAAAGGTAAAGGTGCTGGATGTTTCAAACGAATGGGATGTATTTGGCTCCTACCAAAACGCACAAGGCGAGCAATCGATTGCCTTACCCAAGGATGCTCTCGCATTGCGAATGCCCGATGTACTTGCTGAAGGACAATCCTTTCAGCGCACTCTGATTGCAAAAAGAAGGTCAGATTCCAATATATCTTCAGATGATGGGGCCGCCCTCATGCAGTGGAATTCTTTAGAGGTGTTGAGCGCAATTCCGCGTATTGTGCTGGCCACCCAAGAACAATTTGTTCCGCAGATGATTAATTTTGAATCAGTTGCTGGAGTAGATTTCAAAAAAGGTTGTTACCCGGGCCAAGAAATCGTTGCTCGGAGTCAATATCGTGGTGCAGTAAAGCGCCGACTTCAGCTAGCACATACAGAGGCAGGTGAATTGTCCTTAGATCTCGCAAAGCCTGGTGTTGAGTTATTCCATGATGGTGACGCTAGCCAACCATGCGGTATGGTAGTTCTGGTGGCTAGCAACCCAAGCCATCCAGATCGCATTGATCTTCAGGTGGAGTGCAAGTTAGATGCACTTGAGTCAGGACAAATCCACCTAGCTATGAGTAATGGCCCTGTGTTAAAAATAGACCAATTGCCTTACCCTTTAATAGAAATTTAATTTCATTACCGTACTAATTAATTTGTTATGTGCCTAATTCTCTTCGCCTGGAAATCACACCCAGACTACCCTTTGGTTGTAGCGGCGAATCGAGATGAATTTTATGAGCGCGATACCGATCCAATGGGATGGTGGTCAGAGCACCCTCATGTCTTAGCAGGAAAAGATAGAGCAGATGTATTGGGCAGCCCCGGAACATGGCTTGGCTTTACCAAGAACGGCCGCTTTGCTGCCCTCACCAATGTCAGGGCACCGAGTGAAAAAAATCCCGATGCAAGAACACGGGGAGAGCTCAGCCTACGCTATCTGACAGGCCAGCACAAACCCCATGCTTATATACAAGAAAATGCAAAACGGTTCGAGCAGTACAACGGATTCAATCTATTAATGGCAGATCTCAGTGATCCAGAGAATGCAGAAATGCACTGGGTCAGCAATCGCCTCATGATGGGTCAAAACATTCGCCCAAGAAAAGTATTTCCTGAGCAAGCGCTGAGCCCCGGAGTCTACGGTCTATCGAATGCCATGCTCGATACCCCATGGCCTAAAGTGAATCATCGAGTAGCGGCGTTTGCTCAAACATTGGCTATGGACAGTGGACAACTTAAAAATGCGGATCACTATTTACGTGTACTAGCAGATACACATGAAGCAAGCACTCAAGAGTTGCCGAGTACTGGCGTAAACCCAGATTGGGAGAAAGCCTTATCTGCTGCATTCATTAAGACGCCCTCTTACGGAACGCGTTCAAGCACTATTTTGCGTGTTCGCAAGGATGGTCAGTTTGAGATGGTAGAAAGACGTTTCGATGCGAATGGCACCGTGGGTCATGATGTTGTTACTGGAGAACTCAGCGCCGCTCCAGGATCCAATCTCTCTGTATAAGCAATCAATACGGTTAAATTTTTACTTCTGACGCGAGTCTTCGTTTACTACTCGCTCACCATTTGCATCTTTAGTAGCCAGTCGTTTTAGAAATTGGAATGTACCTGTTGCCATACAGCAGATTTCACCTTGATCGTTATAGAGCTTAGCCTCACAAAAGGCCATCGTAGCTGTACGTCGAACAGTATCTGCTTTTACCCTCAAGATGCCATTGGCAGCCTGCATAAAGTTATTCTTCATCTCCACAGTTACAACGCTTCGATCGCTAGGATCACTAGAACGCGCAGCCACCGCCATAGCAACGTCCATCAGAGTAAGCAATACGCCGCCATGGGCGACGTCCCAAGTATTGGTGTGCTCAGGCTTGAGGGCTAGGAGTATTTCCCCTTTACCCATCTCGGCGCTGATCAGACGCACGCCAAGTAGCTTTAAAAAAGGAACATTGAGTTCTTCGCCCAGATTGGCAAGCTGAGTTGCCGCATTCAGTTGTACTTTATTTGTCATAGGGTCATTTTAGAGGCTTCTGCGATGCTTGTGAATTACCCATAGAATACAAAATATGCCCTTTAATCTGCGTGGCGATGATGTCTGTCAGCCTACCCAACCTACTCCGCTACCGAACCCCTATTGGGTGGCATTTTCGCCTTCTGTCGCTAAGCTAGTTGGAATGGAACTTGGGGTGAATAACTTTCCCAAAGACCCTGAGTGGCTAGGAGTATTAGCAGGAAATCAACTCAATGTTGGAGAGTTGGAATTTTCAAAGCCAATTTCTACAGTCTATAGCGGCCATCAGTTTGGCTCGTGGGCAGGACAGCTTGGTGATGGTCGCGCTATTTTGCTTGGAGATATCAATAATCTCGAACTCCAATTAAAAGGTGCCGGTAGAACTCACTATTCCAGAATGGGGGATGGCAGAGCAGTTTTGAGATCGTCTATTCGCGAGTTCTTATGTAGTGAAGCAATGCATGCTCTTGGCATTCCTACCAGTCGAGCTCTTGCATTAGTGGGATCGAAGCAAGCCGTTAGGCGAGAGACCATGGAAACCGCAGCGGTATGCTCTCGCATTGCCCCAAGCTTTATTCGGGTTGGACACTTTGAGCACTTTGCATCATTACAAAATATTGTGCGTCTGAAAGAATTGGCTGATCTCCTGATTTCTGAATTCTATCCAGAGTGTCTTACCACCAAAGACCCCTATCTCAATCTATTCAAAGAGATTAGTGCTCGTAATGCTAAATTGGTTGCCCAGTGGCAATCTGTTGGATTTTGTCATGGCGTTTTAAACAGTGACAATATTAGCGTCCTCGGGCTTACTATCGACTATGGGCCTTTTGGCTTCTTAGATCACTTTGAAATTGATCATATCTGCAACCATAGCGATCTTGGTGGTCGATACGCTTATCATCGCCAACCTCAAATCATGCATTGGAATATGGCCTGCCTTGCTAGCGCAATGCTCCCATTGCTGGAGCTCGAGCATTCCGCAGAAGAATCTCAAGACCTTCTCCGCTCCGCGCTCGAAGAATTTCCAGTAATTTATGCAAAAGAGTGGCAACAGCTATTCCGCTCCAAACTAGGTTTGCAGTCAATAGAAGATGGTGACGTCGGATTAATTGAGCGTCTCCTGCAAGCGATGCATGACTCAAAGGTAGATTTCACTAATTTCTTTCGCAACCTCAGTAATCTAAAGAAAGATTCCAAGCTGATAGAGATCATGCTGAGAAATGAGTTTGTTGATCGTGAGAGCATCGATCAATGGTTTACTGACTACATTAATAGACTGCAATCTGAGTCTTTGAGTGATGCAGAAAGAAAAGGATTGATGAACCAAGTCAATCCAAAATACATCCTACGAAATTATTTGGCTCAAACCGCTATTGAAAAAGCCCAGCAGGACGATTTTTCTGAAGTTCAAACATTGCAACAGATACTGATGCATCCGTTTGATGAACAAGAAGCATTTGAGCAGTACTCAAATCCTCCGCCCATCGATATGCAAGCTATTGCAGTTAGCTGCTCGTCATAACTAAATGCATTCACCACTATGACCAAGAAAACAGATCAAGAATATAAAAAATCACTGAGCGATATTCAATATCGAGTAACGCGAGAAGCGGCAACCGAAAGGCCTTTTACCGGCGAGTTTTGGGATCACTGGGCTACCGGTCAATATCGCTGTATCTGTTGTGACACGCCATTATTTCAATCTTCCACTAAATTTGATGCAGGTTGCGGCTGGCCAAGCTATAACGCACCTGAGAACAATGCGGCAATTACTGAAATTCGGGATAGCTCCCATGGAATGATTCGCACCGAAGTGTGCTGCACCGAATGTGATGCGCATTTGGGACATGTTTTTGATGATGGCCCACAGCCAACGGGGCTGCGCTACTGCATCAACTCAGCCTCCTTGAAATTTGAGCCCTCTGAGAATGCCGCCCTCAATAAAGCAGAATAACTTTCAAATAGCTGGATAATCACTGCATGAAATTTCTATTCGACCTCTTCCCCATTATTCTCTTTTTTATTGCCTTTAAATTCGGCGATATCTATACCGCAACTATCGTAGCCATGGTTGCTACCATCGGTCAGATTTTGTGGGTGTACTACCGCCATCGAAAAATAGATGCAATGCAATGGGTTAGCCTTGTCATGATTCTAGTTTTTGGTAGCCTAACAATCTTCTTGCATGACAAAACTTTTATTCAACTAAAGCCAACTGCTCTTTACTGGTTATTCGCTGGCGCCCTATTTATTAGCGCGCAGTTCTTCCAAAAGAATTGGATTCAAGTGTTGATGGGTAAACAGATTACCCTCAAAGAGCACAGCTCTAAATCCGTGTGGCATCAAGTAAATATGGCTTGGGCAACATTCTTCTTTTTTATGGGTGCCCTCAACCTCTATATCGCCTTTGAATATTCGGAAGAGACTTGGGTCAATTTCAAGCTATTTGGCAGCACAGGATTGCTAGTAATTTTCGTCATTCTTCAAGGCGTCTGGCTCAGTCGCCATATGGAGCACCCTGCAGAATGAGTATCAATCAAGATCGAATTGCCTTGTTTGAGTCAGATCTAAAGTCGGCCTTTCAGTTAACCCAGTTGAATATTGAAGATGAAAGCCATCTCCATGCAGGTCATGCCGGAGCAGCTTCTGGTGGCGGGCACTTTAAGCTCACCATCGTAGCCCCAGAATTCGAGGGAATGAGCAAGATGGCTCGCCATAGAGCCATCTATGCTGCTTTAAATAAGCACTTCCCTGCTGCCATCCATGCCCTCACCATCTTGGCATTCACACCTAGTGAAAGCACCAATTAGTCATAGATTGCATTAAGATTTCCCTTTTACACATACTTTTATTTCCCACTCCATGTTGAATACACGCCAAATTTTGACTATCAGCGCATTTGCCGCTGCACTTCTCTCATCCGCTGTTTATGCGCAAAATGCCGCCATCGTTAATGGCAAAGCAATTCCTAAGGCACAGCTAGATAAATTAGTTCAAAAATCGAATCAACCCGATAACCCGCAAGTACGAGATCAAGCAAGAGAAATGCTCGTCACTCGTGAGCTCATTTTGCAAGAGGCCAATAATCGTGGCGTGATGCAAAAAGAGTCAGTTCGCGAACAGCTTGAGCAATCCAAAATGGGTATTTTGATTGCGGCAGTATTTGAAGACTATGTTGAAAAAGAAGGTGTTGCAGATGCTGAGCTGAAAGCCGCTTACGAACAAGTTAAGGGCCAGTACACTGGCAAGGAATATCACGTAGAACATATTCTGGTTGAAAAAGAAGCTGACGCTAAAGCAATAACAGCGCAAATTAAAGCTGGTGGTAACTTTGAGCAAATTGCCAAGGAGAAGTCAAAGGACCCTGGCTCCGCTCCGAATGGTGGCGATCTCGGTTGGGTAAGCGAAAAAGCACTCGTGCCTGAATTTTCCAAAGCGATGGTCCAGCTCAAAAAAGGTCAAGTAACTGACAAGCCAGTCAAGACTCAATACGGCTGGCACATTATTAAATTGGATGATGTACGCGATGTGAAAGCGCCTAGCATGGAAGAAATTAAGGACCAGCTAAAGCAAATGATCACCGCAGATCAAAATTGGCAAAAAGCGAAATTCTCTGAATTAATGCAAAAGCTTCGCGCTAAGGCAAAGATTCAGTAAAGCAAAGCTGCTCTAGCTAACAAACCCAGGCCAACCCCCTGGGTTTTTTCATGCCCAACGAAAAACTACGTTTACCTTTATATTCGAACAATGATGATCTTACACACCATGCTTAGAGTCGGCAATATGACTCGCTCGATTGATTTCTACACCAAAGTTTTAGGCATGAACCTTCTGCGAACTACTGAGCGTCCAGCGCAGAAATATTCTTTGGCATTTGTGGGCTTTGGAAATGGAAATGCAGATGGGCAATCTGAGATTGAGCTGACCTATAACCATGGTGTTGATAGCTATGACTTGGGCACTGCTTATGGTCACATTGCAATCAGCGTTCCTGATGCTTATGCTGCTTGCGAGAAGATCAAGGCCTCAGGCGGCAATGTGACTCGCGAAGCTGGACCAGTAATGGGTGGAGATACCATCATCGCATTCGTTACCGATCCAGATGGTTACAAGATTGAGATAATTCAGGACTGATTTTTTTCTCTTCCGTTGAATCAAGATTCCATCCAACTTCGGGTAATTCAAAGTCTTTCAGATATTGCTGAGGCTGACTGGAATGCGCTACTTTCGCCCGATGCTGGACCATTCCTAAAGCATGCATTCCTAAATGCTTTAGAGCTAACTGGATGTGTTGGTGGCAATACCGGCTGGCATGTAGCCCACCTCTTAGTCGAGGACTCAGACTCAAGACTTCTTGGAGCAATGCCCCTTTACCTCAAGCAACACTCCTACGGGGAGTTTGTTTTTGATTGGGCATGGGCCCAGGCTTACGAGCAGAATGGCATGCCCTACTTCCCTAAGGCGCTTTCTGCAATACCATTTACACCCGTTCGCGGGCCAAGACTTCTTGTGTCAGCAAATGCAGATAAAAGCGCCATTCAAGAGGTCTTAGTATCGGGCTTGAAAACGCTAGTAAAGCAAAATACGCTCTCCTCAGCACATGTCCTTTTCCCAGAGGCTAGCGAACTCGATGAACTCAAGCAGCAAGGATTCATGCTCCGCGATTCTGTTCAATTCCATTGGCATAACGCTGGGTACCAAGATTTTGAGCATTTTCTTGCCAACTTAACAATGAAGCGCCGTAAGAATATTCGGCGAGAACGTGCTGCTGTAGAGAGTCATCAAATTACCTATCGTCATATTCCCGGATCGATTGCAATACCTGATGATTGGGCCTTCTTCTATCGCTGTTATGAAAACACCTATATCGAGCACCGCTCTTCACCCTACCTAACGGAGGAATGCATTCAATTGCTTGGTAGAAGCATGCCTGAGAATTTCCATCTCATCATTGCTTCTCAGGATGGCAGACCTATCGCATCATCATTGCTTGCAGTGGATCGCCTGACTTCAAAAGCATATGGTCGCTATTGGGGTGCTATAGAACATATTCCTTGTCTGCATTTTGAATTGGCTTATTACCAGGCTATTGAATATTGCATCAAGGAAGGTATCAAGATATTTGAAGGTGGCGCTCAGGGTGAACACAAGATGGCCAGAGGATTTTTACCTACCACCCTGCAATCTGCCCATTGGATTGAAGATCCCGGCTTTTCTAATGCGGTGAAACGCTTCTTAGAGCGTGAACATGAAGGTATGGCAGCGTATGTTGATGAGCTTGAGCAACACATTCCACTGAAATCGTCTAAAGTACTGCCATGACCTCATCCAACAACTCACCAGAGCAAGCAGGAGCTAATTCCTTAGCGGTTGGTGACGATGCCTCTGACTCACCCTGCATTGGTGTCTGCACAACTCTGTATGACGAAATCTGTCAGGGCTGTGGCCGCACTCTAGGCGAGGTCAGCAATTGGGTATTTTTTAGTCAGGAAGAAAAAGATTCAGTTTGGAAACGCATCCGTGCCGATGGCACTGCAATGCGATTCCAACGTCAAGCCAAAGAAAATACTTAGCCAGCTAAAGCTTGGCTACGCAAATACTCTTCATAAGTTCCAGAGTAGTCGGCGATTGTTCCATCCATCTTCACTTCAAGGATGCGATTAGCCAAAGCAGAAACAAACTCGCGATCATGGGATACGAAAATTAAAGTGCCTTCGTATTTCTCAAGAGCGATTTGCAAGCTCTCAATCGATTCCATGTCCATGTGGTTGGTTGGCTCATCCATTGCAAGAACGTTATATTTCTGAAGCATCAATTTGCCCCAAATCATTCTGCCCTTTTCACCACCGGATAGCACTTTCACAGACTTGCCAATATCATCGCCGGAGAATAGCAGGCGGCCTAATGTGCCACGAATCACTTGATCATCGTCGCCTGTACTGCGCCAGTTGTTCATCCAATCCATGAGCAATTCGTCTTTTGCGAACATCTCAGTGTTGTCCTGAGGCATCACGCCCACGTAAGCATTTTCTGCCCACTTCACATCACCACTATCAGCGGCAATTCCATCAAAACGTTTGCTCAGGATAGTTTTCAGTAGCGTTGTCTTACCTGCACCGTTTTGACCAATGATGGCAATCTTTTCACCGGCACGCACACCTAGCTTAAAGTTTTTGAAGATGGTACGGTCAAAGGTTTTAGTCAGGGCGTTGCACTCAACAGCCATGTTGTGCAACTTCTTCTCAGAATCAAAACGAATAAATGGATTCTGGCGCGAAGAAGGCTTAACTTCAACGATCTCAATTTTCTCTAACTGCTTCTGTCGAGAAGTAGCCTGACGCGCCTTCGATGCATTTGCAGAGAATCGGGCTACGAATGCCGCTAATTCAGCAATTTTTTCTTTAGCTTTGACGTTGTTGCTGAGTTGCTGTGTTCTTGCTTGAACGGATGCAAGCATGTAGGAATCGTAATTACCTGGATAGACCTTCAGTGTTCCAAAGTCCATGTCAGCCATATGTGTACATACTTCATTGAGGAAGTGGCGATCATGGGAGATGATGACAATCGTGCTCTTAATTTGATTCAGAATATCTTCAAGCCAATGAATGGAGTGAATATCCAAGTTATTGGTTGGCTCATCTAGAAGCAGCACATCTGGATCAGAGAACAGTGCTTGCGCTAACAATACGCGCAACTTCCAGCCTGGAGCTACAGCACTCATTGGGCCATTGTGTTGCTCAATCGGAATACCAATACCTAGCAACAACTCCCCTGCTTTTGCCTCTGCGGTATAGCCACCGTATTCTGCATACTTACCTTCGAGCTCAGCAGCCTTCATGTAATCTTCATCGGTCGCATCTGCATTGGCGTAGATAGCATCGCGCTCAGCTGCGGCCTTCCACATCTCTTCGTGACCCATCATCACCACATCAAGTACGCGAACATCCTCATACGCAAACTGGTCTTGGCGCAATTTACCTAAACGAATACCAGGGTCCAAGCTCACGTTTCCGCTAGTTGGCTCAAGCTCTCCACCCAAAATCTTCATGAAAGTAGATTTACCGCAACCGTTGGCGCCGATTAGGCCATAGCGATTACCGCCGCCAAACTTAACGGAGATGTTTTCAAACAAGGGTTTTGCCCCAAACTGCATAGTGATATTAGATGCTGACAGCACGGATGTGTTCTTACTTTCTGATAGGTCAAATACGAGGGTGCGGATGCAGGTTTTGCATCGAAGACCGTTATTTTAACGGTTTGCGCCTAAAAAAGCCGTAAATTAGACTTTTAGCTTAAATGGCGTGAAATCGGTATGAATGTCATAGTGATCCTGATTTTCCTTGCGCTTCAGAAAACCCACTACCCAGTACGTTAAAGGGGTCGCTAGAACCTCCCAGGCGGTCTTGAGGACATATTGAGAGGCTGCGACAGCTAAGACCTCATTAAGTGGCCAGAGCCCGTAAAAAGCCAGCATATAGAACAGGGACGAGTCCACCAACTCCCCGCTGGCTGTAGACACGATCGTACGCATCCACAGAAAGCGCCCCTGGGTCAAAATCTTCATTTTGGCGAGGGTATAACTGTTAACAAAACTACCGCACCAAAAAGCAATCATTGAGGCAAGGGCAACACGCCACGAGTTACCAAATACTGTCTCCATGCCCTGCTGATAATTGGCCATATAGGATCCAGGTGCTACAGGCAAAGCAATGACGAGTTGAGCCATGATGGCCGCAAAGGCCAGAGCTGTAAAACCAGCCCAAACCGCTCGGCGATCATAGGCATAACCATATACTTCGGTCAAAATGTCGCCAAAGAAATAGGCAATCGGGAAAAAGAGGATCCCGGCCCCAAAGATCACATTGCCAAAATAAGGTAAATCTAAGGTCGCAGCTTTACCTGCGCCAATGAAGTTGGAGCACAGCAGGACCACGACAAAGGCTGCCAATATCAGGTCGTAATAACGATGGTGACGTCTGGGTGCGTCCATAAGTCAAGAAAAATGGATAATAGAAATAAGAATATCTGTATTCCTGAAAATTCACAGGGTGCGTATCAAAAACCAAAATAGGACGACTAACAATCATGAGTAAAGCTAGTTTTAACTGGGCAGACCCCCTACTCCTCGACACCCAATTAACCGAAGATGAGCGCATGGTGCGTGATGCTGCCGCTGAGTATGCTCAAGGCCGTCTCATGCCGCGCATTCATGATGCCTATCGCAACGAAACAACTGACCCTGCAATCTTCCGTGAAATGGGTGAATTGGGTCTTTTGGGAATCACCATTCCTGAGCAGTACGGTGGCGCAAACCTCAATTACGTTTCCTATGGATTAATCGCCCGCGAAATTGAGCGCGTGGATTCTGGTTACCGCTCGATGATGAGCGTCCAGTCCTCCTTAGTCATGGTGCCTATCAATGAATTTGGTAGTGAAGCCCAGAAACAGAAATACCTTCCAAAATTAGCTACCGGCGAATGGATTGGCTGCTTTGGTTTGACAGAGCCTAACTATGGTTCAGATGCAGGCGGAATGATCACCAGAGCGAAAAAAGTTCCAGGTGGCTTCTCGCTCACGGGCTCTAAGATGTGGATCTCCAACTCTCCAATTGCAGATGTATTTGTTGTGTGGGCTAAAAATGATGAAGGCTTGATTAGGGGCTTTATCTTAGAAAAAGGCATGAAGGGTCTATCAGCACCCAAGATCAGCGGAAAGATGGGTCTACGCGCCTCCATTACTGGCGAAATCGTGATGGATGAAGTATTTGTTCCAGCAGAAAATGAATTCCCAGAAATTGCTGGACTCAAAGGTCCATTCACTTGCCTTAACTCTGCACGTTATGGCATCGCCTGGGGTACGCTTGGGGCTGCTGAGTGGTGTTGGTATGCCGCACGTCAATACACGATGGATCGCAAGCAGTTTGACCGCCCCCTCGCCGCTAATCAGCTGATTCAGAAAAAGCTTGCGGATATGCAAACTGAAATTACGCTAGCCCTTCAAGGCTGCCTACGTTTAGGCCGCATGAAAGACGAAGGAATCGCTGCGCCTGAAATCACTTCTATGATGAAGCGCAACTCCTGTGGAAAATCTTTGGATGTAGCTCGCTTAGCTAGAGACATGCATGGTGGGAACGGTATCTCAGATGAATATGGTGTAGTGCGTCATATGCTCAATCTGGAAGTCGTCAACACCTATGAAGGTACGCACGATATTCACGCCCTGATTTTGGGTCGTGCACAAACTGGAATTCAGGCTTTTAGTTAAAGACCAAGTTTGGTGATGAGGTCTTTTGCGGTTTTTGCAAAAGCTTCATCACTATCATTTTCAAGTTGTACGAAGTGATCTTCGCGATAGCTCGGAAAATTGCGAACGATTGAAGATTGGTACGATGGGTCGTAATGCATCACCAATAACTCTTCAACCAAACTCTCAAAATTCCCTGCATCAATTGCCTCATGCCATTTAGTAATTTGAACCTTGCCATAACGCGACGTTAACAAGCCCAGCTTTTGCTTAAAGCTATCGGGATTCGATAAAAAATGTCGGTACTCACGCAGGAGCCATGAAACTCGCGTAGAGGTACTTGAACGAAGTTCTATGCATTGACCTTCACGAATCCGCTCCATTAATGGATCCGGAATATGTAAGCCACCTACCTTTTTACTTTCAGACTCCACAAAGACAATCTTGCTGGAGTCTAATTTATTCAACGCATTCCACAGATTGGTTTCAAAACCTTTTTGCGAGGGCTGCTCAATGTTTGGTTCATTGCCAAGGACTGAGCCACGGTGAATAGCTAAGCCCTCAAGATCGAGGATTTGTTGGCCGAGCGAGCCAATCTCCTGGAGAATGCGAGTCTTGCCGCTTCCAGTCATTCCGGCAATCACTTGAAAAGAAAAATCTTTAGCAGCCTGATCGAGCCCATCAATCACAACACGACGAAAGCCTTGATATCCACTTTGTAGCTGCATGGCTTTCCACCCTATGCGATTGAGGATATGGGTAAATGCACCGCTGCGCTCACCACCACGCCAGCAATAAATCAAAGGACGCCATTCCCTCGGAAAATCGATCAATGAATTTTCCAAATGATTAGCAATATTGCGAGAGACATAGGCTGCGCCTAATTTCTTTGCCGCAAATGGCGATACTTGTTTATACAGAGTGCCGACTTCTATACGCTCTTCATTGTTCAATACAGGCAGATTAATGGCGCCAGGAATATGATCTAAGGCAAATTCAGCTGGGGAGCGAACATCAATAATGGCATCAAACTCATTTAAAGACGATGCTAATTTTTCAATGCCGAGAATGTGTGGATTGCTAGGTTGCAAATAATGTCCTAGCGCAGCTTATTGATCACATGATCAGGCCAAGGCGATGATTTACCGGTCTTCAGATCAACCCAAACCATGGTTGCTCCGCCAACGGCAGCCATCACATCCGGTTCAGAATTCAACGCCATAGTTGTATAGACATCTAGACTTGAGCGTCCAATATTTCCGATATACGTCTTTAGTATCAGCTCACCTGGATAGGCAAGCTGTTGATGAAAATTACAAAAACCATTAATCATCAACATGGATTCATCGCCAGGGGCAACACTATAACCAAGGGAGGTGATCCACTCCACCCTAGCCTGCTCCATGTAACGAAAGTACACCGTATTGTTGACGTGACCAAATGCATCCATATCACCCCAGCGGATAGGCATGTTCATTTGATGAACAAACTTTTTCTCCGTTGGGATCTCGATGCGCATAAGTTTCTAATAAAAGATTAACGAACTTGTAGTGCCATTTGATACAAATTGGTAGAGCGGGCACCTGATCTGCAAAAGGCTAATATGGGACCAGGCATTGTTTTTAACAAGCGTGCCATCTCAACAACTTGATCAGGCGTAAATGCGCCGGGTATGACTGGCAAATAAGCGTAGTTCAAGCCTAGCGCTTCAGCTTGCGCCTGAATTTGTGCATTAGCAGGTTGATCAGGGCCACCTTCAAAATCAGGGCGATTATTGATTACGCTTTTGTAACCCTGTTTAACGATCTCAGCTAAGTGACTTGGGTCGATTTGACCGAGCGTACCGAATTGATCGGTATGGCAAGCAATAGGAAGACTCATTTAGACCTCAAAAAGTAAAAAAGTATTAAAAACTAAATACTTAGATTCTAAATCAGACTTACTTTTTGTGGCCCGTAAAGAAACGGTTGCAAATAGCCATGCCAGCAAGCATTGCCACTATAAAGACTAAAGCCTTGATGTGACCAGCTCCGAGAGCAACAATTGCGGGACCAGGACAAAATCCAGCAATGCCCCACCCTGCACCAAAAATCAGACTACCAATGACGAGAGGCTTGGAAATATCTCTTCTGGTGGGGATATGGAGAGCACCACCAAAAAAAGCTTCCGTACGCTGAGAGACCAAGTAAAAACCGCCTAAGCCAACCAGAATCGCTCCAGCCATCACAAGGATTAAAGATGGATCCCAATTGCCCGCAAGGTCAAGAAAATTGAGAATCTTTTGAGGGTTACTCATGCCGGAAATGATCAGGCCAATACCGAATAAAACACCAATCAAATACTGGCTATAAAAATTGAAATGTCTTCTCATGATTTACAGACCCAACACATGGCGAACGACAAAGACTGTAAGAAATCCTGCGGTCATAAAAGAGATAGTGGCCACTAAAGATCTTGGAGATAAGCGAGATAAACCACACACACCATGTCCACTGGTGCAGCCTGAACCGTAGTGGGCACCAAAGCCTACTAGAAGACCGGCAATGATGATGGCAAACCAATCAGCATCAATTACTGTTGTTGTATGCAGGTCAAGTAACAAGCTTGCCCAAAACGGCGCACTCAACAGTCCCAATACGAGACTTATGCGCCAATTGATGTCAGCTTCTTTGGGTGTAAGCAGACCAGAAACAATTCCGCTGATCCCAAGGATGCGACCATGCAAAATGACATATAAGGCCGCAGCAATGCCCAATAGCATTCCACCGAAAAATGCGGGGCCAGGAGTAAAAGCCAACCAGTCTATCTGCATCTGATTTTTCTTAATAAAAAAGGGTTAACTGCAGGGATTGGGCGCATTACGAGACTCCAAATAACGCAGAGCCAAATATGCGCCAAAGATAAATCCTGGTAGGGCAAGTATTGAACCGATGGCCAAGGTGGAGATTCCACTCAAGCCCTGGCCTACGGTGCAACCAAGTGCTGTCACACCGCCAAAGCCCATGAGCGTAGCGCCAATCAAGTGATTGGCAGTGTCTTCGGTATTACGAAAGCTTTCCCAACGAAAAGACTTGGTGAATATAGAAACAAATGCAGAGCCTGTAATCATCCCAATCACTGCGGCAATGCCAACGGTAATGACCTTGGAGGTATCGCTATACATCATTAGCCAATCTAAGGAGTAGGCATAAGGGGCTACAAAAGAAAGACTCTCCATACGACCAGAGTTGGTAACCAAGAAGACCTCTTCTAAAGTATTTGGATCCTCAGCAACATAGCCCAAGCTACCAGACACCCACCATACAGCGCAAATAGCTAGACCGACAAATATGCCGGCAAACAGATTTTCCGCTGTCCAAAAAGCCTTGCTAGCTAAAGCGTATGCAATAAAAGCGAAACCAATTATTAATCCGAGAGCTAAATGTAAGTTAGCTCGAGCAATGCCAGTAACTGGGCTCAAAATGCTTGGCAAATCTTGTGGTGTATTAAGCCCTATGAAAACAGAATCCAGCGTATTAATACGAATGACACCGAGAAAGCCCTTCATGGTCATATAGGCGGAGAGTCCAAGAACCATAAACACAACGATGGACTTCAGATTGCCGCCGCCAATGCGAACTAGAGTCTTGCTTCCGCACCCAGAGGAAAGCACCATACCAAAGCCAAATAGCGTGCTGCCCACAATAGTAGATAGCCACAAGAGCTTACTGCCGGTATACATGCTCTTTAATGGATCAATCAGCCCAACATAAGACATCAGAGCAAAACCAACAATAGCAACGCCAATAGCTAGGAACCACTGCTTTAAGCGACCCCAGCTAGACATAATAAAAATATCCGAAACCGCACCCATGCTGCAAAAACCAGTTTTCTGCATCACCGCACCAAGCAAAAAGGTAATTGCAAAGGTAGCAAATAAAACGGATTTGCTAAGGGAGGAAATATCTACCGCATCCATAATCAAAATTCTTTACTGAAATTATTTAAATTTATAAAACTGTTTATTGAGAAAGGCTGTGACATCAGCCTCATCCTCAGGGAAAAGATCGAGACGGAGCTCTGTATTACACATAGCAACCATCGACTTTAAGTTCTGGAGATTTTTAACCTTGCTATCGCTACGTGTGTAGATCATGTCGCCATTACCAAAACCAGATTTCTTGGCATGGCAGGCGTAGCATTTCTGTTGATCAATCTTCTTGCCGTTTGCCAGATCTGGCGTTGCGAAGGCAGATAAATGCAGCCCAAGGGATGCAAAAATGGCAATGCAAAGCTTTATCAGTGGTAATTTCATTTGAAATCAGTCATTTAGCGAAGTAAACGACTATTTTAAAGCCCAGACGACAAATTTGCCTTATTCCGCCTGAATTGAGAGGTAAACGTTATAGGCATTCATGCGGTTTGCAGCCCTAAATAAGGGCATTCCTTCGTATTCAGACCAATCTGCCTGCTGATAGGCCTCTTCGAAAGGATCCATATTGACAGCCGATTTGGTCATCGATTCACGCAAATACTTCAAATACTCCCTGGTAAAAAGGATATCTTCAGCTGGATTGCTTGAATAGGCGCCATGACCTGGAATGACGATGCTGGGATTCAATGCTTGAATTTCATCCAAAGCATGCAGCCACCCCCTACTATCTGCATTACCAACAAAAGGAATGCGTCCTCGGAATACCAAATCTCCAGCAAAAAGGACTTTCTCGGAGGGGACGTAAATAATCAAGTCTTCAGGAGCATGAGCAGGGCCTACCCTCCCGATCTTGAATTCAATTCCGCCTACTGTCAGCGTATAGCTTTGATCTATCCATACATCGGCGCCCATTAACTTGGTCGAGGAATTCACCCAGGGTGCGAAATCAACACGGGAGGCAATTAGTCGCTGCTTAGCAGTTTCTGAGGAAAGGTAATTTCTACCCTCGCCTTGTGCATAAATCTTTGCGCCAATATTTTTAAACTCTTGCAGGCCATAGACGTGATCGGCATGGTAGTGAGTCACAATGACTGCAACCACTTTCTGAGGTGTGATCTTTTTGATTTCAGCTATCAGCTTCTTTGCGAGAACCGGCGAACCTAATGCATCAACAACTACTACGCCCTTAGGCGTAATAACAAACCCTGCATTGGAAATGAAATTCTGATTCTTGCTGTTACCCATTTCAGCAAGGCCTTGCACGAAATAAGTGTGTGGCGCTACCTGGATAGGCTTAAGAATTAAATCATCCGCCGCATAAACCGTAGTTACAGATAAGAAAATCGAGAAAGCACCAAGAAGAAGCGAGCGCATCCGAATGGCCGTCACAGAAAACAATTAAGGCTTTATGTAAGCGAAATGATTTTGGTACTGAAGATCAGCAACACGAACAACCCCGGATGGTGTGAAGTCAGTATCGAGAATAAATTGATCCTTCTTAAGATTACGATTCTTTAAGGTAATCTCGCAGACCTCGAAACGCACTCCCCGTGACTTCAAAGCGCCAACTAGGGGTGCATATTCAATTCCATTCTTCTTATCTTTTGCACCTTCCATCATGATGTCTACCCCATTAGCATGGGTAACAACAATGATCTTGGTTTGTGGAGATACATCCAAGTGGTTGCGGATATTACGCAGGCCTTTAATGCCCTGAGTCTCCGCATCATCAATGTGATAAACCACTTCAGTGGGACCAGCAGCATGAGCAGCTAAAGTAAAAAAAGCAAAAGAAGTAACGAGGCACTGAAGTAATTTTTTCATGATGTATCTCTGATTAGTAATAATTAGATTGAAACCATTCCAGGGTTATTTTTTACGCCTTTAATGATTGGCTCGTTTAGCTTCACAGCCTTCACAACCTTCACATCGCGTAAATGACGCTCGATTACATCCCAGATCGGCTCACCACCAGCATTTCTAGCCTCTTCACTTACGGGAGCCCAACCAGCGACTTTATAAATCTTGCTTGGATCTATGTCCTTGCCATTTAAACGCATATCGCTAATGCGCTTACCTGCGGATGCTGCAGGGTCGATGGTGTATTGCATACCACCGACACGAACCATATCGCCGCCCTGCTGGTAATACGGATCAGGGTTAAATAAGTTATCTGCAACGTCCTCAAGAATTGTCTTGATAGTCTCACCAGTCATATTCGTAACTGTGGTGTATGGATAGGTAATAGCAGTTTGATCCAATAGGTTCTCACGGGTGATGGCCTGACCCGGCAATAAGCTAGTACCCCAGCGGAAGCCTGGAGAGAACGCAATCTCTGCATTCTTCTGAGCCATCAATCCATCCAAAATTAATTGGTCGAAGCTACCATTAAAGTTGCCACGACGATATAAAAGACCATCTGTAGTAGCTAACTTCTCATTCAACTTTGCCTCGTATGGAGCGCGAACTTTAGCAATCAGCTTATTCATAGCCGGATCAGCCGGAATCATATTCGAGAAGATTGGGAAGAGTTTGTAGCGGAAATCAACTGGCTTGCCGCCCTTCACATCAAAGTCCAGTACGCCCAAGAACTTGCTATTGGAGCCTGCATTGGTAACCAAAGTGACGCCGCCGGAATTCTTAACCTTAACTGGAATTGGTACACCATCATGCGTATGGCCACCCATAATGGCATCCAAACCAGTAACGCGAGAAGCCATCTTCAAATCAACGTCCATGCCGTTATGCGAAAGCAATACGACAACCTTTGCTCCCTTGGCCTTCACTTCATTAATTGTCTTTTGAAGATTCTCTTCCTGAATGCCGAATGTCCAATCAGGAGTGAAATAGCGAGGGTTAGCAATTGGCGTGTATGGGAATGCCTGTCCAATGATGGCTACTTGGATCCCGTTCTGAACTTTCATCACGTAGGGATTAAATACAGAGTCACCAAAGTCAGCGGTCTTAATATTTTGGGCAACAAAAGAAACCTTGCCCTTGAAATCGCCATTGACGATTTCCATTACGCGCTTCTCACCAAGAGTCATCTCCCAGTGAGGAGTCATAACATCAACACCCAACAGCAAAGCTGCATCAACCATATCCTGGCCATTGGTCCAAAGTGCCGTACCGGAGCCCTGCCAAGTGTCACCACCATCTAATAGCAATGCGCCTGGACGGCTTAATTTAATTTGCTTAATCAAGGTTGCCATATGGGCGAAGCCACCCATCTTGCCGTAATTTTGTGCTGCAGCCACATAATCTAAATAAGTGAATGCATGGGCATCACGTGTACCTGCTGCAATACCGTTAGCCTTAAGGAAATATTCGCCAACTAAATGCGGCGTCTTACCTTCTTGCGCACCAATACCTAAATTAACGTTAGGTTCGCGGAAATAGATTGGCAGGAGTTGCGCATGGCAATCTGTGAAATGCAGAAAGTGGACATTACCGAATTTCGGCAAGTCATAGAATTTTTGCGCAGTAGTTTGTGCGCTAGCAAAGTTGGATTGCAAACTCATGCCACCAGCGGATGCGATAGCTAGCGCTTGCAAAAACTCACGACGATTTAAAGACATAGTATTTCCTTAAGAAAACAGGCCTTTCGGCCTGTTTAGATCTGTTATTTATTTACAGGTGATTCTGGGTCAAGCAATAAAGCCATGACATCCTGAATTTGTTTCTCATTCAAGAGCTTGAAGTGGGCGATACGCGGCATATTGCTGCATGCGTTGTAAGCCTTCGCATTATTAATGCGGTTCCAAGTGTAGGTAATAACCTCTGGAGAGTAGCCACGCATTTTTCCATAGCCGGATAATGAAGGGCCAATAGTTCCATAGGAGATTTCTTTTGGATCGATTTGGTGACAGTTATAGCAACCTCCACCGATCACGGTATCAGCCTTATCAGACCACGTTGCACCACGACCGCTTTGGGCAATTTTTTCGCCATTCTTCCAGTCGCCGATGTACTTGCCATCTGACGGCTGTTGAATCGTGTCCATATTCATTTTCTGAATTTTTTCACGCATAGCCTCGCCCTGCTTGCTGTTAGCAAATTGAGGATCTGAACAGAATTTCTGCGTTGCATCCTGATCAATGCGATCCAAACCAGCAATGCCTTGAGCCCTAAAGCTGTCTTGCATCATCTTATTGAATTTAGGGTCATTTTTTTGCTGAGCAAGAGCAGGTGTCTGCACCAAGCCAGCGGCAAAAATAAATCCAGAAATAGCTAAGAGTTGTTTTAAGTGTGTCATTTTCATTTTCGTCGTCTCTTATCTATTAACGCTTCAAGCCAGGTGTTTCAACTGTGCCGCCATTAGCGTTCTTTGCCATATACATTGACAAAGCCATGGTGACATCAGAGCCATAGATTGGGAAAGGGAAACGCTGTTGACGATAGCAATCATTCAAACGTTGCTGCATTGTCCAAAACTGACCACTAGAAACACGGTATGCAGGCCAGTAGCCCCAACCTAAAGCGGCACCCTTTTGTTCCGTGATATTTGGTAAATCTTGCAAACGAATGCGCTTTCCATTTTCGGAGTGGCAAGATGCGCATGAGAAATCCATCGGTCCGCCCTGGAAGAAAAAGGCACGCTTCCCGAGGTCATACATTTCTTTCTCTTTTGGATGCGCAGTGCTTACCTTAATCTTGTCACCCTTAGACTGGGTTACAACGTAAGCAACAATCGCCTCCATATCCTTTTTAGG
Organism: Polynucleobacter sp. 78F-HAINBA; assembly: GCF_018882325.1. Taxonomy (GTDB): domain Bacteria; phylum Pseudomonadota; class Gammaproteobacteria; order Burkholderiales; family Burkholderiaceae; genus Polynucleobacter. Next base: position 125,864 of record NZ_JACVOQ010000002.1, on the reverse strand, counting down.
ACCCTTTTGGAATGGTGCATCGATCATCTCTTGCGGATCGCGACCTTGTAGAACTTGCATACAGGTCATCAAGCGGGATTCAAGATCCTGAACCTTATTGGTATCTTTAAAGTAGCGCGGTAGTTGTGCTGCAGCGCCTTTAACTACGCCTGGGCCTAAACCTAAATTACATTTTTCAAGCGTGGCATTTTTAGGGCCCGCTGGTTTCTTCCATAAATCTTCGCCAGCCGCCTCGTAGAGCTCTGAAGGGTTGCCATCTGCAATCATCTCTCGATATTTGGCAATATCGTCTGTAGCACTTTTTTGTGCTGACACCGAAGATGTCATTGTTAATAAAGTTGCCACTAAACCAGTAGCTAACCCTAAGGTCAATTTACGCTGCATTTCCTACCCTTTCAGAACCACGGAGGCGGTGATGATTTATTAAAGCAAAAAGCAATTAAGAAGCAGTTGCTTCGTCAGTACGCTTGTCACCCTTGCTATCGTTCCAAGTCACAACAATCTTGTCACCCTTAGCACCCTTGTACTTAAAGTTCAAGAATGGATCCTTAGAAACTGCTGGACCAAATTGACCATTGAATACATCTTTACCATTGGCTTTTACATTAATCGTGCTGATGAACCAAGCAGGAATAGTTTTGCCTGAAGCGTCTTTACGCTGACCAGATTCCATATCGTGTTTCATCAAAATTTTTACATCTACAGTACCGCCGTTTTCAGCAGCTCTTACGCGCATTGGATCAGCCATTTTGGTTCCTCTTTTAATCTATATAAGTGAATCGTATTTATCTACTTGCTTCGGAATTAACCGCCGCAACCACCAAGCGTTACCTTGACTTCTTTAACAGTCATTAACCACTTGCCGTCAGCTTTTACTAAGCCGTATACATTGGATGTTTGACCCATCTTGATACGGGTTGTTACAAATGAATCAGTGCCAGCTGGGATAAAGAATTGAGCTGCTAATGAACTTGGATTCTTTTCAACCAAGATAGCCATTTGCTCAGCCTTCAGTGTGGAAGTGATTCCAACAGGAACAACTGCGCCGTTTTCAGCGATATCCGGAGCATTCAAAGTCACTGCAGATGATTTATCTGGACTACCAGCGCCCAAGATCTTAAATACATCATCAATACCCTTGCCTTCAAAAGCGGCCTTGTTCCACTCTTGAGCTTGTGCAGTACTAATGAGACCTGCCGAAGCCATCAAGCCAAATACTGCTGAATACTTCAATAAACTACGACGCTGCTGATTCATAAAAACTCCTTTATTAATCTTTACTTCTATCAATTTATTACCTATTTTGCATTAAAACATGGTGGTTACCACCTAGTTAGCTATTTTTATTTGCCACCAGATAGCACCCAAGTTACTAAAGTCTTGCGGTCCTCATCGGAAAGTTGAGCTTGTGGTGGCATTGGAATGGAGCCCCACACACCAGCACCTCCAGATTTAACCTTTGCCATTAGCTTGTCCAGGGCGCCACTCTGACCGTCATATTTCTTGGCAATATCAGCTATAGATGGGCCAACTAGCTTTGCATTAGGAGCATGACAAGCGGAGCAATTCTCGCTTTGGAACAAAGCTGCTGGACCTTTTTTAGCGGCTGAATGCGTATCCTTGGCATGAGCCAAACCCTCGCCGGCTGCGCCAGGCAATGCTTTTAATGGTGGCTTGGTTGAATCTGCGCCACGATATGGGCCATACATACGGTTTTGCTCTGCAATATTGTCATGCGCATTTCGAGCAAAGTCAGGCAATGTTGAGCCGATTTGGACAAATGGTACGCAGTTATGCATGCAAGAATTTCCATTAACGTCCGGCTTGTCTTTTACATTCCAGAAGCCATGCTTTGTGGTCATGCCGTTACGATTCGGCATTTTGACATCGGCAATATTTTTATCGCTCAGCACAAAATCATCAGGAACAATCTCGCCTAGACTCAAGATAAACGCAACAACCGCGTAAGTATCGTCAGGTGTTAGTGATCTTGGTGCATTCCATGGCATCGCGCGATAAATGTAATCCCATAATGTAGATACCGTAGGCACCTTCATGAGGGTTGTACGTTGCGGCTGCTTCATATCCTTTAATGAAGCTACCTTACCCGTTTTGACATCATCCTTAGTAGTACCACCAGCAATCGGAGTGAAGATCTCATTAGACTCACCAAATGTGCCGTGACAGCTTGCACACTTAGTCTCCCAAATTACTTGGCCTTTTTCGACAGAGCCAGATCCCTTTGGCAAACCTTTAAAGTCGGGGCGAACATCAATATCCCAGGCGGCAACCTCCGCAGGAGTAGCCGCTCTACCAATACCAGGGAATTTGGCTGAACCAGACTGCGCTAACGCTTGTTGCGCAGTAATTGCGATGAGCGCCGCAAAGCCTAGGCCAATACTAAATTTATCCAACTTGAACATTGCTCACCTCGCCGTTTGAATCCAATTTCCATGATTGAATTGCATTGTTGTGATAAATAGATCTAGTGCCGCGAACATTACGCAGAGTCTTGATCGAGGGTTGAATATAGCCAGTGTCATCCATCGCACGGGATTGCAGAATCGCGGGAGAGCCGTCCCAAACCCAATCAATATTGAAGCGAGTAATGGACTTCGTAAGAACTGGAGTCTCTAGGCGAGCAGTACGCCAGTTATTTCCGCCATCAAATGAAACGTCTACACGTGTAATTTTTCCGCGGCCTGACCAAGCCATACCACTCACGTTGTAGAAACCTTTATCTAGCAACTGCTGACCACCCGATGGAGTGGTGATGACCGATTTACATTCCTGAATCGATGCGTACTGACGATGCGTTCCGTCAGGCATGAGCTCAATATAGTGAACCGCTTCGTCTTTTGCATTCCATGGCATATCACCCACTTCCAGGCGACGCAACCATTTAACCCAGCTAACACCCTGCACGCCAGGAACTACCAAGCGCAATGGGAATCCATTTTCAGGACGCAACATCTCACCATTCATCGCCCAAGCCACGATGGTGTCATTCAAACAGCTCTCAAGATTGATGGTACGAGTCATACCTGAGCCATCGCCACCTTCGGCAAGCATGAACTTGCCTTTTTTGAGATCAGCACCACACTCTTCGAGCAAGACCTTTAATGGAACACCGGTGAACTCACAGCAAGAAAGCATTCCGTGTGTGTACTGAACAGTAGGTACGGCTACGTTGCCCCACTCAAGACCAGTATTGGCGCCACACTCAATAAAGTGGGTACGAGAAACAGATGGCAAGCGCATTAAATCGTTCATCGTGAAAACACGTGGGTTTTTCACCAAACCATTGACCATCAAGCGATGGGTTTCAGGGTTAATGTTGTACCAACCCTGGTGATGACGCTCAAAATGCAATCCATTTGGAGTAATGGTTCCGAATAAACCTTGCAATGGAGTGAAGGCAACCGAGGCCGCTGAAACTCGTGTTAAACCTGGAGACTCACGACGAATCAAGTTGGACTCATAAATAGATGGCACGCCATAAGGCATTGTTGCCACATTCTTACCAAGAGTGGTTTGCCATTCTTGCTTCTCAAGGATCGCAGGATCACCCTCGCCTGCAGCCATAGCCAGTGGTGCTGTTAAGCCAGCCGCCGCACCGCCTAGAGCAGACATAAAGCCCTTGCGCAAAAAGCCGCGACGATTCTCATCTAAACCATTGGCATTGATATCGGCGATAAGCTCTTGGGAGATAAAATGCTCAGGCGCCTTAACAAGGCGCGCCTGGTTAGCCGGCTTTTCGATAGCACCAATATCCTGCGCACTAATCTCTATTTGTTTTTTGGTCATGTGATCTCTACTTTGATGAATAGATACTTAAAAAATTAATGCAAACTTTCAGCAATCTTCGCGCACACCGTTTGACACATCTCTACAGTAGCGTTGTCAGCAATTGAGTAAAAGACAGTCGTGCCCTCTTTGCGTCTCAGCAATATTCCCGCCTTGTGGAGAGCGGCAAGATGGCGTGAAACGTTAGCCTGACTGGAGCCGCACAACTCAATAACTTCAGATACAGACTTCTCGCCGCTACACACGGCATACATGATGCGCAGGCGTGATGGCTCGGAAAGTACGCTGAAATAATCTGCTACGCGCGCGAAAACCTTTTCCATCGCTTTAGGAGAAAGATCTTTGGTGGCTTTTTTGACTTTTGCTTTGATATTCACTGGTATTAATATATGCGTATACGTGCATATATTGGACACCCAAGACTAAAACACTTATATAGTGGGATACCCTAGTCCACAAAGGCAATACAATCAAAAAATGGATATTGATGCAATTCTGCTGTCCTTAAAGCTCGCTTTTTGGACCATGGCTTTGATGCTCCCATTTGGGGTTTGGGTTGCTCATAAGCTAACCAAGCTCAATAAAAGCCGTCCATGGCTTGAAGCCGTTCTAGCCCTTCCTTTGGTGCTTCCACCTACTGTTTTGGGCTACTACTTCCTGGTTTCATTCGGAAATACCAGTATTTTCGGTATTCCCCTTGTGTTTTCATTCACAGGCATCCTTCTTGCCTCGCTGATTGTGAATATCCCATTTGCCATTCAACCTATTCAAAGAGCATTTGAGGCCATCAATCCTGAAATTCGTGAGGCTGCCCAAGTGAGCGGTCTAAGCAACTGGCAAATCTTTCGCTTGATTGAGCTGCCACTATCCTGGCGAGGCATTACTGGTGCCGCCGCCCTTACCTTCGCTCATACTCTTGGCGAGTTCGGCGTTGTCCTCATGGTTGGCGGCGCAATTCCAGGGGAAACAAAAACTGCCTCCATTGCAATTTATGACAAGGTACAGAGTTTTGACGCCTCGGGTGCAGGCTCTTTGGCGCTTGTGCTCTTGGGATCATCTTTAGTGTGCATAGCACTCTCGTACGGAATATTTGGTCGCAACCCAAATCGTCGTAGAGGTATCAGCTAATGCTAAAGGTAAAGATTAGTCAAAACACTCCTAGCCCACTGCAAATCAGCTTGGAATGCGCACCGGGAGACTTACACGCTTTGGTCGGCCCCTCCGGGAGCGGTAAAACTACAGCTCTTAGAACCATTGCCGGCCTAAACGCGCCATCTAGAGGAAAAATTGAATGTAATGGCGAGGTCTGGTTTGAAACCGATGATCTAGGTGGTAAAGTCCGGCAGCTTTCACCTGCAGAACGCTCATGTGGATTCTTATTCCAGCAGTACGCGCTCTTTCCGCATCTCAATGCACTGGGCAATGTGACAATTCCCTTGCAAAATTCCGGTCTCAATACATCTGAACGTAAGAAAGTTAGCCTGGATCTATTGGATCGCATGGGTATAGCTGATCTTGCAGATAGATTGCCACACCAACTATCTGGTGGACAGCAGCAACGTGTTGCCCTCGCCAGAGCCCTGGCTAGACAACCCAAAGTCTTGCTATTGGATGAGCCATTTTCAGCAATCGACGCTCCAACACGTCAAGGCTTATATAAGACCTTGGCACAGCTTCGTACAGACTTAAATATTCCCATGATCTTGGTGACGCATGACTTACGTGAGGCTGATTTATTGGCTGACCGGATTACCGTCATAGATCAGGGCATTAGTTTGCAAACTGCTGCCCCAAGAGTTTTATTTGAAAGACCAAGGAATTCCCGAGTTGCGGAATTAGTTGGTATTAGCAATATGTTTCAAGGCGTATTTGACTCTGGTAGCTTGAGTTGGGATGGGTGCAACACAGTTTTTAGTGTTGCAGATAAAGGAAAGATTCCTCCCAAAGCACGTGTTGCCTGGGTCATTCCTCAGAGTGGCTTAAGCGTTCATAACAAACCGACTCAGACTAGCGTGCCTGCACTGGTTGAGAAGATGAGCGCGCTTGGCCAGATAGCAGTCATTCAATTGCGAATTCAAGATAGCGAAAATACAGTTGAATGGGAGGCGTCTGCAGCTGAAGTCAACAGATTACAGATGCAGACTGGAGCGCTAATGCATCTCGAGCTAGATGGAAATCAAATTCATATCATGCCATTGCGACCCATTAATGACCCACGTCGCTTTGTTGATCAGTAGAACTCTGATGCAAAAAATGCGCTTACAAGACTCTCATCCAAGCAAGCGCATCGATATAGGCGGAATTACTTAGAGCAACCGCCTCCACCACAAGAACCGCTCCCACTAGTATTAATTCCTAACAATGGGTAGGCTGGGCAGAATCTAAACAGTCCTGTTGCCAAAGGAACAATACCAATCCAAGCCCAAGCACCAGTCGATCCTGTAATAGCCAAACCAATTAACACCAATCCAACAATAATACGTAACATGCGGTCAATTCCGCCAACATTGCATTTCATATCAACATCCTTTTTAAAATTAAGTACAGATTAGTTCAGAGATACACCTACCAATGGACGGCCTTCTAAAGTCCAAAGGTATAAAGACCCATCATAGAGTTTGGTAGATTTATTACCAATCAACTCAGACATCACAAACCAACCGCCAGCAGCTAAGTGACCACTATTGCAATAGCTAATTGCAGGTGCCTTAGGGTTAATGCCGTTAGCAGTAAATAAGGAGTTATAGGTATTCTTATCCCAGAAATACAATGCTCCTTTTGCTGGCTTTGCCAATAACTCAGGCGCCAGTTCTTTCGCTCCAGCGATATGCCCATAAGCCCCTACATAGTCACGCTTGCTAAGACCAAAAAACTGAACAGGCTGACGAGCATCAATCAAGGTAGATTTACCTGTTTTTGAGGCAAGGGCTACCTGCTCCGAATTGGCAATTAATTCTTTACGCTCAGCTTTGCCGAGCCAAGTTCCATTCGATTTAACAGATGACGCAACAGAATAATCACGGCCTTCAGATAGCCAGCCAGCCATACCGCCATCCAATACAGCAATATTGTCTTCGCCGTAAACCTTAAATTGCCAATAAGCACGTAAGGCTTCATCAATATCTGAAATATCAAGACCAACGGGCACCAAAATAATCGGCTTATCAGAATTGACTCCTACAGACTGAATGATCTTTTCAAAGTCTGCCTTTTCAGGAATGAGATATTTAATCTTCTTCCCATCAATCATTCTGTCAGTCCTAACTCTTTTGAAATCCAATAATGTTGAGTCCTGAATATGCCCGCCTACCTCAACCAAAAATTTCTTACCCGTCTTTTTATCGACTTCAAATTCAGGGGCACGCGTGTAGCTAGCAACATCACCGCGAACTTCAAGTACTTGAACCTCTGATTGGTTGGCCGCCAACCACTCTGCGCTGACTACTGGACCAGGCAATGTCACAGCCTGAACAATTCCGATAAAGCTTGCGATGGCTAAAGCCAGCCCTACTTGCATCTTTTTCATTTGAACTCCTAGGTTAATTTTCAGGTAATAAATGCTGCGAAAGCTGATCCAATAAATCAATCTTGCTTTCCGTTAAAACATGATGACTCTTCGAATCCAATGCACTCTCCAAATCTCCAAGCTCGATCTTGAGCTCGCGAATTTTTTGGTCTCGGCTCAGGATCAGCTTTTCCATGTCGATAAAATATAGTTTTGTTAATGCGCTAATCCAGCGTGCGATTGGCCCCATTCTGCCTTTTATTACCATATCAAAATTACGTAGCTCAGCGACTACCGATTTTGCTGATACAAACTTTTCACCAGTAACCCATTGATTGGTAGTGAATAGTCGAACAGGCAAACCTTGCTGATTTAACGCAATCCCAATGAGGTGATGGAAATCATGCCCAAATCTCTTAAATAAGTGGAAATGGCCATGCTCATCATCAACCATCTCATCCGAAGAATGTGCGTGGTAATAAAACTCATAACCGCTGACTTCGTCCACTAAGTCATTTGCTGGGTAATGATTCCACTCAATAAACTCCTTGGCGCCACAAAGCGCTACCTCGCTAAGGGTTACACCCTTTCTTGCGTATCGTGTTTGGATGCTTGCAATTTCTTGAGCAGCCATACAGAGAGTGGATTGGATCAACACGTTTATGAATTAGTCAGCTGATTTACGCTTTTTCGGTCCACAGGGGTTTGCTGGTCCACAGGGATTAGCCGCCTTCTTCTTAGCTGGGCCACATGGGTTGGATGCATCCTTCTTTGGACCGCAAGGATTTTTTTGCTCGGCGCCAGCCGGTGTTGCTGGAGCATCCGCTGCATTTGCCATCGGAGCTGATGCCAGTCCTGCCAATGCTAAAGCTAATGCAACTACAGTTGATTTTTTAGACATTATTTTTTCCTTTTAAAGTATTAAATTTCTTGCGAGCTAACAGGGCCACGTGATTTCTTTTCCATCCAAGATCCCAATGCAAATACACCAACCGCCGCAATCACCATTGCGACATCAATGGATAGGCTAGAAACACTCAAGAGCTCTGGCAATGAATCGGCATTGGCAATTTCACCAAGTGTGGTGAGGGACTCAATACTTGGGTATATGCCGGCAAATATGCTTGTTCCAAGCAGCAATCCGATTAAAAAGATTCCAGCATCAATGCGACCAGACATGAGTCCAACCACTGAAGTTCCAGGGCAATAGCCACCGATAGCAAAACCAGCCCCAACAAATGCACCACCTAAGGCAGCGGCACCTAAAAATGATGGCGGAACAAAGAGGCTGCCACTATCTACAACGCCAACCTTTTCCAATATCAACAGTCCAACAGCTGCAAATACGATTGCAGTAAACATGACTTTAAATACAGACCAGTCTGTTAGGCGAAACTGGCCTGTTAATTTATTGGGATTACCAAAGCCGGCGCGCTCAAGCACAAAGCCAAAAGCTCCACCAAGTAATAGTCCAGAAAGAATTGTTCCCATCTTATTTCTCCTCTTTCATAAAGCGGCTAGCCAAGAGGCCAACAGCAAAGAATGTACCCAGAAAGGTAAACCCAGCAAGGCTAAGCACCGCTGCTCCTGATAGACCCAGGCCGCTTGTACAGCCAGCAGCAATACGTGCGCCAAAGCCCGCCAATAATCCACCAAATAAAGCCGTAAATGGTCGACTAGAACCACCTAAATAGCGCTTGCCGTCAAACTTCACCGCGATTCTTCCGGCAAAAAAGGCTGATAGTAAGGCGCCAAGGGCAACGCCTACAACTTGCCAACTAATCCAAGCATCCAGAGGCCTGCCCTCTTCAACCATTCCACCCAAATACTCATTAGCATTTGTTGCGGCGGGCATTAGATACATTCCAAACCAGGCTGTTAGGCGAGTTATGAATCCTGTGGCACCCAAACCATGACCAGTGACAACAAATGTTGCTAGAAGCACAATACCAAGCAGAATCCCTGCAATAAGCGGATTCCAGTACGGCGCTGGACAATTCTGATTTTTTTCACTCATCTTCAAATGACCTCAATTAAGGTATTAATAATATATTTAATTATATATTATTACCGAGAAAAGAAAGAGTCAAGTATGAATTGCAGTGAATTGCAGTGAATTTGAGGTACAAAAAAAAATGGGGCCATAAAGCCCCATAAGAAACGAAGATTAATGGAAAGCCTTAGAACTCACCTTTAACCGTAGTCAAACCCAAAGCATCCCAATCAAGCATGCCACCACGGTAGTAATAAATCTTTGTAGCTGGAAAGCCATCGCGAGTCATGGCAGCCATCGCCATTGGACTCTGCGGACACACCGGACCATTACAGAAAGCGTAAATCTTCTTAGCTTTAGAGCAATCCCATTTGGTTGAACCAGCAACTGGCTTTTTGCAGCCTAACTCATCCATACGCATAGCTACTTCCGTATAGGGAATGCCGACAGAACCTGGAATAGTACCTTTTACGCGATCATCAACAACCCGCATATCTACAACAATGGAGTCCTTGTCATTGAGCGCATTTAAAACATCAATCTCATCAACAGGAACAACCCCCTTAATTGGGATTAGCGGCTGCAACCAGCCCTTATTCTTAGCGCATGGGGTCATTACGCGAGTAATTTCCACAGGGCCCTTAGGAGTGTTTACAACAAATTTGGTGGATTTATCGATAATTTGGAGCAACTCAGGATTGGCAGGTGCGGCCGACTGGGCAGAAACCATGCTGGATGCAAGCAGCAGACCAATTGATAAAAACTTTTTCATAAAACCCCTCTTATTATTTATCTGCCAATAAAATGGCTATTTAAATGCTTATATACGCATTAACGCATAATTTCACAGTGTGAGGCCAAGTGTTGCCAAACTTAATCCTGAGAAACCCCTATTGTTGTTGGTGTTATCCCCTTTAATATCCCAATAGCTAGTAATAAACCCTTTTATTGACCTAAATAATGGAATCCACATGAAAAATAGTCGTCGCCAATTTATGATTTTGTCCGCTGCTGGTGCTTGCACCTTGGCTTTGAACGGAAAAGTTCAAGCTCAAGCAATGGTTTCTGAAACTGATCCACAAGCTGCTGCGTTGGGTTACAAGGCTGTAGCAACATCAGTTGATAAAGCAAAGTATGCAAAATACGCTGCCGGCCAAGAGTGTGACAACTGCGCTTTATTCCAAGGTAAAGTAGGCGACGCGACTGGCGGCTGCTCTTTGTTTGGCACTAAGAAAGTTGCTGGTAAAGGCTGGTGCTCTGCTTATGCTAAAAAGGCTTAATGCCAAATTAGCTTCTGTATAAAAAAGCTGCTTCGGCAGCTTTTTTATCGCCTAGCAGTTTATGCGCTAGCTTGTGAGAACGCTTTTAACTTCTCAATACTTGGTATTTGAATGCTCAAACGAGAGACGTTTGAAATGATTCCCTGGTCAGCCATAGAGGCTAGAGCCCTGCTAATAGTCTCAAATTTCACATCCATCATGAGACCCATATCTTCACGCTTAAATAGGGGTGCAATAGCCATGTCGCCAGAAATCTTTGCAACCCTTAAAAAGAAACGCGCTAAACGGACTTCTATTCGACCGGTATTGATTTCAGAAAACCAAGACTCCGATTGAGCAAGAGCTTCACCCCATTTCTTAACAATCTGGCGATGCAAACGCGGTGACTCTTCACCTAAGGATGAAATAATTCTCTTGGGAATGCGGCATAAATGAATATTTGAAAGTGCGGCAGCTGAATGGGTATAGGTGTCGCCTAGCAATGCTTCCATGCCAAATAAGTCACCAGGAACTACGAGACGGACAATTCTTCCGGAGCCATCGGAATTAATGTGAAGTAATTTGATATAACCATCCCTGAGGGTATAAACATATTCAGCCGCATCACCTTGCGTATAAATTCCGGAGTTAGCCTCAAACCTCAGATCATCAATCGGCTCATGGATCTTAGAAAAGTCTTCCTCATTGAGCTCAGCAAATAGTACCGAGCTACGTATCGAGCAAGAATTGCAGTCGCTATTACCTTGCCAAGCGCTCTTAATTTCGATGGTCTTCATGCGCTCTTTTTGGCAACCATACCGAGTAGGGCTGACATGCCGGTATGTCTAGCGCCTTCAGACAACTCTTTTTCGTAGCACTCGAGCTCGAGGATTTCAAATCCCTGACTAAGCTCTCGAATCATTTCTTCTGTATACAAGTGCTCAATTAGGGATGGGCCACCCGTCTTGTACTCCAACTGCTTTGGCGTATAGCCTTGAAGAATAAATAGGCCGCCGGGTTTCAAAGTCTGATGTACTTGCTTAAAAATCCTGGCTCGCATTTCGGGATCAGCAAACTGGATGAAGATGCCAATAACCGCATCATAGGCATTTGCCTGCCAATCAAAACTATCGGTATCGCAGAGGCTATATTGGATGCTAACTTGATTGTCAGTGGCAAATTGCTTAGCCTTGGCAAGGGCGATATCAGAAACATCAAAGCCGGTGACACGCATTCCCTGCTTTGCAAGCCAAACGCCATTGCGCCCTTCTCCATCGGCAATGCAGAGAACAGAATTATTGGGCTTTAGATATTGAGCAGTTTTCTGGACGAGGTATTCATTTGGCTCTTTACCAAAGATAAACTCCTCGTTATCAAAACGCTCATTCCAGAACTGGGTAGCATCGCTAAAACTCATTTAGGCTCCGACCTTCAATTAGCGTTCATGAAACTACTTCTTCAGACCGCCAACGAGGTCATTCTTTAAATCAAGCACATTTTCAAGTCCAACCGCGATACGAACAAGGCCATCGGTAATGCCGGCAGCTTTACGAGCTTCAGGAGTTACGCGGCAGTGAGTCGTAGTTGCAGGATGTGTAATTGTTGTGCGAGTGTCGCCCAAATTTGCGGTGATTGAGCAAAGCTTGGTTTGATTGATGAGTTTGAATGCAGCCTTCTTGCCACCCTTTAAAGTGAAAGACAAGATGGCGCCACCTGATTTTTGCTGGCGCTTAGCTAAAGCATGCTGAGGATGTGACTTCAGGCCAGGATGATAGACACGCTCTACCCCTGGCTGCTTTTCTAACCATTGAGCGATTTCTAATGCGTTCTGACTCTGCTGCTTCATGCGCAACTCAAGAGTCTCTAAACCTTTTAAGAATACCCAAGCATTAAATGCTGAAAGTGTTGGTCCGGCTGTTCTTACGTAGGGAAATACTTTGCCCATGATGAAATCATTGCTACCCACAATAGCGCCGCCAACCACTCTGCCCTGGCCATCCAAATACTTGGTTGCCGAATGAATGACTACATCAGCGCCTAATGCTAGAGGCCTCTGTAAAGCTGGTGTGCAGAAGCAGTTGTCGACCGCAAACAGAGCCTTCGCTTTCTTTGCGATCTTAGAAATAGCTTTGATGTCTGCAATTTCAGTTAATGGATTGGAAGGCGTTTCCAGATAAAACAACTTGGTATTTTCTTGGACGGCATTCTGCCAAGCCTTGGTATCAGCCAAGTCTACATAAGTAGTGGTGATGCCAAAGCGCCCCAAAATATTGCTAAACAATTGGATGGTGGCACCAAATACAGAGCGAGAGCAGACCACATGGTCGCCCGCCTGCAGATGAGACATTGCCATTGTCAAAATCGCAGCCATTCCCGAGGAAGTTGCGATACAGGCTTCACCGCCCTCTAAGGCAGCGAGACGATCCTGAAACATGCTGACTGTGGGATTGGTGAAGCGAGAATAAATAAAGCCTTGATCTGCATGAGCAAAACCATCGGCAGCCAATTCAGCGCTATCGAAGCAAAAGCTAGAAGTCAGGAACATCACCTCTGAATGCTCTTGATATTCAGCGGTGCGACGAGTGCCAGCGCGTACCGCTAGGGTTTCAAGCGCAAGTTTTGAGAAATCAGGTTTTTTGCGGGTAGTTTTACTCTTCATACCGCTATTTTGACACCGAATTACAGAATTGCCTCAGACACGCATGCCTGAGGAACTCGATCGTTGTTTTTAGTCTTCTGTAGCCAAATGCAAATGCAGTTGGGAGCGTGCAAAGTCGCTGGAGTCACGTTGACGATCAGCCTTAGCCTCAGAGGTATTGCGAGCCGCCTCTAAAGCATCCAAGTAAGAGTCATTGATATCACCAGTGATGTAATGACCATCGAAACACGAGGCTTCAAAGTGTTGGATATTGGGATTAATGTCCTTCACAGCCTGCTTCATATCTTCAACGCTTTGGTAGATCAACTGATCGGCACCGATCATCTTATTGATCTCTTCATCAGTACGCCCATAGGCTACCAACTCGCTACGAGTTGGCATATCAATACCGTAGACATTCGGAAAGCGTACTGGAGGCGCTGCAGAAGCAAAAATCACTTTCTTAGCGCCAGACTCACGCGCCATCTGCACAATCTCAAAAGAAGTTGTGCCACGAACGATGGAGTCATCCACAATCAATACCGTCTTGTCTTTGAACTCGATACGCATGGCATTCAGTTTTTGACGTACTGACTTTTTACGTACAGCCTGACCTGGCATGATGAAGGTTCTACCGATATAGCGATTCTTGAAGAAGCCTTCGCGGTAATCAACACCTAAACGCTTGGCAACCTGCATAGCCGCTGGACGACTGGAGTCCGGAATCGGCATCACGACATCAATCTCGCCCGGAATCGTTTCTTTACGAATTTTCTCAGCAAGGTAATCACCCATGCGCATACGCACGTTGTAAACAGTAACGCCATCAATCGTCGAATCAGGGCGAGCCATGTAAACGTACTCAAAAATGCAAGGTGTCAGTACTGCATCAGCAACGCATTGGCGCGAGTAAAAATTACCATCTAAATCGATATAAATTGCCTCACCCGGATTGACGTCTCGCACAAAGGTAAAGCCAAGACCATCAAGGGCAACTGACTCAGAGGCAATCATCCACTCTGGACCCTTAGGCGTATCAATACGTCCGATACATAAAGGACGAATGCCAAACGGATCGCGGAATGCCAGTAAGCCATAACCTGCTATCAAAGACACAACAGCATAAGAACCTTTAACGCGTTTAGTTACTTGAGTAACGGCATTAAACATGGCGCTTTCATCAAGTGCCGCACTATTGGTTTCTTTTTGAAGTTCGTCAGCTAGTACGTTTAATAAAACTTCTGTATCTGAGCTGGTATTGATATGGCGACGGTCGCGATAGGCCATCTCGACACGCAGGCTAGCTGCATTAGTAAGGTTGCCGTTGTGCGCCAAGATAATTCCGTATGGCGCGCTAACGTAAAACGGTTGCGCCTCTTCTTCGCTGCTAGCAGAGCCAGCGGTTGGGTAACGTACCTGGCCAATGCCAGCATTACCTAACAAACTGCGCATATTGCGAGTTCTAAATACATCTCGCACTAAGCCGTTAGCCTTATGCATCGTGAATGAGTTGCCATTCATCGTTGCCATGCCGGCAGCATCTTGACCGCGATGTTGCAAGAGCAACAATGCGTCATATATCAGTTGATTAACTGGGGAGTGGGAAACTGTTCCAACGACGCCGCACATAAGCCTAGATCCCTATTGTTAATGAAGGTGTAACGGTGGGTGTAATTTTGGGCATTGCATCACCCAATTGTTTTGCCCAATCGGCTGGTAGCCAATTTTTAATTAAACCGGTTGCCATGTCTATAGCTGGACGAGTAATCGCTTTTTGCCAAGCCACGCTTTGAGGGATTGGCGTCAAAGCTGCTAATGTGGCCATCACAACCACCACTAAGCCGCCACGCGCCAAACCAAAAATAAGGCCCAAAAAACGATCTGTCATGCTGAGCCCAGCAGACAAGATGATCTTTTGAATCACGTTTCCAACCAGGCCACAAACAATCAAAGTCAAAATAAATAGAATTAAGAAGCTCACACCCAAACTTAGCAACTCATCCATATGAAAGGTAGATAACCATTCAACGGAAAGATAGTTGGTGTAGTGATAAGCAACCCAGGAGGCAACAAACCAAGAGGCAAGTGCCAGGACTTCTTTAAACAGGCCTCGAGAAATGCCCACCAAAGCAGAAACCAACAACACTACTAGGGTGAAGTAATCCACCGTAGTTAACTTCAAGGTGGATAAATATTCCATTAAGGGGCACCAACCTCAACAAGCCTTGGAGATAGACCCATGGCTTTGACTTTTTTCTCAGCAGCTTCAGCCGCATCCTTATCGGTAAATGGGCCAGCTCTCAACACATAAAGCTTCGTACCATCGGTACCCGTTTTATTGAGAACGTAGTTAGGAATCTTTTGATCTTTCATCTTCGTAATCCAGCCTTTGGCGCGATCTTCGGAAGCGAAGGCGCCAATCTGAATAACGTACTTACCGGAACCTACTTTTTTTGGAAGCTCTTCAGCCTTTGCTTTAGTAGTCGTATTTGGTGCAGCAACCACTTCTTCACCAGCAGCTAATCCAATAGAGTTGGGTTTAGGAGCTGCAGGCGTTGATTTAGCGTCGGCCTTGACTTCAGGTTTTGCTTCAGGCGTTGGTGCTACTACAACTTCTTTTTCTTTAGCAGGTGTTTCAACTACTGCTGCAGCTTTTGCTTTTTCATCATTCGCAGGCATTGCTGCGTTAGGTACTGGAAGGCTGGTAACGATGTTCACAGCAATATCGTTATTTACAGACTTTGGCTTGTTATCCAAGATGCGGGGTAAGCCCACTACCGCGATTAAAACCAATACAGCCGCACCAATCAAACGATGACGAGCACGTTGCTGCTCAGGATCTTCGGTTAGAGCAAGCTCTTCACTCTCTTGAGCACGCTGAAAACTGCGGGGGGCTAATTTATTGACGGTACGACGACCCCTCACTGAACCTCGGTCAAGGTCTTCAGTCTCAGAGTTTCGCTTAAAAAGCTTCGGTAAACGAATCATGGATCAATGCGCCTGGTTGTTTCGATATGCCATTACGCCGGCAACGGTATAGAAGGATCCGAAGATAACAATTCTATCACCCTCACCAGCCTTAGAAAGAGCTTTTTGATACGCTGCAGCAGGATCTGGGAAGCATTCAATACCGCCATCTTCGCCATTTTTAACGGCTACGCCCAGCTCTACCAGTCTCTCAGACAAGGCTGTCGCAGTAGCAGCCCGCGGAGTCGGTAAATCAGTACAAAACCAAAAATCAACGCTATCCAATAATGGCTTAATAACTCCAGCTATATCCTTGTCCGCCATTGCCCCAAAAATGGCATAGGTATAGGGGTGATAGCCCATTTTTTCGAGGCCCTGCCCTAAAGTAGCTGCGGCATGGGGGTTATGCGCAACATCCAGGACGACAGTAGGCTGACCAGGAAGCACCTGAAAGCGGCCAGGTAACTCCACCAATGCGAATCCATTACGAATATCTTGGGCGCTAACTGGTAGGCGCTGATGCAATGCCATGAGAGCTGCAATCACGGCAGAGGCATTCAGAATTTGGTTGGCGCCACGTAAAGCGGGATAGCCAAGGCCGCTAAAGCGTTTTTGACGCCCCGCCCAACCCCACTGCTGCTTATCACCCTGAAAGTTATAGTCACGGCCTTGCAGCCATAAATCACAGCCCAGCTCTTCAGCATAATCAATGAGAGATTGTGGGGGCACAGGATCGCCGCAAACCGCAATAGCACCAGCACGAAAAATCCCCGCCTTTTCTCGTCCAATAGCTTCGCGAGTACCGCCGAGAAAATCAGCATGGTCAATATCAATACTGGTAACTATGGCGCAATCTGCATCAATAATATTGACAGCATCGAGGCGTCCACCCATACCAACCTCAAGCACTACAGCATCTAAATTCGCTTTGGAAAATAAATGCATGATTGCCAAGGTGGTGAATTCAAAATACGTTAGGGTTGGCGCATCTACTAGACTGGCTCGAGCCTTTTCAACGGCGGAAAAATGTTCTAACAAGAGATCATCTTTGACCTCTTCACCATTTACTCGAGCGCGCTCGTTAAAGTTGAGTAAGTGTGGGGACATATGACAACCCACTTTATAGCCAGATGCCAACAAAATACTTTCGAGATAGGCGCAGGTTGAACCCTTGCCGTTGGTGCCAGCCACTGTAATAACAGGGCATTCGAAATGAAGCCCTAAAGCTGCTTTAACGCGATTAATTCGGTCAAGGCCCATGTCAATACCGACAGGGTGAGCCGTCTCGAGGTGACTAAGCCAAGCCGCTAGGCTAGAGAAAAGAATGGGAGTTTGGTGTGCGGAACTCAAGCGCTTTATACAGCCGCGCTACCCGCAATCGCAGGCTCAGGAAGCTGCTGGAGTAAAGCCAACAGTCGGGCAATTTCACCGCGCATCTGGCGACGATCAACGATCATATCAATGCCACCCTTTTGCATCAGAAATTCTGAACGCTGAAAACCTTCTGGCAACTTTTCACGAACAGTTTGCTCAATCACGCGCGGTCCAGCGAAACCAATCAAAGCTTTTGGCTCAGCCATTACCACGTCACCCATAAAGGCGAAGCTGGCAGAAATTCCACCCATCGTTGGATCGGTTAAGACGCTGATATATGGCAAACCTTTTTTAGACAGCAAGGTCAACATCGAGTTCGTCTTAGCCATCTGAAATAAGGAGAGCAAGCTTTCTTGCATACGAGCACCACCAGTTGCAGTGATACAAATAAAAGCGCACTTCTTGGCAATAGCCTCTTGGACGCCACGTGCAAAACGCTCACCAACTACTGAACCCATCGAGCCGCCCATATATTGAAACTCGAAACAGGCAGCCACAACAGGAATGCTTTCGATCTTGCCACCAAGAACGATTAAGGCCTCAGACTCACCAGAGGCATCATTCGCCTCTTTAATGCGGTCTGGATATTTCTTGGAATCTTTAAATTTGAGAGGGTCGGTTGGGTAGATATCAGCGCCAATCTCGTAGCGACCTTTTTCATCCAACAAGCTATCCAAACGCAAACGTGCGCCGATGCGCATATGGTGACTGCATTTAGGGCAAACCGATAAATTGGCTTCAATATCTGTGCTGTAAAGAACTGTTTCACAGCTTGGGCACTTGACCCAAAGTCCTTCAGGAACAGATTTGCGGTTGGCAGGATCCGTATGTTGGATTTGTGGGGGCAGTAATTTATCGATCCAGCTCATCAGTTTTTAACTATCCAGTGCATTAACTATCTAAAGCGACGCGAATTTCACGTATGAAGGTTTCAAGTGATTGTACCGCCTGGCCGGGGGCAGAATCCTCCAAAAGTCGAATAATTCGACTACCAATAACCACCGCATCCGCTGTTTTTGATACCGCACGGGCACTTTCAGCATCATTAATGCCAAAACCGACCGCAATCGGGATTGCGGTGGCTTCGCGGATCTTAGGAATGATGCTGGCTACATCCTGGGTATTGAGGTGAGATGCTCCAGTTACACCACGCATGGACACGTAATAGATATAACCAGAAGCTATTTTGGCCGCATCCTTTATGCGTTCTGGTGATGAAGTGGGTGCCAATAGGAAAATTGGGTCAACACCAGCAATCTTCATGCGAGCAGCAAAGTCCTCGCACTCCTCCGGCGGGTAATCCACGACAAGCACGCCATCAACACCAGCGGCCTTGGCTTCAGTTGCAAAGCGCTCTGCCCCCATTTGTTCCACAGGGTTGGCATAGCCCATCAACACAACGGGCGTATCTGCATCAGTTTTACGAAATTCTTTCACCATATCTAAGCAGCCATGCAAAGTAACGCCTTGTGTCAGCGCCCTCTCAGATGACCGCTGAATCACCGGACCATCCGCCATCGGATCGGAAAAAGGAACACCGAGCTCAATGACGTTTGCGCCACCGCGAACCAATGCATGCATTAACTCAACAGTGAGTTTTGGATCGGGGTCACCAGTAGTAATAAAAGGAATGAGTCCCTTTTTGCCAGAAGCTTTTAGTTCATTAAAGAGTGCAGTAATTTTTGACATGGCAATTCGTAATTATTATTTTTATGTGAGTTCGTGAGTGACTTCGAATTAACCTTCGGAGCCGGTAGCTTGTGCGACGGTATGCATATCTTTATCGCCACGACCAGATAGGTTTACCAAGATGGTTTTATCTTTAGAAAGTGTCGGCGCTAATTTGCACGCATATGCAATTGCATGTGAAGACTCTAAAGCAGGAATGATGCCCTCAATACGGCAGCAATCATGGAATGCCTTAAGTGCCTCTTCATCCGTGACCGCTACATAGTCAGCACGACCCGAATCTTTTAACCAAGCATGCTCAGGACCAACGCCAGGATAATCCATACCAGCAGAAACAGAATGCGTTTCAGAAATCTGACCATTCTCATCTTGCAATAAATAGGTACGGTTGCCGTGCAATACGCCTGGCTTACCAACACAAAGTGCTGCGGAGTGAAGACCACTATTTAAGCCATGGCCTGCCGCTTCAACACCAACCAATTTCACTTCTGGATAATCGATGTAAGGATAGAAAATACCCATCGCATTAGAGCCACCGCCAACACATGCCATGACATAGTCAGGCTGACGCCCAGTCATTTCAGGCATCTGTACTTTGCACTCCTCGCCGATCACACTCTGAAAATCTCGGACCATCATCGGATATGGGTGAGGACCTGCCACAGTACCAATGATGTAGAAAGTATCTTCCACATTGGTAACCCAATCTCGCATTGCCTCATTGAGTGCATCTTTGAGAGTTTTCGTTCCCGATTCAACAGGCACTACTTTTGCGCCAAGCAATTTCATACGAAATACGTTTTGAGCTTGACGCGCAACGTCGACAGATCCTTGATACACAGTGCAATCCAAACCGAAGCGTGCACAAATAGTTGCAGTAGCTACGCCATGCTGCCCTGCTCCCGTTTCAGCAATGATGCGCGGCTTACCCATACGCTTGGCCAGCATCGCTTGACCAATGACGTTATTAATTTTGTGTGCGCCTGTGTGATTTAAATCTTCGCGCTTGAGATAGATTTGCGCACCACCCAACATCTCACTCCAACGCTTGGCGTGATACACGGGTGATGGACGACCTACAAAATGTTTGAGCTCGTAATGAAACTCTTCTAAGAATTCTGGATCGTGTTGGTATTTTGCATAAGCCGCTTTGAGTTCATCCAAAGCGAACATGAGTGTCTCAGAAACAAATACGCCACCGTAAGGACCGAAGTGCCCTCGTGCATCTGGCTTATCGTACATAAATACCTCTTTTGATTAGTTACAGCAAATAATTAGGTTGATGTGCTTGCGTCTGCGGCTCGCACTGCCTCAATAAACTGCTTCATTAAGACGTGATCTTTTACACCCTTGCTGATTTCAACGCCGCTAGAGACGTCAACCGCGCAAGGATGCAGACGAGCAATAGCTTCGCCCACGCTGTGAACGTTCAATCCACCACTCAAAACGACCCGAGGCGCGTTTGCGCTTATCCATGCTTGTGGAATTCCTGACCAATCAAAAGGAACGCCCCCTCCACCGTAACCCTCAACGAGAGCATCGAGCAAAAAGGCGTTTGCTTGCCTATATTGTAGGGAAAAATCATCGAATGCGAAGCCGGCTCCAACACGTGCAGCCTTCATCCATGGCTGCCCCGCTGCTAGGCGCTCACACTCTTCTGGAGACTCATCCCCATGAAACTGCCATAAGGTAATGGAAGCTGCCGCCCTAATAGCCTCAAATTCAGCATCTGTAGCGTTTACAACCAAGCCGACGGCATCAACCCCAGCTGGGAGTCTAGATATCAATGCGGCGGCAATATTGGGGGTTACAGCCCTTGGGCTTGGCGGATAAAAGACGAAGCCAACAGCGTCAACGCCAGCGGCAACAGCGGCATCCACATCCGCAGGCGTCTTGAGACCGCAGATTTTGACCCTAGTACGGCCTGGAGAGTTGGTAAGTAAGCCCATAGCCCTAATAATAAGGGGTATGGTGATTCTCTGCCCCTATTGGCCAACGAACTGACCTACCAGAATCTGAGCCGGGTCAATTAACCTGCCATCCTTTAGTACCTCGTAATGAAGATGAGGTCCCGTAGCTCTACCAGTTGACCCAACACGGGCAACCAGTTGGCCCCTCCGAACTTCTTGACCCTCAGCTACGAGTAGTTCACTAGCATGTGCATATCTAGTTTGAATACCATCCCGGTGGTCGATCGCAAGTAAATTGCCATAAACTGGATCACGAAATGCTTTTGACACCCTACCAACGCCGGCCGACACAATAGGCGTTCCTAGAGGAGCCTGAAAATCAACACCCAAATGCTCGCTCCAAGTATTTATAAAAGGGTCCAGCCTTTTTCCGTAGCCACTAGAAATAGAAATGCGATCCTGAAGCGGCATGCCAGTTGGTGAAGCCTCAAGCCAAGAAACGTAACTGACCCAATGCTCAGATAATTTATTTAAGTACTCATTATTTCGCTTCATATCTTGCAGAGAATCTTGAAGTGCATTCATGAGGCTGGGGTTTTTATCAGAACGAGTTGGGCTTATAAATGGGCCACCTACCGAAGGTGTCTTAGGTTTGTCTTTTTGAATTATCGGTGGTGTAGCAAGCACTGATAACTTTTGATTACTGATTTGCAAGTCATTCACCTTAAGCTGGTAAAGAGCAATTTGCTTTTCAATATCAAATAACTTTTGGCGATAAAAGCTATTGAGGTTTTCAAGCTCAACTGCGGTATGAACATTTCCAAGCTTACGGGCAAGCTGAGGGTTGTATTCAATAGCCATCTGAAAACCCATGTATTGCAAAAAAACGCCCAATAAGATTAACGATAATGCAAAAAAACAAGCCCCCAACAAAAGATGCTTTAGCGTTAAATTAATGCGGTGTATCTTGCCAACAGCACCTGAGACCCAAAAAATTTGCATCTGAGTTAAGCGGCATTACTTTTTTGCATCGCCTGAGCAATCAGAACATCAGCAGTTTGTGAAGGTGATTCACTATCGGCCTGTCTAAGCTTGCCTTCGAGTTTTGCGCCAACCTGCATACCCAGAGTGCCATACGTAATGTCACCACTAACAAAGGCGGTGTCTAGCAACTCAACACGGTCAGAAGAAAAAATATTACCCTGAAGGTTTCCAGAAACAATCACATGCTTGGCTCGAATATCCCCAGTCACAGTTGCACCTTTTGCAATAGCGACGGTTGCTTCACAACCATCTTCTTGCAGAATATTTCCATTCACAAGCCCATCAATACGAACGCTACTACGCAGCAATAGGTTGCCGTCGACCCTTAAGCTTGAGCCAATGATTGTTTCAAAACTCTCTACAGATTTACCTAGTGTTTGATTAGATTTGGCCTTGAACATGAGATACCTCTTAATTTGCAGATGATGATCATCTCAAAAAAAACTATTTATGCCATTGCCCTAGGGGCTAATAGACGAGATTAATGCACCCTAGACTTAATCCAAAGTCAAAAAAGGAGGTAACCAGGAATTTTCAAGCCAAGGTTTTGGGATCTGAAACTCATCCGGATAGGCTATTTGAGCTAAATAGAGCCCAGCCGGCGAAAACGTAGGAGCTGCAATGCTACGGTCTTTTGCTGTGAGGACCTCAGCCATCCACTCAGCCTTTTGCTTACCAACGCCAATTTGGATAAAACTTCCCACCAAATTGCGCACCATGTGGTGCAAAAATGCATTGCCTTTGATCCTGAAATACAACCAAGGTTCACTCGAGAAAATCTCGATGGAATACATCGTTTTTACTGGGGTCTTGCTTTGGCACTCAGATGAACGGAATGAGGTGAAATCATGCTCACCAATCAAACATTTGGCAGCCTCCCTCATTGCATCAACATCAAACCAGCGATCCGGTGGAAGCATGACATAACCTGCGCGATCTGCTGCCATTGGTGAGCGGCATGGCCCGGCATGTAATGCGTAGATATAAGTTCGCTCATGAGCAGAGTATCGAGCGCTAAATTCTTCAGGAACAGCTTGAGCCCAATTAACCACTATCGATTCTGGTAAGAAAGTATTCACACCTCTGACCCATGACCAGTTTTCTCGCTCAACTTCAACATCGAAGTGAACAACCTGGCCTAGGGCGTGAACGCCCGTATCCGTCCTGCCGGCTGTGATGACGCGAACAGGATTGGATTTCACTGCATCAATGCCTACAAATGCAGAAATTGCTTTTTCTAATTCATCTTGAATCGTGCTCTGGTTTACTTGAGACTGCCATCCTGAATAGGGGCTGCCATCATATTGAAGGCCTAGAGCAATGCGCATAGTACTGCTTAAGAATTTCTGCGCGACAGCTCAGCCAATAAACCCTGAGCTTCGATCGTAATTGCTGGATCAATTGAACTGCCAATATGGATAATTTCTTGAAGCGACTTCTTAGCGGCTGAAAAATCTTCTATGGTGATGTAAGCCCGAGCTAGATTTAGTTTCACACGAAGAGCATCAGCAAGTGGATTAACCTCAGCAACTGGAGTTAGGATAGGCTTTTTAACAGGCGTTAAATCCAGATCAATTCCTGCGAATAGTGCTTTTGCACGATCCGGCATTGCACCATGAGTTGGATGATGCTCCTTAGTGGCTGGGGCAACTTTAGGAATTTCTCCGGAAAAATTAGGCACTTCAGAACGGCGGGCATTCTTGGCCAAAAACCACAACAGTAGACCCGTAAGACCCATTAATGCCAGAGCAAAGATCGCTGGCGCAAATCCACCCAAACCAAAAGAACCATCATTTTTTGTCGATGCGGATGACTTGCCTTTAGCCTGATCAAGAAGACGCTGTAAATCAGCAATATTCTTTTCAAGTTCGGCGACGCGTACTTTTGTCTGCTCCAGCACTTTCTCTTGCGCAACTAGATCTTCCGTATAGCGACGCTCTTCAGAACTGCCTTCAGCACTTGATCCAATTTTGAGTCGATCCTTGGCCGGCAGATCCGCAGCATCCTTTTGTGTACTTGAGCCTTGCGCCCCACCCTTTGCATCTCGCTCGGATAACCACTGGGCATTAGACTCGGCAACAAACTGTTGAGCCTCTGCTGGACTAATCGAGCGCAATAAAGCCTGATTGGGTTGATTGAGTTCAGCGCCAGCCTCTAGGCGATTAATGCTACCGCTAGCAAATGCATCAGGATTGGCTTTAAACAAAGCCATCATCGTTTGATCTAGCGTGGCACCCTGCATTTGCGGCGCTAATTGCGCTGCAATTTCTGATAAGGTTTGACCAGGTCTGACCAGAATTTTCTGGGCATCACCCAAGAGCAATGTAAAGGTTTTAGTAAGACTTCCTGCTGACCAATTCAACGTGACTAAAACATCCAAGAATGGATCTTCTGTAATTGGCACCGACTCAACCGTCTCCAACAAGACCATCAACTGCTCTTGTTGATTACGATAAATCATCGCCTGAGGATTCAGGGCGAGTATCTTTTGAGATATCCCTAAACGATCGTAGGCTGCTTTATTCGCAAGCCCAACATTCAAACTAGAGAGCGCAGATTGCTCATCAACACCAACTCGAATAGGAAACTCTACTTTGAGCGGTTCACCAGGTCTAGAAAGTAGTTTTGGGGAGCCAAGAGAAATAGCTCCTGCCGCACATGACCAACTTAGCCAAACTAAGCAAAGCGCTTTTGCAAACTGAATTTGGCTAAATCTAAACATTAGTGCTCAAGCAAGATGCGGAGCATGCGGCGCAATGGCTCTGCAGCACCCCACAAGAGTTGATCGCCAACAGTAAAAGCACCAAGGTATTCAGGGCCCATCGCCATCTTATGGAGACGGCCAATCGGCACTGTCAAAGTACCACTAATTGCAGCTGGAGACAATTCACGCTCAGTTGTTTCGCGATCATTTGGAACGACCTTAACCCACTGATTATCGTTAGCCAAAATAGCTTCGATTTCTTTTAATGGAACATCTTTTTTGAGCTTGACTGTAAGGCCTTGTGAGTGGCAACGCATTGCGCCAACTCGAACGCATAAGCCATCAATTGGAATGCTTCCAGGAGTTCTAAATGCAGGACGGCCCAAGATCTTATTAAACTCAGCGCCGCCTTTCCACTCTTCTTTGGTTTGACCATTCTCAACAGGAACATCGATCCAAGGAATCAAACTGCCTGCTAAAGGCGTATTGCGGAAGTTTTTCTTCGGAAAATCAGGTGAACGTAAAGTCTCAGTAATCTTACGGTCAATATCCAAAATCCAAGAGGATGGATCAGCTAACTCTGTAGCTACGCTGTCACGCAATGCACCCATTTGCAAAAGTAGTTCGCGCATATTTTGTGCGCCAGCACCGGAAGCTGCCTGATATGTCATGGCACTAATCCACTCAACCATATCGGCCTTAACTAAGCCACCCATAGCCATCATCATTAAGCTCACTGTACAGTTGCTACCAATCCAGTTCTTTCCACCTGCAGCCAAGGCTTTATCAATCACCGGACGATTGACTGGATCCAAAACCAGAACAGCATCTTCCTTCATGCGCAATGCACTAGCTGCATCAATCCAGTGACCTTGCCAACCAGCAGCACGAAGCTTAGGGAAAATCTCATTGGTGTAGTCACCACCCTGGCAAGTCAAAATAATGTCGCAACGTGAGAGCGCCTTGATGTCGTTCGCATCCAGCAAAGTATTTTCACTCTTGGTCACTTTCTGACCATTCAAAAGCGGTACTTCACCACCAGCCTGGCTGGTACTAAAAAATACAGGCTCAATCAGATCAAAATCCTTCTCAGCCAGCATTCTCTCCATGAGAACGCTCCCAACCATACCGCGCCAGCCAACTAAGCCTACTAATGGAGTTTTTGTATTTGCCATGATGAATGATCTATTAAGTAAATTAATTTAGGGTGATGCGTTATTTTGAAAGAGCGGCAACTACAGCATCGCCCATTTCCACGGTAGATACTTTTTTAGTGCCTTCGGTATAGATGTCAGCAGTACGTAATCCTTGCGATAAGACCTTTTGTACTGCTGCCTCAATGCGGTCCGCTTCAGCAGGCAAACCTAATGAGTAACGCAACATCATGGCAGCCGAAAGAATAGTTGCCAATGGATTAGCAATACCCTTACCAGCAATATCCGGCGCAGAGCCATGGCTTGGCTCGTACAGGCCTTTATTGTTTTTATCCAATGATGCTGATGGCAACATACCGATAGAGCCAGTCAACATTGATGCTTCATCAGAAAGAATGTCGCCGAACAAATTACCCGTAACCACGACATCAAATGCTTTAGGAGCTTTGACCAATTGCATTGCAGCGTTATCAACATACATGTGTGACAACTCAACATCTGGGTACTCTTTGCCTACGCGAATCATGACATCACGCCACAACTGTGAAGTTTCAAGAACGTTGGCCTTGTCAACGCTGCATACTTTCTTGCCACGCTTGCGCGCAGCCTCAAAAGCCACACGTCCAATGCGCTCCACTTCTGGCTCGCTGTAATGCATCATGTCGTAACCTTCACGCGCACCCTTAAACAAAGGAAGCTCAGAAGTACGAATGCCGCGTGGCTGACCAAAGTAGATATCGCCATTAAGCTCGCGAATAATCAATATGTCTAAGCCGCTAACGATTTCAGGCTTCAGACTAGAAGCAGCAGTTAGTTCGTCATAACAAATTGCAGGCCTGAAATTGGCAAACAACTCTAAATGCTTACGTAAACCTAAGATAGCCTGCTCAGGGCGGAGTTCACGGGCCAAGGTGTCATATTTCCAATCACCTACAGCGCCGAACAAAATGGCATCTGCTTTTTTAGCAAGTTCTAAAGTTGCAGGAGGTAATGGGTGGCCTGCCACATCATAGGCAGCCCCGCCAACAGGTGCAGTCTCAAGATCAAATTTAGGGCCGAGCGCATTTAATACCTTAACGGCTTCAGCAACGATTTCCGGGCCGATACCATCGCCCGGTAGGACTGCAATTTTCATGAAAGGCCTTTAACTCTATAAAACTATGGCAGTTGTGTCGCAAGCCAAGGCATCTTCAGGATGCGCTCAGCTTCATAAGCCTTGATTTTATCTGCATGTTGCAGGGTTAAGCCAATATCGTCTAAGCCGTTCAGCAGGCAATGCTTTCTGAATGGGGCCACATCAAAGCTATAAGCGGTCCCATCAGGGGTAATGACTTGCTGTGCTTCTAGGTCAATAGTGAGCTGATAGCCACTAAAAGCCAGGGTTTCATTGAATAAATGGTCTACCTGTATTTCTGAAAGAACGATTGGTAGAAGGCCATTTTTAAAGCAATTGTTGTAAAAAATGTCCGCAAAACTAGGTGCAATGACCGCTCTAAAGCCATATTGGTCTAAAGCCCAAGGTGCATGCTCGCGGGAGCTGCCGCAGCCAAAGTTCTTGCGGGCCAGCAAAATACCAGCATCTTTATAGCGCGGCTGATTTAAGACAAAGTCCGGATTGATTGGGCGATTGCTGCAATCCTGCCCAGGCTCACCATGGTCCAAATAACGCCACTCATCAAACAAATTCTGACCAAAACCCGTTTTCTTAATGGATTTTAAGAATTGCTTCGGAATGATGGCATCGGTATCCACATTCTCACGATTGAGGGGGGCAACCACGCCTTTGTAAACGGTAAATTTTTCCATAATGATCTTTGCTGAATATTGACTGCGCGCTTACTTCACCGGCGTCACAACAACATCTTTCCCTTTAGTCTGGGATTGATTGGTATTGGCAGAATTACCACCCATAGAGTTGCCCATGGTTTGCATATCTTTACCAAGACCTTCCATCATATTGCTGCAAGCGGAAAGAACGATTCCTGCAATAGCAACGATGGTTAATTTTTTAATCATTGTGAAAGAAGACCATTTAAACACTGTATTTCCTTAAGAAATCTTACGAACATCAACAAAGTGACCTTCAATCGCAGCAGCAGCTGCCATTGCCGGACTTACTAAATGCGTTCTTCCGCCATTACCTTGGCGACCTTCAAAATTACGGTTAGAAGTCGATGCGCAGCGCTCGCCCGGCTCAAGGCGATCAGCATTCATTGCTAAACACATAGAGCAACCAGGTTCACGCCATTCAAAGCCAGCAGCCTTGAATACACGATCCAAACCTTCACGTTCAGCCTGAGCTTTTACCAAGCCAGATCCAGGAACCACCATAGCCAATTTGACGTTGGCGGCAACCTTCTTACCGAGTCGATCAACCACCTTCGCTGCAGCACGAATATCTTCAATACGGCTGTTGGTGCAAGATCCAATAAACACTTTATCAATCGAGATATTACTTAATGGGGTATTTGGAACCAGCCCCATATACTCAAGAGCACGCTCCATAGCGGAACGTTTATTCGCATCACGCTCTTTCTCAGGATCAGGAACACGATCGCTAATAGATAAAACCATTTCTGGGGAGGTGCCCCAAGTTACTTGAGGGGCAATCTCTTCAGCACGCAACTCCACTACGGCATCAAACTTGGCATCCACATCAGAATGCAAGGTGCGCCAGTATTGCAAAGCATGCCGCATAGCCTCGCCTTTAGGCGCGTAAGGTCTGCCTTGAATGTATTCGATGGTAGTTTCATCAACAGCTACAAGTCCAGCACGAGCGCCTGCCTCAATTGCCATATTGCAGAGGGTCATGCGACCTTCCATAGACAAATTGCGAATCGCTTCACCTGCAAACTCAATGGTGTAACCGGTGCCTCCCGCAGTACCAATCTTGCCAATGACAGCAAGCACGATATCTTTTGCAGTGGAGCCTGGTTGAAGGCGTCCATCCACCTTGACCAACATATTCTTACTCTTTTTCATGAGCAAGGTTTGGGTGGCCAATACATGCTCCACTTCAGATGTGCCAATACCAAATGCCAGCGCGCCAAAAGCGCCATGAGTACTTGTATGTGAATCACCGCAGACTACCGTCATTCCAGGCAAGGTAGCGCCCTGCTCCGGCCCAATCACGTGAACAATTCCTTGGCGGAGATCGTTCATTTTGTATTGAGTAATGCCAAAGGCATCGCAATTTTGATCCAGTGTATCTACTTGTAATTTAGAGATTGGATCTGTGATTCCCTCAGAGCGATCTGTCGTTGGAACATTGTGATCTGAAACCGCCAGGTTGGCAGAAATTCGCCACACTGGACGGCCAGCTAAATTCAATCCTTCAAAAGCTTGAGGGCTTGTCACCTCGTGCAATAACTGACGATCTATATAAATCGTGGCCGTGCCGTCTTGTTCGGAATAGACAACATGGTCATCCCACAATTTATCGTAAAGCGTGCGTGACATGTAAACCCTCTAAAGCTTTTATTTACGTACAGAAATGTTAGGAACCTTGCGTGAAGTTTCTCCAACATATAACTGACGTGGACGACCAATCTTGTATTCAGGATCAGTGATCATTTCCTCCCACTGAGCAATCCAACCTACTGTTCTTGCCAAAGCAAAAATACAGGTAAACATTTCTGTTGGAATACCCAATGCGCGCTGAACAATTCCAGAGTAGAAATCGACGTTTGGATAGAGCTTACGGCTAACGAAGTATTCATCCTCCAAAGCAATCTTCTCAAGCGTCATTGCCAACTTAAATAATGGATCATTCTCGAGACCCATTTCTTTCAATACTTCATGGCATGTTTCACGCATGAGTTTTGCGCGTGGATCAAAGTTCTTATAAACACGATGACCAAAGCCCATCAAGCGAACGCTGGAGTTTTTATCTTTGACTTGAGCAATAAATTCCTGAATATTATCTACGCCACCATTTGCCTGGATTTCATTGAGCATCTGCAAGCAAGCTTCATTAGCGCCACCGTGAGCTGGGCCCCATAAACAAGCAATACCAGCAGAGATTGCAGCAAATGGGTTGGTTCCAGAAGAACCACACAAACGCACTGTTGAAGTGGAGGCATTTTGCTCATGGTCAGCGTGCAATGTAAAGATGCGATCCAAAGCGCGAACCAGTACTGGGTTGACTTTGTACTCTTCACATGGAGTAGCAAACATCATGCGCATGAAGTTGGCTGTATATGACAACTTATTATCAGGGTAGATAAATGGCTGACCTACAGAATATTTATACGCCATTGCAACCAAAGTTGGCATCTTCGCAATCAAACGAATCTGAGCAACTTCACGAGCATGCGGTTGACTGTAATCAATCTCGTCATGGTAGAAAGCAGCCATTGCACCAACCAAGCCTGTCAAAACAGACATTGGATGCGCATCGCGACGGAAACCGCGCAAGAAAAATTGCATTTGCTCATGAACCATCGTGTGGTGCATGACCAACTCTTCAAAATCTTTCTTCTGTTTAGCGTTTGGCAACTCGCCATTCAGCAACAGGTAGCAAACTTCCAAGAAGTCACAATTGTGTGCGAGATCTTCAATTGGGTAGCCACGGTAGAGCAACTCACCTTTATCGCCATCGATGTAAGTGATTTTGCTGTTGCATGAGGCCGTAGACAGAAAACCTGAATCGTAGGTGAACTTACCGGTTTGACCGTAAAGCTTACGAATATCAATTACGTCAGGACCAATCGTGCCTTTATAAATTGGCAAGTCAATATCTGGTGTGCCGTCCGAAAACGATAATTTTGCCTTGATGTCCGATTCAATCATTTCTAATCCTTAGTCATTCAAATTGATGATTAATACACTATTTGATCATGCGTCCGCACTACTGTTGCACCAAAATGCTGAATTACTTCTGTCTCAGCCTTTCTAACACCGCCCTAAATGGGGCTTCTTGTGACTCTTTCTCTAGTGCCGGTACAGAATCCTTTCGACCAATCAGTAAATCCATCAGGTCATTGTCTTCTAAGGCCAGCAACTGAGTTAATACTTTTCCATCTTCCACATTCAATTGAGCGCCGTAACGCTCAAAAAAACGCTGCAGAATTAAATCGTTTTCAAGCAAGCCTCTGCGGGCATCACTCTTTAAGCGATATAACTCTGCATTTGTGAGGGTCATACTGCCCTACGTACCATCAACTCCTTGATCTTTCCAATTGCCTTGGTCGGATTCAAATGCTTAGGACATACATCCACGCAATTCATGATGGTATGGCAACGGAATAAACGGTATGGGTCTTCCAAGTTATCCAAACGCTGTGCAGTTTCTTCATCACGGCTATCGGCAATAAAGCGATAAGCCTGCAACAAACCAGCTGGGCCAACGAACTTGTCTGGATTCCACCAGAAAGATGGGCATGAGGTTGAGCATGAAGCACACAAGATGCACTCATACAAACCATTCAACTCTTCGCGCTCTTCAGGACTTTGGAGACGCTCTTTTTCAGGAGGTGGATTGTCGTTAACTAAGTAAGGCTTGATAGACAAGTATTGCTTGAAGAACAAAGTCATATCCACAATCAAATCACGCACGACTGGCAAGCCAGGCAATGGGCGCAATGTGATGACTTTAGGCAAGGTCAACATATTGGTTAAGCAAGCCAAACCATTCTTACCATTAATGTTCATAGCATCAGAGCCACAAACACCTTCACGGCATGAACGACGATATGTAATTGTTTCGTCTTGTTTCTTTAAAGAAATCAAGGCATCCAACAACATCCGCTCACCAGTCAATTCAAGCTCATAACGCTCCATACGTGGCGCAGCATCGACATCTGGATCGTAGCGGTAAATTTCAAATATACGAATATCACTCATCTTTAATTTCTCTTCGCTTAGAAAGTACGTTCTTTAGGAGGGAAAGACTCAACCGTCAATGGCTTCAGAACAACCGGTTTGTAGTCCAGGCGATTGCCTTCGCTATACCAAAGTGTGTGCTTCATCCAGTCGTTGTCATCGCGATTTGGGTGATCATCGTGCGAATGGGCGCCACGACTTTCTTTACGTGCAGCTGCAGAAATCATGGTTGCATTTGCAGCTTCAATCAAATTGGCAACTTCCAAAGCTTCGATACGTGCCGTATTGAAAATCTCTGACTTGTCTTTGAGCCACAAATGTTTAGCGCGCTCAGTCAACTTCGCCATTTGACGAACACCTTCGTCCATCAACTCTTGATTACGGAATACGCCAGCGAATTTCTGCATAGTCTTACGAATATCATTAGCAACGTCTTGCGCATACTCACCAGATGTTGAGTTATCAAGAGCCGCAATACGAGCCATTGTTTGTTCGCCAGCATTTGCAGGCAATGGTTTGAATTCGCGATTCTTGAGATCCATTGCAACAATGTGATTACCCGCTGCGCGACCGAACACCAACAAGTCGAGCAATGAGTTTGTACCCAAACGGTTAGCGCCGTGAACGGATACGCAAGAGCACTCACCGATTGCATATAAACCATTAACGATGTCGTTATGTTTGCCATTAGCAGGCACAACCACTTGACCATTGATGTTGGTAGGAATACCGCCCATCTGGTAGTGAATGGTTGGCACAACTGGGATTGGCTCTTTAGTAACGTCAACGTTAGCAAAGTTGATACCGATCTCATATACAGAAGGCAGGCGCTTCATGATTGTCTCAGCACCGATGTGAGTCAAATCAAGAACCACATAGTCACCGTTAGGACCGCAACCGCGCCCTTCTTTAATTTCTTGGTCCATTGAGCGTGATACGAAATCACGTGGAGCTAAATCTTTCAGCGTTGGCGCATAACGTTCCATGAAACGCTCGCCATCTTTATTGCGCAAGATACCGCCTTCGCCGCGGCAACCTTCTGTCAACAATACGCCCGCACCAGCTACGCCAGTTGGGTGGAATTGCCAGAACTCCATATCTTCCAATGGAATGCCTGCGCGTGCCGCAAGGCCCATACCGTCACCGGTATTAATAAATGCATTAGTAGATGCGTCCCAAATACGACCAGCACCGCCAGTAGCCATCAATACAACTTTGGCTTCAAGGATGTAGACCTGACCTGTTTCCATTTCGAGTGCAGTTACACCAACGACATCACCTGCATCATCACGAATAAGGTCAAGTGCCAACCACTCTACAAAGAAGTTTGTTTTAGCGCGAACGTTACGCTGGTACAAAGTGTGCAACATTGCATGACCAGTGCGGTCAGCAGCAGCGCAAGCGCGTTGTACTGGCTTCTCACCATAATTTGCAGTGTGTCCACCGAATGGGCGCTGATAAATCGTGCCATCAGGATTGCGGTCAAATGGCATACCAAAGTGCTCGAGCTCATAAACAGCTTTAGGCGCTTCGCGACACATAAATTCGATCACGTCTTGATCACCCAACCAGTCGGAACCTTTGATGGTGTCGTAGAAGTGATAGTGCCAGTTATCTTCACTCATATTGCCCAGTGATGCACCGATACCGCCCTGTGCAGCAACAGTATGTGAGCGAGTTGGGAAAACTTTAGTTAATACCGCAACGTTCAAGCCAGCTTCCGCTAATTGCAAAGAAGCGCGCATACCTGAACCACCTGCACCAATAATTACCGCGTCGAAACGGCGGCGTGGCAATGCTTTTTTAATCGCAGTCATGAATTACACTTTCCACAAAATTTGTACGGCATAAGCCGCACAGGCTACGAGATACAAAACAGTTAACACTTGCAGTGTTAGACGAATACTGACTGGCTTGATGTAATCCATCCAAATATCGCGGATACCAATCCAAGCGTGATAGAACAAGCTAATGAAGAATAAAAGCGTCAAGAGCTTCATGAACTGATTGCTAAACAATGCAGCCCAGCCTTCATAAGTCGCGCTACCAGTGATGCAATAGTCAACAACTAAAACGATTGTGAAAACAACCATCACGATGGCAGTTACACGTTGAATAATCCACTCTTTAAGGCCGTAGTGCGCTCCAACAACTAAGCGCTTTGGTCCAATTTGATAAATAGGCATTCGATTTCCTTAATAAAGAAGTGCTTAGTACAAGCCAAATAGTTTGAGGCCAACAACCGCAGTCAAAGCTAGACCTAAGAAAAATACAAAGATCGCTGAGCGGTTGGCGTCTGCCTTTTCAACACCAATCTCTAGATCTAGCAAGAGATAGCGAATACCGGCGCAGAAATGGTGCAAGAAAGACCAAATCAATCCAAGGAGAATGATCTTTACAAGAACATGACCTGTAATAGCTTGGAACTTTTGGTAACTCATCTCGGAAGCCAAGCTTTGATCTAAAAGATAAAGCAAGAATGGCAACATTAAAAACAATGCCGCTCCACTAATACGATGAAGAATTGATACTTTTCCAGCCCAAGGAAGGCGGTATTTGATCAACTGGGCAAGACCAATATTTCGATAAACCGGTCTATCTTTTTTTACGTTTTGCTGTGCATCAACCATGGGCAATCTCAATCTTTCGGTGGAGGTTCAGTGTGGCTTTGTTGTGTTGCAACATATTCTATTGGAAACCTTGGGGGTGGTGGGGACTTTTTAGCGTTTAAAGGGGTTAAATAGTGGTTTTTACTGATTTTTGAGTGTACTACCTAGTTCAATTTATTGTCGTAGTGCTGATCAGAAGTGTCATACCTTGCGTGACGAATTTCTACTGGTTTATTCCCGTAGGTAAAAGCCACACGCTCCACGGAAAGCAAAGCAGCCCCTTCTGGAACTTGTAGGTGCTTGGAAAGCTCTGAATTAGCTAGGACAGCCTTTATCTTTTCTTCTGCCCGCACCATATGGGTGGCGTACTCACTCTCATAGAAGGCATACATTGGGCCAGGCCATGCGTTCAGGGCATCCAATGTCAGACCCTTA
This sequence comes from Polynucleobacter sp. 78F-HAINBA, assembly GCF_018882325.1. GTDB lineage: Bacteria > Pseudomonadota > Gammaproteobacteria > Burkholderiales > Burkholderiaceae > Polynucleobacter. Next base: position 90,953 of record NZ_JACVOQ010000002.1, on the reverse strand, counting down.
AAACGACCTTCAGGTAGCCAAATCTCCTCAAAAACGATCGGGCGTCCTGCAGAGCTTTGAACGCGATCGATTCGAATAACGGGGTCACCCGCCTTTAATTTAAGCAACTTTGCGGTATGGGCATCAGATTGCATGTTTTCGCAGGCTAAAAACTGATTTTTGAGGTGCAACTTATCGCCAGAATCGGGCTCTAATCGTAAAAAACGGTATTGGAAGTCCTCTTCTTGATGGGTTGCCACAAAAGTACCCTTACCTTGACGTCTCACCAGTAGATTTAGGGCGGCTAACTCATCGATCGCTTTGCGCACAGTCCCCTGACTAACGGCATATCGGGCTGCAAGCTCCATTTCACTGGGGATAGCGTCACCAGGTAACCATTCGGAGGCCTGCAAACTCGCCAAAATCATGGCTTTGATTTGCTCATAAAGCGGGCTAAATGAGGCTATGGGTTCAGATATCAACGACAAATTAACTCCAGGCAGCTTCTTATTGGATAAAATTCAGACTTATCTCATATCTTATATAAGACATGATTGACAGTGTAAATGGAAAGTCCCTACACTTGAATGGATAATAGAAAAGATTTCAATTAATTAACCTCAACTGGAGTTATTAGTAATGGCAAAAGCCCCAATGCGTGTTGCAGTCACCGGTGCAGCCGGTCAAATCGGATATTCCCTCCTCTTTCGCATCGCCAATGGCGACTTGTTAGGCAAAGATCAGCCAGTAATCCTCCAGTTACTTGAAATTCCAGATGAAAAGGCTCAAAAAGCTTTAACTGGCGTAATGATGGAATTAGAAGATTGCGCATTCCCATTGTTGGCTGGCATGACAGCCCACTCTGACCCAATGACAGCATTTAAAGATATCGACGTTGCATTGTTGGTTGGCGCACGTCCACGTGGCCCTGGCATGGAGCGCAAAGACTTGCTCTCAGCTAACGCTCAGATTTTCACAGCCCAAGGTAAAGCATTGAATGCAGTTGCCAAGAAAACTGTGAAGGTATTGGTTGTTGGTAATCCAGCAAACACCAATGCTTACATCGCTATGAAATCTGCTCCAGATATTCCTGCGAAGAACTTCACAGCAATGTTGCGCTTAGATCACAACCGCGCACTCTCACAATTAGCCAACAAGTTGAATAAGCCTGTAGCTGATATTGAGAAATTAGTTGTTTGGGGTAACCACAGCCCAACAATGTACCCAGACTATCGCTTTGCAACCATTGATGGCAAGTCTGTAAAAGACAGCATCAACGATGCAGCATGGAATAAAGATACTTTCATTCCTACGGTTGGCAAACGTGGTGCGGCTATTATTGAAGCACGCGGCCTCTCTTCTGCAGCGTCTGCAGCAAACGCAGCAATTGATCACATTCGTGACTGGGTTCTCGGCACAAATGGTAAGTGGGTCACTATGGGCATCCCATCTAAAGGTGAATACGGTATTCCTGCTGAAGTAATTTACGGCTACCCAGTCATTTGCGAAAACGGCGAATACAAAATGGTTGAAGGCTTGGAGATTGATGAGTTCTCACGTGAACGCATGAACCATACACTCAACGAATTGCTTGAAGAACAAGCTGGCGTTAAGCACCTCCTCTCATAAGGATTACTACACATGAAGCAAACTCTTCTCATCGTTAGCCTAGCAGCGGCCGGCCTCTTAGGTTCAGCATCTGCTGTTGCTAGCGAAGAAGTAACCACTTGGACATGTAGCGAAAGCAAGCAATTCAAAACTTCAGGTACAACTGAATTAGTTCGCATTACTTGGGAATCTAAAACATTTGACTTGAAGCGCGAAAATTCTCTACCAGGAAGCTTGCGTTACAAAAACAGTAACAGTGGGCATGACCTTGTGGTGCTAGGTAACAAAGCAATGTTGTTTAACATCAAGTCTGGAACTCGTCTTGCTGATTTCTGCCAAACTGCAGAAATGAAAACAGGCAAGCTCCCGCACTTGTTTGCAAATTCAGAGCCTTTTACTCAGAACTAAAAGTAATCGCATAAAAATAAAAGAGCCGAGAGATTCTCGGCTTTTTTTAACGCCCTCATTTTTAGGTAGCTAAATTTTTGACTAGTGAAATAAAGGCTGCTGCGTAGGAGCATCATCTGGCAACTCAGCATGAACAGCGTCTCCCGATCGATCAGGAAAGAGTGGTGCTCCGCAATCATCACAAAGCTCTGGATCAAAAAGCATTGCATGACGAAAAACATCTTCAACACCAGCCTCATGAAGCGCATCTGCAATCCGCTTCATCGGACTCTCATCATCAGATAAATCATTCAGCGCGTCATTGGCAACGCTCTCGCGATCATAGAGCGGCCAGATTACGCCATAAACTACCTCAGGCGAACCTTTTAAGCTAAATGAAATGCGGTACTCATCCGCTTGTTCCTCACCAAATGCACCCACCACACAAGACAATCCAGCGGGCAAAACGCCCAGCGTGCTCTCAAGAAAATTTACGCCCGCACGAATGCTTAATGGGCGTACTTGTTTATCAGCCAAGCGGCAGTTTGTGAAGTAGGCTTCTGGCAATAAGAGCTCAAACTCACAGCCCGGCAAGAGTGAGGCAATGGGTTCTTTCATCGTGTTTTGCCAACCAATCAAACTAACGCCCCGCTCTTGTCGCGTTGGCGCTTCAGCCTGCCATCGGAAAAGTGGAGCTCCTGAAGGGGCGGCAACAGCTGCAATGATGAAGCGTGGATCAGCCAATACTGCAATGGTCTCTGACATCTCGCGCAACTCCAGCTTAACTTCGCTAGAGGAAATGGCTGCTGTTGCTAGCGCTTCAGTCAACAAGCGAGTTTGGCAATGTGAATGCGGCATTTGATCAATGCTATAGAGCCAAGGAACAATTGCTAATCGCGCATCTGTAGAGGCAATAGAGTTGTGTAATGCAGCTGCAGTAGATTCAATGACATTCAATGGCAGTGCGCCAGACGGAATCTGATAGCGTGTGTGTGCCACGATAGGTAATGCCAATAACAACACATCCCAACTCTGACCTTCGTGCTCTATGGTGAGTGACTCAGCAAGTGTTTCGGCAGAATCCGCTAGCACTTCAAAGGCTACGGTATTAATGCGGAACGTTTGATCTAGTGCGGCATCAATTACATTCTGATTTTGACTTTTCAGCAAACGCATTAAGCGAACATTTAAACGCTCTTCCCAAAAACGATCTTCCATTTGACTACCAGAGGCGGCCAAAGAGATGGCGTCAGCTACCAGGCGCTCTACATCTGGAGAAGCGCGCTGCGAGGATTTAGTGCGATGAACAGCCATGGTGCACTCTCCTACTTTCTTTCGGGACGTCTAAATAGCGGTTTCTCTGGTTTTGACTCAGAGGCGACATATTTGTAGCCATCTAAATTAAAGCCCTTCAAATCCGCAGGATCAGTAATGCGATTTTCAACAACGTAACGAGCCATCAATCCCCTAGCCCGCTTGGCATAAAAAGAAATAATTTTGTACTTACCGTCTTTGCCATCCTGAAACACCGGAGAAATCACTGGGCACTCTAAGTTCTTAGCTTGCAATACCTTGAAATACTCTTCGGATGCTAAATTCAGAAGAGCCGGTTTCTTTTGCTTCTCCAGCACCTTCTTCAGTGAATCGGTCACACGCTCACCCCAGAATGCATATAAGTCTTTTCCTCGAGCATTCTTAAACGATGTTCCCATCTCTAAGCGATAAGGCTGCATTAAGTCTAGGGGGCGCAACGCGCCATATAAGCCAGAGAGAATGCGGACATGGTCCTGTGCAAAATCAATAGCCTTGCCATTGAGGGTCTTGACGTCAAATCCATCATAGACGTCGCCATCAAAGGCATAAATGGCCGGCTTGCTATTTTCTTCGGTAAATTTCTTGGACCAGTCGCGATAGCGGCCTACATTCAGGGCGGCCAACTGATCTGATAAACCCATGAGATTGGCAACCTCTTGAGGCGAAAGCTTCTTTAGCTCAGCTATGAGCTTTGCCGATTCCGAAACAAACTCCGGCAAAGTCGGGGCCTTGACCTTGACGGGGGTTTTGTAATCTAGGGATTTAGCAGGTGAAAGTACGATCAGCATGGCACAATTTGAATATGAATTTCTACCATTCTAGCGACTACCTACCTTATTTGCCTTAAACCCCTTGCATGAACCAAAACCCACCTCTGACCCCTGCCTTCCCTAGCCGACTACCCGATGTAGGGACAACGGTATTTACGGTGATGTCTGCCCTTGCAGCAAAACACCAGGCCATCAACTTGGGTCAAGGCTTTCCAGACTTTCCCTGCGATCGCGATCTTATATCCAAGGTCAATGCGGCGATGCTGGCTGATCACAATCAATATCCACCGATGATTGGGGTCGCAGAGTTGCGTCAGGGCGTGTCACAAAAAATTTCCGCCTTGTATGGTCATAACTATGATGCTGATACCGAGATCACCATCACCGCTGGTGGTACTCAAGGAATCTTGACGGCAATCTTGTCATGCGTCAGTCCAGGCGATGAAGTTGTCATTATTGAACCAGCCTATGACAGTTATCGCCCCTCAATTGAATTGGCTGGTGGTAAAACTGTTGCCGTATCTTTGACTGCCAATTGCGATAAGCAAGGAAGCGTGAATTCCTATTCCATCCCTTGGGATGAGCTAGCAAAAGCAATCAATCCAAAAACACGACTCGTCATCATCAACACACCACACAATCCAACCGGTATGGTGTGGCAGAAATCCGATCTTGATTGCTTAGCCAATTTAGTAAGAAGTACAAACGCGCTGATCTTAAGTGATGAAGTCTATGAGCACATGGTGTTTGACGGATTCAAACATATCAGCATTTCGAGCCATCCTGAATTAGCGGCGCGAAGCTTTCTCATATCGAGCTTTGGTAAAACCTATCATGTCACCGGCTGGAAGGTAGGCTATCTAGCTGCACCAGCAGCAATGATGAAAGAGTTTCGCAAGGTACATCAGTTCAACGTATTTACCGTGAATACACCAATGCAATATGGCATAGCAGAATATCTCAAGCATGCAGATCATTACCTGGCGCTGCCATCTTTTTATCAAGCTAAGCGAGATTTTTTTAGTACAGGGCTAGAGAGAACTGGTTTCAAATTATTGCCAGCTCCAGCGACCTATTTTCAGTGCGTTAATTACACCAAGTTAAATATTCCCCAAGCAAAGACGAGCGAAGCCGATTTTTGCTCCTGGCTAACTACTGAGGTTGGTGTAGCTGCTATTCCTGTTTCTGCTTTTTATTCCAAGCCTGTCGAGTCAGGCGTGATCCGTTTTTGTTTTGCTAAAGAACAAAAAACGCTCTCTGCGGCATTAGAGCGTTTACAAACCCTATAAAAGAGAAAAGATCATGGCAATAAGTAAACCCAATAAAGACATCATTGATGTTTATAGCTGGCCAACGCCAAATGGGCATAAGGTTCATATCATGCTCGAGGAGTGCGGCTATAAATTAGGCAAAGACTGGATTGCCCATCCGATTGATATTGGAGCCGGTGACCAGTTCAAACCCGACTTCTTGGCGATTAGCCCAAATAATAAGATTCCAGCCATTACCGATCCCAATGGCCCGGATGGCAAGCCGATCCACCTCTTTGAGTCTGGCGCAATCCTGCTCTATCTAGCAGCCAAAACAGGGAAGTTTTTACCCAAATCCACCCGAGCTAAATACGAGGTCTTGCAATGGCTCATGTTCCAAATGGGGGGTCTAGGGCCACTTTTAGGTCAAAACCACCACTTTCGGATCTACGCACCCGAAAAAATTGAGTATGCAATCAATCGCTACACTAATGAAGCTAAGCGCCTATATGGGGTGATCGATCATCAACTGAAAGATAATCCCTATATAGCTGGAAAGAATTACTCCATTGCCGATATCGCGATATTCCCGTGGACGCGTAATTGGAAGAATCAAGGTATTGATATCAACGAGTATCCGAATTTCAAGCGCTGGTTTGAAATGATTGGTGAGCGCCCTGCCGTTAAGCGTGGCGTTGAAGTATTAACTGCATTACGCAAGCCCTTGCATGATGACAAAGCAAGAGAGCAATTATTTGGTTCATCACAGTATCAAAAAAGGAAATAGCATGAAGATTCAATCGGTTGGAGTTATTGGTGCAGGTACGATGGGCAACGGTATCGCGCAAGTATGCGCAGTTGCTGGGCTAGATGTTGTGATGGTCGATATCAGCGATGCTGCGGTTGAGCGTGGCTTGAGTCAAATTAGCAAGAGCTTAGATCGCCTTGTTAAAAAAGAAACGTTAACGACTGAAGGAAAGGAGGCAGCATTAAAGCGTATCAAAGGCAGCACTTCGTATGCCGACTTCAAGGGCCTTCAATTAGTGATTGAAGCTGCAACCGAGAATCAAACTGTTAAAGAAAAGATTTTGAAACAAGTGGATGAGATCGTGAGCAAAGAAACCATCATTGCCACGAACACCTCTTCGCTATCCATCACGAAACTTGCCGCCTTGGATTCCAATCCAAGCCGCTTTATTGGCATGCACTTTTTTAACCCGCCACCAATGATGGCATTGGTTGAGGTAATTCGTGGCTTGCAAACTTCAAATGCAACACACGCCGCCATTATTGAAATGGCTAAGCGTATTGGCAAAGAGCCGATCACCGTTAAGAACTCTCCTGGATTTGTTGTTAACCGCATTTTGCTGCCGATGATTAATGAAGCCTTCTTCGTTCTTCACGAAGGTCTTGCCAGCCCTGAGGATATTGATGCCGGTATGAAGTTGGGCTGCAATCAGCCGATTGGCCCTCTTGCCCTGGCTGACTTAATTGGCCTAGATACCTGCCTTGCGGTGATGGAAGTGTATTTTGAGAATTTCAGCGACTCCAAATATCGCCCTTGCCCACTACTCCGTGAAATGGTTGCTGCCGGCTACCTTGGTCGCAAGACTGGGCGCGGTGTCTATACCTATGATCAGTAATCATTCAACTCAATACAGCCAACTTAAATAAAGAAGTATTTGTGAACCCATTACCACCCTTAGTTCGTAAATTAGCCTACGCCGGCCTAATCCCATTTATTGGCCTCGCCTTAATGGTGCAGTTGGCGCCAACCCCACTCAATTATTTGAGCGCAGAGTCCCTAGCTGGTTATGGAGCAGTGATCACTGCGTTCATGGGTGCATTACATTGGGGCGCTAATTTGCATACACTAGGTAAAGCACCTCCGGGTGATCGCTGGGAAGATCGGAATGCCTGGATTTGGGGTGTGATCCCAGCATTAGTAGCCTGGGTTGCGCTACACATTTATATTCCAGTTGGCCTGGTCATCTTGGCATCTGCTTTAGTTATCCAGCGCAATATTGATAAAGAAACCTATCAATACTATTTTTCTAGTGATGAGGCTTGTGCAGCTTTTATCACTTTACGCAATCGACTCACATTAGTTTCTGCCAGCTGCTTAATTTGGGCAGCTCTTGTAATTTTGTTTGTACAGAATTAAATCTGTCGCCATGGGCAATCTATTTGATCAAGCACCTCCGCCTCCACTGGCAGAGGCCTTACGCCCAAAAACGATTGAAGAAGTCATTGGGCAAACGCACCTACTGGCTACAGGCAAGCCCCTCAATTTAGCCTTTGCCTCAGGCAAGCCTCACTCAATGATTCTGTGGGGTCCGCCAGGGGTTGGCAAGACCACCCTGGCAAGACTTTCCGCTAAGGCATTTGATCGCGAGTTCATCGCAATATCAGCAGTACTTGCAGGCGTAAAAGAAATCCGCGAGGCTATTGAGCAAGCTCAACAAAGCATGTCTCAATATGGTCGACAAACTATTTTGTTTGTAGATGAGATTCATCGCTTTAATAAGAGCCAACAAGATGCCTTATTGCCGCATGTTGAGTCTGGCTTGTTTACCTTTATCGGCGCGACTACTGAAAACCCTTCATTTGAGGTGAACTCAGCCCTGCTCTCGAGAGCACAAGTCTATGTACTGAAATCCTTAGCCGCCTCAGAGTTAAAGCAATTATTTGATCGAGCACGCGAATTTGCAATGCCTGATATTGCTTTCCAGGCTGATGCAATTGACAGTCTGATCTCTCATGCAGATGGCGATGCTAGGCGACTGCTCAATTTGGTTGAGCAAGTTCGTAACGCAGTTACCACCCCTAACTCCAACATAACAACTGTTGACCAACAGTTCATTGAGAATGCCTTAACTGTTCAGGCCCGCCGCTTTGATAAAGGCGGAGATCATTTTTATGATCAGATCTCTGCCCTGCATAAATCGGTACGTGGTTCCAATCCGGATGCAGCGCTGTATTGGTTTTGCCGAATGTTAGATGGTGGAGCAGATCCGCGCTATCTCGCCCGAAGAATTATTCGCATGGCTTGGGAGGATATTGGTCTTGCAGATCCAAGAGCAATGCAACTGGCAAATGATGCCGCCCAAACTTTTGAGCGGCTAGGCTCACCTGAGGGTGAACTGGCACTTGGGCAAGCGGTTGTCTATCTAGCCATTGCCGCCAAAAGTAATGCTAGCTACAAAGCCTACAACGCAGCAAGAGCCTATGTTGCGAATGATCAAAGTAAGCCAGTGCCTAATCATTTACGCAATGCTCCGACCAAACTCATGAAAGAGTTGGGACACGGTAAAGAATATCGCTACGCACATGATGAGCCACATGCTTATGCTGCTGGAGAATCTTATCTCCCGGAAGGAATGGCAGAGCCACATTGGTATGAGCCAGTTGATCGAGGCTTAGAGAGTCAGATTGCTGAGAAGATGGCTTTCTTACGCAAGTTAGATGAGGAATCGAATAAGAAATGATTCAAAAGCTAAAGGGTGCAACTCCAATTGCCGGGACTTTTTATTACGACATCATCTCTCCTTTCTCGTATTTCTACATCAAGCAGCGTCATCGCTTTGATCAGCGCGTCAATATTCAACCAGTCCCGATCTTGCTCGGCGGCCTCTTTCGAGCAACTGATAATCGCGGACCTGGAGAAATAGAGGCAAAGCGCCCTCACACCTACCAATATTGCGTATGGCTTGCTGAAAAGCTAGGTTTACCATTTCAGTTTCCAGATCACCACCCTTTCTTGACGGTGGCTGCGCAGCGTCTACTTGCACAGCAAGACGCCCAATGGGAAATGGTTGAACGTGCATTTGAATATGTTTGGGTAGAAGGCAAGGACCCCAATCTATCCTGGCCAGAATTCTGCCAATACCTTGGTTTGGCAGCGGATACACCGAAACCAGATGCACCTGAAATCAAAGCTAAACTGATTAGCAATACAGAGAAAGCCAAAGCAGATGGTGCATTTGGCGTGCCAACTCTGGTAATTGATGGTCATGCGTTTTGGGGAGTGGATACCATCGACTGGGCTTTGGATTATCTAGATAGGCCCGAGATGTTCGAAGAGGCGGCTTATCAGCGCGCGGGCAAGATGCCATCTGGTCTTTGAGCAATACAATAAGATTTATTCCATTTTTACTAGATTTTTAAGGACATTCGCTATGCGCAAAATCATTGCCTCCCTATTCTTGATTTCGAGCCTAATAGCTAGCGCAGCATGCTTTGCAGGCCCTAAGGTTGAGTTTAAAACCACCATGGGTAATTTTGTTGTTGAACTTGATTCAGTAAAAGCACCAAAAACCACTGCCAACTTTTTGAACTACGTTAATAGTGGGTTTTATAACGGCACTATTTTTCACCGTGTGATCGATGGCTTCATGATTCAGGGTGGCGGATTTACTCCAGATTTAGTTCAAAAACCCACCAATGCACCGGTGGCTTCAGAAGCTCAAAATGGACTCAAGAATGACACCTACACCATTGCAATGGCTCGCACAATGGATCCTGATTCCGCGACAGCCCAGTTCTTTATTAACGTTAAAGATAATGAAGGCTTGAATTATCCGAACGCTCAAGGTAATGGCTACACCGTATTTGGAAAAGTCATTTCTGGCACGCAAACCATTGATGCCATCCGCAAGATTCCTACTATGGTTGCACCAGCACCCAGAATGGGGCGCATGGCAGATGTTCCTAGCAAGACGGTTACGATTGAATCCGCTACTGTTCTCAAGTAAATTCTCTAGGCCTATTTGAGCTCTGATGGTCAATAGCATGATCTTGCTCGATGATGCCCAGAGCACTCAGGCTAGGCCTAGCAGCCGCCTCTATGAAAATGCCCTTCAACACTGGACTGTCTACCCCCAGTCCAGCCACGCCGAAACAAATACTGCTGTAGATCTATGCCTGCAGGATATTCGCAAAGCATTAAGTCAGGGCGAATATGTTGTTGCTGCCTTTGCTTATGAATTGGGTCTATACATTCATAAAATTGATCGGCCTACTGCTGGAGATAAGAAAAGTCATCCACTAATACAGGCATGGTCTTTTGAATCTTATGAGAGCTTAAGTAAAGAAGGTGTTGATACCTTCATTGAGAATCGCATTTCAGCTCTAAGACCTGAAGCTCAAGTTGCAGGCGTTGCTAATCTTCATTTCTCTATTAATGAAGAGCAATTCAAGTCTGATATTGAGACTATTCAAGAGTACATTCGTAATGGTGATACGTATCAAATCAATCATACCTTTCGGATTACGGGAGAATCCTATGGTGACCCTCTTGCACTGTATGCACGATTAAGAAGTCGCCAGCCGGGAAGATTTGGTGCATTTATTGAGAGTGCCTCGAACTACATTCTTTCTCAGTCTCCTGAGTTATTTATCCAGAAACAAGGCGGCACTCTAAAGGCTATGCCTATGAAAGGCACCGCTAGTGCACTGAATGATTCAGCGGAGCACTTATCAGCAGATGCCAAGAATCAAGCGGAGAACGTCATGATTGTCGATTTGCTACGCAATGATCTGAGTCGCTTGGCCTTACCGGGAACCGTTTCCGTTCCAGAGCTCTTTGAGGTTGCTAGGTACGGTGATGTATTACAGATGACATCCACCGTTCAGGCTGAGATAAAACCGGGAATTGAGCTACGTGATGTACTCAATGCTGTCTTTCCTTGTGGCTCTGTAACTGGAGCCCCCAAGAAACGCAGTATGCAAATCATCCAAGAATTAGAATCACAAGATCGCGGCTACTATTGCGGTGCACTTGGCTGGATGGATCCTGGTGGTGACTTTGCATTTAGCGTTCCTATTCGCACGCTTGAAATTGAACGGGATAACGATTCGCATGCTGCGCCATTTACATTAGGTATCGGCGCCGGCATTACGATTGATTCTGAAGCTTCGCAAGAATGGGAAGAATGTCAGATTAAAGCGGCGTTCTTAAGTAAGCTCCCTAGTAAGCTGGGCTTATTTGAAACAATCTTAGTTCGGCAAGGTAAAGCTCAGCATCTGCAACTTCACTTAGAGCGCTTGTCTGATTCAGCCTTAGCGCTTGGCATTCCCCACTCTATGAGCGACATAAGCAAGGCTATTGAGGATGCTTGCGAAAACGTCTCTTGCGATACCGACTACCGCTTGCGATTGGATTTGGATCATTCAGGCAAGCCCAGCCATCAAATATCCCCAATAAGTCCATTAGCAAATTCCGTAAAGATTTTTTGGGCAAGTGACATTCTTCCTATCCCAGGTAATGCCACCCTTCACTCTGGCAATGTTTTACTGAAACATAAAGTGAGCTGTAGAGGTATTTATGACCAGGCCTGGAAAGTAGCAGAAGAACATGGCGGCTTTGATGCTCTTTTTGTTAATGAACAAGGCTTTGTTACCGAGGGCGGAAGAAGCAGCATCTTTATTAAGTCTGGCCATCGCTGGCTTACGCCACCAGTCACAGCGGGTCTACTGCCAGGGGTAATGAGGTCAATCATATTGAATGATCCCAAATGGAATGCCCATGAGGCAAACCTGACTATTGATGATGTCAAAAATGCAAAAGAGATTATGCTTAGCAATGCACTACGTGCCCACATCCCCGCCCATTTTTAGAAAGACCGCATGAAGTTTTGCTCGCACTGCGCAGCACCTATTAGCATCAAGATTCCTGCGGATGATTCGCGGGAACGTCATGTTTGCGATTCTTGCGGAAGCATTCATTATTTCAATCCACGCAACGTGGTCGGCAGCATTCCCGTCTTTGGCAAAAAGGTTTTATTGTGTCGTCGTGCCATAGAACCTCGCCATGGCTATTGGACTCTTCCCGCTGGATTTATGGAACTTGGTGAAAGCACCAGCACTGGTGCAGCAAGGGAAACTCAAGAGGAGGCTGGCGCCATTGTTGAGATCGGCCCGCTGTACTCCCTACTTAATGTGCCACATGCTGAGCAAGTTCACCTCTTCTATCTAGCCACAATGACTTCAGCTGACTTTCAAGCTGGCGAAGAGAGTCTAGAAGTTGCGCTATTTAATGAGCAAGATATTCCGTGGAGTGAGATTGCCTTTCCAACCGTAAAACAAACTTTAGAGTGGTTCTTTGCTGATCGCGCTGCAGGAGTATTCGATTCAGGCATTGAGTTTGGTGTTCGCAGCAGAGATATTCTGCCAACAGAAAAAATCTAATCATCGCAAGCGCATGAGCAATATCAACTGGCTAGGATCTCAGGATGAATTTCCTAACCCAATTGATTGCGCAGATCCAGACCCGAGCGTTCCTGGCTTAATAGCAGTCAGTGAGCGCATCTATCCAGGGCAACTAGCTCGCGCCTACCGAATGGGAATATTCCCCTGGTACTCAGATAATCAGCCAGTCTTATGGTGGTCACCCAACCCCCGAATGGTATTAAAGCCTAAGAACTTTAAGTGCCATGACTCGCTGAAGAAAACTATTCGACACTTTTTAACGGATCCGCAAAAAAATATCTGTGTTGATAATGATTTCGGAGCAGTCGTTCGCTCTTGCGCAACCGCCAGGAGAAAAGATCAAGATGGCACATGGATTACCCATGAAATCATGGATGCTTATACGCAACTTCACGAGCAAGGTCATGCACACAGTATTGCGGTAACTGAAAATGGTCTATTGGTTGGCGGCCTCTATTGCGTTGCATTTGGTGGAATGGTTTTCGGAGAATCCATGTTTAGCCATCAAACAGATGCCTCCAAAATTGCCTTGGCTGCTCTCTCCGCTTGGTGCGAGCTACATCAAGTCGAAATGATTGACTGTCAGCAAGAAACAGCGCACCTGGATTCTTTGGGGGCTGCACCAATATCTCGGGATGAATTTTTGACTCATCTGCAAATTAAGTTAAAGCAAACTAATATAGAGATTCCTTGGACATTTGATAAAGCAATTTTGCGTCACTGGCTATGACCCAATTAAATGAGCTACCTTTAACCGAGCTTCAGTTCTATGCGACGGCACCCTATCCTTGCAGCTATCTGCCGGGCAAGATTGCTCGCTCGCAGGTAGCTACACCCTCACACCTCATACATGCTGATTTATATGGTGAACTAGTCAATGCAGGTTTTCGTCGTAGCGGTCTATATACCTATCGACCCTATTGCGATGAATGCAATGCTTGCACAGCAACCCGCATACCAGTAAAACAGTTTGCGCCCAATCGCAGTCAAAAGCGCTCCTGGAAAAAACATGCGGGGCTTGATATTCGCGTTCTGAATTTGGGCTACCAAGAGGAACACTATCAGCTTTATCAAGCCTACCAAAGCAATCGTCATTCTGGCGGCGATATGGATCAAGGTAGTGAAGATAGCCAAGATCAGTACATGCAATTTCTATTGCAAAGTCGAGTGAACTCGAGAATCGTTGAGTTTCGCGATGGTCCGCATGACCCCCATCCAGGACGTCTTCGGATGGTGAGCATGATTGATGTCTTAGATCAGGGTATTTCGTCTGTGTACACCTTCTTTGATACCAGCAATACATCTGCCAGCTATGGGAGTTTTAGCATCCTGTGGCAAATTCAGCAGGCCCTAGAATTAGATCTGCCCTATCTATATCTCGGCTACTACATTGAGAATAGTGAAAAAATGTCCTATAAGGCCAAGTTCCAACCCATTGAAGGATTAATGGATGATCATTGGCAACCCATCATTGGGCCATAATATCTACCCATGATCGATAGTTACCCTCTTCTACGCCCCTGGCTATTTTCTTTAGACCCAGAGCAAGCGCATAACCTGACCTTGAGCAATCTTGATCGCGCGCAGCGCTGGGGCTTATTGCGTCACCTAGTTGAGCAACCTGCTGCCGATCCCAGAAACTTATGCGGCATTACTTTTCCGAATCCAGTTGGGCTTGCAGCCGGGCTAGATAAGGATGGCAAACACATTGATGCCCTTGGCTCCTTAGGTTTTGGTTTTTTAGAGATCGGTACAGTCACACCGAAGCCACAACCCGGCAATCCAAAGCCTCGCATGTTTCGCTTGCCGCAAGCACAGGCCATCATTAATCGCATGGGCTTCAATAATGACGGCGTCGATGCATGCGTTAAGCGTGTTCGCAATTCTTCATATTGGCAAAATGGTGGCATCGTTGGTTTAAACATCGGCAAGAACGCGAGCACCCCAATCGAGAATGCTGCTAGCGATTACGTCACGGCCATGGAAGCGGTTTACGAGGTTGCCTCATACATTACCGTCAATATCTCGTCACCCAATACACAGAATTTACGCGCTCTTCAAGGCGAAGAGATGTTACGCGCTTTACTTGGCTCCCTACATTTAGCACGTGAAGCACTATGCGATATGCATGGTGTTCGCAAACCTCTCTTTTTAAAGATTGCACCAGATCTAGATCAAAATGACATCAAACTCATCGCCGATCTTTTACTTGAATTTAAGATTGATGCAATCATCGCTACCAATACAACAATTGCCCGTGAAGCGGTACAAGGTCTTGAATTTGGTCAAGAAGCTGGCGGCTTGTCAGGCGCTCCAGTTCGCGCCGCCTCTACCGAAGTAGTTAAGAGTCTGAAGCAGTATTTAGGTGATGCCATTCCGATTATTGGCGTTGGCGGTATTCTGTGTGGCAAGGATGCAGAGGAAAAAATCGAGGTCGGTGCTAGCTTAGTTCAACTCTATAGCGGTCTAATCTATCGTGGCCCAAAACTGATTTCTGAGTGTGCAGCTGCATTAAAAAACTAACTTAGTAGGACCCAAACCCGCTTTTTCGTATTGAAACTGCATTTCATATTGTGCAATTTTGCTAAAAATCGCTACAATTGACAGCATGACAACGAGCAAACCCGAAAAAGTAGCAAAAGTACCTGGCGAGGCTGGCAAAACAGCCATCCAGGTAGTTGAGCGCATGATGAACCTGCTCGATGCCCTAGCAACACACGAAGAGTCTAGTAGCCTTAAAAATCTTGCTGAGGAGACCGATTTACACCCCTCTACGGCGCATCGCATCCTAAACGATCTAGTTGCCTGTCGCCTAGTTGAGCGTGGCGATGGCGGCACTTATCGTCTCGGCCTGAAGTTGCTCGAGCTTGGCAATTTGGTTAAGGCACGTCTTTCAGTTCGCGAGGCAGCTCAAGCACCGATGCGAGCTCTACATAAACTCACTGGTGAGACCATCAACCTTTCAGTACGCCAAGGTGATGAAATTGTTTACATTGACCGCGCATATAGCGAGCGCTCTGGTATGCAAGTAGTTCGTGCCATTGGTGGTCGTGCGCCGCTCCACCTCACATCGGTAGGTAAATTGTTTCTAGCAAGCGATGACCCTAGCCAAGTTCGAGCCTATGTCACCCGCACTGGTTTAGCTGGGCATACCAGAAATAGCATTACCGAATTAGGAAAATTAGATTCAGAACTCAATCAAGTGCGTAAATTAGGTCACGCTCGTGATAATGAAGAATTAGAGCTCGGCGTGAGCTGCGTTGCTGCAGAGATTTTTGATGACAGCGGTAAGTTAGTGGCGGGACTGTCGCTAAGCTCCCCAACGGATCGCATTCAAGCAGATTGGTTGAAGCTATTACAAGATACGGCTTTGCAGATTTCTAAGGGCATGGGTTACAAACCCAAGGTCAACGACCCAAATTCCTAAAACTGAATTTCGTTTGCGAATGGAATTCTTACATTAAGCGACGAATTGCATGCGGCTCACCAGAGGGCATACGCTCATACCAGTCGCGCACCCTTACAGCATCTGCAAAGCGTGACTGCGTGCCTACAGAGTCCAAGAAAACCAGTAATAACGGGGTATTGTTTACTCTAGCCTGCATAACCAAGCACTTGCCAGCCGCATTAATAAAGCCCGTTTTTTGGAGGCCGATATTCATATCGCCAGCACGTACCAGACGATTGGTGTTCAAGAATTTCTGTGGACGCTTTGCAATCACCATTGTTAAATCTGGCCAAGTCGAAAACTCGCGAATCATTTTGTATTGATAAGCAGTGCTTAACATGCGCGTGAGATCTTCTGCCGATGCCACGTTCTCACTCATTAACCCAGTTGGATCTGCAAAATGAGAATGCGTCATGCCAATCTCTTTAGCCTTGCGATTCATAGCATCTACAAATGCTGGGATGCCGCCTGGATAATTTCGACCAAGAGTATATGCGGCGCGGTTTTCAGAGGACATCAGTGCTAACAACAAGGCTTCTTCACGAGTTAAGACTGTGCCGCCTGCAAGACGTGAAGTTCTATAGATATGAACGTCATCCGCATTGATGACAATAGTTTCATCAAGGGGTAATTTAGAGTCGAGAACCACCATTGCAGTCATTAACTTGGTGATGGAGGCAATCGGAAGACTTACAGAAGAGTTCTTCTCGAAATAAACCTCTTTAGTGTCTTGATTAACTACCATTGCAACGCTGGACTTCAGACTGAGGTCATCGTGCTGACCGCGCAATCCTAAGGCGGTTGCAAATGAAGGTCTAGCTACTACAACTGGATCGCTAGATCGTGTAACAGTTGTTCGAACGGCTTTGGATTTCTTGGAAGATTTTGCAACTTTCTTCACCTCTACTTTGGTGGGCGCCTTTGCGGATGATTTAGAAGTCTTCGCTGCTTGGGAATCCTTATTGGCTGCACTTACCTGAAAAGAAAGGGCTACGCCAAATGACATAAATACAGCTAGAGCGATGAGCCTAAATCGATTCAAATACATCCCCAATTACCTTCCAAAACTTTTAACATACCGAATGATAAATAACTTTTGCTTCTATGCAGCAATTATTGGCCGCATAGGGAGTAAAAAATGCTTGCTTATGGTGCCGCCTACTCCGCAATCGTCGCAATAACACTGGCCTGCCCGCGATTGACCAGTACTACGCCAGTCATGGTGAGCAATAAGCCCCCTGCCATCATTAAAGTGAATGGCTCATCAAATAGGAACCATGCCATTACTGCAGTGGTTGGCGGCGTCAAATACAAGAGGCTCGTTACCCTGGTTGCCGCCCCTTTACGAATCATCATAAAGAGCAAGCTAATCGATCCTATGGAGAGCGGGAAAATTGCCCAAAGTAATGCGCCAACAACGGAAGCATTCCACACCATGATTCCGGACTCAAAGTAATACATACAAATAAAGCAGAGGACGGCTGACACGCCGAACTGAATAGATGAGCCAGCGCGAAGATCGAACACTGGGCAAAATTTCTTCTGATAGAGAGTGCCAAATGTTATTGAAAGCAAAGCGGCAAAGGCAAGGACATAACTAAACAAAGGGATATGGGCGAAACCAATTTTTTCCGCCACCACTAAAGCCACACCAGCAAAACCAAAGCCTAAACCAATCCACTGACGGCCAGTTACCCTCTCAGAAACCCAGGCGGCAAACCAAGCAGTCAAAATTGGCTGCAAGCCCACAATGATGGCCACTAGGCCAGCAGTCATTCCCAAACGTACAGCAAACCAAACGCCTAGTAAATAGCCAAACTGAAGCAACATCCCAGCAACTGCGATGTGCTTGATTTGAGACCAGCTTGGCCAGCTTATTCGCCACACTAGACTAAGGCAAGCCATGGCCATCAAGACGCCTGCAAATCGCCAAAATAAGAAAGTGGCTGGCTCCACATAGGGCATTGCTAAACGAGCAATCACAAAGCCAGTACTCCAGATCAATACGAATAACGGCGCTATTAAGCTGTCTAGCTTCAATTTCATGGATAACTTATTGAAAATATGGAGTTTTTATTTAACCCCTAATTTTAGGCTTTTTTCCATACCTTCATCCCCCTATATAAATGGCCTAGCATATTATGTTGCACTGCACCATAATTACTGTAAAATGGTGCGTAATTAAATTGACAAGCTCGAGATAAAGCTCATAGTCATGAAAGAGAGTGAGTCCACATGAAAGGGATTGAAATGAACTTAACGCCAGAACAAATAGCCGCAGCGCAAAAAGCGAATTTAGAGACTTTGAGCGGACTTACCAATCAAGCTCTTCAAAGCATAGAGAAATTGGTAGAGCTTAATATGCATATTGCCAAGCAAAGCTTAGGCGATAGTATGAGCAGCGCTAAGAAAGCTTTAGAAGTAAAAGATATCCAACAACTCCTGGCGCATCAAGCAGAAGCTGTTCAGCCAATGGCTGAAAAAATCATGGCTTATAGTCGCCATCTATATGAATTAGCTCACGAGACACAAGCCAACTTTACCAAGTCTGCTGAAAAAGAGATGCAAGCGGGTCAGAAAAAAATCAATGCCTTGGTAGAAGACTGGACGAAAAATGCCCCAGCTGGATCTGATGCTGCCGTACTTGCTATGAAACAAGCAATTGCATCTGCTAATAATGTTTTTGAGACCAGTCAAAAAGCCGTCAAACATGCAGTGGAAGTAGCGCAAAGCAATCTCAGCAAGGCAGCTAACTCAACAACCACAAGCGCTAGCAAGGTAAGCAAAAAGAAATAGTCTGTCAGCAGTAGCAACTGATTGGCCTCGAATTTCGAGGTCAATTTTTTATGAGTCTATCGGCACAAATAATTCATTAAGACGTGGTTGTGGCAAACCCTCCTCATGTGCAAGCTGATCAAGCCTCAATCGAAATTGCGGAAGTGCGTCATCATTCAGCCTATAGATCTCCATCCAGGTTTCCCTACCAGCATCATCTCTATTCGGTCTTTTTAATAAATCATATTTAAGAGCAGGAAACTCCTTAGCAAGTTGCTCCTGTACACCTTTAACTATGCTAGATACCCCTGGCAATTCATCGACCAGAAATTTATAGTAAACATAGAGATTCATTTTTCACCGCCCATGCCATCCCAACGCTTGACCATATTGTTATCAAGATCAAAAAGGTCTAAGCATCTTCCCACCGTATGATTAACCATCTCATCTAAAGTAGCTGGTTTGGCATAAAAAGCAGGAACTGGCGGCATCACAATGGCGCCGTACTCAGTGACCTGAGTCATCGAACGCAAGTGTCCAGCATGAAGCGGGGTCTCCCTGACTAATAATACTAGGCGGCGGCGCTCTTTTAAAATGACATCGGCTGCACGAGAAACCAAGCTACTGGTAACTCCAGTAGCAATTTCGGAGAGCGTCCGGATTGAGCAAGGTGCAATCACCATTCCCATGGTATGAAAGGAGCCCGAAGATATTGAGGCTCCAATATTTTTTGCCGAGTGAACAAAATCAGCCAAGCCTTCAATTTGTGCGGACTTATAGTCCGTCTCTGCCGCCATCGTTAATTTTGCTGAGTCGCTCATCACAAGATGTGATTCAACATTTAAATTCTTTAAAGCTTCCAGAATGCGAACGCCGTAAATTGTTCCAGATGCTCCGGTAATGGCAACTATCAAACGCTTTTTCAAAAAATCACTCCTTACTTTTGATTCAGAAAGGATGCAATAGAGACACTGGGATCGAGAACCTGATTCAAATCAACAACTTCTTCTCCGGGTATGCGAACCTTTGTAAAAACATGCCCTTCGTATGCAAGCGGCTTAGTGGCATCAAAACCAACTTTAGAGCTCATACCTTGATACGAGGCAGGAATCACACCATCAGCATCCACTTGCAAGCCAACAGTTGTAGAGGGATCCAGCACAGAGCCCTGAGCATCATGTATGACCACTAAATCATGCTTAGCCTGAAAGCGTGTGGCAATAGCCCACTCAACCTGAATAGGGTCATGTACATCAACATCCTCATCAACTACTATCACATGCTTGACATCGTAATGGGAACTAAATGCTCCAAGGATGACGTTCTTAGGCAACCCCTCATGGGTTTTCTTAATCTGCACATATAGATGGTATCGACCAACGCCTCCCAGCGAAAGATGTACATCACGAACACTCGGAAAGCTCCGCTTGAGGTGAGAAAGAATAGTGGATTCGCGAGGTATTGAACCGAGTAGCAAATGCTCTAGTTCGGCAGGAATAATCGTATGGAAAATCGGATCGTTTCGATGTGTAACTGCATCAACCACAATCACTTGGCGCTTTTCTTGGGAGCTATAGTATTTAGGAAACTCACCAAATGGCCCCTCAATTTCGCGAACTTTTGGAGGGATATGTCCCTCAATCACAATTTCAGCGTTTGCAGGAACTAACACATCATTCGTAAGGCATGAAACAACATCTAAAGGCTTGCCATGAAGTGCACCAGCAATTTCGAGCTCATCTGAATCGATTGGTGCAATTGCCTGAGACGCAAGCAATGTTAATGGGTCAACACCAATAACTACTGCAACCGGTAAAGCCTGATTCATTTCTTCTGCAGCTTGCTGAAAAACATGTAAATGGCGGGGCAAAATTAGCACAGCCATTCGGTCTTTTGAATTGACCTGTATACGATTGATCGATACATTCTGAACACCGGTTTTTGGATTTTTTGCAATCACCAAACCTGCAGTAATGTAAGGACCGCTATCATGCTCACTATGTGTGGGGACTGGCAGCAGAACTCTCAAATCAAAATCTTTATGGACGATTTGCTGACATGGTGCGTCTTTGACAATATGACAAGGCAATGGATTATCAGCAGCAGCTCTAAAGGAGTCCAAAAGCCGCCCCTCTTCAACGCCCATCGCCTCGGCAATCCAAGCTCTAGAGGACATAAATCCTGATACAACAGGAATGGCATGACCATCAGGAGCAGGGAAAAGCACCCCGCTCTCACCATCTAACTTTTTAGCAATAGCAGCGAGCTGATGCTTCAATGCAATATTCTTTTTAGTTGCAACCAGCCGATTCGTTTGGACTAACTGCTTAAGCCAAGGTCTGAGTTCGGTATATTTTTTCATAATAATTCACGGTTGGAGTAATTAAAAAGCACTTAAACCCCAGACCCTCGAAGGTCTTGAGCTTTTAAGCGCGGAATTAAATCATTGGAGTCGATGAGCAACTCAATAAACGCAAGTTGATTTGATTCAAGGACCCGTTGAGCCATATCCGTAAACTACTCTGGCGTAATACCTGATTGAGCAACAACCTTTTTCCAGATTTCCATTTGTTTCTTAATGAAAATCTCAAATTGTGGGCTTGTTCCACCATCTGGTACAACACCCTGCTCTTGGAATGTTTTTTTGATATCGTCTTGTTTCAAGATTAAATTAATTTGCTTATTTAACTTATCAACAACCGCTGAAGGTGTTCCGGCTGGCACAACAAATCCATGCCAAGAGGATGCTTCATAACCTTTAACACCTGACTCATTAATCGTGGGAACCTCCGGCATCATCGAGGATCTAGACTCAGTTGCGATAGCGATAGGTCTAATTTTTCCAGACTGGAGAAATGGGCGAACATGGGGATATGCGTCAAAAGCAACCTCAACTTGACCGCCAGCCAAATCTGTTAACAAGGGTGTACTGCCCTTGTAGGGAACTTGATTAAGGCTTGTACCAGACATACTCTCAAATAACACCATTGATAAATGGTTTGAAGATCCGGGGCCTGAAGATCCATAGTTAACGGAGCCAGGCTTTGCTTTAGCTAAAGCCAATAGATCACCAGTTGTTTTAATAGGAGAATTTGAGTTGACGACCAACACCATTGGGGATCTACCAGCCAAAATGACTGGGGTAAACGCCTTTAGAGTGTCATAAGGTAGCGATTTATACAAATACGGGTTTGCTGAAAATGGAAACTGCGCAACCAACATCGTATAGCCGTCTGGAGCAGACTTTGCCACATAATTGCTGCCAATAACCGTTCCTGCCCCTGGCTTATTTTCGACAACTACCGTCTTGCCCCAAGCATCACTGAGTTTTTTTCCCACGATGCGGCCTAGTGTGTCGTTAAATCCACCTGGTGGATATGGGACAACAATCGTAATTGGTTTGTCTGGATATGAATCCGCGCTTTGCGCGTATACACAGCCTACCGATGAAATAAGCATCCCAAACACTAATGACAGAATACTTAACTTTAAATGTACTTTCATACTGTCTCCCCCAGTTATACGCTGACTTTTTTAATTAAATTGTCACGTTCATTTTGATTCTTCGAGTTACCCTCGAGCACCACCCGACCTCTTTCAACTACATAATGCCTATCGCATAAATGAATAGCTTTATGAATGTTTTGCTCAATCAATAAGATGGCGATGCCTTGCGACTTAAGCTCTTCCATTAATTTGAAGATCTCAACAACCACCATAGGCGCAAGGCCCTCTGTAGGCTCGTCAATTAAAAGCAATTTTGGCTTGCCTACCAATACACGACCCATCGCCAGCATCTGCTGCTCACCACCAGACAGAGTTGTACCAGCTTGATGGCGTCTCTCACCTAACCTGGGAAAGCGTTTAAAAACTTGCTCAATCCGCTCCTGAGCGGCATCACGGCCATTAGAAGGTACCTGCATTAATCCAAGCTTAAGATTGTCCTCAACACTTAAACCAGGAAAAATGCGGCGATCCTCTGGAACCAAGCCTAAACCAAGACGGGTAATTTCATTTGCTGGAAGTAAATCAATTTTTGCTCCATCAAAAACAATTTCGCCCTTTGAAGGTTTATGCCAACCTGCTATTGTTTTAACAATAGTAGTTTTACCAACACCATTTCTACCAAATAGACCCACCGTTTCACCGGCTTGAATAGTTAAATCAACACCTTGCAATACATGGGAGAGTCCCAGGTTTACATGGACATCCTTCATCTGCAGAATCATGCGAGCTCCTCGCCAAAATAAGCCGCCTGAACTAAGGGATTTTTACGAACTTCGCCTGGAGCGCCCTCGGCCAACTTTCGCCCCTGAGCCATGACAAATACTGTTTTAGATAGATCCATTACAAGATCAACATCATGCTCAATCAACAACACGGTTGTATTGAGACCAACACGCTTAATTAAATCTGCGGTTTCATGGGTATCCACCTGAGACATCCCTTGGGTGGGCTCATCTAATAGCAGTAATTTTGGTCTAGTAGCTAAAGTAACAGCAATTTCGAGACGCCTTTGCTGACCGTGAGATAAAGCACCTGCTAGTTGACCGCGTGAATCCTCTAAACCAAACTCTTCGAGAAGCTCATTTGCTCTTTTGAGAGCGATTTCGCTTTTTTCTAAAGGTAGATATAAGTGAGAACGCGGTTCAAGAACCTGACTGGCAATTCTCAAATTGTCCATCACCGTCAAATCAAAAAATAAATTGGTGATCTGAAAAGACCTAGCCATTCCAGAGAATAACCGACCCTCTGGGCTAAGACGGGTTACATCTACGCCATCAATATGAACAGCGCCATTATCTGGAAGAAAGGTTCCGCTCAATAAATTAAAGAGTGTGCTTTTACCCGCCCCATTCGGACCAATAATTGAAGTGACACCGAGTTTCTGAACGGCTATGGAAACCTCATCCACAGCAATTAAGCCTCCGAATCGCTTACTTAAACCTTTTGCTTCAAGAATGATGGAATGCGCGTTATTCATGTTTTCCCTCTTCTTTTTTAGCATCAACTTTATTCATACGGGTCACAATTAAACCAATCAAGCCCTTAGGCGCTGAAATCACAATAGCCACAAAAATAAGTCCAATCACAATATGGTGGTGGGAAGTCCAGGTGCCAATGACAGACTTAAAGGAAGTGAGCAAGACGCTTCCTAAAATAGGTCCAATCAATGTGCCTACACCACCAAGTACAACAGTAACAACGGCATTTCCCGAGACGCTAAAGAACATTAGTTCGGGAGAAACAAAACCCCTGAGCATAGGATAAAGAGCGCCAGATACAGCGGCAACTACAGCGGCCAAGATAAATGCAACTTGTTTTGGCCCTTTTGATTTATACCCAATATAGGCAAGCCTATTCTCATTAGACTGAATAGCCAGCCAAAGTGAGCCCGTTGGTGTTGATAGGAAATATTTCAAGATGCCATACAAAATAGAAATCGTTAATAAACAAATCAGGAAAAAGATACCTGAATGAGACGTATCAATCAGACCAAAAGGAGTCCAAATTTGGAGAATGGGAACCCCCATCATGCCGTCAGATGCCCCAAGGCTGCGCGTGTTGTACACAACCTTTGCCGCTACTTGTGCCAACCCAAAAGTTATCAATGCGAAGTACACCCCTTTTGACCTTAATGCAATGAAGCTAGCCACCCAGCCTAAGACGGCCGAAGCGATAGTAACAATTAAAATTGCTAGAGCGAATGAAGGTGCGAGCTCTTTCAGTATCAGTGCGGATAAATAAGCACCAAATCCAAAATACAGCGCCTGTCCCAGAGATAGAAGTCCTACAACGCCCAGCAATAGATCAACAGAGAGTGCTAGTCCACCAAAGATGAGTGCCTCTGTAGCCAGTCTTAGGAAGAAAGTATCGCCAAGATAAGTACCAACAATAAATAAAGCTGCAGCCGAACCAAGCAGTACTAACTCCACCAGTCGAATAGCGCGCGCTTTCGTATTAAGCATTTTTCATTCCCCCATACAATCCGGCGGGTTTAAACATGAGCACCAAGACCATGACAGAAAAAACCAATGGGTCCGACCAAACTGGTGAAATAAACAGTGAGGAGATCGATTGCAGTTGAGTTAACAGAAGACCAGCAACGACAGCGCCCTTAATACTTCCGAGACCACCCACAATCACCACGCTAAATGCCATCAAAATAAAATCTCGGCCCATCGTTGGGAAAACAGAATAAATCGGCGCAAGCAAAACCCCAGCTAGGCCGGCTAGTGCAATTCCGAATGCAAATGTGAGTGCATAGACCCTCATTACCGGGATACCTAGAGATGAACTCATCTCTTTATCGTAAGCAGCCGCCCTCACAATCGCTCCGATTTGGGTTTTATAAATAACAGCCCAAACACAAAAAATTAATATCGCCCCAAATCCCATCAGAAATAGGCGATAGTTTGGAAACATCACCCCAAGAAACTCACTAGCCCCTGAAATCGGTGCAGATGGCTTAATTGGATTGGCCCCCCAAATAATCTTATAGGCATCCTCAAGGACCATTGCAACGCCAAACGTTAGCAAGAGCGTCAGAATATGACGATCTTTGTAATGAAATACTTTTTGGATTAAAAGCCTTTCCATGGCAAATCCAATAGGAATCAATAACAAAGGTACCAAAATGAGGCATAACCAAAAAGAAACACCCATGGCCATGAGAGTCACACTAATAAATGCTCCAGCAGCGTAAAACTCACCATGAGACATATTGATTACATCCAGCAAACCAAAAATGATCGTCAGGCCGAGCGCCATTAATATCACGGCAACCCCGATCGAGAGGCCATTAATTACTTGTGGTGTGTAGATGTACTGTAAGGCTTCAAGCATAGAAAACCAATCGCATATTTAAAATCAAATACTTATAAACACCCATGCTCAAGCTTCATCTCAAGCATGGGGTCGATACCCAAATAAATTAGAAGCGTGTGCAAGTATCAGGACCAATTGCCTGATCAGACGCCACTTTTCCAACAATATTGAACTCACCATTCTCAACGCGTACAGCAAACATATCCTGCATAGCCTGATGGTCTCCAGCGCGCATTTTCTTTGCGCCCTGTGGAGTTTGCCAAGTTAAATCATT
The DNA here is from genome assembly GCF_018882325.1 of Polynucleobacter sp. 78F-HAINBA. Taxonomy (GTDB): domain Bacteria; phylum Pseudomonadota; class Gammaproteobacteria; order Burkholderiales; family Burkholderiaceae; genus Polynucleobacter. Next base: position 65,111 of record NZ_JACVOQ010000002.1, on the reverse strand, counting down.
CATAGCAGTACGCACTTTGTCTGTCTCAGTAGATTTTGCTTTTTCAACAGCTGCCTTGTAGAAGTACAGCAATCCATATGAGTCAGCGCCGTAGAGATCAGGGAGCTTGTTATAAGCCTTCTGGAAGTCAGCAACAAATTTCTTATTTGCAGGGTTATCCAATTTTGGAGAATAGCCAACACCGGTAACAAAGCCATTAGCTGACTTACCAATCGCCCCCATATTTTGCGAAGTAACAGTGCCAGAAGCCCCTACAACGGTAACGCCCTTATTAACGCCGTATTCATCCATCTGACTAAACAGGCGGACTGTATCGTTACCAGCCACTGAGGTATAAATAACATTTGGCTTGGCGGCGCGAACTTGACCGAAATATGGTGAGTAGTCCTTGTTATCCAATGGCGCAAATACCTCACCCACGTCTTTGGCTCCCTTTTCAGTAGAGGCCTTCTTAAATGCCGCTACAGTGCTACGACCCATTTCATAATCAGGTCCGATGAAGAAAATATTAGCCTTAGGGAGCTCTTTATCAACCCAAGCTGCTAAAGCTGCGGATTGCATGCCTGCGCGTGCGTTAACTCGAAATACGTTAGGAGAGCACTTATCAGCTGTAATAGAGTCGGCAAAAGAAACTGTGGTGGCAATCAGTTTATTGTTTCGCTCTGCTAGCTGACCAACCGCTAACGTGGATCCTGAATTGACAGTACCCGTTAAAAAGTCCACCTTCTCAACTTGAAACAGTTTTTCAGCCTTTTGAGTCGCTACAGCCGGATTGGCCTCTTCATCTTCATAAATGAGATTAATTTTTCGACCATTAATACCGCCCGCAGCATTAATCTCCTTGGCCGCCAAATCTAAACCCATTTTTACTTGCTCACCAATTGGGGTGTATGTCCCAGAAAGCGGAGTTACTACACCAATTTTGATTGGGCCAGACTGAGCCACAGCAATCGACATACCAAAACTTAGGGCTGCAGCAATGGCAATTTTTTTAGCTTTAAAATTATTTTGCATCATTCATGTCTCCAGATAAAAAATTAACGACCAACAAATTTGGGTTGACGCTTTCCGTGGAAAGCTTCTACCCCTTCTTTAAAATCCTCAGAGTTACGCAAACGGCTATAACAATGACCCTCCACTTCGATTGCTGTTGTTAACAAACAATCTTCAGTCTCATTCAACATCTTCTTAGCGGTTCTTTGAGCCATTGGAGAGAAAGCTCGTAATTCATCTACCAATTTTGAAACGGCCTGGGCCAATTCAGCGTCCGGAACACACTCTGTTGCTACACCCCATTCGAAGGCCTGCTGGCCCTTAATTCTTCGGGAACGCATTACGATATCCTTGGTTCTAGTAATGCCAACCATTTTCTGCAAGCGTGCTGAACCACCAGAGCCTGGAATTTGACCTAGTTTTTGTTCTGGGAGTGCATACAAAGTAGATTCGGCAGCAATTCGGAAATCGCATGCAAGCGAAATCTCAAAGCCGACGCCAAAGCAATAGCCATGATTAGCTGCAATCACTGGCTTCGTACAGCGCGCAGGAGCAGCAATATTCCAAGCTAATTTAGAGACGTGCTCTGGTGTAGCCTCCAAGAATCCCTTAATGTCGCCACCGCTTGAGAAATGCTCACCTTCGGCTCGCAATACAATGATTCGCACACGATCATCGGCATCCAAAGCCTCAAATGTCGCACGCAACTGATCTCTTTGCGGCATTTGGATGACGTTAAATGGCGGGCGCTTGAGAACAATATCAGCCCTTTCATGGTCAGCATCAATCTCAACATAAAAGCCATCGAGATTATCCAGAATATTGCTAAAGGGGTGTTTTAAAGCTGTTGTCATAAGGTCTTTCTAGTAAAAATTAAACACTTTCATATTCGCCGGCCACTAATTTACGTCGCAATACTTTTCCCACGGGCGATTTGGGAATTTCTTTTACAAAAATATATTCTCTTGGACGCTTAAAATTCACCAAGTCAGAACCTCGGCAATAATCGTCTAGCGATTTTGAATCAACTGATGCAGCAGTCTTAATAAATGCAACTACCTTTTGTCCCAGGCGATCATCCTTGAGGCCTGCCACAGCAACCTCGCTCACCGAGGGATGCAAAGAAAGTATGGATTCGATTTCTACCGGAGAGATATTTTCTCCACCAGAAATAATCATGTCATCGACTCGCCCCGTAACAAAAAGCTCGCCAGACTCATCGAAATAACCGGTATCCCCCGTGAAATACCATCCATTCCGTATCGATTTCTGATCTGCGTCAGGGCGCTTCCAATATCCTTCGAAGGCTTCATCCCCACATAGATCGCAAATAATTTGACCCTCTTCATTTGGGGTAGCCAAAACCGTTGGAGTAGTCGCTTGAGAACCTGCATCTAGTTTCACGACGCGAATACGCGCGTTAATGCCGGCCCTGCCTGCCGAGCCAGGCTTGGCAACAGCACTTTGGTTAATCGTATAGGTGTAGATCTCGCTAGATCCATAGTGATTCACAAATAATTCAGGAGAAAATGCTTTATCTAATTTCAATAAAAGTGCGTCATGCATCGGAGCACCAGCGAAGCCAAGTTTTCTAACGGAGGAGACGCGCGATGGACTGAAATTTTTTGATTCCAGCATATCGTGATACAGAGTGGGAACGAGGTATAAATGCGTGACCTTTTCTGCCTCAATTGAATCGATCGCTTTTTCAACATCCCAGCGTGGAACAGCAACATAAGTTCCATTCACTATGCAAAGTGAAAGCAATGTGCGAACTCCCATCGTATGGTAGAGCGGCATCACACCAAGAGTGACCTCACCCATGGCATATTGATTTTGAGCGACATGGGCGACTCCAGCCGCCCGCTCTGCTCGTTGCTTCCGAGGAACCCCTTTTGGCTTGCCTGTAGTTCCCGAGGTAAATAGCATCACAGAGATATCTTCAACATGCCCATCAGGGGTAGGTTCGCCGACCTCCTCCATCAAGCTATCAAAATAGACGTGAGTACTTGAAGAGGCTGTATCCGTACATAGAACAACGGGGATTGATTTGCTAGTCTCGGAGTCCAAGTAATTTTGTAGCGAAATTTCCTCCACAAAAGCGAGCTTTACATCAGAATTTTGAGCGCAATAGTCAATTTCTTCAGGCTTTGAACGCCAGTTAAGAGGAACCACAGCGATGCCGGACATCTGACAAGCCCAATGAATGGTTGCCGCTTCGTAACGATTTTGCAAAATAGTTAATATGCGATCACCGCGAGTGAGTCCTCTTTTATAGAATGACTTCTGCAGCGCACCAATACAATTAGCCCATTCACGGTAAGTTAACCTACGATCACCATCCACGATGGCCAGCCGATCAGGCTCACGCTCAACAGCCTGTAAAAATGTCCTGCCTAAATCAAGCATGGGTATCTCCAATCGCATTTCTTCTTTGTTCGGCAACTTCTAGAACGGCCTCAACGATGCCAACATAACCGGTACATCGACATAAGTTCCCAGATAAACCCTCTCTCACCTCTGAATCCGAGGGGGAGGTATTTTTTTGGAGCAGATCCTCTGCCGCCATTAAAAAACCGGGGGTGCAAAATCCACACTGCAAGGCATGATGCTTTTTAAAGGCAGCCTGCAAATCGGATAATTCACCAGCCTGTGCGATGCCTTCAACAGTTTTAACGCTTGCTCCATTTGCTTGGCAAGCGAACATCAAACATGAGCGCACAATTTGGCCATTTACCTCAACCGTGCATGCGCCACACACACCGTGCTCACAGCCTGCATGAGTGCCCGTCAATCCAAGATCGTGACGCACGAAATCAAGTAATGTGGTGCGGTCCTCACACTTTGCCGTTCTCTCGATACCATTGATGGTTAAGTGAATCGATTGCTCTGTCATGATTGGTATTCGCCCTCAAATTCAAATGCTTGTTTTGCTGCTCGAGCCCCCAGAGTACGCATCAGATGCCTCCTCAAACCTGAAGTAGCGGTAGGATCTTCGCGCACTTCAATTGTGCTGGCCAATTTATTAATATGTTCATTAACTTCAGCCAGCGAACTAGCTTCGATACGGAATACTTTGACGGTATCATCCACACCACCAAATCCAATCGTCCAGGATTTACCATTTCTGACTACGGCTACCGCTACAACAGCGAAATCACCATGCCTATAGCCATATTCAGCAAAACCAAAACCTGTCCCTGCTGATTGAATCGGAAATTCAACGGATACGATCAACTCATTCGACTCACGACTAGTCTGAAGAGCGCCAAGAAAGAAATCGGCAGCCTTAACTCTTCGTTCCCGCTTTTTACAGGCAAGCGTGACAGATCCGCCGAGAGTCATGAGCGCTAAAACCATCTCAGCGCTTGGATCAGCATGCGCGATAGATCCACATACAGTGCCACGATTACGAATTGGGGAGTGCGCCACCCATGGAAACATCATCTTTAATAATGGCTGCGTGATTGCTAATAGATCCCACCCCTCTAGTGTCGACTGAGTTACGCCCGCTCCAACTCGCAGGGACCCTTTCGTTACATTAAATTGATGCAACTCTTGAGTAAGAGATAAATCAATTAAATGGGCAGGGCTAGCAACACGCATAGCCAACATGGGTACCAAAGTTTGACCGCCGGCTAGAATGCGGGCATCCTCACCATGCAACTCTAATAAATCCAAAATTTCTCTTATCGAACTTGGTCGATGCATTTGAAAGGCGGCTGATTTCACTTTTTTAACCCCAATACAGATAAGAGTTGAGTGAATAAGCCCATCAATGCATTCTGCCCGCCTTGGGCTCCAGCTTCTTTAGCCAAGGCGCGAAATAACTGATCTAGAACCAAGCGAATTGCGCCTTCTAATAAACGACTACCAATTGCAGATAACTTTCCGGAGACTTGGGCTTGATAGTCATAATGCAACAGTGTTTCACCATCGATCGCCTCTAGGCGCACACCACCCATTCCAAGGGCCATGCCTAAGGGACCCCTTCCCTCGCCTCCCAATGAAAAGCTAGTGGGTCTTACGATATCGGTCAAATCAATTTTTGCGTTAAAGCGTGCTTTTGCAACACCAATTCTGACAACGGCTACACAATCAAATCGAATTCCATTCTGAATGGATGACTCTTTAATAGACTCACAACCAGGAATGACATTCTTCAAACGATTTTGATCCAAGAGAACAGCAAAAATTTCTTCTGGGACAACCTTTAATCTAATCTGGCCCTGCGCCCTAAGTGGGTAGTCATGGTTGACCTTCAATGCGGATGATGTTGTGGGCTCAATATCTTTTATTAACTTACCTTGAGATACGAGTAGCGCATGAATTCGACTTGGCGTTGCGGGCAGGACAATATCTTCGACCCCAAGAGCATCAGCAATTGCATTGGCAATACATACCGGAGTACTCATGCTGTTACCCTCGCCAATTCCCTTTGCCCCCATTGGAGTAAAGGGGCTTGGGGACTCTTGATGGTAAATTTTTGGAGGAATAATCTCACTTGCTGTTGGTAAACGATAGTCAGCAAAAGTACCCGATAAGAAATTACCATCACTACCGTATACAAACTCCTCGAATAAGGCCGCACCTACCGCTTGCGAATACGCGCCATATATCTGACCATCCGCAAGCAATGGATTAAGAATTTTTCCAGCATCATGAACGGTGATGTACTCGTCAACCTTTGCAAAACAAGTATCTGGGTCAATTTCAATACCACAGACATCTAGGGCAAATCCGTATGCTGCAGATGTATTAATACGATCATTTCCATCTGGAGCTTGGAGTACATCAGGACTCCAGAATGAGGTTTCCTGCAGCGCTAAAGTAACATCTCTACCAAGGGCTTCTTGAACAAGACCTGGCGACCAATGGAAATTTCCGCACACTCTTGAAAATGGTATGCATCCCTCGCTTTGACCCCCAATAGATATATTGCCATTCGCAAACAGCAACTGATCTGCATTGACTTTAAGGACATGCGCAGCGTAAGCGGCTATACGTGCTTTTAATTTTTCAGCCGCCATAAATACCGTACCCGCTACCGCGCCAGCAAAACGACTGGAGTAATTCCCTGCCGCAATCGACCATGCATCCTTGGCGGTATCAAAATCCACGTTGACCTGTATTTGCGCAGGAGTAAGACCAAAAACATCGGCTAAAAGTTGGGCAATTACAGTTTGGTGGCCTTGACCAGCGGGTGCAGATGCAATATTGGCGGCGACATTGCCTGATGGATCAACACTGACTGTCGCCGATGTAATTGCCCCATTTTTAGGTCCGGATTTTGCCCTTTGCTCTGGAGTCAATACGGTGGTGATATATCCCATATTGGATACGGATGGTTCAACAATGGATGCAACACCGATGCCATAGTGACGACCATTTTTTCTTGCCTCATCGCGACGCGCTATTAATCTTTGATATTCAGGCGAAGACTTTACGGTAGCAAGCGCTTGTTGATAGTCTCCTGAGTCGAGCAATGCCCCTGCAGCAGCTTGATATGGAAACTGATTTTTCTCTACGTAATTGAGTGCCGCAATCTCTAGGTGGGATTTGCCAAGCCGTTTAGCAATCTGATGAACTAGTCGCTCCAGTGCAAAATACACCTGAGGACCTCCAAAGCCCCGCACCAGTCCAGTGGGGGTTTTGTTAATCAATACCACTCGATTACGAATTTTTACATTCTCAATCTGATATGGGCCAGTAACGCAACCGTGCATTCGGTATAGTGTTGCCGGCTCAGGAGCTCTAAGATATGCACCGCAATCTTCAATTTGGTCGTAATCTAGAGCGAGAATCTTTCCATCAGAATCAACTGCCGCCCGTAAATGGGTATGACGTGCCGTTGCAGAGGTGGCAGCCTGCAAATGCTCTAAACGATCCTCAATAAATTTAACAGGAGCACCCGCTTTTCGAGAGGCCAGACAGGAGAGAATAATGTAGGGTAAAACCGATTGCTTCACTCCAAAGCTACCCCCTGAATCAGGAGGCACATGATGGCGTAATTTTGTTCCTGGAATTTTTAATGCGGCAGCCATCACTACGTGAAGTGAAAATGGCCCCATAAAATTTGAGCTCACCTCATAAGAGGAATCACTAGCGCGCCACTGCGCAATCACCCCGCCCGTCTCCATCGGAGTGCATGAGTTACGAGGATAGCGAATATCAACCTCAATTACATGATTGGCCTGTGAAAAGGCTTTATCTGGATCCCCATAATGAAATGAGCGGTCCGAGACGCAATTACTACCCATATCCGCATGCAAAATTACCGCGTCATCCATTAAGGCCGCATCTACGTCGACCACGGCTGGGAGCGGCTGTATATTTACTTGAACTTTTTCAGCACCATCCTCAGCCAACGCCCTTGATTCAGCGATAACAACAGCAATGGGCTCACCAACATAACGAACAAATTGATCAGCCAAAACCCATTGGCGCATTGGCGTCTTAACCGCAACTACCAATGGATTGGACCAAGACTGTACGTCTTCGATTGTCAGGACAGCGCGCACTCCGGCTATCTCCAAAGCCTCATGGATATCTACCGATAGAATTTTTCCATGCGCGATGGGCGAACGAACGATGGCAGCGTAAAGCGTGCCAATCGGTAAAGGTAAATCATCGAGGTAGCGGCCAGCACCAGTCAAAAGCGCAGCATCTTCTACGCGCTCATGGGGTCTACCTAAATGGATCGAAGCTTGAGTCAATGCCGTCTTTCAGAAAATGGAATACTTCTAAACCTGAGAGAAGAGTAATGAACTGTTGCCGCGGGCGCTTACCTTAGAGTCGGATCACTTACCCCAGAGTCTGATTTTATATATCAGGAAAACCCTAGGAATCGAGCTTGGAGGTCTTTTCTACCTGCAGTCGATACTGACTTGGTGCCACGCCTTGATGCTGCTTAAAGAATCTGGTGAAATGGCTAGGCGCAGAAAAACCGAGCTCATCACCAATGTGGATAAGGCTTTCTTCGTTGCTGGCAAGCGCATCGAAGGCAAACTCCATCTTGAGAACGTTTGCAAAAACAATGGGCGATAGACCAGTGCAACGACGGAAAAGATCAAAAAAATGGGAGCGAGATAAATCAACGCTTTTAGCAACAGTAGAGATATCGCTAAGGCCTTGCGGAGAAGTCCGCATCAAATGAATTGCCTTCCGAATTCTTGGGTCCATAAAAGCTAAGGAACTTCCCGCAGCTCGAAGATCACCTTGGGATATATAGCCAATATCTTCCATAAACGTAGCTGTGAGGTCTAGCAACAGAGACTCTAGATGGGCATGGGTAATTTGATCAGACCACCAGAGTTCCATTGAGATCTTCTCAAGAATCTGCTTTTGCATAGCACTCATTGCCGAAAGATTGCTTGAGAAAAAACGAGGGTGACTACTGGCTAAGAATTTCTTACTAAAGGAAGCAAGCCACTTTGGCTCAAGGTATAAGGCGAGCAGTATGGGACTCTGTCCGTTTACCGGTAAATGTAAATAGGAGTGCTCTTCCCAGGCATTAATTAAAACAGCGTTGTCGCTCGTTAAAGGGCAATGAGCACCCCTTACCTGAAAAGCGATGTCAGGACCCGCTACTTTACAAAGTATGTGACAGTGATGGTGAGCATGAGTCACAAGAGGGGCATCCATTTCCAGGAGTGCCACCCTTCCAAATTCACCATGCAATAAACGAATTACCTTTGACATGGTGTAGATGATCTCACAGAGCAAACCGCGGTGCTAAGCATTGCAATATTGCACTGCAAAATAATGCGCTGTTACCTCTTCTTAACCGGCGGTAAATCAGTACAGTGACCATGAGCAGCCTCAGCAGCCAAGCCAACTGACTCGCCTAAGGTTGGATGCGGATGAATAGTTTTACCAATATCTACAGCATCAGCACCCATCTCAATTGCAAGACACACTTCACCAATTAAGTCGCCAGCATGGGTGCCTACAATTCCGCCACCAATAATGCGCTTCGTTGTGGCGTCAAAAATCAGCTTCGTGAAACCTTCATCACGACCATTTGCAATCGCCCTGCCGCTAGCAGCCCAAGGGAATAAGCCCTTCTCGTAAACAATGCCTTTGGCTTTACATTGCTCTTCAGTCAAGCCAGCCCAAGCTACTTCAGGGTCGGTATACGCTACGGATGGAATCTGCTTAGCATCGAAGTAGGATTTTTCACCAGCCGCAACTTCAGCTGCAACGTGACCCTCATGCACTGCCTTATGAGCAAGCATAGGTTGACCAACGATATCGCCAATTGCAAAAATGTTGTTCACATTAGTGCGCATTTGATTATCAACAGGGATAAAGCCCCGCTCATCCACGATCACTCCTGCAGCAGATGCATCAATCTTTTTGCCATTCGGTGTGCGCCCTACTGCAACCAATACCAAGTCGTATGTTTGCGGCTCTGAAGGAGCGCTCTCACCTTCAAAACTTACTTGAATACCATCGGCCTTAACTTCAGCTTTAGAGGCGCGAGTCTTGAGCATGATCTTTTCAAAACGGCCGGCGTTAAATTTTTCCCAGACCTTTTCTAAATCACGGTCTGCGCCTGCCATAAGGCCATCCATCATTTCGGCAATATCAATGCGGGAACCTAAGGTGCTGTAGACGGTGGCCATCTCCAAGCCAATAATGCCGCCGCCAATAACTAACATACGCTTTGGAATGCTCTTGAGCAATAAAGCGCCAGTGCTATCGACAATGCGCGGATCTTCCGGCAAGAACGGTAGTTTTACTGGTTGACTGCCAGCAGCAATAATTGCTTTCTGAAAACGAATCACTTCTTTTTGCCCAGCCAAATCTTGGCCATCACCCTTGGTTAACTCAACCTCAACGTGATTCGCATCTAAGAAATGGCCAAGGCCACGAACAACAGTCACCTTGCGTGCTTTGGCCATGCCAGCCAATCCACCTGTCAATTTAGCAATAACAGAATCTTTATAGCCACGCAGTTGATCAATCTCAATTTTTGGAGCACCATAGCTAATGCCATGCTTAGACATGGTCTTCACTTCGTCCATCACCGCAGTGGTGTGAAGCAAAGCTTTAGATGGGATGCAACCCACGTTTAAGCACACTCCGCCCAAAGTGGAGTAACGCTCTACCAAAATAGTGCTCATACCCAAATCTGCACTTCGGAATGCAGCGCTATAACCACCAGGGCCCGCACCTAAGACAAGCACTTCACACTCATGATCAACCTTACCGCTAAATTGACCAGCGATAGGAGCGGTGATCACAGCAGCGGCTACTGGAGCAGGTGCAGGAGATGGGCTTGCTGCAGGCGTAGAAGCCTGAGGCGCTGCTACTGACCCCACTTCAATTTCTGCAACGGCACTTCCCTTGCTAACCTTATCGCCAGCTTTAACGGAAATACTCAGAATAGTTCCAGCAGCGTCAGCCGGAACTTCCATCGTTGCTTTATCAGATTCCAAAACGAGCAAGGGCTGCTCTTTTTCAATGACATCGCCTACCTTGATGAGCACTTCAATAACTGGCACATCTGAATAATCACCAATATCTGGTACGAGAATAATTTGCTTAGCCATGTCTTCTCCTTATAGCGCTGCGCGACGGAAGTCGGACATTAGCTGAGCGATATAGACATTGAAGCGTGTTGCTAAAGCACCATCAATTACACGATGATCAGCGCTCAATGACAATGGGCAAATTAAGCGCGGGACAAATTGCTTGCCATCCCAAACAGGCTTCATAGCAGCTTTGCTTACACCCAAGATTGCGACTTCAGGAGCATTCACAATTGGTGAGAAATACGTACCGCCAATACCACCCAGAGAGGAAATGGTGAAACTAGCACCTTGCATTTGATCTGGCTTTAATTTTCCATCCCGTGCAAGTGCAGCTAATTCGGAGGTTTCGCGAGCAAGCTCAAAAATGCCTTTTTTATCAGCATCGCGAATCACTGGCACCACCAAACCATTTGGCGTATCTGCGGCAAACGCAATATTGAAATACTTCTTCAATACCAGGTCATCACCGTCAATAGAGCTATTGAACTCAGGGAACTTCTTGAGAGCGGCTACAGCAGCCTTCATCAAGAAAGCCAACATGGTGATTTTGAGGCCCTGCTTTTCATTCTCTTTATTGGTGAGAACTCTAAATGCCTCGAGATCAGTAATATCCGCATCTTCGTGATAAGTCACTGCAGGAATCATGACCCAGTTGCGACCTAGGTTTGCTGCAGTCAATTTCTTGATACGATTGAGTGGCTGACGCTCAGTCTCTCCAAATTTAGAGAAATCTACTTTAGGCCAAGGAATGAGATTCAATCCACCCAAGCTTCCGCCAGATGCATTTGATGTACTACCAGCCCCACCACTCATTGCCGCTTTTACAAATGCCTGAACGTCTTCCTGAGTAATTCTGCCTTTTGGTCCAGAGCCTTTGACTTGATGGACGGCAACACCAAGTTCACGAGCAAATTTACGAACAGATGGACTTGCATGACTTGCTGTTGGGTCAACTTCAACCGGAGTATTACTAACAGGAGGTGGTGCAGGTGCGCGCACAATTGGCGGCTCTACTTTTGGAGCTGGGGCTGATTCAACCTTCACCGCTGCGGGAGCTGGTGCAGTTTGTGAAGCAACTGGAGCAGCTACCTCGCCACTTTCTTCAAGCACCAAAACAATGGCACCTTCTGAAATCGAGTCGCCTACTTTAACTTTGACTTCCTTCACAACACCGGAGTGTGATGATGGAACGTCCATAGTTGCTTTATCTGATTCCAGAACAACAATGGACTGCTCTTTTTCAACGCGATCACCGGCTTTTACCAATACTTCGATAACAGGCACATCTGTGTAATCCCCAATATCCGGGACTTTAATATCAATTAGTTGGCTCATAGTATCTGTCTCTGATCAAACCATCATTGGGTTTGGTTTAGTGATGTCGATTTCGTATTTCTTAATCGCTTCGGCTAGTTTTTGACGATCAAGCTGACCAGCATCCACTAATGAACGTAGTGCTGTTAATACAACCCAGCGACGATCTACTTCAAAGAAATCACGTAATTTTTCGCGGGTATCGGAGCGACCAAAACCATCGGTGCCCAATACTTCGAAACGACGACCCATATGCTGAATTGCTGGACGAATTTGCTCGGCAAACAAACGAACATAGTCAGTAGCAGCAATCACTGGGCCGACAGTATCTTTAAGGCACTTTTCCACATGAGACAAGGTTGGCGCTGCTGTTGGGTTGAGCAAGTTGTTGCGATGAACCGCAGTCCAATCACGACCCAACTCAGTAAAGCTTGGGCAGCCCCACAAATCAGAAGCAACACCCCAATCTTTATGCAAGATCTCAGCAGCTTCAATGACTTCGCGGAAAATTGTTCCCGAACCTAAAAGCTGTACACGCAATTTCGCATTGGCATCACCAACGGATTTGAGCTTGTACATGCCTTTAATGATGTCTTGCTCTGCACCCTTTGGCATTGCTGGGTGAGCATAGTTTTCATTCATCAAAGTGATGTAGTAATAGACATCTTCTTGTTCAGCTAGCATGCGACGCATACCATCCTGAATCACCACGGCAACTTCAAATGAGAACGAAGGGTCATAGCTGATGCAGTTTGGAATGGCAGCACTCCATACTTGGCTGTGGCCATCTTCATGCTGAAGACCTTCACCATTCAGAGTTGTTCTACCGGCAGTACCGCCCAATAAGAAACCGCGGCTACGCATATCGCCAGCAGCCCAGCAGAGATCGCCAATGCGTTGGAAACCAAACATGGAGTAGAAGATGTAGAAAGGCAACATCGGCACACCATGAGTCGAGTATGAAGTTGCAGCAGCGATCCAATCACACATACCACCCGCTTCATTAATGCCTTCTTGCAAAATCTGACCAGTCTTATCCTCTTTATAGAACATCAGTTGATCATGATCTTCTGGGGTATAGAGCTGACCCAATTGATTCCAAATACCTAATTGGCGGAACATGCCTTCCATACCAAAGGTACGTGACTCATCAGGAACAATTGGAACCACCCGCTTACCTAAAACCTTATCGCGCACAATCGTATTGAGAATACGGACAAAAGCCATCGTTGTAGAGATCTCGCGACCATCCGATGTCGCCTCTAACAATGGTGCGAATACATCTAAAGCAGGAACTGGCAAGCTCTCCGCTTTCATGCGACGTTGCGGCAAATATCCGCCCAACTCTTGGCGACGCGCTTTCATGTACTCAAGCTCAGGACTACCCTCAGCAAACTTCACCAAAGGCATTTCATCGAGTTGCTCATCTTTAACTGGGATCTCAAAGCGATCACGGAAGCGACGTACGTCATCCGCATTCATCTTCTTGGCTTGGTGGGCAATGTTCATCGCCTCGCCAGAACCACCCATACCGTAGCCCTTAATAGTGTGAGCCAAAATAACTGTAGGCTGATTCTTGTGATTCACAGCTGAATGGAAAGCAGCAAATACTTTATGTGGATCATGACCGCCGCGATTGAGCTGCCAGATTTCCTCATCACTCCAGTCACTTACTAAAGACTTTAATTCGGGAGTGTTGAAGACGATTTCACGCACATAGGAACCGCTCTTGGCCTTCATGGTCTGATATTCACCATCAACAATTTCACCAAGACGCTGCATCAAGATGCCTTTTTTGTCACGTGCAAACAAGGCGTCCCAATGACCACCCCAAACAACCTTAATGACATTCCAACCAGCACCGCGGAACTCGCCCTCAAGCTCCTGAATGATCTTGCCATTACCGCGCACAGGACCATCAAGGCGCTGCAAGTTACAGTTCACGACAAAAATCAGGTTGTCTAATTTTTCACGGCCAGCCATACCAATAGCGCCGAGTGATTCTGGCTCATCAGTTTCACCGTCACCCAAGAAAGCCCAAACTTTGCGACCTTCCGCCTTAATAAATCCACGGTCTTGCATGTAGCGCATAAATCGCGCCTGATAAATAGCCATGATTGGGCCAAGACCCATAGACACTGTTGGGAACTGCCAAAAATCTGGCATCAACCAAGGATGTGGATAACTAGAGATGCCCTTACCACCTACTTCTTGGCGGAAATTGTTCAGTTGATCCTCGGATAAACGACCAAGCATGTAAGCACGTGCATAAACGCCTGGTGCTGAGTGCCCCTGAACAAAAATCAGGTCGCCACCATGCTCTGGCGATGGTGCATGCCAAAAATGATTAAAGCCAACGTCATACAACGTAGCTGCAGACTGGAATGAAGAAATATGTCCGCCAACATTGGTATCTTTGTTAGCGCGCAGAACCATAGCCATTGCGTTCCAACGTGTATAGGATCGAATCCGATGCTCAACGTTTTGATCGCCAGGCAGGCGTGCTTGCTGCTCTACTGGAATCGTATTGATGTAAGGAGTTTCAGCATGAAACGGCTGATTAACTCCATTGACTCGCGCATGAGAAATTTGCTGATCAATAAGATATGCGGCACGCTCAGGACCCTCATTCCGAATAACACCATCTAGCGCCTGTAACCACTCTTGGGTTTCACCTGGATCCGCATCTTGCTTTCCTGCGCTACCCAAAATTTGATCTGGAACTGCTGCCATAAACTGCCTCCATTAGTCACATCGGTCTTATTTATTCACTCTATAGGCAATATTCTAGGAAGGTCTATGGGTGTAAACAAGCAATTTCCCACATAATGATAGTATTTCTCACTATGTGGTATTTTGTTGCATCGCAATCAGATATATGAATCCAGACAAAATACATGGAGAAAGCTATCCATAGGGCAAAATAAGCGGATTACATGAAAAAAATTGCGTTTTCAATCTGGCAACTTAAGCCTGTGAAGTGGCTCCGTCGAATACGGGGATTTAAGCTTGTCTACACACCATTAATAGCAATTGTTCTTTTTACCGTGGTGATGGGCGTCATTATGGGCACCCTTCAGCTTCAGGAAAAGGGTCAACAAGAGGCAGCTCTATTTAGAGAGCTCTCCTTTGCAAAGCAGCGAATCCAATTGCGCTTTGCCAACAACACGGATGTACTGCAATCGATCGGCCGAGATTATGTCGGAGCAGGAGAATCTGCAAAGTTAAAAGATAACGTCATTATTCAGGCTGAAAATCTTCTGCAAAGCAATCATGAGATTGCGCAAATCGTTTGGATAAATGAAACATCTCAGCGCAAATGGAGAATTCCACCGGACAACTTAAAAACCGATTGGTTTAATAAAGTCAATAATGCAGGCGTCATTAATCAAGCACTCAGAAAAACACTAGAACTCAGCACTGCTACCAATAGACCGGCATTCAGTCAGTTCATTGCGCTCGAGGTTCCAAATGATGAGTTAATTGCTAAAGAAATTCGGAATGTATTTTGGCAAACGGTGCCGCAAATTTCTGGAAATGAAATTAAAGGCATGGTTGCCGTCTTATATACAACCCAGGGCATTCTAGAAATGATCCCTGGCGAACTCAAAGGCCAGTATCGATTCACTCTAATTACGGATGACGAGAAGGTCTTGGCAATTTCGTCTGACAAAAATACACCCAAACGTGCATTTAGCAATCAAACTAGTCTTGACATAGGGGTACTCAGTCCAAATCTCAGTTTGCGAATCGATACCTATCCACCCGCTACAAATCTGACATTCAGAATGTTGATTGGTGTAGTTTTAGGGTTAAGCGCATTCGTGATCTGGAGTCTATGGTCAGTACTCAAACAGATGCAGGTTCGACAAGAAGCTGAAGCGAATCTTCGTGCGGAAACTAACTTTCGTAGTGCAATGGAAAATTCCACTCCAGTAGGAATTCGTGCGCACGATATGAATAGGATGATCACCTACGTCAATCCCGCATTTTGCGAGATGACGGGCTGGTCAGCCGATGAACTCATTGGACTCAGCCCGCCCTTTGCCTTCTGGCCTGAAGGGCAAAAAGGAGAGCTCACAGAAAAGATGAATCGAGCCCTGAAGCTAGCGCTGAGTCATGATAAGAAAATTGGTATCGAGGGATCAATCCTTCATCGAAATGGATCTATCATCCAAACCCGTACTTTCATTGCTCCATTGATTAACGAAAATGGAAGGCAAACTGGCTGGGTAACTTCATTAATTGATATTTCCGAACCAAAGAAAATTCGCGAAGAATTAGCGGCTTCACAAGAGCGTTTCATTACTGTTTTAGAAGGTTTAGATGCGGCAGTATCGGTAGTCTCTAATGAGACTGGTGAATTACTCTTTGCAAATCGCTTTTATCGTGAACGGTTTGGCGATACCGCTAAAGGGCATTTCGATTTAGCTGGTGGCGATATCAAACAAAATATCTTGCAAGCACTTTCCGAGGGTGCTCCACCATCCTCTCTTTATCAAGAAACAGAGTCTGAGGAAATTCAACTGCTAGATGAATCTAAAGGAACTTCAAAATGGTATGAAGTTCGCAGACGTTTCGTACCCTGGGTTGATGGGCATTTAGCGCAATTACTGATTGCCACTGATATTACGATTCGTATTGAAGCGGATGATTTAGCGCGTCAACAAGAAGAGCGTATGCAATTTACTAGCCGATTAACTACGATGGGTGAAATGGCGTCTTCATTGGCGCACGAATTAAATCAACCGCTTGCAGCTATCTCCAACTATTGCATGGGTGTAGCAAAACGTTTACAAGGTCATCTGGATCCCGTCACTCAGAAAGATATTCTTCCTGCATTGGAAAAGGCCTCTGATCAAGCGCATAGAGCCGGCACCATCATTCAACGCATTAAAGGATTTGTGAAGCGCAGCGAGCCTCAACGCAAATCATGCGATATCAGTGAAATTATTAATGATGCAGTTGGCCTCGTCGAGATCGAGGCGCATCGCCATCGACTCAGCATTGCCACTGAAATTTCTGAAAATCTGCCAACAGTCGATGTTGATCCAGTCTTAATTCTGCAAGTATTAGTTAATCTTCTAAAGAATTCCCTTGATAGCTTGAGGGAGGTTTACCCCCTATCCTCGCGTTGGTCAGCCCCTCCAGTTAGGATTGCAGCCGATTTGGATACCAGCACCTTCCCAGCCATGCTACGTATTCAGGTGACCGATACTGGCGCTGGAATCGCTGAATCGGTCATTGAACGCATGTTTGAGCCCTTTTTTAGCACTAAAAACGATGGCATGGGCATGGGCTTGAATATTTGCCGGTCTGTGATTGAGTCCCATCAGGGCCGTCTTTGGGCAAAAAATCACATGGATGCAGAACATACAAAGCTGACGGGCTGCACCTTTACAATACTGTTACCCCTCGAAGCCCCAGGCTCTGAGGGAAAAAGTTGATTAATGCATTTTTTTAGATTTATCTGCGAGAGCCAATATGAACATAAGTGCCGCCACCAAACCCAATCAAGCTGAAGTGGTTTATGTTGTGGATGACGACGAAGCAGTCCGTGATTCCCTCACCTGGTTGCTAGAAAGCAATGGTTATGTTGTTCGCTGTCATGCAAGTGCCGAGCGATTTTTGCAGTCACTACAAAGCACGGATAAATCGACGATCTCTTGCGCTATCTTAGATGTCCGCATGTCAGGCATGTCTGGTCTTGAATTACAAGAACGTTTGATTAGTGAAAATCTACCAATGCCAGTTGCATTCATCACAGGTCATGGTGATGTCTCAATGGCAGTGTCAACCATGAAACGTGGCGCAGTCGATTTCATTGAAAAACCTTTTAAAGAAAATGATCTCTGTGGTTTAGTAGATCGCATGCTTGCTAAAGCACGGATCGATTACTCACAAGCAAGCCAACGCAAGATTACCCAAAGCCTGTTGAGCAAATTAACTGGCCGCGAGCGCCAAGTTCTCGAGCGCATTGTTGCAGGTCGTTTGAATAAGCAGATTGCAGATGATCTTGGTATCTCTATCAAAACGGTTGAAGCACACCGCGCCAACATTATGGAAAAGCTCAACGTGAATACCGTTGCAGACTTGCTCCGCTTAGCGCTCTCAGACCCACAACCCAATTAATCCCCCCTATGCCTGCACAGCTACTCGACGGTGTCGCCCTATCTAAAAAATTACGCACTGAGATTGCAGCGCGTGGAGCCATCGTCACCGCCAAAGGTGTCAGACCCGGTTTAGCAGTAATTGTTGTTGGTGAAAATCCTGCTAGTCAGGTTTATGTCAGAAACAAAGTGAAAGCCTGTGAAGATGTTGGTTTTCATTCTGTACTCGAGCGCTATTCGGCCGAGTTAGGTGAAGAAGAGTTACTTGCTCGTATTGCCACACTCAATGCTGACCCCGCTATTCATGGAATCTTGGTTCAACTCCCTCTTCCTGAACATATTGCGGCTGAGCGTGTTCTAGAGACAATTGCTCCAGAAAAAGATGTGGATGGCTTTCACGTAGCTAACGCTGGCGCCTTAATGGTTGGTCAGCCTGAATTCAAACCCTGCACGCCGTATGGCTGCATGAAGATACTGGAGAGTATTGAATACCCGATTCGCGGCGCGCGCGCAGTGATCGTAGGTGCATCGAATATTGTTGGTAAACCGATGGCAATGCTCTTGTTGCAAGCAGGCGCTACTGTGACGATTTGCAATAGCAAGACTCGTGACTTAGCCCACCATACTAAAGATGCGGATATCTTGGTGGTCGCCACCGGCAAACCCAAAATGATCACCGGTGATATGGTGAAGAATGGTGCCGTTGTAATCGATGTGGGCATTAATCGCATGCCTGATGGCAAGCTCTGCGGCGACGTGGATTTTGATGCAGCTCAATATGTCGCTGGCTGGATTACCCCTGTACCAGGCGGTGTAGGCCCAATGACCATCACGATGCTGCTCATGAACACTCTAGAAGCAGCAGAGAAAGCAGCTAAGCCGTCTAACTAGCCCTTTCTATCTTGGCGGCTATTGATGTCTAAATAGCAAAAGTTGGCATCGTCCATTAAGCTATAGGGATGACTACATCAATACCTTTAAAGCCTTCTGCTGAACTCCAAAAGAATCCACTCATTTCATTTGGGAGAGGTATTTGCACCTACTCTGAAGTAAAACCCTCAGACATTGAGCCTGCAATTGATTTCCTGCTGGCGCAAGCAGAAAAAGCGGTAGCTCATGCAGTCGATCCAAGAACTCCAGCAAGTTGGGATGACTTACTTGAACCGCTTGAAGATGCAACTGAAGCGCTCAGTAGATCATGGGGGGTAATTTCTCACTTGAATAGTGTGGCAGACACCCCAGAACTTAGGGCAGCCTACGGTGAGATGATGCCCAAGGTAACTGCATTTTTTTCTAACCTGGGTCAAAATCTAGCGCTGTATCAAAAGTTCAAAGAACTAAGTCAAAGCTCTGGTTACGCAAAGCTATCTACAGCCCAGAAAAAAGTAATAGAAAACTCATTAAGAGATTTTCGTCTTGGCGGTGCAGAGCTAGCTGATTCACAAAAGCCCCGCTTCGCCGCGATTCAGGATGAGCAAGCATTGCTAGGCAAAGCATTCTCTGATCATGTTTTGGATGCAACGGATAGCTTTGTGCATGTCATTACAGATGAGGCAGACTTGAAGGGCTTGCCAGAAGACGCCATCGCTGCGGCCGCCGATCTTGCCCAACAGAAGAAGCTTCAAGGCTGGGCATTTTCGTTGCATTTCCCATCCTATTATCCAGTGATGCAGTACTCCGAGAGCCGGTCACTGCGCCGCCTAATGTATGAAGCCTATGTAACGCGAGCTTCTGAATTGGCTCCCGAGTACGCTCAAGGAAAAATGGATTGGGATAACACGCAGAATATGCTCGAGCAGCTGAAACTGCGTGATGAAGAAGCGGTCATGCTGGGATTTAAAAATTACGCAGCCTTGAGTCTGGCACCAAAGATGGCAAATGATGTTGAGGAAGTCGATGCTTTCCTGACCAACTTTGCACAGAAAGCAAAACCCTTTGCTCTTAAAGACTGGCAAGAGCTTTCTGCATTCGCCAAATCTGAACTCGCTATTGTCGATGGATTAGAGCCATGGGATATTGCTTTTGCATCAGAAAGATTAAAGCATGAGCGTTATGCATTTTCTGAAAATGAGCTGAAGCAATATTTCCCCTTACCTAAAGTATTGGAAGGCTTATTTGGCGTCATTCAAACTTTGTTTGGCGTGAAAATTGAGAGTTCTGATCTTCCAACATGGCATGCAGACGTTCAATCTTTCTCGGTTAAAAATTCTGAAGACCAAATAGTTGCATACTTTTACTTAGACCCCTACGCTAGACCTGGCAAGCGCGGTGGCGCCTGGATGGATGATGCGCGTGGTCGTCGAGTACTACCAAGTGGTGAAATTCAAGTACCGGTAGCATATTTAGTCTGTAATTTTGCACCGCCAGTAAAAGTAGATGGGGTGTTGCGGCAACCAACTATCACTCATGATGATGTCATCACCCTCTTCCATGAAAGCGGCCATGGTTTGCATCACCTCTTAACGCAAGTAAGCGCCTTAGGCGTATCCGGCATTAATGGTGTGGAATGGGATGCTGTCGAATTGCCAAGTCAGTTTATGGAAAATTTTTGCTGGGAATGGGAAGTCTTGGAAAAGATGACTGCTCATGCTGAAACTGGCAAGGCACTTCCTAAGGAACTATTCAACAAAATGCTCGCTGCAAAGAATTTCCAAAATGGTTCTATGACCCTGCGCCAAGTCGTGATGTCATTAACCGATTGGCGCCTGCACTCGAGCCTTGATCCCAAGAATGCTCAGGGACAAGCCGTGCTGAACCTCTCCCGGAGTATTGCAGATCAGTTCAATGTCATACCTCAGCCAACCCTCTCCCGCTGGATCAATACCTTTAGCCATATTTTTGCAGGTGGCTACGCTGCAGGTTATTACAGCTATAAATGGGCTGAAGTACTTTCGGCCGACGTTTATGCCGCCTTTGAAGAGTCGGCCAAGCTAACGGGCAGCATCCTCGATATTGAGACCGGCAAGCGCTATCGGACCGAAATTCTAGAGGTAGGTGGTAGCCGCCCCGCTGCTGAGTCCTTTAAAGCATTTAGAGGTCGGGAGCCAAGCATTGATGCACTACTTCGCCACGGTGGTCTAGTAACTCAGTAATTGGGCGATCTAGGCTTTGATTTCAGCGATCACTGGAGTGTGATCTGAAGGCTGCTCCCAAGTGCGGGGCTCTTTGTCAATGACACTCGCGCTGCATTTTTCCTTAAGCGCGTCACTCAGCAGAACGTGATCAATCCGCATGCCGGCGTTTCTTCTGAAGCCCATCATGCGGTAATCCCACCAGCTAAAGGATTTAGGCGCCTGCTCGAACATTCGGAATGAATCTGTGAAGCCCAAATCGAGGAGCTTCTGAAAAGCTTCTCGCTCTGGTGGGGATACAAGATTCTGGCCAATCCACTTAGACGGATCATGCACATCATCATCGGTAGGTGCAATATTAAAGTCGCCTAAGAGCGCTAAACGGGTATTTTGAGTTAACTCTTCTTTTAACCAATCTTCAAGCGCTGCAAGCCATCCCAACTTGTATTGGAATTTATCGCTATCGGGCGATTGTCCATTGGGAAAATATGCCGACACCAGACGAATCGGCTGCATGCCCTTGAAGCAAACGGTAGCAGCCAAGATGCGCTGTTGTTCATCCGCATTTCCGGGAATATTTCTAATAGGCTTTAAGAAAGTAGTTTCATGATCTGTAGCAATCGGCGCTAATGCCGCTTTGCGAACAATGATGGCGACACCGTTATAGGTCTTTTGTCCGGCAGCAATGCTGATGTACCCTGCCTCCTCTAGTTCTTTGTGCGGATACTTATCATCAGTCAATTTGAGTTCTTGAAGGCAAAGAGCGTCAATTGGCTTCTTCGCTTTTTCTTGATCCTGTAACCACTTGAGTACGTGAGGTAAACGAACCTTTAGTGAGTTGACATTCCAGGCTGCTATTCGAATCGAATCAGCCATCAATGCCGAGCTCCTGCAATTTACGGGTGATCGTATTGCGGCCAATACCAAGGCGCTGGGCTGCCTCAACTCGCCTTCCACGAGTGACCTCTAGGGCTGCTTGCAGCACTGCTTTTTCAAACTTAGAGCAGAGAACGTCATACACTTCCGCGTCGCCGTCTTGAAGCATTTTGACTGCCAGTCGCCCTAAACCACCCTCCCAATCTACCGAAGCGCCTCTAACGGCAACTGGAGTCGAGGGGCTAGATTCGCCCTGCAACAAAACAGGTTGCTCACTAGCTTCCGCCAAAATGTCAGCCGGTAAATCACTTACCCCAATCACATTAGATGGGGTCATTACGGTTAACCAATGGCAGAGGTTTTCTAATTGGCGCACGTTACCTGGAAATGGCATAACGCTGATTTCTTTTAAAACATCATCCGATAGTTTTTTAGACTCTACGCCTAAAGACTTAGCGCAAGACAACATAAAGTGGCGTGCTAGAACTGGAATATCCTCAGCACGCTCGCGCAAGGCTGGCATCCGCAAACGAATCACATTTAAGCGATGCAGTAAATCTTCACGGAAAGCACCAGCAGCAACACGGGCTTCTAAATTTTGGTGAGTTGAAGCAATGATGCGCACATTTGCTTTGATAGGATCCTGCCCACCAACGCGATAAAAGTGACCGTCGGTTAATGCACGCAATAAGCGAGTTTGCAGATCAAATGGAATATCCCCGATCTCATCTAGGAATAAAGTGCCGCCATCAGCCTGCTCAAAACGTCCGCGACGCAAAGTTAATGCTCCAGGAAAAGCCCCACGCTCATGACCGAATAACTCTGACTCCAGTAAATCCTTAGGCACTGCCGCAGTACTAAAAGCCACAAATGGGCCCTTAGCGCGAGGACTGTGTTTATGTAATGCTTGGGCAACCAACTCTTTACCAGTGCCAGATTCACCGGTAATTAAGACTGTTGAATGAGACTGAGCCAAGCGACCAATGGCACGGAAAACTTCCTGCATTGCGGGAGCTTGGCCAATAATTTCAGTGGAGTCTTGTCTCCAGCCATTCATCTCTTTGTTACCTGATTGATTGCGCTCGCTCTGCTCCATAGCACGACGAATAAGCTCTACAGCCTTATCAATATCAAATGGCTTAGTGAGATATTCAAATGCTCCACCTTGGAATGATGAAACTGCCGAATCTAAATCTGAGTATGCCGTCATGATAATGACCGGCAACATCGGATAACTTTCTTTTACGTTTTGCAGAAGATCTAAACCATTACCACGTGGCATCCGAATATCAGAAATCAATACTTGCGGAACATCCTTCTCCAGCGCATCGAGCACATCATTCGGATTGGAGAAACTCTTATGGGGAATATTCTCACGAGTCAGCGCCTTCTCTAAGACCCAACGAATAGATTGATCATCATCCACGATCCAAACGGGTTTCATAATGCTTTCTCCTGCCTACGGTAAGGAATTTGAATATGGAAATCAGTCCGTCCAGGACGGCTGTCACAAGCAATAAAGCCTTGGTGCTGCTGCACAAAAGTTTGAGCCAGCGTAAGCCCAAGACCGCTGCCGCCATCTCTGCCAGAAACTAGAGGGAAGAAAATACGCTCGCGTATATCTTCTGGAATACCAGGTCCGTTATCAATGACATGCAAGTCCATCGCCATTTTGTAGCGTTGCTTCGAAATGGTTACAGAGCGAGCCACCCTCGTTTTCAATTCAATTTGAGCAATGCCCTGCTGTATTTCTTCTGACAGGGCTTGAGCAGCATTGTGGGCAATATTTAAGACTGCCTGAATCAACTGCTCACGATCACCGAGCACCTCAGGCAGGCTGGTGTCGTAGTTCCGAATAATTCTCAAACCTTTTGGAAACTCCGCCAAGACCAAGCTACGTACGCGCTCCAATGCCTCATGGACATTAAAGGATTCCATAGCGTGCGCCTTACGATGTGGGGCGAGTAATCTATCCACCAAGTTCTGTAGACGATCTGATTCTTTAATAATGACTTGGGTGTATTCACGCAAGCCTTTTTCTGGAAGTTCAAACTCCAGTAATTGAGCAGCACCTCGAATGCCACCCAAAGGATTCTTAATTTCATGCGCTAAGTTGCGCATTAACTGCTTATTAGCTTCAACTTGCTGAGTGACGCGTTCGTCGCGCTCACTTCGTAACTGCTGATCAATCGGAAACCATTCCATCATGATCAGAGTTGGATCTTCAAGACTAGCCACGACTACGTGCGCAGGAATCGACTCTTGATGAATACTACCTGGTAATGAATGCAACACCATCTCTTGACGCTGAGCGGACACATGCCCAAGCTTCACCTCTTCGATCATGTGCTTAATAGACTGGTTATCGCCAAACAAGTTGTGCACAGATTGCCCCTCAAGAGATTTACGCGAAAGATCCAGTGCAGACTCTGCAGCTGGGTTCACGTAAACCAATTGTTGGTTCTCAGCCTCAAATACCACGATGGCATTGGGCATCTGATCAAGCAATGTCGGAAAAAAAGGAGCAGCCGAAGCTGCCCCTTTGAACGAATTGCGCAACAGACCTGCGCTCAACATTTCTCCTTCGCTTACAGGGAGTAGTACATATCGAATTCGATAGGATGAGTAGTCATACGGAAACGTGTGACATCTTCCATCTTCAAAGCGATATATGCGTCGATCATAGAGTCTGTAAAGACACCGCCACGAGTCAAGAACTCACGGTCTTTGTTCAAAGCTTCTAATGCTTCTTCCAAGCTTGCACAAACGGTTGGGATCTTTGCATCCTCTTCTGGCGGCAAGTCATACAAGTTTTTGTCAGCAGCTTCACCTGGGTGAATCTTGTTCTGAACACCATCCAAGCCTGCCATCATCAATGCTGCGAAGCAGAGGTATGGGTTAGCCAATGGATCAGGGAAACGAGTTTCAATACGACGACCCTTAGGACTTGAAACGTGTGGAATACGAATCGAAGCAGAACGGTTACGTGCTGAGTAAGCCAACTTCACTGGAGCCTCAAAGCCTGGAACCAGACGCTTGTATGAGTTTGTACCTGGGTTAGTAATCGCATTCAATGCTTTAGCGTGCTTGATGATGCCGCCGATGTAGAACAATGCGAACTCTGACAAGCCTGCGTAGCCGTTACCAGCAAACAAGTTCTCGCCGTTTTTCCAAATAGATTGGTGAACGTGCATACCAGAACCGTTGTCGCCAACGATAGGCTTAGGCATAAACGTAGCTGTCTTACCGTATGCGTGCGCAACGTTTTGAATTACATACTTCTGCCAGATAGTCCAGTCAGCACGCTCAACTAAAGTACTAAAGCGAGTACCCAATTCGTTTTGGCCTTGGCCAGCAACTTCATGGTGATGTACTTCGACAGGAATGCCTAAAGATTCGAGGATCAAACACATTTCAGAGCGCATGTCTTGGAATGTATCTACTGGAGCAACTGGGAAGTAGCCGCCTTTTTTGCCTGGACGGTGACCAGTATTACCACCTTCGATTTCAGCAGCTGAAGACCATGGAGCCTCTTCAGAATCTACCTTAACGAAACAACCCTGCATGTCAGCACCCCAACGGACGCCGTCAAAAATAAAGAATTCTGGCTCTGGACCAAAGTAAGCGGTATCGCCTAGGCCAGTGCTTTTCAAATAAGACTCAGCACGCTTCGCAATCGAACGTGGGTCACGGTCGTAACCTTTGCCATCTGAAGGCTCGATCACATCACATGTGATTACCAATGTTGGCTCTTCATAGAATGGGTCGATGTAGCAAGCTGTTGGATCAGGCATCAACAACATGTCAGAAGCTTCAATACCCTTCCAACCAGCAATAGATGAACCGTCAAATGCATGACCGCTCTCAAATTTGTCTTCGTCAAAATGGGAAATAGGTACTGTTGTGTGTTGCTCTTTACCCTTTGTATCTACAAAGCGGAAATCAACGAAAGTACATTCTTTCTCTTTAACTAACTTCATCACATCAGCGACGGTCTTCGTCATGCAAATCTCCTCTATTAACTAAATTCGGAATACAAACCTAAGGTGTACACCCTTGTTTATTCCAGGCATCAAATATGCCCTTGGGATGTATCTAATTTACTGAAGCAAACAAACGGGAACAGTCATTATTGCACTAATTAAGTGCTGAAATACCCCTCAAAACCTTAAAAAATACCCAATTTGCACCAAACTAGTGCTTACTCGGGTTTAGAAATATCATGAATTTCATAACCCAGAGCTTCGGTACCTGTGCGTAAAGCAATCCAGGCACTATCGAGCAAGTTTGCATTGCCTTTAATGCCCAACTCAATATGGCGTTCAGCATAAACACCGCCCTTAGAGGCATCGCCAACCGATGGAAGACTGAAGACCTTCACGCCTGGGAATGTAGCTTCTATACGCTCCATTAAAGGCGTTAAGGTTGACTCGATACCCTTAGGGACGATAAAGCTCCGCTCTGCCCAGTTTTCACGATGAAAGAGGTTTTGATAATGGGTATCTAGACACCAAGCCATCATCGGCGCAGCCATTACCGGGAACCCAGGGACAAAATAGTGCTCACGAATACAGAAGCCAGGAATCTGGTTGTAGGGATTGGGGATGATGTCACTACCAATCGGGAACTCACCCATCTTGAAACGGTGTTGATTTTCGGAAGTGTTGAGATCCGCCTTTATTGGATCCCCTTCCGCCATAGATTGAATACGCCCAGCAATCAATTCTTGTGCAGTTGGATGCAGTTCAGTTTTGGTGCCCAGAGCCAAAGCAGCGCACTGCCGAGTATGGTCATCCGGAGTAGCGCCAATACCACCAGTACTGAATACGACATCACCACTTGCAAAGCTATCTTTCAGGGTTGCGGTAATTTGCGCAGGATCATCAGCAACATACTTCGCCCAAGATAGACTCAAGCCGCGTTCATTCAAGAGCTCAATCAATTTACTTAAGTGTTTATCTTGGCGACGGCCTGACAGAATCTCATCACCAATCACAATTAATCCAAAGCGACGCGCCTTAACCTCGGGCGCATCAATGCTGACCTGTTTTGATGCCTCAACCATGGTACGGGAGCTCCATATCAATTACACGTGCTTCAATATTTAAAGATTGATCCAACTCATTTCTACGCAACTCTTTTAATGCCTCAAGTAAATAGTGCGTGAACCACAACGCAGCGAATACAAAGATCAAAGAGTAAATCCAAAGAGCTACAAAACTCACAACAGGAAACAACACCAAAGCCAATGCTGAGGTTGCCCAGAAAAAAGTGGGTACAGCGCCAAGCATTCCCGAAACAATTCCCATGGCTAACAGTGGCCAACGGTGTTGGTGCAATAAGGTATCGCGCTCTTGAGAATTGGCATGCTGAGCCAGCACATCATAAGACATTAAACGCATGGTTAACCAGCCCCAGAGTAATGGCGGCAAAACAGCTACCAATGGTGGAATCCACCATACCGGCAGAGTCAACATCACCAATGCCAAGCAGATCAGGGCAGACCAGATCGTGTAAACAAAACTACCAAACAAGCCACCACCCTTTTTTCGTTCAATATCTTTATAGGCATGTTGCCTAGTAACTACTTTGACAATCGTTGGTACGGTAGTGAATGCGATGAACACCAATAAACTGATCGAGATTAATGGGATGAGCAGCATGACAAAAAAGAGTGGCGCAATCCAGGCACGTGCGTTCTCAAATCCAGCCCAAATCAAGCCATCCTGAATCCAACTAGTAAAGATGGATGTTGTTAGAAAGATGCTGAGCATTTCTAATGCCGGAGTCCAAGTTAGCCAAATTAAGCACCCCCATAAGACAGAGACAATCAAAAATGGGCGCAGGCTTAACCACAGCATTCTAGGATGCATCGTGCCAACTAAAGCTAAGCCAAACGACTTAAATACCTGCTGCATGCTATCCATAGATTTCCATTGCTAGCGAGTGGACTGCTGTTTATTTACTTCGTCTTAGGAAAAATTTCACGCACAGAATGCAGCAGACCTTGCCACTGCTGCTGCAACACATTATGTGAAATAGTCAAATCCCGGACTCCAGTGGGATGAACTTCCTTTGGGAAGATCGCGGTATTGAAGATCATGTCCCACCACGGAAACAAGACACCAAAATTGCAACCGCCCAAAACACCTGGTTTACCTTTGACCTCGTGGCCATAACCTACCGCATGATGCATCCGGTGATACATCGGCGATACCAATAGGTATTTAAAGGCACCAAGATGAATTTTCAGATTGGCATGCTGCCAACTCTGAATAAACTGACTTAATACCACCAGCAAAATAAACTGGCTCGGAGATACCCCAAAAAGTAATGCAAAGAAAGCAAATACGACTGCATGCAAGATGCTATCGAGAATATGGTTTCGGTCATCCGACCATGCTGTCATAACAGTTTGACTGTGATGCAGGGCATGCAATTGCCACCACCAATTGAAAGTATGTGAAGCCCGGTGATATAGATACTCAACTAGGTCTAGCAATACAAAGTAAATACAAAAGCTAACTAAGGGGATAGAAGTTACTGGTGGCCACCATGACTCTACATTGAGCCTGCCAAATCGGAAGTCATGTAGGACAGAGTCGATCTGAAAGAAAAACCCCGATAAGGCGAGAAAGATCAAGCCGTGAAAAATGCCCAGTCGATGAAACAAAGTGTAAAAAATATCTGCCTTAGAACTTGTGGCAAAACGCTCCTGCCTCTCTGCCGGAGAAAATGTTTCCCAAGTACGCAAGATGACAGCAATTAGCAAGATCTGAATGCAGCCAAACAAAAACCAATCGATACCATCAAAGACATCTTCTGCCATAGACATCAGGTCGAATTGATACAGAATGGGTCCCGCTACATTAGCGAACAAGAATTCTTGCGTGCTAGCGTAGGCGGACGAGATGGCGGCTAGTAGAGGATTGGAATCCATATATCCAATTGTGACTTATTTATCCTGTTTTGGCAGGGTTGCAAAACAGAAGCCACGAGCCTTCAAATTGACAATCAGTTGCTCTAAGACGGCTGGCGCCCAGGGATCCTTACGCGACCAAATACCCAGATGGGCCATGGTGATATCACCATCTTGCAGCTGACTACTAGCCTTATCCAGAAGCATCTGATTGGGGTGGGTCTGTGAGCTCAGTTCATCACCCAGAAAACCAGCTGGACTCCAGCCGAAATGCTGGTAACCACATTGACCACCCATCCTAATGGAACGAGGCGAAGTCTTACCGCCAGGTGCGCGCCAAATTTTCTGAATATTCTTACCAGTTAGCTCTTTGAATCGCTCATCTACACGCCTGATTTCTCGGCAATAACTTGCTTCGTTATACAGACTCATCACTCCGGCTTTGGAGCCAAACTGTGGCTTTGCAAAGATCTCTCCGCTGGGGCCATCTTTGACAAAGTACAGATGGTCATAAGTATGGCTGCCGAAATGATGACCTTCGCGAACACGATCCTGCCAAAAAGATTTCCATGAATCATCTAGAGAAAAATCACCGCGACTGGTTTTTTCATTGGCCAGAAAAAAAGTGGCTTTGATTTTTTGGCGATTTAATATGTCTGCAACTGTCTGAGCAACAGACATATTGCCGGTATCAAAGGTGAGGTAAATCGTTTTTTTACAATGTGACTCTTGCGCAAACCCAAGCGATGTAAAAAACGCTAAGACCAGTAGTGCTGCAAGTCTGGTAAATAAGGCTTTGAGAAGCATTACCTAAGTTATTCCCAACCGGCACGTGGGGCGAAGAAAACCCCATGCGGGGATTTACCAACCGGAATCACAGTCACCAGCTTCATGGATGGGATATCAATCACCCCTGCCTTTTTGGAGAAACGAAATGTGACCCACATCGTTTTTCCATCAGGCGTAATTTCCATATCATCCGGGCCTGCAGGCAAACCAGTAATATCACCCACCTTTTCCAAGGTCTGCATATTGATTAGGCTAATGGTTGACGCAATACGGTTACTGACGAACACATGCTTTTTATCGCCCAAGGGACGGAAGTTATGAGCGCCCTTCCCGGTCAAGATTCTTTTAACTTCTTTGCGATTCTTCCAATC
The DNA here is from genome assembly GCF_018882325.1 of Polynucleobacter sp. 78F-HAINBA. GTDB lineage: Bacteria > Pseudomonadota > Gammaproteobacteria > Burkholderiales > Burkholderiaceae > Polynucleobacter. The sequence goes on along the minus strand of NZ_JACVOQ010000002.1, from coordinate 35,129 downwards.
AATTACCTGGACATTATCTTCGCCAGTAATGCCAACCAATAGATATTGGTCTCCAGGAGTCATCCAAACGCCAGCAGGCACCTTACCTGTCGTCATTTTCCAAAGCACAGTCTGACTATCTAAATCAATTGCTGCTAATTCATTGGAATCTTGTAGGGTAATAAATGCAATCTTGCTATCCGCTGTAAATGCAACGTGACTTGGTGTCTTGCCTAACTTAATCGACTTGGCCAACTTCAGGTCTGCGCCTTGAGCGTGATAGACATCCACTCTATCCAAACGATTGCCGTTTGAAACAAACCATTTATGGTTCGGTGAATAGCCGATTTGGTAAGGGTCAATGATGTCAGGAATCTTGCCTGTCAACTCACCAGTAGTGGGGTTCATTAAGACAACATCATTACCTGCAGCATTTGCAATCAGTAGCGTCTTTTGATCTGGAGTCATCATTAAGTGATGGGGCTCTTTACCAACCGACACAGTCTTAATGACTTTGCGACTCGACATATCGATCAAGCTCACCGTTGCTTCCCCAGAGTTCAATACAACTGCTAACTTGGGCTCGCCTTTGGAGTCAGCTGCTGCTGGAGCTTGTGCAAAGGCGGCATTCTGAAACCCAATCAGGGCAAATGCAGTCAAGGCTGAAATAGTGCCAAATTTGGCTTTTCTGAGATAAGTATGCATAGCTCTCATTGTAAGCAATTGACGCCCTAGACTGGCGCCTTAGGCAAAGACTTATTTGACCTAACGCAAGCTGGCCAGGACCTTTTCAAGACGTTTCAAAGACATTGGGGTTGGGGTCTTTAATTCCTGAGCGTAGAGGGCCACCCTCAACTCCTCCAGTTGCCAGCGAAAATCTGTCAAAGCCTGGTCCTCAGACATGGCATAGTTCGCAGATCCACGACTGCCTTGAACCAGCTTTTGCCATGGCCGAGCAACAGACTCCCAGTCTTTCTGACACTGCGCATCTCGACTAGGATTGGCACGCAACTTATCGATACGCATTGCAATCGCCTTGAGATAGCGCGGGAAATGCACCAACTGCGCATAAGGGGTATCGGATACGAACTTGGGGAATATCAGACCCTGAACTTGCGTTTGAATGTCCGTATATGCAGCAGCTGAGGCAGCCTTGGCCTGGGCCAGTTTCTTTTGAAGGTCCGCATGAGCCTGCAAAGCCGCTAGGGCATGCTTTGAAATCTCTTGTGCAATCAGGGCTAAGCGTGGCTTACCTGATTGCAGGCGCTCTGTAAATTGCTCAGCATTCACAGGGAGTGGATCGCCCATAAAGGCACGCTCTAAAGCAAGATTAAGAATTTGCTCAATCAAACCATCTACTGAACCAACATTAATAAATAGCAAACCCAGCTCCCGAATTCCGGGCAGCTGTTTTTGTAGTGCCTTGAGCGTGTCTTTATTCGACAGGGCAAACAATCTTCGTAATCCTTGCCAGTGATATTTTCTAGCCTCAAGTAAATCGTCGAAAACCTCAAAATCACATGACTCTGTGCGATCTACTAAAGCGGGATAACCAAATAAGGTGCGATTGCCTTTTTGAATCTCCAGTGTTTCAGGCAATTCACCAAAGTCCCAGCTGCGATATCCACCCTGCTCTACATTTTTTACTGTAGATGTACCGGCGCTCTGACTTGTTTTGACGGGGGCGTTTGGAGCGGTTGCTGGAACTTCACCGCCTAACTCCTCCTGTACCGCTTGTTGGGCTATTGCCTGAAACGCGGTTCGGGCAGTTTCTCCGTACTCTGCGCGCAATCTGGATAAGTTGCGCTCGAGCTCCAACTGGCGACCATGCTCATCCACTAGGCGGAAATTCATAGTCGAATGCAGTGGCAAGGATTCCGGCCTGAAATCCGTTCGCTTAATTTCCAAACCACGCTCTTTACGAATATCCGTGATCAGACTATCTAAAAAGTCACCTACCCCAAACTGTTTGTCTGCCAGCATGCGCTCTAAGAACGATTTTGCATACTCCGGTAGCGGCACACAGTGACGTCGTAATTTCTGAGGAAGTGATTTGAGTAGCAGGTGTATTTTTTCTTCGCACATACCTGGTACCAACCATTCGCAACGACGACCATCCACCTGATTCAATAACGTCAAAGGAACAACCAGAGTGACCCCATCTTTAGGGCTGCCAGGCTCAAAGTGATAAGTCAAACTCAGCTCACTACCACCGACAATCATTTTTTTAGGATAGCGATCTACCGTAATACCGGCAGCTTCATGGCGCATTAAGTCGGCTTTAGCTAAACGCAAGAGGCTGTCAGCGCTCTCTTCATTGCCACCCTCGCTCTTGGCTGCCTTCTTGAGCCAGGCTTTCATACCCTCTCGGCTGAGGACATCTTTTGGGATGCGTGAGTCATAAAAAGCGAATAGGAGATCATCGTCTACCAAGACATCGGGACGTCTGGAGCGATGCTCTAATGCCTCAATTTCTTTAATCAGTCTGCGGTTGTGCCAGAAGAATTCAAAACTACCCGGGTATTTTTTTCTAGCGTCAGCTTCGGTCTCCCGCATTAATGCAGGAGTATCCATGCGACCGAACATCTCCTCTTGTACCAAAGCTTGCTTAATAAATAACTCGCGAGCCTCTTCTGGATTGTGCGACTCATAGCGAACTCGTCGACCGTGATAAATCGGCAAGCCATACAAAGTGCCTCGCTCAAATGCCATGACTTCACCTTGACGACTATCCCAGAAAGGGTCGCTCAAAGATTTAATCAGGCGGTGAGCTGCTACCTTCTCAACCCACTGGGGTTCAATCTTGGCAATCGTACGGGCATACATCCGATTGGTTTCTTGAAGCTCGCCTGCCAAGATCCAAGCACCAGCCTTCTTGCCAATGGTAGAGCCCGGCCAAATAAATGGACGAATACCGCGTGCGCCGATATATCCACCCGTCTTACTGCCGCGCTCTTGGGATTTTTCATCCTCTTCTTTTTTGGCGACATAGCCTAACAAGCCTGTCAATAAAGATAGGTGAACTTGTTCATAAGTAGCAGCCGAGGGATTTTCTTTCCAACCCTTTTCCCCCAACATCGTATGGAGCTGGCCGTGAACGTCTCGCCACTCTCGCATACGTCTTGGAGATAAAAATTTACTACGGCATAAGTTCTCTAATTGGCGATTGCTATGTTTATGTTTCAGCGCATCCTGATACCAATCCCAGAGCTTCACAAAGCTCAAGAATTCAGAACGTTCATCTGCAAACTGCAAATGCGCTTGATCCGCCGCAGCAGCTTGATCCATGGGTCGATCGCGAGGATCTTGTGTGGCCAATGCAGAAGCGATGATGGTGACTTCACGTAATGCGTTTTGCTCTTTAGCAGCCAAGAGCATGCGACCAATTCGGGGATCAAGCGGAAGATCTGCTAATTGCTTACCTGTAGGAGTCAACTTGAAGCTGTTATTAATATCTTTGTTGTCGCCTGCAGAATCTTCGTCGTAAACAATAGCCCCTAACTCATCTAGCAATTGCACACCATCGGCAATCGCGCGACCTAAAGGCTTATCAATGAATGGGAATTCTTGAATGCGGGGTAAGCGCAAAGAACTCATACGAAGTAATACAGCTGCTAACGAGCTGCGCAGAATTTCTGGATCGGTAAATTTAGGCCGATTTAAATAGTCTTGTTCGCTATACAGACGAATACAAATACCATCTGATACACGACCGCAACGACCTGCCCTTTGATTGGCTGCAGCTTGCGATATAGACTCGATCTGGAGTTGCTCTACCTTGTTGCGATAGGAATAACGCTTGACGCGCGCCAAACCGCTATCGACTACATATCGAATATTGGGAACCGTTAATGAGGTCTCGGCAACGTTAGTTGTCAAGATAATGCGTCGACCATTACCAGGATTAAATACACGCTCTTGCTCTGCAACCGATTGACGGGCAAAGAGACTCAATATCTCTGGATGAAAGCGTTGCTGAAGGACATGATCTTTGCGCAGGGCTTCGGCACAATCCCGAATCTCTCGCTCCCCCGGTAGGAATACCAAGACATCGCCAGCACCAGAAGCGCCCTCTCGCCAAACATTGGCAATGGCCTCTGCTACCGCATCTGGAATTTCTTTGGCTTCTTTGGACTCTTTTTTTCCATCTGGCTTAGCATCAGGCTCTAGTGGCTCATAACGCTGCTCCACCGGAAAAAGTCGGCCACTCACCTCAATGACAGGTGCCGATTTGCCATTCAAGGTGAAATGATCTGAGAAACGCTTAGCGTCGATAGTCGCAGAAGTGATGATGAGCTTGAGATCAGGACGCTTGGGCACCAACTGACGCAGATAGCCCAGTAGAAAGTCAATATTGAGACTACGTTCATGAGCCTCATCGATGATGAGGGTGTCATAGGCACGAAGCTGGGGATCTCTCTGGGTCTCGGCTAGCAAGATGCCATCAGTCATTAACTTAATAGAGGCGCCCTGACTAGTCTTATCGGCAAAGCGCACTTGATAACCCACGTCCTGTCCAATGGGAGTGCCCAGCTCCTGGGCTATACGCTTCGCTGTGGCTGTTGCAGCAATACGGCGAGGCTGAGTATGCCCAATCAGCCGGCCGCCGTTGATAGTGCCCCTACCGAGATCCAAGCAGATCTTCGGCAATTGGGTTGTTTTACCGGACCCAGTCTCACCACAGACAATCACCACCTGATGGGAGCTCAAGGCGTCTTTAATAATTTGGCGCTGGCCCGATACCGGCAACTCCTCCGGAAAGCGAATTTCTAGCCTTCTTGAGGTGTTGGAAGCAGGCACAGTCGCAGGGCTTGCTTTGGGTTTTTGTTGGTTTATAGGCTCTTGCACCCTATAATTTTCTCACTATGCCAACAAATGCACCAAACCCCGGCTCAAACGCCGAAGAATCAAGCTCCAACTTTCCTTTTGTAGGATGGCTGCGTGATGTTGCGCCCTATATTCATAGCTTCCGCGAGAAGACCTTTGTCATCGCCTTCGCCGGTGAACTAGCCCAAGAAATCGGCCTCGAAAATCTCATTGAAGATATCGCCATGCTGCATGCCATGGGTATGCGTATTGTTTTAGTTCACGGCATCCGCCCCCAAATTGAAGAGCAGTTAACCCTCCGCAATATTAAGAGTCAGTTCGGTAAGAGCGCCATGCACAGCTATCGCATCACTGACGCCGCGGCTTTGGAGTGCGTGAAAGAAGCTGCTGGTGAATTGCGCCTCGATATTGAAGCGGCATTTAGTCGCGGATTACCCAATACCCCAATGGCAGGTTCACGTATTTCAGTGATCTCAGGTAACTTTATTACTGCAATGCCTGTGGGCGTAGTTGAAGGCATTGATTACATCCATACCGGCTTGGTGCGTAAAGTGGATTCGACCTCAATTAAGCTTTCACTAGATAGCAATAAGATTGTGTTGCTCTCACCCTTAGGTTTCTCGCCTACTGGTCAAGCATTTAATCTGGCATTTGAAGATGTAGCAGCATCAACTGCTGCTGCGCTTAAAGCGGATAAGTTGATTTTCTTAAGTCCATATGCCGGCCTAAAGGATGAAGAAGGCGATTACATTACCGAGTTGTCAATGCCACAGCTACAGGAATATGTAGCCCAACACCCTGAACTCGATCTTGGCATGAAGAGTTTGCTCAATATCTCCGGCAGAGCCATTCGCGCTGGTGTGAGCCGCGTGCACTTCTTGCCATGCAATCAAGATGGCGCACTTCTGGAAGAGCTCTTTACCCATGATGGTATCGGCATGATGTTGGCCTCATCTGATATTGAAAATTTGCGTGAAGCCAATCAAGATGACGTTGGCGGCATTCTCCAATTGACTAGCCCGCTTGAAGAAGAAGGTATTTTGGCTGCTCGCGGTCAAGACGTCATTGAACGTGATATTCAGCGCTTCTCTGTTATTGAGCATGATCGCGTTCTCTTCGGCTGTGCTGCCCTATTCCCATTCCCTAATGGCGTAGGTGAGCTTGCTTGCCTCGCAGTAGATCCTGATGTTCAAGGCTCGGGTGATGGAGAGCGCTTACTCAAGCGCGTGGAGATGCGGGCAAAACGCGAAGGCATTAAAAAGCTTTTCGTTTTGACTACCAGAACAGAGCATTGGTTTTTAAAGCGTGGCTTTAAGCGTGCCTCTGTTGATGATCTTCCTGAAGAAAGAAAGCAGATCTATAACTGGGATCGCAAATCTATGGTTCTCACCAAAGATCTCTAAGCTTCTATAGTTATTTTTTCATTATTTATTAGTACACCGTATTTGAAAGGTATTACAAATGGCACGCATGGTTCAATGCATCAAACTCAATAAAGAAGCAGAAGGCATGGACTTTGCTCCACTGCCAGGCGAGCTAGGTAAGAAGATTTGGAATCAAGTATCCAAAGAGGCTTGGGCTGCTTGGTTAAAGCAACAAACCATGTTGATTAACGAGAATCGCTTAAATATGGCCGACCCTCGTGCTCGTCAGTACCTGCTCAAGCAAGTTGAAAAGTACTTCTTTGAAGGTGGTGCAGATATGGCTCAGGGCTACGTACCGCCAGCTGAATAATTATTTTTGACTATCGCTTGACGACTTAAATCCAGAGGCATAGGATTGAGCCGTAGTCAGTCAGATCTCGTGATTGGCTACATTGGCGAAAGCCACTACTCGTAAGCATATCTATGTGCTTATGGGCATTGGGAACTAAATCTCTTCCCTTTGCCTGCGCCATGAAGAATCATGGCAAACAAACCCGATGGATCAGCTTGCTGCCCCGTCGGGTTTTTTAATTTAGAACGTGATTCTGCTCACACCGGACGCATTGCTCACCAGCAAAATATTGGCTTTCTCTTTTGCAAATAGGCCAACAGTAATCACACCAGCAATTTGATTAATTTGCGCTTCAAGTGCAATTGGATCTGCAATCTTCAAACCTGCTATATCCAGAATCCAGCCACCGTTATCTGTCACAAAAGGCTGACTTGGTGTCTGCCCCAAATCCGAACGAGTCTCTTTTGACATCCTAAGCGTTACCGTACCACCCAACTTGGCCAACTCTTGAGTTACAACCCCTTTGGATAAGGGAATAATTTCTACAGGCAAGGCAAAGTTGCCTAGCACCGGCACTTGCTTAGAAGAATCACAAATACAGATGAATTGCTTTGCCATCGAGGCAATAATCTTTTCACGGGTTAAGGCACCACCCCCACCCTTGATCATGTGGCCTGCAGGATCGATTTCGTCGGCGCCGTCTACATAGGCGGGTAGCTGATCCACATCATTGGGATCCAAGACCTTAAAACCATGCTTTAAGAGGCGCTCAGTCGTAGCATTAGAACTCGATACTGTTCCTAAGAAATGCGCCTTATGGGGTGCTAGGGCGTCAATAAAGCAATTGGCGGTAGAACCTGTTCCAATACCCAGGATTTGGCCAGGAGGTAGCTTTAATACCTCATCCCGCGCCGCTTCACCTACCAATTGTTTTAATTGATCTTGATTCATGATCTTGCCCGATATCCTTATCTGAACTGGAACAGCCTTATTTATGCATCTATCATATGATATTCAATCTGTTTTACTGATTAATTAAATAAGAGCATTCAAGATTCTGATGACTTCCTCCGCTACCGCACTGAGCCAACTCAAACAACTGACTACCGTGGTGGCCGATACCGGCGACTTTGAACGCATGCGGGAATACCAACCGCAGGACGCCACAACGAACCCTTCCCTGATCCTCAAAGCTGCCCAGCAAGCCAACTATCAGGCATTGGTAAACCAAGTTAAATCTGCCCATCCGGGTATGAAACCAGTCGATTTAGTTGACTACATCCTGGTGGCGTTTGGCCTGGAGATTTTGAAGACCGTCCCAGGAAGAGTTTCGACCGAGGTTGATGCACGTCTCTCTTTCGATACTCAGGCAACCATTACTAAAGCAAAACACCTCATCGCTCTGTATGAGTCGCATGGCATTGATCGCAAACGCGTCTTGATCAAATTAGCCGGTACCTGGGAAGGCATTCAGGCAGCAAAAGTTTTGGAGGCCGAAGGTATTCATTGCAATATGACGCTGCTTTTCTCTTTAGTGCAAGCTGCAGCCTGTGGCGCAGTCAATGCGAAATTGATTTCACCATTTGTGGGGCGCATTACTGATTGGTACAAGGCCAAACTTGGTAGCAACTGGAATGATGTTGATAACGGCGGTGCAAATGATCCAGGCGTTACATCCGTCAAGCGCATCTTCCACTATTACAAGCATTTCGGCATTGCCACTGAAATCATGGGTGCTAGCTTCCGCAATACCAGTCAAATTCTAGAGCTAGCTGGATGTGACTTGCTCACTATCAGTCCAGAGTTGCTGGGCGACCTTCAGAACAGTACGGCAGCGGTTGATAAAAAGCTCAATGCTAGCAATGCAGCGAGTGCACTTGCCAGTGAAAATATCTCCCCTCTCAAGTTAGATGAATCCAACTTTAGATTGCAACTAAACAATGATGCGATGGCCACTGAAAAATTGGCTGAGGGAATACGTAATTTCTGCATTGATACTGAAAAGCTAGAGGCTTTATTAAGCAACTAAGGAGTTAAGATGATTATTCATTGTCCTCATTGCAGCAAAGGTAACCGAGTCCCTGCTGAGAAGCTGAATCAGACCCCAATCTGTGGAGCCTGCAAACAAGAGCTGCTATCGCTACCCATCAATGCAACAGCTGCAAATTTCAGCGAGCTAGTAACTCAATCAGTAATGCCGGTGATAGTAGATTTTTGGGCACCATGGTGCGGTCCATGCAAGATGTTTGGCCCAACCTTTGAGGCAAGCGCCATTGCTCATGCCAATCAAGTGTTATTTGTAAAGGTGAATACCGAGGCAGAGCAACAGCTCGGGTCACAGTGGAATATCCGCTCAATTCCAACGCTAGCGGGATTCAAGAATGGCAAAGAGGTTCACCGTATTAGCGGTGCACTACCGCCAGCTCAATTAGAGCAATTTGTGCGGCAACTACTTTCTTAAGGCGCTGCAACTTACTTCTTAGCAGTATTGATACCCAAAATACTATAGGCCGGGCAATTGCCAATCATTCCAGTCAGTAATGGGATGATGCCGATCCAAGCCCAAGGGCCAGTAATCCCAAAACCTGCAAGCCCCATCAAAGTAACGCCAACAGTCATTCGTAGAACGCGGTCAGTATGTCCGATATTGCATTTCATAGAAGCCTCTTGAGTAGATGAAGGGGTGCGTATTATTTAGCTTCTTTAGCTAAACGCTGTCTTAGTGCTTCGTACAAGCATACGCCACTAGCTACAGATACATTCAAACTCTCGACTACGCCTTTCATTGGTATGCGTACCAACTCATCACAAGTCTCGCGGGTTAAGCGACGCATGCCCTCACCCTCTGCACCCATGACAATACCAATAGGGCCCGTGAGGTCCAGATCGTAAATCGATTTTTCCGCTTCGTCGTCAGTGCCAATTAGCCAAACACCAGCTTCCTGCATCTCTTTCATGCTGCGAACCAAGTTGGAAACAGTAATTACCGGCATGACTTCAGAAGCACCACTCGATACCTTGCTGACAGTAGCGTTAATGGAGGCTGAGCGATCCTTAGGTATCACCACCGCATCAACACCAGCACCGTCAGCAACACGCAAGCATGCACCGAAGTTATGAGGATCGGTTACACCATCCAATACCAAGAACATCACTTTGCTTTGATTGCTTTCTGCGTCCTCTACCACTTCGGTAATGGTGCGTGCAATCGTCATCTTCTCGGCCAGAGCAACTACACCTTGATGGCGATCATGTCCTGCAAGCTTATGAAGACGCTCAGAGTCGGCTGCGTGCAGTCGTTCACCCAAGATCTCTTCGGCCTGCTTGAGAAAATCTCCCATACGGCGATCACGACGACTCGGATCAAAATAAACTGACTTCAGACTTGCCGCATCCACTCGTAAGCGCGCTTGTACTGCATGAAAACCAACCAATATTTGCTTCATCTTTACTTATCTCGATTCTGTATTGCTAATTATTTACGACGCGCTTTAGTGCTACGAACAGGTGGCTTTGTGCCAGCAGGCTTGCCAGTTGACCTAGAAGGCTTACCGGCTTTGCCAGACTTGGCGACTTTACTTGCTGTTCGTCCAGCTTGATTCTTCGACTGATTGGCACCAAGATTACCAGCAGACTTAGCGGCATTCACATTAATACCGGAATGCTTTTGCGGCTCTTTACTGCCAGGGCGACCCTTTTTAGGAGCAGCCTTTTTATTTGGTCTACCTGTGTCGCTAGCCAAAACAATCTGACGACGATTTGTAGTACCGCCAGGCTCTAGACCAACGGACTTCACGAGACTAAATTCAATCTTGCGAGCGTCCAGATCAACACGACTGACTAAAACATGTACACGATCGCCTAAGCGATAACGAATACCCGTTCTCTCACCGCGGAGTTCTTGGCGAGCTTCGTCATACTGGAAGTAATCACCACCCAATTCGGTGACATGAACCATGCCTTCAACAAAGAGGTTTTCCAGCTGAATAAATAAACCAAAAGATGCCACACCAGTCACTGTGCCGGCGTATTCCTGGCCTAGATGGTCGCGCATGTAGTAGCACTTGAGCCAAGCCTCAACGTCGCGAGATGCTTCATCAGCACGGCGCTCATTAGATGAGCAATGAACCCCTAATTGACCCCAGATAGGCAATGCGGCATTAGCGCCTTTGGGTAATTTAGGTAAACGCGTGCCATTGGCGGCAGCCTCTTTTGCATCGCTATGAGATTTTTTAGCATTGACTGCATTCTCACGACCTTTGCCCTTACGTGGCAGCGTGAGGTTAAGTGGCACTTTTGGTGGCAGAACAGGCGTATATGGCTTTTTAGCCAAGATCGCCTTAATCACTCGATGCGTCAAAAGGTCTGGATAGCGTCGAATCGGGCTCGTGAAATGCGAGTACGCAGGATAGGCAAGACCAAAGTGGCCTTCGTTATCTGGTTGATACATCGCCTGCTGCATAGAGCGCAAAACAACCGACTGAAGCATGTTGGCATCAGGACGCTCTTTAATTTCACGCATCAACTTGGCATAGTCTTTTGGTTTGGGCTTTTCACCGCCACCCAAGGACAAGCCAGAGGTGCGCAAAACTTGGCGCAAGGTAACTAATTTTTCTTCAGAGGGTTCAGCGTGAACGCGATACAAACTGAGGTGCTTATTCTTATCAATAAAGTCAGCGGCGCAAACGTTGGCCGTCAACATACACTCTTCGATCAGGCGATGCGCATCATTACGTAAACGCGGCTCAATACGCAGAATCTTACCTAGCTCATTACTGATGATTTGGGTTTCAGTCGTTTCAAATTCGATAGCGCCACGCTTTTGACGGGCGTCTAATAGAATTTTGTACAAGGAATAGAGGTTGGTCAGTAAGGGTCTGAACTCAGCAAAACGTGTTGCCTCAGGACCCTTGCTGTTGGAAAGAATTTCCCACACCGTATCGTATGTAAAACGCTGCGCAGAATGCATGACCGCTGGATAGAACTGATACGCAAGCACTACCCCGTTGTTATCCACAACAGAGTCACACACCATACACAGACGATCAACCCCAGGGTTTAATGAGCAAAGACCATTAGAGATCTTCTCTGGCAGCATTGGTATTACCCGTCTCGGGAAATACACTGAGGTTGCGCGCAGGAGGCCTTCATCATCCAAAGGCTGCCCTGGCTTGACGTAATGGGATACGTCAGCAATCGCTACGATCAGGCGCCAAGCCTTGCTCTTGCCGTACATGACTGGCTCGCAATACACCGCATCATCAAAGTCACGGGCATCGGCACCATCAATAGTAACCAAAGGAACATCGCGTAAATCCACTCTACCTTCAAGGTCAGATTGCTGCACGGTGTCAGGCAATGCATCTGCTTCTTTTTTGACTGCTGCTGAAAACTCATGGGGAACGCCATATTTACGTACGGCGATTTCAATTTCCATGCCGGGATCATCAATCTCACCCAACACTTCAACAACGCGACCAACGGCTTGTCTATAACTATCTGGATAGTCGATGATCTCGACACTCACCACTTGACCTAATTTGGCATTGCCCTGACCTTTTGGTGGAATCAAAATATCGTGACCGATACGTTTATCTTCCGGCGCAACAATCAAAACACCATTCTCATTTAAGAGACGCCCAATAACGACTTTATTGGCGTGCAAAACCACATCGACGATCTGACCTTCTGGGCGACCGCGGCGATCTGTTCCTAAAACTCTGACATTGACTCTATCGCCGTGCATGACGCGGGACATTTCTCTTTCAGAAAGAAAAATATCTTCACCACCGTCATCCGGGATTACGAATCCAAATCCATCTCGGTGACCTTGGACTGCACCTAAGCGGTCAGCCTCTCGTGGCACCAAGTTTTTTGCTTTACGCATTTAATTCCTTCGGCAATACATGCCTTATATATCAATGATTATTCTTGCTTAGGCTACTGTATCAAACCACCAAGTCTGAAGGGGAAAAGCCAAAAGGGGTTGGAAAGTGGGCCAAACGGCGCATACCTTTATAATAACGGCATGCCCAGGTGGCGAAATTGGTAGACGCACCAGCTTCAGGTGCTGGCGATCGTAAGGTTGTGGGGGTTCGAGTCCCTTCCTGGGCACCAAATACACCTACAAAGACCTATATGGGGACTAAACAGCCCATTTTCAATAGGCGATTAGATTCCCATCGTTCGATGCAAAATCTTGGGCTTCATTTCATCCCAGAGACTTTCAAACTCTTCTGCCCTGTCTTCCGATAGCTTGATAGACTCAAAGAGGCCGCTAAAGAAAATCGTCTTTTTGGGAGCCAAGGTCTTTTCAAACTCAGTCAGCCCAACTGGCTTATCGTCAATATCTCGCGTTAATTGGGCTGAGCACACAATAGCTTCAGCATCATCCTGATCGATTACCGCAAACTCAATCAACTGCTGAGATTTTTCCAGAATAACTAAAGTTCCTCGTGCATAGCAAACTGCCTCATGCTCTTGAACGATATAGGCTAAAAATTGATCTTCTTCCTCTTTGCTCATGCGCAGGTCATCAATGAAAAAGAGGTACTGATCCCCCCGCCCATTTACCAAGGTAAAGACCTTGGGAATCACTCCATGCCCTAAGGCAAGGTTGCGGTAATAAGAAGAAAGTTCAACAGCGAGGTTTTCGGCGAAAAGATGCATGATAAGCAAAGAAAAAGGTGAAGTGATTCGGTAAGAGTATTTGGTAGCTGGTTAATTATTGAGTGCATTGTTTAGAAAAGTCATCGTGCGATCCCAGGCCAAATCAGCAGCGGCCGGGTTGTACTGCAATGGCGGCAAACCTCTTGAATCCGACTTTGGATTAGCAAATGCATGCTTAGCGTCATAGCGCTGAAAATCATACGTCACCCCGGCAGATTTAAGCTTTTCCTCTAATTGGTCGACGCCAGCGATAGAGAAGAAATCATCATGAAGAGCCCAGTGCGCCAGCATCGGCTTTGATATGGCAGTTGCATCAACATACTCTAATGGAGGATATCCGTACCAAACCACCGTTCCATCAGACTCAGGAACAAGACCGGCAGATAAAACCGTCAGCGCACCACCCATACAGAATCCTGTGACAGCCACTTTATCGCTACCAGTTGATTTAAGGTACTGAACAGCACCACGGATATCTTGACTAGCAGCATCACCAAAATTAAGATCATTCATGAGGTGCTCGGCTTCATTTGCCTCGAGAGCAAGTTTGCCACGATAGAGATCCGGAACCAAAGCGCGGTATCCCGCTTTTGCTAAACGATTGGCGACATTTTTAATTTCATCATCAAGTCCCCACCATTCCTGGATCACCACTACGCCAGGAGCATTTTTTGGATTAGTAGGCTCAACTAAATAAGCTCCAACTGAAGCGCCGTCCGGTCTTTGAAATGTAATCATGTCAATCTCTCTATAGAAAATGAATTGTGCTTAGCGTGCCTGTTTATCGGTATGAATATAGCCCACCAACCAGAAGGTAAGCAAGCCACACAGCGCTGCTCCATAGCCAACCAGGTTGTAGTGATCCATTTTCCCATCAGCGCCAATGGTGACCACTACACCAGCGATAACAGAGGCTAGACCTGAGGCCAGCATCTGCACTGAGCCTACGAGACTCATAAAGGTTCCCCGAATCTTGGCCTCTACTACTTGGCTCACTATGGCCATCGCTGGAATCATGCGACCGGAAACCAAGACAAAAAATGCGGTGGAGTTAATCAGCACCACCCACAGCGGCACCGGCATGAGATTGGTTGTCACTAGCAAGGGAACAAGGCTAATCACCGCAAGCACTCTAAATACTTTGACCTTGCCATAACGATCGGCCATATGACCAATGATGCGAGAACTCATGAGGGTGGCTATACCGCCACAAAGATAAATTAAAGAAATATAGGAGTTATCAATTCCCACATTGGATGTGAGGTAGAGGGCTATATAAGGAATCACGGAAAACCCAGTCAACATAATCAGCGCCATAAAAATAAATGCACGCAGATGCTGATGAGCAACAAAGATATTCCAGATTTGGCTGAGGCGACTGCCCTCATGAGAATGCCCCAAGTGCCCAGAGATCTTGGGAATATTGCGATAGCCTAAATACAGGATGAAGCTCGATATCAAAGCGATAAAGATAAATGGCGCACGCCATCCCAAGGATGGAATGTTATTGGCCAAAAATAAACTTAAGGGAACGCCAGCTACTGTCGATACAGAGAATGCCGACATGACTGTACCCAAAGCCTTGCCTCTGCGTTCGAATGGAATGGAATCCGCAATGATGGTTTGAACCAGTGAACCCAAGATGCCACCAAATGCTCCTGCAAATGCGCGGGCAATAAATAGCGAATGGTAATCAGGGGCTAAACCACAAACTAAGGTGGCAATAATGAAGCAGACATAAAGACTGAGAAGGAGCACCCTTCTCTCAAAGCGGTCTACGAAATACGTAGCGAAGACACCGGCAATGGCTGCGGAAAAAGTATAGGAAGAGAGTAATAGGCCAAACTCATGCGTATTGATATTGAGCTCTCGAATAAATTCGGGGCCTAAAGGCATCATGATCATGAAGTCCAGGATATGGGTGAACTGAATTCCGGCCAGAGAGAATAAGAAAAAGCGCTCTTTGCTCTTTCCACCTGGCATGTGATGCTCGGTCAAGGGTTTCTTTACATGAAATTAGAGATGTGACATTATCAACCCACACAGAAATCACTGCCTGCGCCCTTTACCTTAAGAGCACTCATGAACAACGTCATTACCGCTTTCTCCGATTTTCCATTCCTACTCCTCGTGAGAGATAGCGCCTGGGGAATTGTTTGCCTTATCAGTATTCTGATCTTTCATGGCAGCGCCATCAACCACGTCTATATGCGTTTTGAGCGCCTCACCCGTCAAAATCTAGCGGCGCACCAATACAACCGCGTCTTCTTTCACTTTTATGCCACCTTCGTATTTTTAGCCATGTTCCACCTGCTAGAAATCCTATTTTGGGCGGCTTACATCATTGGGCTCGGCATTATGAAATCACCGGTTCCTGCAATTCTCTTTGCAGGTAGCTGCTACACCACTGTAGGCTTTGAATCCGATACCTTGCTGGATGGCTGGAAGACATTTGCATTTTTCATCTCTTTCAGCGGTCTATTTTCATTGGCATGGACTACCTCCATCATGATTGGCATGACCACGGCCTATAAGAATGCTTGGGACCAAAAGTATCGACACACTGATGTTTATTAAGTGATATGGTCTAAATATCTGCAATCTATGATGATCAGGTGTATCATTAGGGTTAACCCTTAAGGAGCTCACCATGGCACATTCAAACTCAGTTCAGTTTCACCAGGCACCCGCTTTTAGCTTTAAGCCTTTGTTCGCAATTAAAGACTTCTTTGCCTTGTTGGTAGCTGCATTTAGCGAAGCTAAAGTAATGGAACAGAAATCACGTAAAACTAGCGGAAATTGGTAATTTATTGCTGATTTAGTCCTGTTTTAGGCCATTTATGGTCAGTTTTAAGAAATAAGCCTCTGATTTTTCGGAGGCTTTTTCTTTTGCAGCTCTAGTTATACGCGCTTAATGTAGTACCCATATACACAGCGTGAACCACCCCGAGACGGGTTATGTGTATCTTCAATGACCCCATCAATTACCGCACTTAAGTGCTTGGAAACCTTCACAATTAGCCTGCCTGAGGGCAGCTCATTGGCCAACATGTGCACTTGGCAACCAGCCCCAACCTTCATTGTAGGAACCCAATCAAAGCCATGACCCAGAATATAGTCATGAAAGACATTGCGATGATTGCCATTACGAGGTGAGGCACCCTTAGTATTGAGCTTACGAGCTAACTTATCGTTTCTTTGCTCTGCATAGGCTGCATTAGCGGCACGCAGATCTTCATAGACCTGCATGTAAGGCAATTGAGCAGCGATGGCGATGGCGCGAACCACGCAGTCACCTGCCCCTCCCTTAAAGCCTGCAGCCTCTCTACCCCCATCATTCAGCTGAAACCCTAGCGCCTGGCCACGAGCATTATTCAGTCTAGTAAACGGATTTAAAAAGCTAAACATGGAGTTGCTGAGAGATTAGGTAAGTTTCGAGCAAAAGAAAAATGGACTTGCCTCGCGACAAATCCATTTCAATTGAGAGCAAAGCGCTAGAAATTAAGCGTGGGCTTTCTTCACTTCCAAGCGCCATGCATGAAGTAAAGGCTCGGTATAACCATTCGGCTGCTCTAGACCTTTGAAAATCAGATCGCTGGCTGCTTTATAGGCATAAGAGTCTTTGTAGTTCGGCATCATTGGCTTGTACAAAGCATCGCCAGCATTTTGACCATCAACTACTTTAGCCATGCGCTGCATAGTCTCATTCACTTGAGCCTCAGTCACGATACCGTGCAATAACCAGTTAGCAATATGCTGACTTGAAATACGCAATGTGGCGCGGTCCTCCATCAAGCCTACGTTATGGATATCAGGCACCTTAGAGCAACCAACACCTTGATCAATCCAGCGAACTACATAACCCAAGATACCTTGGCAATTGTTATCCAATTCTTGCTGAATCTCTTCCTTAGACCAGTTTGCTTTTTCAACTACTGGAATGGTCAACAAATCATCAATCAGGGCTTCAGCTTCAGCAGCAGTATCTAACTGCTCCATCTCTTTTTGCAATTGCGCTACGTTAACTTGATGGTAGTGCAAAGCATGTAGTGTTGCCGCTGTTGGTGACGGAACCCAAGCAGTATTTGCACCCGCTTTAGGATGAACAATCTTCTGCTCAAGCATGGCCTTCATCAAATCCGGCATTGCCCACATTCCCTTGCCGATTTGCGCACGGCCACGTAAGCCACAATCCAAACCAGCCAAAACGTTACGACGCTCGTAAGCAGATAACCACTTGCTGGTCTTCATATCGCCTTTGCGCATCATTGGACCTGCATGCATTGCTGTATGCATTTCATCGCCAGTGCGATCAAGGAAGCCGGTATTAATAAAGGCAACGCGCGCACCTGCTGCAGCAATCGCTGCCTTAATATTGGCGCTCATGCGACGCTCTTCATCCATGATGCCAAGCTTTACAGTGTCTGCTGGCAAGCCAAGCAATTTCTCAACACGGCCAAAGAGTTCACCAGCAAAGGCAACTTCTTCAGGGCTATGCATTTTTGGCTTAACGATATAAACAGAGCCTTTACGTGTATTGCCGATTGCCTGAGTTGCAGGACGGTTAATGTCATGCAAGGCGATCAATACAGTCACTACTGCATCCAAGATACCTTCGTAGATTTCTTTACCGTCGCCAGTGATGATCGCTGGGTTAGTCATCAAGTGACCAACGTTACGGAGGAATAGCAAAGAGCGGCCATGCAAAGTCACAACGCCGTCTTTAGCATCAACAGCGCCAATGCCGGCAGTGTATTTACGATCTGGATTTAATGTGCGAGTAAAGGTTTTGCCACCCTTGCTCACTTCTTCTACCAATGTACCCTTGAGAATACCTAGCCAGTTTTCATAAGCAACAACTTTGTCATCGCCATCAACCGCAGCAATTGAATCTTCCAAATCCAAAATGGTAGAGAGAGCAGCTTCGAGTACAACATCGTTTACACCGGCAGCATCGCTAGCACCAATTGTTTTGCTCTTATCGATTTCAATATCAATGTGTACGCCGTTATTACGCAATAGTACTGAGGAAGGTGCAGAAGCGTTGCCTTGATAACCAACAAACTGCTTTTCATCAGTCAGACCTGTTTTGCTGCCATCCTTCAAGCTAACAACTAATTTATTGCCATCCACTGTGTAGGCGGTAGCATCTGCATGCGAACCTTTGGCCAGCGGTGCAGATTGATCTAAAAATTGGCGAGCAAAGGCTACAACCTTAGCACCACGAATCGGGTTATAACCACCAGCTTTAGTAGCGCCGTCATCTTCAGAGATCACGTCTGTACCGTAGAGAGCGTCATACAAAGAGCCCCAACGTGCATTAGCAGCATTTAATGCATAGCGCGCATTGAGAACTGGAACCACCAATTGAGGGCCAGCTTGAAGGGCCAATTCATCATCAACATTCTTAGTAGTACCTAGAACTTTTCCTGGCACTTCATCTAAGTAACCGATTTCTTTAAGATGCTTGCGATAAGCAGGCATATCTTTGATTGGGCCAGGATTAGCTTGGTGCCACTTATCCAAATCCAATTGCAAGCGATCGCGCTTAGCCAATAAAGCTTCGTTCTTTGGACCTAGGTCTTTAACGATTTCGTCAAAACCTTTCCAAAAGTCAGCGCTTTTAATACCTGTACCAGGTAACACTTTATCTTCAATGAAACGATATAACGGTGTAGCCACTTGTAGGCTATTACATTGTGTACGTGCAGTCATCTATAAACCCCAAAACAAATATATAAATTAAATTTACAAAAGCTAATTAAGAAAATATCTTATTAACCCTTGAATGGATGTTGCAGAAGAATCGTTTCATCACGTTCAGGTCCTGTTGAGACCATAGCGATCGGCTTTCCCGCAACTTCTTCGATACGACGCAGGAACTTCTGTGCCTCTATTGGGAGTTTGTCCCATTCACGAATACCAAAAGTAGTTCCCTTCCAACCTGGGAAATCCTCATAAATCGGCTCACAGCGCGCGACAGCTTCAGCGCCACGCGGTAATACATCTAATTTCTGACCATCAAGGGTGTAACCAACGCAAAGACGAATAGTCTCAAAGCCATCCAAGACATCAAGCTTAGTGATGCATAAGCCAGAAAGGCCGTTGATCTGAATAGAGCGCTTCAATGCAGCAGCATCTAACCACCCAGTGCGGCGCGGACGACCAGTAACAGAGCCAAACTCTTTACCCACTTCAGCCAAACGAACGCCAACTGGGTCTTGCTTGGCTGGGTTATCAAAGTCATACAACTCGCTTGGGAATGGGCCCGCACCAACGCGTGTGCAATAGGCTTTAGTGATACCCAAGATGTATTGCAATGAATCTGGGCCAACGCCTGATCCTGCAGCCGCATTACCGGCTACGCAGTTGCTTGAAGTGACGTAAGGATAGGTACCATGATCGATATCGAGCAAAGTTCCTTGTGCACCTTCGAATAATAAATTTTGACCAGCCTGCTCTGCAGCATATAAAGCGCTAGAGACATCAACTACCATTGGCTTAATGCGTGCCGCATAAGACATAGCTTCTTCTAAAGTCTTTTGGAAATCAACTGGCTCAGCACCGTAGTAGTTTGTGAGCATGAAGTTGTGATATTCCAAGTTCTCACGCAATTGAGCGGCAAACTTTTCTGGATAAAACAAATCTTGTACACGTAAGGCGCGACGTGCGACCTTATCTTCATAGGCTGGTCCAATACCGCGGCCAGTAGTACCAATCTTGGCATTGCCACGTTTTTTCTCACGCGCATGGTCAATCGCTACGTGATACGGAAGAATTAATGTGGTTGCTTCAGAAATCTTCAAACGGGATTGAACATCCAATCCTGCGGCTTCTAGCTCACCAATTTCTTTAAAGAGTGCTTCTGGAGAAAGTACGACACCATTACCGATGTAGCAAATCACGTTCTTATGCATGATTCCAGATGGGATCAAGCGCAGGATCGTTTTCTTGTCGCCAATGATCAAAGTATGACCAGCATTATGTCCGCCCTGAAAACGCACGACCGCTTGAGCATGGTCAGTTAACCAATCCACCACTTTGCCCTTGCCCTCGTCACCCCACTGGGTGCCAATGACAACGACGTTACGACCATGAGCTTGTTGCTTTGAAGACATAATGAAATCCAAAAGGTAATTACAGAATTAGTACGTTATTAATAAAGCGGGTTATTTCTTCTTTAGTTCCCATAAGCTGCCCTGCCTTACCAGCTCACGATCACAAATATATTCAGCGGTTTCTACAGCGTCACCATCCATTGCTTGAATGACTACTTCACCTGCATTGCGCAATTCAGCAATCTTGCTAGCCAGGCTTGCATCCACAATCCAAGGCGCTACGATGGCGGGCTTTCTTGGTGCTGTAGGCGCAAGATTGGTGAGAGTCAATAAATCCATTGAAAAGCCAGTAGCAGGACGAGGACGTCCAAATGCTTGGCCAACATGATCGTATCTACCACCACGTGCTATTGGTTGTGGCAACTTATCAACATACGCCGCAAACATCACACCGCTGTGATATTGATATCCGCGCAAATCAGCCAAATCAATACTGAGTTCAACCTGATTAGGCAAGGCCGCAATTGCAGCAGCAAGCTTTTCTAATTGAGCCAAGGCCTCATCAATCAACTTGTGTTTTGGCAAAGCCTTTTTAGCGTCAGCTAATACTTTAGCGCATGGTCCATTCAACTCTGTAAGAGCCATTAAAGCTTCAGCAGATTTAGTCGGCAAGCATTTAGCCCAAATAGCCAAGCGTGGTCGATCTTTACTCTGTAGCAAGCTATAGAGTGCCTCGATATCACCCTTCTCAAGACTTTGTCCATCCAGAATTCCAGCAAGCACGCCAGCATGAGACAGGTCTAGATAAACCTTGTTCAAGCCAGCAACACTTAATGTCTGCAATAACAGGGAGACCGCTTCAAAATCCGCTTCCCAACTTGCGCAGCCGTAAATTTCGGCGCCAAGTTGCAATTCTTCACGAGCAGAACTGCCTACTGGGGTACGAGCGTGTGCAATAGAACCTGCGTAGCAAAGACGGGTTACACCTTTGCGATTCAGTAAATGGGCATCAATGCGAGCAACCTGTGGGGTCATATCCGCACGCAGACCCAATGTACGACCAGATAATTGATCAACCAATTTGAATGTTTGCAAATTGAGATCTGAACCAGTGCCCGTTAGCAAGGAATCTAAGAACTCCAGAATCGGAGGGGCAACCAGCTCATAGCCATAGGACTCATACAAATCCAGAATGGCACGACGCAGAGACTCTACCTTACGAGCCTCAGCTGGTAAAACATCAGCAATATCTTCAGGAAGTAACCAACGATTCATGATCTGAAATATTCACTTTCAATTTTTTTTGTGCAAGAACTTGAAGAACTCGCCATTAGGCTCAACCACCATGACATCCTTCTTATCTTTGAAGGAGCTGCGGTAAGCCTCAAGACTCTGATAGAACTGTGCAAACTGTGGATCGCGACCAAACGCTTCCGCATAAAGTGCGGTGGCCTTTGCATCGCCTGAACCTTTAATCTTTTGTGCATCACGATAAGCCTCAGCCAAAATCGTGTCACGTTGACGCTCGGCGTTTGCTCGAATCTTGTCTGATTCTGCTGCGCCAGTAGAACGGAGCTCATTGGCAACGCGTTTGCGCTCCGCTTCCATGCGGCGATAAACGGAATCACTAATCTCAGCAAGTAAATCTACGCGCTTGAGTCGGACATCCACAATTTCTACGCCGATATCTGAAGCGTCATCAGCCACCTTCTTGCGTATACCTTGCATAACTTGCTCACGCTGATCAGAAATCAACTCACGTACAGTCCGTTTGGTGAACTCTTCATTCAAGGCAGAGCGGACCAATTGAGTTAAGCGATCTTGCGCCAAACGCTCATCACCCTTGAAGCTGATGAAGAATTTACGTGGATCAACAATGCGCCATTTCACATACGAATCCACTAAGAGATTCTTCTTCTCGGCAGTAATAAAACGCTCTGCCTCAGGGTTATCAATTGTGAGAATACGGCGATCAAAGAAACGCACGCTTTCGAATGGCGCTGGATATTTGATTTGCAAGCCAGGTTGCTCGATTACACGAACGATCTGACCAAAAGCAAAGACAACAGCAAAGTTGCGTTGATCGACAATAAAAATGCTGGAAGCTAGAACATAGGCAAGAGCAATTAATCCAGCAATGCCAGCTAGGAGACGATTTGCGTTCATTATCTTGCCTCCCGATCACGACTACGTAAGCCATCACGTTTATCAGCAGCATTTGCAGATCCAGAACTCGGAGTGACAACACTAGGAGAGCTTGCGACTGGTGCCGCAGGATTGCCTGTTGCCCCACCCACTGTGACAGATCCAGTTGGTGTAGTTGCAGGCGTCTGGCCCGTTGCTACTTGAGTACTCTCCATGCTCACTTGAGCGACCAACTTATCCAGCGGAAGATACAAGAGGCTATTGTTTTTAGTCGTGTCCACCAAAACTTTGGTGACGTTGTTATACATCTCGCGCATGCTGTCGATATACATACGATCCCGCGTCACGCCAGGCGCTTTTGCATACTCTACAAACACTTGTTTAAAGCGGGCGGCATCACCTTCAGCCGTAGCCACTACACGTGCCTTGTAACCCTCAGCCTCTTGAATCAAACGCGCTGCCGTACCTTTGGCGCGCGGAATAATATCGTTTGCATAAGCCTGACCTTCGCTCTTTAAACGCTCTTGGTCTTGTCCTGCTTTTACAGCATCATCAAACGCAGCTTGCACTTGCTCTGGCGGCTGAACGTTTTGAACGGTCACGCTAGTAACGTAAATACCAGTCTTATAACTGTCCAAGATTTTCTGAATCGAGTTTGCGAGATCAACACCAATCTTCTCGCGCCCCTCATACAAGACGGTATCCATCTTGCTACGAGCAACGATTTCACGAACGGAGGTCTCTGCTGCTTGAACCACTGTGGCATCAGGATCGCGATTATTAAATAAATAATCAGTAGGGTCTTTTAATCTGTATTGAACGGCAAAGCGCACATCAATAATGTTTTCGTCTTCGGTCAACATCGAAGAATCTTTTTGATTGGTCGCCTTAATTAATGTTGGGCGGCCCACTTCTACAGAACGCACGCCAGACAAATTAACCGTCTCTTGAGATTGAATTGGCCAAGGCATGCGCCAGTTAATACCCGGCTTAGCGGTGTAATCGTATTTACCGAAGGTAGAGATCACCCCAGCTTGGCCTTCTTGAATAATGAAGAAGCCACTAAAGATCCAAACTAAGAGCACGCCACCAGCAGCTAGTAAGACTGTAGCTTTAGAACCAAATGGATTGCTGAAATTGAAATTAGGTGCACTCATACCGCCACCACCATTACCGCCATTGTTACCACCACCATTACCGCGCTGAGATGGCGGTGGAATGTCAGTGCTATTCGGTTTGTTAGTAGGTTTGCTTGATGTTGTGCCAGGTTTTTTCTTGCCGCCAAAAATACCGCTGAGGCGGTCATTGAAATCACGCCACAATTCATCTAAATCTGGAGGGCCATCTGGCTTGGCTGGCTGCTTATTTGGCTGAACCTCTACCGGCTTTTCAGCATCTGAATTGCTCGGTTCAGCCTGAGGAGATTGTTCGCTACCCTGCCCACCCTTGGCATCTTTAGATCCACTGCCTGGGTGACTATTGCCCCAGCCTGGATCATTGACCGAAAACAGCTCAAGAAATTTACGCATCGTTTGGTGAATATTTTCGGTTGGGAATCGGGTTAAATTCAGAAGTCTCTGGTCGTTCGGGTAAAGGAGCTAAAAACTCGTCTGGGTCCATTTGGACTTTGGCACGATTCTGCTCGACCCTTATTCTATCAGTCATTTGAGAGCATTCGGCGAGTGCTGAACGCAATAAATCCAGGCCTAGGCCAGTCTTGGCAGAGAGGAAAACCTGGCTCGGAATTCCCTCGGAATCGCGGACCAGGACTGCACCCTCCGTAAAGGTCTGGGGCATCTGGTCAATCTTGTTCATCACCTCAATACGGGGGATGTCATCTGCACCAATTTCCCGTAAAACAGCCTCTACTTCAGCCTTTTGCTCCCTGGCAACCGGACTACAGGCGTCAATCACGTGCAAAATCAGGTCCGCATGGATGGTTTCGTCCAAGGTGGCCCTAAATGCCTCTACTAATTGGTGGGGTAATTCGCGGATAAATCCAACCGTATCCGAGACCACAATGGACCCTACACCATCTAAATGGACCTTTCGGGAGGTGGTATCCAGGGTCGCAAATAGCTGATCTGCGGCATATGTCCCTGCTTTTGTGAGGGAATTAAACAATGTGGACTTACCAGCATTGGTATAGCCAACCAGGGATACTGAAAAGACGTCCTTGCGGTTACGTGCCCTTCTTTGGGTTCTTTGCTGGCGTTGGAGCTTCTCAAGCTCAGTTTCTAGGCGCTTGGCCTTGGTTGCCAGCATCCGTCGATCGAGCTCCATCTGGGTTTCACCAGGGCCACCACGTACACCGATACCGCCTCGTTGACGCTCCAAGTGACTCCAAGCGCGCACTAAACGAGACATGCGATAGCGCACTTGAGCCAGCTCAACCTGAGTTTTACCAATATGACTTTGCGCTCTTTGACTAAAGATATCCAAAATCAGGCCCGTACGGTCCATGACATGAAAGCCAATGTGGCGCTCGAGATTGCGTTGCTGTGTTGGCGATAGTGGATGGTTAAAGATGACCAATTCGGCACCTTGCTCTTCCATCACTTTTTTGACTTCATTAGCCTTGCCTGAGCCAATGAACAAAGCGGGGTCAGTTTTGCCCTTGCGGGCAATCACGCTAGCTGTAGGTATAGAGCCGGCACTGTCAGCCAAAAGGCTGAGCTCTGCCATGCTGTCCGCAAAATCCTCGCGGCCTGTATCGACGCCTACTAGAACGGCACGCGCCGCATCTACACCTGTTTTATACAGAGCTAACTTCTTCCGTACGGAACTCCACTGCACGAGCGGGAACGATCGTGGAAATGGCGTGTTTGTAAACCATCTGGGTCACGGTATTGCGCAAAAGGACTACGTATTGATCAAAAGATTCAATATTGCCTTGCAGCTTGATGCCGTTAACAAGATAGATGGAGACAGGAACATGCTCTTTGCGCAAGGCATTGAGGAAGGGATCCTGTAGCAATTGGATTTTGCTGTTATTCATACTGCTCCTTAATGGTTTTTATTTGCTGCTTCTATTTTTGGGAGTCTTGCTTTTTTATTAATCAATCTACTGCCTACTGCTACTTACTGCTGCTGTCTACCTCCAACATAAGGGGTCTGATATTCAAAAATCAAGCCCCTCCGTCTAAAACATAGTTCAAACACAATTAAAGCCACAACGCTATTTTTACTTCTTTTTGCCTTTTTTGCCTTTGTCCGCATCAACATAGGGGTTTTTGGCTGTATTCATCTGAATGCGCAATGGGGTACCGCGTAACTTGAAGACCTCTCTAAAACGACCTTCCAAGTAGCGTTTATAGCTATCAGTAACACCGCTCAATGAGGTTCCATGAATCACCACAATCGGAGGGTTCATACCACCTTGGTGGGCATAGCGTAATTTTGGACGACCCATACCCACGCGCTTAGGCTGCTGATGCTCAATGGCCTCTTGCAAAATACGGGTGAGTTTAGGTGTTGGTAATTTCGCCATCGCTGCAGCGTAGGCAAGGTCTACATCTTTAAACAGCTCTTTGAGGCCGGTGCCTTTTTTGGCTGAGATTGGATGTACGTTTGCAAAGTCGAGGAAGCGTAGTTTTTGGGCAATCTCTAAACGCGCACGCTCTTTAACGTAGGCATCCAAACCATCCCATTTATTGACAGCCACAACTAGTGCACGCCCTGCTTCCACAATAAAGCCAGCGATATGTGCATCTTGCTCTGAAATATCCTGTTGGGCATCGAGCATCAAGATCACCACATTGCAATCGGCAATCGCTTGCAATGTTTTAACAACGGAGAACTTCTCAATTGCCTCAAATACTTTGCCACGACGACGCAGGCCCGCAGTATCGATCAGGATGTAAGGCTTGCCGTTACGCTCAAAAGGAACTTCAATCGCGTCGCGTGTTGTTCCTGGCATGTCAAATGCAATCACACGCTCTTCACCGATCAATTTATTGATCAAAGTGGATTTACCAACGTTAGGACGACCTACTACCGCAATCTTCATTGGGCGATTAGGATCGTTGTCTAATTCTTCTGGTTCAGGTTCTGGAATACCTAATGAATCCAAAGCATCATCGATCAAGCCACGCACACCATCACCATGCGCTGATGAAATCGGGAACGGTTCTCCAAGACCCAGCTCATGGAAGTCTGCAGTGACAACGCCAGCTTGCATACCTTCAGTTTTATTCACCGCTAGGATGACTGGTCTGCCGGTCTTGCGCAAGAAATCAGCAATCACACGGTCTTGTGGCGCCATACCCAAACGGCCATCCACCAAGAAAATAATGATGTCGGATTCGGCGACAGCTTGCTTGGTTTGCTTGGCCATCTCGGCAACGATGCCGGTCTTGGCTACTGGCTCAAAACCGCCAGTGTCTACGCAAATAAAGGCACGCTCACCAATACGACCTTTGCCGTAGTGACGATCGCGAGTTAAACCCGAGAAGTCAGCAACCAAGGCATCACGTGAACGCGTTAAGCGGTTAAAGAGCGTCGATTTTCCAACGTTAGGACGACCGACAATAGTGATTACTGGATTCATTTTGGACTGTACGCCGCTAGTTTGCCACCTTGAGATTGAATCAAGATGAGGCCATTCACCGCAATCGGTGCGGCTGTGATTGGACTACTGTCATGACGAATGCGTGCCAGCATTTCACCATTCGCTTGTGCAAGTGCATGTACATAACCCTGTGCATCACCTACGAGTAACACTTTACCAACCGCCATCGGCTCACCAACATCTCTAAATGTCAGCTGTGTGTTTTCCCAAACTTGCGAGCCATCCTTGACTGCAAACGCAGTGACATTCGATTTTTCATTGGATGAGAAAACTAGATCAGGACTTTGTGCTGTACCGGTAAAGCTTGAATAGTCTTTGAACCATAAAAGGTTTCCAGTGCGCGCTTGGCCGCAACCCACACGACCTTGATAGGAAACGGCGCAAATAATTTCGCCCTCCATACTGGGCTTAGCGGTCACATCATTGAGGCGCTCAATTTCAGAGAAGCCTTTTGGAAATGAAACTGGAGTCTCCCAAACTAAACCACCATTGGCAATCGCAATCATGCCAAAACGACCACCAGCAAATCCAGTAACAATGACTTCATTGCCAATGGCAAGCATGCCGTAGCCTACACGCAATGACAGTGCCGATTGTTGACGTTGATAAGTCCACTTACGAACACCAGTCTGAGCATCAAGACCAACAAAGCGATTATCTAAAGTGCGGATGATGACCACTCCACCAGCAACCACTGGTTCAGACAAGACTTCGCTACCAACGCTGACATTCCAGATGGGCTTGCCAGTATCGTCATATGCGTAAACAGTACCTTTGGTGGTGACTACAGCAGTAGTTCGCCCATCAGATCCAGGGCCGATAGATAAGCGATCCGGTACTGATACTTCCCAAACTTTTGCACCGGTACGCAAATCAATCTTAGCGAGATTGCCGCGATGCGAAGCGGCGTAGACCGCATCACCAGCTACCGCAGGATGAAAGTTAAATGACTCAGATGATCCTACGCTGGTGGTCCATACGGGAGTTAAGTCAAATTGATTAGTAACCGGGACGAGCTCGGCAGGCTTGCGTACACGTGAGCCACCAGAACAAGCTGTTAAGGCCAGCACTACAGAACCCAATACAAGGGTTGTACTTGCTAGTTTTGCTACACGTTTGCAATCCATCATCACTGAGCTACTCCTCCGACGGCATCCAATTTAACCTTCAAGAGACGACGTGCCTCTTCAGGGAATTCTTTTGCATCATTCAGCTGCTTCCATGCAGCTTCATAACTCTTACGCGCATCCACAGTATTCTTTTGAGCTAAATACCAATCGCCACGACGCTCTAACCACAATGCCTCGAAGCCTGCGACAGGCTTGTCTTTCAGCATGGCATCCGCTTCTGCAAAATCTTTTTCAGTGCCCAGCTCTATCAGCTGCGCTATCAAACGTAATTTAGCCAAAGCTAAATAACCCTGGTCTGAAGAATTCTTAGCAGCCCAACGCAAATAATCCATAGCTTTTGCTGAGTCACCCGCATCAGATGCAATTCTCGCAGCGACTAAGCTGGACATTGCCGCATACGGCGTGCTGGAAAACTGCTTTTGCAAATCATCGGCAGCACGTAAAGTTTGATCTTTATCACCTTTGTTAATCGCAGTAACCATGGTCTCGTATAACTGAGACGCAGCTGCGGCCTGGCTAGTGCGCCACCATTGGTATCCGCTATAGGCTGCATAGGCAAATAAAGCTGCAGTAACAACACCGGTAATCAGGTTGCGATACTTTTGCCAGAATGCTTTAAGTTGATCTACTTGTTCTTGTTCTTCTAGGTCTAAAGGCATGTCAATCCAAGCTAATAAATGCAGTTTTTAATGTTAATGTCTTAATTCTATTCGGTGGCGCCAACTATGGCATCAATTACAGCCTCCACAACGCTATCAAGCGCTACAGGCTTTTGTTCACCGCTACTACGCAAATCCTTAAGCTGAGCCTCATTTTTAGCCAATTCATCCGGTCCAATAATGACTGCATAGGCTGCCCCACTCGCATCCGCCTTCTTCATTTGCGACTTAAAGCTGGCAGTTTGGCCATCTGGAGGGCAAAAGAGGACAACATCGATACCGGCGTTACGCAGGCGCTCGGCAATGATCATGGCGGCAGTCAAGGTTTCGCCACCCTGATGAATGACAAAGGCATCGCACTGAGCTTGCGGTTCTGGCAAGGATCCAGAAACCTTCATCAACTCCAAAACACGTTCCATGCCCATGGCCCAACCGCAAGCTGGAGCAGCTTTACCACCCATGCGCTCGATCAAGGGGTCATAACGACCGCCACCAGCGATGGTGCCCTGGGCACCTAACTCTTCGGTAATCCACTCAAAAACAGTCAGGTTGTAATAATCCAAACCACGAACTAAGCGGGGGTTGATCTTGCAAGGAATGTTATTTGCCTTGAGCAATACCTGAACTGCGTCGAAATGTTTGAGTGACTCTTCACCCAAGAAATCCAATAACTTTGGCGCGCCTTCAATCAAATCCTGCATTGCTGGATTTTTAGAATCCAAGATACGCAATGGATTGGTTAGCAAGCGACGCTGGGAATCCTCATCGAGCTGCTCTTTATTTTTCTCGAAGTACGTTACTAAAGCAGCGCGATGCTCAGCACGCTCCGGAGCTTGTCCTAAAGAATTAATTTCTAGACGCACACCCTTCAGACCCAGTTCATCCCATAGGCGTTGACCCATCAAAATGATTTCAGCATCAATATCGGGGCCAGCAAAGCCCATTGCCTCAATACCAAATTGATGGAACTGGCGATAGCGACCACGTTGTGGACGCTCATGGCGGAACATTGGTCCCGTGTACCAAAGACGCTTTGGTCCTTCATAGAGAAGATTGTTCTCAACAACAGCACGAACTACAGCGGCAGTACCTTCTGGGCGCAATGTGAGTTGCTCGCCATTCAGACGGTCCTCAAAGGAATACATTTCTTTTTCAACGATATCGGTTACTTCACCAATGCCACGTTGAAACACTGCAGTCGCTTCCACAATCGGAGTACGCAAGAACTCATAGCCATAGGCACGAGTGAGATCACGTAAGACATGGTCTAAATGTGTCCACTGCGCAGCATCAGCCGGCAAGAGATCATTCATGCCGCGAACGCCATTAATTTTTTGGATCTTTTGTATTTTAGCTGGATTAGCTTGTTTAGCCTGGTCAGTCATGATGTGCGCTTCAGTTCTTCTTTGTCGTTCTTATTTGTTGTTCTTTTTTTTACTTAATTTATTTCGGTGCGTAATTCTGATTCACGTACTCATCCACAATCACCTGAAACTCTTGAGCAATGTTCTCGCCACGCAAAGTCTTTACTTTGACGCCATCCACAAAGACGGGGGCAGCCGGAGTCTCGCCAGTGCCGGGTAATGAGATGCCAATATTAGCGTGCTTACTTTCGCCCGGGCCATTCACGATGCAGCCCATGACGGCGACATTCATTGCCTCTACACCAGGGTGGGTTTTTTTCCAGACTGGCATTTGTTGACGCAGATATGACTGAATGTTGGCAGCCAATTCTTGGAAAGTTGTACTTGTCGTTCTGCCGCAGCCAGGACAAGCAATTACCATCGGTGTGAAATTACGCAATCCCATGGTTTGCAAAATCTCTTGGGCAACGATAATTTCGTTCTCGCGTGGCGCGCCAGGATCAGGCGTTAAAGAAACCCGAATCGTGTCACCAATACCCTCTTGCAACAAGATGCCCATTGCCGCCGTTGAAGATACGATGCCTTTACTGCCCATGCCTGCTTCTGTAAGACCCAAATGCAATGGGTAATCAGAACGACGTGATAGATCGCGATACACAGCTACTAAATCTTGCACATTGCTGACTTTGCAAGACAGCAAAATTTGATTGGGGTTCATGCCGAACTCCACAGCCTTTTCTGCAGACTGCAATGCGGATTGAATCAATGCCTCAATCATCACTTCTTGCGCAGTCTTCGGAACAGGCAAGGCCGCATTGCTATCCATAATGCTAGCAAGCAAGTCTTGGTCTAAGCTGCCCCAGTTCACACCAATCCGAATCGGCTTGTCATATTTACAAGCGGCCTCGATCATTTGTGCAAATTGCGGATCGCGCTTTGCGCCCTTGCCTACATTACCCGGATTGATGCGGTACTTAGATAAAGCTTTGGCGCACTCTGGGTAGTCATTTAATAAAGTGTGGCCGTTGTAATGGAAGTCGCCAATCAATGGGACCAAAACGTCCATCTTGTCTAGCTGCTCACGGATATAGGGCACTGCTTCAGCTGCAGCTGGCGTGTCCACCGTAATACGTACCATCTCTGAGCCAGCACGTGCCAACTCTTTAACTTGTATTGCGGTACCGACTGCATCTGCAGTATCAGTATTAGTCATGGATTGGACGCGTACTGGTGCATCGCCACCAATCGTAATGATGTTGGTTTTCCAGGCAACGGTTGCCTGACGAGTAGCCCTCTTAGGCGATGGGCCTAAAGGCAGCTTTGGAAGATTGTGAGATGAATTACTCATTGGACTTGTATTGTGAAATCAGTCGTCTAATCTTTTGAGCCACTGCACTGGGTGCTCGGCTTGATACTCTTGCTCTTCCTCATCTTCGAGCTCTTGAGCATCATCTTCTAAATCATGTTCTATTTTTTTGTCATGTACCGCACGCTCACGCACTCTAGTGCGATCAACTACATCACCCGCCAACTGGCCACAGGCAGCAGCAATATCATCACCACGGGTTTTGCGAACCGTAGCCACCATGCCAGCATCTAACAAGATGCTCGCGAAGGCGTGCACACGTTGCGCTGTTGAACGCTTCAATCCAGATTCTGGGAATGGATTAAATGGAATGAGATTGATCTTGCACTTGATGTTCGCCAATAAGCGCACCAACTCTTTTGCCTGAATGTCAGAGTCATTCACACCATCGAGCATGCAGTATTCAAAGGTTAAGAAATCCCTTGGGGCAAAAGGCAAATACCGTTCGCACGCAGCCAGCAATTCTCTTAAAGGATATTTTTGGTTTAGTGGGACAAGTTGATCACGCAGTTTGTCATTCGGCGCATGCAATGACACTGCCAATGCCACTGGGCAATCTTGCGCCAGGCGATCAATCATCGGCACAACGCCAGAAGTCGATACGGTCACACGGCGACGTGATAAACCATAGGCCCTGTCATCGAGCATTAAACGCAAAGCAGTAACAACGTTGTCATAGTTGAGCAAAGGCTCACCCATGCCCATCAAGACCACATTCGAGATCACGCGACCGGTGTGTTCCCAGCCCGGTGTTGGGTATTTCTCAATACGGCGAACGGCATTCGGATCAGTACGGAGCAAATGCTCTGCAAACCAGAGTTGCCCAATGATTTCACCAGCAGTGAGATTGCGTGAGAAGCCTTGATGCCCTGTTGAGCAAAAACGGCAATTAACTGCACACCCAGCCTGAGATGAGATGCACAGAGTGCCGCGATCATCTTCAGGAATAAACACAGATTCCACAGCATTACCTGCACCAACGTCCAGCAGCCACTTGCGGGTGCCATCTGCTGCATGCTCATCTTTAATGACTGGGAGGGAAAGTACTTCCGCTTTATCGAGCAATGTTGCCCTAAAGCTTTTGGCCAAATCACTCATGTCGTTAATGTCAGATACACCACGCTGGTGTATCCACTGCATGAGCTGCTTCGCCCTAAAGGGCTTTTCATTCAACCCCGCGACATACGCTGCCATTTGGTCAGCGTCAAAATCTAAGAGATTTACGCGCGGGGAGGTCAATGCGCCTACTTATGTATTAAATAGGTTGTTCGTTAGCAATCGTGAATTAACGATTGAAAACGTTCATACCGGCGAAGAAGAATGCAACTTCAACGGCAGCAGTTTCAGGAGCATCAGAGCCATGAACAGCGTTTGCATCGATGCTGTCAGCGAAGTCAGCACGAATAGTGCCAGCATCAGCTTTCTTAGGATCAGTAGCGCCCATCAAGTCACGGTTCTTAGCAATTGCGCCTTCGCCTTCTAATACCTGAATCATTACAGGACCAGAAATCATGAAGCTCACCAAATCTTTAAAGAAAGGACGTGCAGCGTGCACAGCGTAGAACTGCTCAGCTTCAGCTTGTGACAAATGCGCCATTCTGGACGCAACAATCTTCAAACCAGCAGATTCGAAACGGTCATAGATCTTGCCGATTACGTTTTTTGCAACAGCATCAGGTTTGATAATTGAAAGGGTGCGTTCGATAGCCATGTAAAACTCCAATAGTGATTTCAAAGATTTTGCTGAAATTAGCGCCAATTTGGACTCAGGGTGAACTTCTGCCCCATTTCCTACAACGCGCCAGGAATTCAGCGACCCCCGAATTATACATCGCCTGACCGTATTTACCCTGATCTGGGCGTGGCTAAGCCATTGAATTTACAGGGCATAACCCTTTAAGTTGTAGTTCTTTTCATGGGGGGCTTGAAATTACCCCATTTTGTCTATACTTACTGTCAACAGCCCCTCGTGGGCTCGTGTATTAACTATGAAAAAGGAGTCAATATGAGTGATCTGAACTCTTACGGCTTTGGGCAAACAGGCTCGATTAGCACCCCACAAGTACGCAACCGTGTACTACGCAATACCTACGCCCTTTTGGCGCTCTCAATGGTCCCTACTGTCATTGGCGCATGGCTTGGCGTTGCATTTAGGCTTAACTTCATGGCGAGCAGCCCGTTTATGGGTTTCATCGTCTTTATGGCAATCGCCTTTGGCTTCTTCTGGGCAATTGAGAAAAACAAAGACACCGGCGCTGGTGTTCTGCTGCTTTTAGGCTTCACCTTCTTTATGGGCATCATGATGTCCGGCCTGGTGGGCTACACACTCAATAGCTACAGCAATGGCGCTACCTTAATCATGCTGGCTTTTGGCGGCACAGGTGCAATTTTTGCTGTGATGGCAACGATTGCTACTGTGAGCAAGAGTGATTTTTCAGGCATGGGCAAATGGTTGATGGTTGGTGTACTGCTCTTGATCGTGGCTTCATTGGCCAACATCTGGTTGCAGTTACCCGCTTTGATGTTGACTGTGATGGTTTTAGCAATCGCGATCTTCTCAGCATTCATCTTGGTTGATGTACAACGCATCATCAATGGTGGCGAGACCAACTACATCATGGCTACTTTAGCTATCTACCTGGATGTCTATAACGTCTTCACCAACTTGCTCGCACTTTTGGGCATTGTGGGTGGCGACAGAGACTAAGTCTTATTCCCAGCTTCGACAGAAAAGGCACCTTGCGTGAACTGACCCACAAAAGTTGGACACCAAATCCAACTCAAGGGGGTCAGTCTCATGTCCAAATACAGCAAAGAGTTCAAGCTAGAAGTTATTCAGCATTACCTCTCCGGTAAGGGTGGTTTTAAAGCAGTCGGAGATCGCTACGGCGTTAAACACACCTATATTCAAAAATGGGTTCATGCCTATAAAGCTCATGGTCAAAAGAGCTTAATCAAGACTTACACACATTACCCCGACACCTTTAAGGTATCTGTGCTCCAGTCTATGCAACAAGACCAACTCTCCATCAATCAAGCCGCAGCCCGGTTTAATGTGCCAGCCCCCAGCACGATTAGTCTTTGGCAACGCCTCTACAATGAAGGTGGTATTACAGCCCTAGAACCCAAGCCCAAGGGACGGCCACCGATGTCAAAACCCTTCAAACCATTTACCCCCACCAATAAGCCAGTCACCCAAATGACTCCGCAAGAGCTCATGCAAGAGCTCGAGTACCGCCGAGTGGAGACTGATTACCTAAAAAAGCTCGAAGCCTTAGCCCAGCAAAAGCACTTGGCAAACAAGAACAAGTCCAAGTAATTACTGAGTTAAGGCAGCAATACCCTTTACAGACCATATTGGCAGTAGCCAATATGGCGAGAAGTGTTTATTACTACCAGCTAGGGCTAAGCAAGCAGGCCGATCCTCATCTTGCAACAAAGACCCAGATCCAAGTGATCTACCAGCGCCACAAAGGTCGTTATGGCTATCGACGAGTCCATTTGGAGTTAAGCAATCAACAGTGTTACCTCAACCCCAAAACCGTACAAAAACTGATGGGGCACCTCGGCCTTAAATCAACGGTGCGCCCTAAACGCTACCAGTCTTACAAAGGGTCTGTGGGTAAGGCAGCCCCAAACCTATTAG
>NZ_JACVOQ010000022.1 GCF_018882325.1 Polynucleobacter sp. 78F-HAINBA | reverse complement strand
CAGTGTTACCTCAACCCCAAAACCGTACAAAAACTGATGGGGCACCTCGGCCTTAAATCAACGGTGCGCCCTAAACGCTACCAGTCTTACAAAGGGTCTGTGGGTAAGGCAGCCCCAAACCTATTAGAGCGCAACTTTGCAGCTAAAGTACCCAACCAGAAGTGGGTCACCGATGTGACTGAGTTCAACATCAGGGGTGAGAAGGTTTACCTCTCGCCAATATTGGATCTGTATAACCAAGAGATCATCTCTTATGAGATTGCCGATCGCCCGCAGATCAGCATGGTGAGTGCCATGCTCACTAAAGCCTTTAAGCAACTCACTCAGACTGAGAGGCCGATGCTGCACTCTGACCAGGGGTGGCAATATCAAATGGGGTTTTACCAACAAGCCTTAAAGGCACAAGGCATTACCCAAAGCATGTCTAGAAAAGGCAACTGCCTGGATAACGCCGTCATGGAAAACTGGTTTGGGATTATGAAAACTGAGTTCTTCTATCAAAAGAAGTTTGACGATGTTCAATCATTTAAAACAGAGCTAAAGGAATATATC
>NZ_JACVOQ010000027.1 GCF_018882325.1 Polynucleobacter sp. 78F-HAINBA | reverse complement strand
GGGCTGTAATACCACCTTCATTGTAGAGGCGTTGCCAAAGACTAATCGTGCTGGGGGCTGGCACATTAAACCGGGCTGCGGCTTGATTGATGGAGAGT
The DNA here is from genome assembly GCF_018882325.1 of Polynucleobacter sp. 78F-HAINBA. Lineage (GTDB taxonomy): Bacteria > Pseudomonadota > Gammaproteobacteria > Burkholderiales > Burkholderiaceae > Polynucleobacter. The sequence goes on along the minus strand of NZ_JACVOQ010000027.1, from coordinate 157 downwards.
TGGTCTTGTTGCATAGACTGGAGCACAGACACCTTAAAGGTGTCGGGGTAATGTGTGTAAGTCTTGATTAAGCTCTTTTGACCATGAGCTTTATAGGCATGAACCCATTTTTGAATATAGGTGTGTTTAACGCCGTAGCGATCTCCGACTGCTTTAA
>NZ_JACVOQ010000021.1 GCF_018882325.1 Polynucleobacter sp. 78F-HAINBA | reverse complement strand
TGAACTGACCCCCAAAAGTTGGACGCTTTGTCCAACCAAGGGGGTTTTGTTTTATGAGCAAGTACAGCAAGCAGTTCAAGCTAAAGGTAGTTAAAGAGTTTCTAGAGTTTGGCGGTCTTAAGCGGGTAGGTCACTTATTTGAGATTAGTCATTCACAAGTGCGTGATTGGGTCCTAGCGTATCAGGTACATGGCCATAGCGGTCTTAATCCCAACTATCAACGCCATTCCCCAGAGTTCAAATTGCAGGTGCTGCAGTACATGTCCAGGCACCAGATATCCGCTAGGCCGGCAGCTGCCCACTTTGGGATTGGGAGTATGAGCTCGATTTTGCAATGGCAAAAACTCTACAATGAAGGCGGTATTACAGCCCTTGCTAATCGACCGAGAGGACGATCTCCTATGTCCCAATTTAATATCAAAGCCTTACTCAAAAAGCCGATCTCTGAGCTCACGCCTGCAGAGTTACGAAGACGTCTGGAGTATGCCGAAGCGGAGGCTGCCTACCTAAAAAAGTTAGAAGCCTTAGCTCAGAGCAAAGCTGTAAAAGAGAACAAGCCCAAGTAATTACTGAGCTAAGGCCGCATTACCGTTTATTAGACTTACTGCTGATCGCCAAGATGGCTAAAAGCGTGTATTACTACTGGCGAG
>NZ_JACVOQ010000026.1 GCF_018882325.1 Polynucleobacter sp. 78F-HAINBA | reverse complement strand
TCCAGTCTATGCAACAAGACCAACTCTCCATCAATCAAGCCGCAGCCCGGTTTAATGTGCCAGCCCCCAGCACGATTAGTCTTTGGCAACGCCTCTACAATGAAGGTGGTATTACAGCCCTAGAACCTAAGCCCAAGGGACGGCCACCGATGTCAAAACCCTTCAAACCATTTACCCCCACCAATAAGCCAGTCACCCAAATGACTCCGCAAGAGCTCATGCAAGAGCTCGAGTACCGCCGAGTGGAGACTGATT
>NZ_JACVOQ010000025.1 GCF_018882325.1 Polynucleobacter sp. 78F-HAINBA | reverse complement strand
CTAATAGGTTTGGGGCTGCCTTACCCACAGACCCTTTGTAAGACTGGTAGCGTTTAGGGCGCACCGTTGATTTAAGGCCGAGGTGCCCCATCAGTTTTTGTACGGTTTTGGGGTTGAGGTAACACTGCTGATTGCTAAGCTCTAAATGGACTCGTCGATAGCCATAACGACCTTTGTGGCGCTGGTAGATCACTTGGATCTGGGTCTTTGTTGCAAGATGAGGATCGGCCTGCTTGCTTAGCCCTAGCTGGTAGTAATAAACACTTCTCG
>NZ_JACVOQ010000024.1 GCF_018882325.1 Polynucleobacter sp. 78F-HAINBA | reverse complement strand
CTTAGCTCAGAGCAAAGCTGTAAAAGAGAACAAGCCCAAGTAATTACTGAGCTAAGGCCGCATTACCGTTTATTAGACTTACTGCTGATCGCCAAGATGGCTAAAAGCGTGTATTACTACTGGCGAGAGGCTAGTAGTAAAGCTGACCCTTATCGGGACACTAAAGACCATATTACCCAGATCTTCAATGTCCATCAGGGTCGCTATGGCTATCGGCGAGTGCACTTAGAGCTACGCAATCAACATCAATACTTAAACCACAAGACAGTGCAAA
>NZ_JACVOQ010000020.1 GCF_018882325.1 Polynucleobacter sp. 78F-HAINBA | reverse complement strand
TTGAATCGCTACCAATATCCTAGACACTTCCCAACCTCGCTTGGTACTGCTGTTCAAATCTTACCGGAGAAAGCCCATTGTTGTAGCTATGGCGTCTAACCGGGTTGTAAAACATTTCGATGTAATCAAAGATATCTTCTCTTGCTTTTGCTCTGCTGGCATAGGTTTTACGTTTGATCCGCTCCCGCTTGAGTAGTTGGAAAAAGCTCTCGACTACAGCGTTGTCATGGCAGTTACCGCGCCGACTCATGCTTTGCTTGAGGTTGTGTTCTTTTAAGAACGCCTGCCACTCGTAACTGGAAAATTGACTGCCTTGATCGGAGTGGATCATCACTGTTTGCTTAGGTTTGCGTTTCCATAAAGCCATCAGCAAGGCTGAGACTACGAGCTCCTTATCAATCTGTCCTTGCATCGACCAGCCTACAATCTGGCGGGAGAATAAATCCAAGACCACCGCCAGGTACAGCCAACCCTCATGCGTGCGGATATAAGTAATGTCCGTTACCCAGGTCTCATTAGGCTCTAAAACATCAAACTGCTGAGCCAGGTGATTGGGAGCGGCGACATGAGGCTTACCAGCATGATGCCGTGGTTTGCGCTTGTAACCTGTTTGAGAGCGCAGGCCTTGCGCCTTCATCAAGCGATACACCCGCTGTTCACCACAAGCAATCCCCAGATCTTGCAGATCATCATGGATCTTGCGATAACCATAGATGGTGCCGCTTGCCAGCCACGCTTGCTTAATCTGGGTCACAATCATTTGGTTCTCACACGCTCGAGACGAGAGTGGCTCTTTAAGCCAGGCGTAATAGCCACTGTGGTGGACTCGTAAAACCTTGCACATGGTGCGGATGGCATGCTCATGCTGGTGATTTTTGATGAAGGCGTACTTTAACCGGACTCCTTGGCAAAGTACGCGGCGGCCTTTTTTAGGATGTCGCGCTCTTCGGTAACCCGCCGCAGCTCCGCCTCCAGTCTTTTAAGCTTAGCCGTTTGATCATCCCCCACTAGACGCTGCTCAGCTGGAATGCCATATTTATTAACCCAGGCATACAGGCTATGGGGTGAGGTGCCCAGCCTAGCAGCCACATCTCGAACACCAAAACCCCGTTCAACTACCTGTTTGACTGCCTCTAACTTGAACTCTTCAGTAAACCGCCTTCTTGTACTCATGACACACCTCCTAATAGACTAAATATTAGGCTAGAAAGTGTCTATAGAAGTGGTAGCGATTCA
>NZ_JACVOQ010000019.1 GCF_018882325.1 Polynucleobacter sp. 78F-HAINBA | reverse complement strand
CGACCTTGATTTCAACCCGTCAACGCAACAGATTGAGCAAAACGTTCTGCCGGTGTTTGATAGTTTAGTGTTTTTCTAGGGCGTTCATTTAATTGTCTTGCTACAGCATTGAGTTTTGCTTGTGAGTAATTGGCCAGGCTCATTCCTTTTGGGAAGTACTGTCTTAATAGCCCATTGGTATTTTCATTAGACCCTCGTTGCCATGGATGCTGAGGATCACAAAAGTACACTTGCACATCGGTAGCTAGAGTAAAGCGTTTGTGCTGAGCCATCTCCGAGCCGCGATCCCACGTTAAGGATTTATACAGCTCTTGCGGTAACTTGCGGGCATGCTTGATAAGTGCATTAACCACTGTCTCGCTGTCTTTACGAGCCACCTTGACTAGCATCACATAACGGGTTTGGCGCTCTACGAGAGTGGCGATCTGACTATTGGCATCTCCATAAAGTAGATCGCCTTCCCAATGACCGGGAACAGCGCGATCTTCCACCTCAGCTGGGCGCTCTCTAATAGGGATGGCATCCTTGATGCTGCCTAGATCCCGATCTTTCAGGGTGTGATGACGTGAGCGGCGCATGATGCGAGTACGTCGTAAGTGCTGTGTGAGCTCTTTCTTTAAGGCCCCACGGGCTTGGATGAACAGGCTTCGGTAGATCGTCTCGTGTGACACTTGATAGTCCTCCTGATCTGGATAAGTCTGTTTTAGCCAACCGGCAATCTGCTGTGGCGACCAGTAGTGCTGCAGTTTGTCTGCCACCAGATGCGCCAGGGCTTTATTCAAGACTAGTTTACAAGTCTGAGGACGCTGCGCTCGATCCCAGGCAGACTGGTCTGATTGATTTGCTCGATAACTCTCTGGATCACCATTACGGCCAATCTCACGACTAATCGTGGAAGGTGATCTACCTAACTCAGTGGCAATCGATCTCATAGATTGACCGCTTGCTAGGCCGCGTGAGATGGCTTCACGTTCAGCTAAGGTCAACGCTAGTTTGGATCGAGTTCGGGGTGGCGGTCTAATGCCGCCAGTTTGCACAAAGATGCCTTGTATGGACGAATGATTGCGATCAAATAACTGGGCAATCTGCTGGAGAGAATCTCCTTTTTTCCAGCGCTCCCACATTAAATCCTTCTGGGTGGCTGTGTAATAGATTCGAGGTCGTTGTTTCATGAGCAACACTCCTTGCGCTTACGCAGTTAGTAGTGTGTTGCATCGACGGGTTGAAATCAAGACCCA
>NZ_JACVOQ010000001.1 GCF_018882325.1 Polynucleobacter sp. 78F-HAINBA | reverse complement strand
ACCCTGAGGTAGCCCCCAGACCTTAAATACTCAGTAACCACTTTTAGCTTGAACTGAGTGCTGTGTTTGCTCATGAAGCTGACCCCTTTGAGTTGGATTTAGTGTCCAACTTTTGTGGGTCAGTTCAAATCATGGTGAGGGTTTTTGTTTTAAAGGCCTAGTTTTGATTTGCGAATTAGATAGCTTATTCAAAACGATTATCTAAGCGCCCAACGCCATCAATGATGATGCTGACATTACTGCCGGGCTTCATTGAACCCACTCCAACAGAGGTGCCGCAAGCGATGATGTCGCCAGCTTGTAGTGGAACATCTTGAGATATCAGACTGACCAATTTTGCTGGCGGGAAAATCATGTCAGCGATGGGGTAGTTTTGACGCTCTTGCTCATTCAAAATAGTTTTTATTGTTAGCTTGCTTGGATCTACGTCAGTCGTGATGTAGGGGCCAAAGACGCCAAAGGTATTAAAGCTCTTAGAGCGTGTCCACTGTGCGTATCCAGGATCGCGATTCAAAATTTCAATTGCTGTGACATCGTTAATACAGGTGTAACCAAAAATTGCAGCAGCAGCTTGTGCCTCATCTACTTCATGACAGGCTTTGCCGATGACAATTCCGAGTTCGCCCTCATAAACAACTTTTCCAGAGTAGGACTTTGGAGTGCGAATAGTTTGATTGGCCGCCAAGAAAGAGTTGTTGCCTTTCAGAAAATACAAAGGCTCGGCTGGTACCGCATGCTCCAGCTTAGTGACAAGAGCATGAAAGTTATCCACCATCGCAACCATTTTGGAGGGGATGCATGGGATATCGATAGTGACATCGGATAGTTTTAATGTCTCGCCAGTGGCTTGTGGGTTATTAAATAGATCGCCGGTGTACACGGTAATCCGATCACCCTGTACTTGACCTAAACCGGATTTGCCTTGATGTTGAAATCTGAGCCATTGAGCCATAATGAATTCTCCTGATAGTTAATATTTGATAAGCAATATCTTACAGGGATGAATTGATGACCAAGAATTCTGAATTGCTGTTTGCACCTGAATTGGACCAGCCAGTTCGCTATATTGAGCGCACTCGTAATTACTATCTTGGATTGGGCTATGAGACACCCTATGTTTGGGCCCATTACATCGATGTGCCTTTTGCCTCGTTGCAAAAGCCCCTCAATCAATCGATCCTAGGTTTGGCTACTACCGCAGTGCCCTATGATGCCAACAAAGGCCCCCAGGGGCCTGGCGCAGCGTACAACGCTGCTGCCAAGTTTTATGATCCCTATGTTCGCTCGATTGATGAGGACGCAGACTTACGTATTGCGCATGTTGGTATTGATAGGCGCAATGCCAACATGCAGGACAGCAACTGTTGGTTTCCATTGGATGCTGCGAAACGCGCCGTTACAAAGGGCCGTATTCAATCTCTATCCAAACATTTTTACGGGCTACCAACCAATCGCAGTCAACGTCATACCCTGGAGATTGATGCTCCGTTGATTCTTAGTAAGATGCGTGCAGATCAGGTTGATGTTGCTGTATTGATTCCGAATTGCCCTATTTGCCATCAGAGTCAAAGTTTATTGGCGCGTTATTTGGAGGCTGCCGGTATTCCTACAGTCATCATTGGCACAGCGAAAGATATTGTGGAGTATTGCGGTGTGCCACGCTTGCTCTTTAGCGACTTTCCGCTTGGTAATGCCGCAGCGCTACCTAATAACGTTGAATCGCAAGACTCCAATTTTGAATTAGCTCTACGTTTGCTTGAGGGCGCGCCGGGAGCAAGAACAACAGTGCAGTCCCCTTTAGTTTGGGCTTCTGATCCTGCGTGGAAACTAGATTATTCCAATCTTGAACGACTTAGTGCTGAGGAAATTTCACGTTTGCGTGATGAGGCAGAAAAAGCACGCATCACTGCGCGCGATATCAGGGTAAAAAGTGTTGGTGCTTAGGTCTGTCTAGATAAAGAGTACTTGCACAAGGCGTGTAATGCTGAACTAGCCTCGTTTGCAGGGAAATATTTGAGACATTCAAGTGCTAAGTCAACTTCTCGTTTTGCGGCAGCTTGGGTGTAATCCAAAGCCCCGGAATTTTGAACTGCGCTCAGAATCTGCTGGAACACATCATCCGGTAAATCTTGATTTTGTTCGATTGCGGCGCGAACCAGTAAGCGTTCTTCAGTACTGCCATTTTCAAGCAGGTAAATGAGCGGCAATGTGGGCTTACCCTCCCTTAAATCATCGCCAGCATTTTTCCCCATTTGGGATGCATCGGCGGTGTAATCAAGAAGGTCATCCATTAATTGGAAGGCGGTGCCAATATGGCGACCAAATGCTGCGGACTGCTCTCTTTGTTTGGCATCAGTCCCGGCCAAAATTGCCCCAAGTTCTGTAGATGCTTCAAATAACTTAGCGGTTTTATAGCGAATTACCCGCAAATAGCTTTCTTCGTCTACTTCGGGGTCATTCATGTTGAGGAGCTGTAAAACCTCCCCCTCGGCAATCGTATTAGTTGCATCGGACAGGATTTCCATCACCCGCAGGTCATTGGGCCCAACCATCATCTGAAAGGCCCTAGAGTAGAGGAAATCACCCACCAGCACGCTTGCAGCATTCCCAAATGCAGCATTGGCAGTCTCGCGACCCCTTCTCAGGGTCGATTCGTCGACCACATCATCATGCAGGAGGGTGGCTGTATGGATAAATTCCACTACGGCCGCCAGTTCTAGGGCATGGGGGGTTTCTTTACCGTTGGCTAAGGCTTTGCTTACTAGGAGCAAAAGGGCTGGCCGAACCCGTTTTCCGCCCGCCTGGATGATATAAGTGGAGATTTGGTCGATTAAAGCCACTTTTGAGGCTAATCGTAGGCGAATAACCTCATCTAAGGCCTTGAAATCTAAGGCAATTGGGGCCAAAATTTGGCTTAAGTCATTGGTTTTGACAGTGCTCGTCATGCAAGATATAATAATCGGCTTAGCTCATCCAGGGTGGATTAGCTTAAATGTAGATATTAATTGAGGTTTCAAACCATGTACGCGGTCATAAAAACCGGTGGCAAACAGTATAAAGTTGCTGCAGGCGAAAAATTGAAAATAGAACAGATACCAGCGGAAATCGGCAGCGAAATCACTCTTGACCAAGTCTTAGCCGTAGGCGAAGGCGCTTCACTCAAATTGGGTGATCCATTGGTTAATGGTGCAGCTGTGATGGCCACTGTCGTCTCCCAGGGACGTCACGATAAAGTGACAATCTTTAAGATGCGCCGTCGCAAGCATTATCAAAAGCACCAAGGCCATCGTCAGAATTACACAGAAATTCTGATTAACACGATTAAAGCCTAATTTAGGCTAACGGCTAAATAGCAGGAGAAAGATATGGCACAGAAAAAAGGCGGCGGCTCGACACGAAATGGCCGCGACTCAGAATCGAAACGCTTAGGCGTTAAAGTTTTTGGCGGCGAGCAAATCAACGCTGGCAGCATCATCATTCGTCAACGTGGTACACGAGTACATCCGGGTATGAACGTTGGTATTGGTAAAGATCACACTTTGTTTGCCTTAGTTGACGGACAAGTGGAATTTGGCGTTAAGGGTGCTTTGAAGAAGGCCCAGGTTTCAGTTCTCCCGCGTTCATAAGACGCCTGACTGAGAGACGTTTGATTCAGATTTATTCCGAATTTAACTCTTAGGAACAGGCCTCGCTAAGCGAGGCCTTTTTTATTCATGAAATTTATAGACGAAGCTCGTATTGAAGTCATAGCTGGCCAAGGTGGCGCCGGGAGTGCCTCCATGCGCCGCGAAAAGTTTATCGAATTCGGTGGCCCCGATGGTGGTGATGGCGGCAAAGGTGGAAGCGTTTGGGCTACTGCTGATCGCAACATCAACACATTGATTGACTATCGCTATGCTAAAACGCACACCGCAAAAAATGGTGAGCCTGGTCGCGGTGCTGATTGTTATGGTCGTGCAGGCGACGATATTGAGCTGCGTATGCCAGTTGGCACCATCATTTCTGATTACGAAACTGGTGAGCCGATTGCTGACTTAACTACCCACGGTGAACGTCTTTGTTTAGCGCAAGGCGGTGTTGGTGGTTGGGGAAATATCCATTTCAAAAGTAGCACGAACCGCGCACCTCGCCAAAAGACGAATGGCAAAGAGGGCGAGCGTCGTAAGCTCAAACTTGAATTAAAAGTATTGGCTGACGTTGGTTTGTTAGGGATGCCTAATGCTGGTAAATCGACTTTGATTACTGCGGTATCTAACGCGCGTCCAAAGATTGCAGACTATCCGTTTACAACCTTGCATCCAAATTTGGGTGTGGTGCGTGTAGGTGCTGAGCGTAGCTTTGTGATTGCCGATATTCCAGGATTGATTGAGGGCGCTGCAGAAGGTGCAGGCTTAGGTCATCGCTTCTTAAGGCACTTGCAGCGCACTGGTGTGCTGTTGCATTTAGTCGATATCGCACCATTTGATGACAATATTGATCCAGTGGCAGATGCTGTTGCTATCGTGAATGAGTTACGTAAGTACGATGAAGCTCTAGTTGAAAAGCCACGTTGGTTGGTATTAAACAAAGTCGACATGATTCCCGAGGAAGATCGCAAGAAAGTAGTTGCAGATTTTATTAAGCGGTTTAAGTGGAAGGGTCCTGTTTTTGAGATCTCCGCTTTAACAGGTTTAGGTTGCGATAAGTTGTGCTACTCATTGCAGGATTATTTAGACTCTATTCGCAAGGATAGGGATGATGAGGATGAGCGTGCTGCTGATCCACGTTATCAAGCGCAAGCTCAACCAGAAGATAAAACTCCAGATTAAGTAGTAGTCATTTGGGATCCGCATTTGATATGAATACTCAGAAAGCTAAACGAATCGTAGTGAAAGTAGGTTCTAGCCTGGTTACCAATAATGGTGAAGGCTTGGATCGTGCTGCAATCGGCATGTGGGCAGAGCAAATGGCTGCCTTGTTAGCTGCTGGCCATGAGGTATTGATGGTGAGTTCCGGTGCGATTGCAGAGGGCATGCAACGTCTAGGCTGGAGCAAGCGTCCAACAGAAATTCATCAACTACAAGCTGCGGCTGCAGTTGGCCAGATGGGATTAGTGCAGGTTTATGAAAGTTGTTTTGCGCGCTTTAATTTACGCAGCGCCCAAGTGCTATTAACTAATGCAGACTTAGCGCATGCTGAGCGTAATGCTAACGCCAAGGCAACTTTAGATACATTGTTAAAGCTCGGTGTTGTTCCAATCATCAATGAAAACGATACCGTAGTTACTGATGAAATCAAATTCGGTGATAACGACAGCTTAGCTGCTTTAGTAACGAATCTAATCCATGCGGATTTATTGGTGATCCTGACTGATCAAGGCGGATTGTTTACTGCTGATCCACGTCAAGATACTTCCGCCACTCTTTTAAGTGATGCTATTGCTGGCGATCCTGCTTTAGAAAAAATGGCTGGTGGCGCTGCTAGTGAACTCAGCAAGGGCGGCATGTTGACCAAGGTATTGGCTGCGAAAGTTGCTGCTCAAACAGGTGCTGCAACTGTCATTGCCTCTGGACGTGAGCCTCAGGTTCTCACTCGATTGATGAGTGGCGAAAAAATTGGTACTCATCTGACTGCTGCTTAAGCGTCAAATTCAATCAATCCTTTTTAATTAATCACGCCAAACGAGTTGGTGGGTTTTGTACCGCCAGTAAACCCATTTGGATTCAGTGACTGAATAATATTTTTGATGCTCTTCTCTTGTGAGTTGAAGTTGCAGAATGCACCCTGCGCCAATGCGGCCTGGTAACGATTTGGTGTGTGGTCTTTGATCGGGTTCCAGCTGGAAAGGGGGTTCTCTTTCCAGACATTGGATTCAAAGGTGCCATAGAGGCGCCATTGGAAAGAGTCGCAACGAATACCTTCGTATTGAACTTGGCTGTTGCCATTCGGGCTCGTCAAAATAACGGTGTATCTGGTGATGCCATCGTTACCAATCAAAATAGAGTCGGTATCCACTGCAAACTTAAAAATAGTTTGTTGTGACACATAAAAAGGCTGAATAGTTGCTTTATTGGGAGGGTTGAGTGGCATTGCTGTTGCGCCCTCTTTGAAAACCATCGGCGCAAAAGGATCAACCCCGCTCTCCAGGGGATCGCCCGCACATCCTGTTAGGGCTAAGCTGACAGCCAAGCCAAGAATTGGAAGTCGAAGACTGGAAATAGAGAGTTTCATCATGGCTTATCAGTAGGTTTTGCTTCTTTGGGCTCATCTTCTTCGCCCCCATATAGGGATTGAAATAAATCGAGCGGAGATCCCCAGGCAAGTTGCTGCATACGTATGCCACGAGATAGGTAGCGTGCAAGTTCGGAAAGTGCTAATTGATAGACTTCGCGCTTGAAATCAATCACGGAGTCTAGTTGAATCCAAAAAGGAACCCAGCGCCAGGCATCAAACTCTGGATGCTCTGAGGCACGTAGGTGGATATCGCTGTCTAAACCGACTAAACGTAGCAAAAACCAGATTTGTTTTTGGCCGCGATAACTAGCTCGATGGGTTTTGGAGGTATGTTGACGACGCAAGAACTCCTCTGGGACGTCATAACGAAGCCAGTCCCTAGTTCGTCCAATAATTTGGACATGTTCTGGCAGCAAGCCAACTTCCTCATGCAATTCGCGGTACATGGCCTGCTCTGGGCTCTCACCATGCTGAATCCCGCCCTGCGGGAACTGCCACGAATGCTGCCCAACGCGTTTTCCCCAGAAAACCTCGTTATGGCTGTTGAGGAGGACTATGCCGACATTGGGTCGATACCCTTCACGGTCAAGCATGAGATCGTGCCTCAAATCCTTTAAAATCAATGATTTGATTATATCCATACATGAAAGCTTCACAATCATTTCTCGCCACGCTAAAAGAAGCCCCCTCCGATGCTGAGGTGGTTTCGCACAAACTGATGGTGCGAGCCGGTTTAATTCGCAAGCTCAGTGCTGGCATCTACAACTATTTGCCCTTGGGCTTGAAGTCCATTCGCAAGGTGGAAAACATCATTCGCGAAGAAATGAATCGCGCCGGGGCAATCGAATTGCTCATGCCAATGATTCAGCCTGCAGAGTTGTGGCAAGAAACGGGTCGCTGGGAAAAGATGGGGCCAGAGTTGCTCCGTATTAAAGATCGTCATGATCGTGACTTTTTAATTCAGCCAACCTCTGAAGAGGTGGTGACTGATTTAGCGCGTAACGAAATCAAGAGTTACAAACAGTTGCCGGTAAATTTCTATCAAATTCAGACGAAGTTCCGTGATGAGCGTCGTCCACGTTTTGGAATCATGCGTGGGCGCGAGTTCAGTATGAAAGATGCTTATTCATTCGATCGCGATACCGAAGGATTGAAGAAGTCTTACCAAATCATGTTTGATGCTTACACTCGCATCTTCAAGCGTATGGGTTTGAAGTTCCGTGCAGTGACAGCAGATAACGGCGCCATTGGTGGATCAGGTAGTCAAGAGTTTCATGTGATTGCTGATACTGGTGAAGATGCCATTGTGTATTGCCCGAGCTCGGATTACGCTGCAAATTTAGAGGCTGCTGAATCAGTCTCATTGATTGCAGCACGTGGTGCCGCAACTCAAGCAATGACAAAAGTCGCAACACCAGACCAAACAAACTGTGCTGACGTGGCAAAGTTTTTAAACTTACCACTAGAGCAGACTGTGAAGTCATTACTGTTTGCTGCCGATCAAGAGGAGGGCCCAGCTAAATTATTTATGGTGCTAGTGCGCGGTGACCATGAGCTCAATGAAATCAAAGCAAGCAAGATTCCTGGTATGGCTGAATCCCGCTTTGCAAGTGAGTCTGAGATCAAGCAAGCCTGTAATGCACCAGCGGGCTACTTAGGCCCTGTCGGAACTGCTGCTGATGTAACCATAGTTGCAGATCGTACTGTTGCCAATATGGCTGACTTTGTATGCGGTGCTAATGATGCTGGCCATCATTTAACTGGCGTGAACTGGGGCCGTGATTTACCAGAGCCTTTAGTAATGGATTTACGTAATGCTGTAATCGGCGATCCTTCTCCTGATGGTAAGGGTGTTGTCGATATCTGTCGTGGTATTGAGGTGGGCCATGTATTTCAACTGGGTACGCGTTACTCCGAAGCAATGGGCTGCACTTACTTAGATCAACAGGGCAAAGCGCAACCAATGGTGATGGGTTGCTATGGCATTGGCGTGACGCGTTTGCTGGGTGCTGCAATTGAGCAAGGTAATGACGAGCGCGGAATTATTTGGCCGATTTCAATGGCGCCATTTGAAGTCGTAATCTGCCCAATGGGTTACGAAAAATCCGAAGCTGTCAAAGCTGCCGCAGATCAATTGCATGATGAGTTACTAGCTGCTGGAGTGGATGTAGTGCTCGATGATCGTGGAGAAAGACCGGGCGCGATGTTTGCTGACTGGGAATTAATTGGCGTTCCATTCCGTGTGGTGATCGGCGATCGTGGTCTTGCAGATGCTCAAGTGGAATTTAAAGGTCGCACTGATGCTGAATCAGAAAATATTCCGCTGGCAGAAATTAATGCAAAAGTGATTGCTGCGGTTGATGCTGCTAAGAAACTGGTTTCTTAAGCTAAAAAAAGCCGTTAACTATTATTTTTTAAAGAGGCCGCCAATACCTTTGGCGGCTCCTTTAGCGGCCATGGACGCCATGGTGCGCGCCATCTTGCCACCTTTGAATTGCTTCATCATGGTTTGCATTTGTTCAAACTGCGCCAATAGGCGATTCACTTCCTGAACTTCGACGCCCGCACCAGCAGCAATGCGACGTTTGCGAGTGGCCTTCAGTAATTCAGGTTTCGCACGCTCCTTTGGCGTCATGCTGTCGATGATGCCGCGCATACGCCGAGTTTGTTTATCAGCAGCACTCAAATTGGTTTTGGAGGCTGCTTGTGCCATGTGGTTTGGTAACTTATCCATCAAGCTAGCCATGCCGCCCATTTGTTGCATCTGCGCCAGTTGATCGCGGAAGTCACCCAGATCAAATCCACCTTTAGAAATCTTGCTAGCTAATTTTTCTGCTTTAGCAACATCGACGTTTTGCTGTGCTTGTTCGACCAAGGCAAGAATATCGCCCATACCCAAAATACGGTTTGCCATTCGGTCGGCATCGAATGCTTCGAGGCCATCCATCTTTTCGGCAACACCAATGAATTTGAGTGGAACACCAGTAACTTGACGCACGGAGAGTGCGGCACCACCGCGTGAGTCACCATCTAACTTGGTGAGAATTACACCTGTGAGTGGCAGAGCTTCGTGGAAGGCTTTGGCCGTGTTGACGGCATCTTGACCTAGCATGGCATCAACCACAAACAAGGTTTCAATTGGATTGAGATTAGCGTGCAAGGTTTTGATTTCTTGCATGAGTGCCTCATCAATACCGAGACGACCTGCTGTATCCACTAAGAGCACATCAAAATAATGACGACGTGCCCAATCTAAAGCGGCAGCGGCAATTTCACTGGGTTTTTGATTGATATTGCTTGGGAAGAATTCAGCGCCCACTTGTTTGCTGACGGTTTCTAGCTGCTCGATAGCGGCTGGACGGTAGACGTCACAAGAAACAGTGAGGACTTTCTTTTTCTTCTTCTCTTGCAAAAACTTGGCCAACTTACCAACTGAAGTGGTTTTACCTGCACCCTGCAAACCAGCCATCAGAATTACTGCTGGCGGTTGAGTAGCTAGGTTGAGTTCACCACTTTGGGAAGTATCGCCACGCATGACTTGAGCAAGTTCACGCTGCACAACGCCTACTAGCGCTTGGCCTGGGCTGAGACTGCCAACCACTTCTTCGCCAAGGGCTTTAAATTTAATTTGTTCTAGTAAAGATTTAACGACAGGAAGCGCAACGTCGGCTTCCAATAAGGCCAGGCGGATCTCCCGTAGCATTTCTGCGGTGTTTGCTTCAGTGAGGCGAGCTTGCCCCCGCATTGTTTTAACAACACGAGATAGGCGGTCGGTGAGATTCTCTAGCATTTATCGATTAGACTTTCCAGATGGATATTTTAGGTTACTCAGGCTCGGGATGGCTCCCATCTGCACTTTATTTGCTTCTTTTGGTCTTTTTAGGTTCGCGGCCAAAGGGAAAAATTGAATCCCCAGCTTTTACAGGCTTGGTTCAGGCATTCATCTTATTGATTTTGCTGGTACACGGAATTCAGTTACACGACTCGGTCTTTACGCCCGAGGGATTTGTTTTTGGTTTTGCCCAGGATCTGTCGCTCATCGCTTGGGTTGGCCTCGCTTTTTATTGGTTTCAGTCTTGGTTTTTGCCAATCTCCAGCTTGCGCTGGTTGGTTTTGTGTTTTGCACTGATCTGTTCCGCATTACCCGCCATTTTCTCTGGCACCCTAATTTCTCCAAAAGCCGTCTCTGATCCTTGGTTTAAGGGGCACTTTATTGTTGCCACTATTTCAGTTGGGCTTTTGAGCTTGGCTGCGATGCATGCCATGTTGATGAGTGTTCAGGATCGAGCATTGCATCGCCAGTTGGCCATCATTCCCAATAGCCGTATTGCACATTGGCTGGAGGATTTGCCGCCCTTAATGACAATGGAAAGCTTGCTGTTTAATTTGCTCTATGTGGGTGTGGCACTTCTGACCTTAACTGTATTTTCTGGCCTACTCTTCTCTCAAACATTGTTTGGCAAGCCACTGGTTTTTGATCACAAGACCATCTTTGCATTGATCTCCTGGTTCTTATTTTCTGGCCTCCTAATAGCGCGTTGGCGGGTTGGCTTGCGTGGGCGCGTAGCCGTTCGTTGGGTCTTGAGCGCATATACCGCCTTGCTCCTGGCCTATGTTGGCAGTAGATTTGTTTTGGAAGTCATTCTTCAGAGAGCATGACCTTTTGATTAAATGGCTTCTACTATTTGCTGGCGCAGGCGTTTTGTACCTTTGGATCAAAGGAAAAAAACAGGCAAAGCTCAACACGGATGAGGCTGCCAAGATCAAGGCTCAACGCAGCAAAGTTGCTGAGCCTGAAGTGATTGTCCAGTGCCAGCATTGTTCAGTACATCTTCCAAAGTCTGAGGCAATAAAACAAGAGGATCGCTTTTATTGTTCTCAAGAGCACCTGAGTGGTTTGGATGCTCAGGGTTGGATAGGTTCTGCCGTTTGGCGCAACTCACCCAATCAAGATGTTCGACCAGAAGGCCTTGCGCCGGATTTGGTGGTGATTCATCACATCAGCTTGCCACCTGGTGGTTTTGTTTCCCGTAGTTCCACCCAATTTATTGTGGATTTTTTTCAAAATAAGCTAGATTCATCGCTACACCCTTATTTTGAAGAAATTGCCGATCAAAAGGTATCCAGTCATTTCTTGATTGCACGCAGTGGTGAGGTCTTTCAGTTCGTATCCACCCAAAATAAAGCCTGGCATGCTGGCGTGTCATCCTTTTTAGGTCGTGAAAAGTGCAATGATTTCTCGATTGGGATTGAGTTGGAGGGTGATAGTGATCATCCTTTTGAGGATATTCAGTATTCAGTCCTGGCTAAATTAAGCGCTCAACTAGGCGCCGTTTATCCCAATCTTCAATTTGCTGGCCATAGCGATATTGCCCCTGGCAGAAAAGCAGACCCCGGTATTCAATTTAGTTGGCAAAAATTCCAAGCCAAAACTGGCATTTCAGCCAAAAAAATACCCTTCGGTTTGGACCCTCGTTAGAACTCCAAAGTAGTATGTGAGCACACGCTCACTTTCTTGCCCTTTAGCTAAAAAGGACTAATAATTTCGCACCAAAATAGCTCCTAAATTGTTGGAATACCTAGGAAAAATACTTATAAATATTCATCAGAAATGTCTTACCTAATTCCGAATATTTCCCTATACTTAGTATCAAATGCACTTCGAGACACTAGATGTAGTGTTTGAATACAGCAATACCCTATTGTTTTTTAACGTTTTTTGTCCAAATAACTATATATAAGCAGGAAAAATATGACATATGCCAACCCCCAGACAGCAGGACAGACTGCCGGCACAAATAATCCAGGAATGAATCCTTCTGAAGCCATGAACCAAGCCCCATCTGCTGGCTTTGTTGCTGGTGGAGTAGGCGGCGGCCAAGCCACCCAGTTATCTGACTACAAAATTATTCGCCGCAATGGCTCGGTGGTGGCATTTGAGCCATCCAAAATTGCCATTGCAGTTACCAAAGCATTTTTGGCGGTTAATGGTGGTCAGGGCGCAGCTTCTGCACGCGTTCGCGAACAAGTAGAGCAATTAACTCACTCAGTAGTGCGCGCCTTGTTGCGTAGTCGCCCAAATGGCGGCACTTTCCATATTGAAGATATTCAAGATCAGGTTGAGTTGGCGTTGATGCGAAGTGGTGAGCACAACGTTGCTCGTGCCTATGTTCTTTATCGTGAAAAACGTAATCAAGAGCGTGCAACACAACAAGGCATTGCTCAGGAGACTCTAACTGCAACTCAAGCTGGTGAGTCTGGCATCAAAGTAACTGACAACGGCGTAGAGAAGTGGTTGGATATGGCTGCCTTGCGCACCATTATTGAGGCGGCATGTGAAGGTCTCGGTAACAACATTGATGCAAGTCCAATCATCACTGAAACCATCAAGAATTTGTACGATGGCGTGCCAATGGCTCAAGTGTATGACTCTGCAATTTTGGCATCACGTACTTTGATTGAAAAAGATCCTGCGTATAGCCAAGTAACTGCCCGCATTTTGATGCACGTCATTCGTAAAGAAATTTTAGGTCGCGAAGTATTGCAAGGCGATATGCAAGCTGAGTACAGCACTTACTTTGCTAAGTACATCAACGAAGGTATTTCTGCTGAGTTGTTAGATCCACGTATGCGTGAGTTTGATCTCCCGCGCTTAGCTGCCGCTTTGAATGCCAGCCGTGACTTGCAGTTCAACTACCTCGGTTTGCAAACTTTGTATGACCGTTATTTCTTGCACATTGAAGATCGTCGTATTGAAATGCCACAGGCTTTCTTTATGCGCGTTGCAATGGGCTTATCTTTGAATGAGTTGGACCGTGAGCGTCGTGCGATTGAGTTCTATGAAATCCTTTCTACTTTTGATTTCATGTCCAGCACGCCAACCTTGTTTAACTCAGCGACAACACGTCCACAGTTATCAAGCTGCTATCTAACAACAGTAGATGATGATCTTGATGGCATCTACGAAGCGTTAAAAGAGAATGCGCTCTTGTCTAAGTTTGCCGGCGGTTTAGGTAATGACTGGACTAACGTTCGCGCCTTGGGAAGTCACATCAAGGGTACTAACGGTAAGTCACAAGGTGTTGTGCCTTTCTTAAAGGTGGTGAACGATACAGCGGTTGCCGTGAATCAAGGTGGTAAGCGTAAAGGTGCGGTTTGCGCGTACCTAGAAACATGGCACTTGGATATTGAAGAGTTCCTCGAGTTGCGCAAAAACACGGGTGATGATCGTCGCCGTACGCACGACATGAATACATCTAACTGGATTCCAGACTTGTTCATGAAGCGTGTGATGGAAGGTGGAGAGTGGACATTGTTTTCACCTTCAAATACACCTGACTTGCATGACAAATTCGGTAAGGCTTTTGAAGAGGCATATGTCGCCTATGAGAAAAAAGCAGATGCTGGTGAATTGAAACCATTCCGTCGCATTCCTGCGCAACAATTGTGGCGCAAGATGTTGGGTATGTTGTTTGAAACCGGCCACCCATGGATCACATTTAAAGATCCTTGCAACATTCGTAGCCCACAACAACACATCGGCGTAGTCCACTCTTCTAACTTGTGTACTGAAATTACTTTGAACACAAACGAAAGTGAAATTGCAGTATGTAACTTAGGTTCTGTGAACTTGACAGCGCACATGACTACCGATGCGTCTGGCAAGATGATTTTGGATCACGAGAAGCTCCAGAAAACAATTCGCACTGCAATGCGTATGTTGGATAACGTGATTGATATCAACTACTACGCTGTCGCTAAAGCACGTAACTCCAACTTGAAGCACCGTCCAGTTGGTATGGGCATCATGGGCTTCCAGGATTGCTTGCACATGCAACGCATTCCTTACGCTAGCGATGAGGCAGTGAAGTTTGCGGATTCATCTATGGAAGCAGTGTGCTACTACGCTTACCAAGCCTCTAATGAATTGGCTGAAGAGCGTGGCGTTTACAGCACATACAAAGGCTCATTGTGGGATCGCGGCATCCTTCCACAGGACTCAGTAGCCTTGTTAGCGGCCGAGCGCGGTGGTTACCTCGAAGTGGATAGCTCATCCACAATGAATTGGGATGGTTTACGTGCCCGTATCAAGCAGCACGGTATGCGCAACTCCAACTGTGTAGCGATTGCACCGACAGCAACGATTTCCAACATCATTGGTGTGTCAGCTTGTATCGAGCCAACATTCCAGAACTTGTTCGTGAAATCCAACCTCTCAGGTGAGTTCACTGTAGTAAATGAGTATTTGGTGCGTGATTTAAAGGATCGCGGCCTCTGGGATGAGGTCATGATTGCCGACTTAAAGTACTTTGACGGTACTTTGTCCAAAATTGATCGTGTTCCACAGGATTTACGTGATTTGTACGCTACTGCGTTTGAAGTGGAGCCAAGCTGGTTAGTTGAAGCTGCTTCACGTCGTCAGAAGTGGATTGACCAAGCGCAGTCACTCAACATCTACATGGGCGGTGCATCAGGCAAGAAATTGGATGACACCTACAAGTTGGCTTGGTTGCGCGGTCTGAAAACTACTTACTACCTCCGCACGATGGCTGCAACGCACGTTGAGAAGTCAACCGTTACAAGCGGTCAGTTAAACGCTGTATCCAGTGGTGGTGGTGTGAATGGTACTGATGCTGCAGCTGCACAAGAGGCGGATGGTCCAGTTTGCACAATGCGCCCAGGTGATGCTGGCTTTGAAGAATGTGAAGCATGTCAGTAAGCTATTTGCTAACTGATTTAGAAAAATAAGAATTAGGAGAGAGTTATGTTGAATTGGGAAGAAGAAGTTGCACCGGCACTAGCGAAAGCAGGTCTCGCGCAGCAACCAGTTGTGGCAGAGCTACAGCGCCCACAAGCAGATGAGGTTGCAATTGCCCCTCAAGTTGCTGCACCTGCAGCAGCTGCGAGTGCAGCTTTATCTGGTGGCGCAGCGTTGCGCGTCAACGCTGCTGATAAGCGTGTGATTAATGCCAAGACTGACGTAAATCAGTTGGTTCCATTTAAATATAAGTGGGCCTGGGAGAAGTATCTGGCTGGTTGTGCAAACCATTGGATGCCACAAGAGATCAATATGAATCGCGATATCGCGCTTTGGAAAGATCCGAATGGCTTAACTGAAGATGAGCGCCGCATCATTAAGCGCAATCTTGGTTTCTTCACTACAGCGGATTCTTTGGCGGCTAACAACATTGTTTTGGGTACTTATCGCCACATTACCGCCCCAGAATGCCGTCAATATCTATTGCGCCAGGCGTTTGAAGAGGCGATTCATACTCATGCATACCAATATATTGTGGAATCTTTGGGTTTGGATCAGAGCGAAATCTTTAATGCGTACAACGAAATTGAGTCTATTCGCGCCAAAGATCAGTTCTTAATTCCTTATATTGATGTGTTGACCAACCCAAATTTCAAAACTGGGACATTGGAAGCTGACCAAACATTACTGCGATCACTCATCGTTTTTGCTTGCGTGATGGAAGGTTTGTTCTTTTATGTTGGTTTTACGCAAATACTTGCAATGGGTCGTCAAAACAAAATGACGGGTGCTGCTGAGCAGTATCAATACATCCTTCGCGACGAGTCTATGCACTGCAATTTTGGTATTGATTTAATTAATCAAATCAAGCTGGAGAACCCGCAGTTATGGACTTCTGCGTTCAAAGACGAGATCAAATCTATCTTCGAAAAAGCAGTTGAATTAGAGTACCGTTATGCAGAGGATACGATGCCTCGTGGAGTACTCGGATTGAACGCGCCGATGTTCAAAGGGTACCTAAGATACATCTGTAATCGCAGATGTTTGCAAATAGGACTTGACGCAATGTTCCCAAATGAAGAGAATCCATTCCCATGGATGTCAGAAATGATTGATCTGAAAAAAGAGAGAAACTTTTTTGAGACACGCGTTATTGAGTATCAAACTGGCGGTGCGCTAAGTTGGGAATAAGTAGTTAATTAAAAAGCGCATAGCCGGCTAAATAGGAGATTAGACGGTTGGATAGTTTTAAAAGTCAGCAAAACCAGACTCAAATCCGAAAACCCTTGTCCAAGGGTGTCTGGGCTATTCTCTCTATTTTTTCCAGCAAATTTAAGAAGCCGTTGTCCTTTGGGGCCACGGCTTTTTTTCCAGGATTCATTAGCGTGCAGCACTTAGTATCAAGCCGCGCGCCGATGAATGGCTCGCTCGTCGGCTCCAAGCGGTTGCAAAACCAGGCGGAAATGAATAGGTCGGGTCTTCTTAATCGGTAGTTTGTATTAATCCTCACGTGAAGGAGCATTACTATGGCAATCGCCAAGAAAAAAGTTGCTGCAAAGAAACCAGCTGCAAAGAAAAAAGTAGCTGCAAAGAAGCCTGCTGCTAAAAAAGTAGCTAAGAAGAAGCCTGCTGCTAAGAAAGTAGCTGCTAAGAAGCCTGCTGCTAAAAAAGTAGCTAAGAAGAAGCCTGCTGCTAAGAAAGTTGCTCGCAAAGTAGCTGCTAAGAAGCCTGCTGCTAAGAAAGTAGCTAAAAAAGCTGTTGCTAAGAAGCCTGCTGCTAAGAAAGTAGCTAAAAAAGCTGTTGCTAAGAAGCCTGCTGCTAAAAAAGTAGCTCGTAAAGTAGCAAAAAAAAAGTAAGTAAGCCTGCTGCGAAGAAAGCGGGCAAAGCTGTAAAAAAGCCCGTGGCTAAAAAAGCTGCCGCTTCAACAACGTTGAATCCTGCTGCTGCTTGGCCCTTCCCAACTGGCACACGCCCATAAGCTTTGCTTGTAGACGTGTGAAGTTCAAAGGGATCTCTCACGAGATCCCTTTTTTATTGCTAATCCCAGGAATTATTGGGCTTAGAGTGCAAATCCAAACGCGGATTTGAATTGAGCGGCGATTTCATCTTTGCTCATTTGGTGATTCTGTGGTCCCTGGTGGGCAATTTTGATTGAACCCATTAGGCTGGCAAGTCGGCCAGTGGTTTCCCAGTCCATGCCATTTTCCAATCCAAATAGCAGTCCACCCCGGAATGCATCGCCACAACCAGTCGGATCAATCACTTTTGCTGCTGGCACCGGCGGAATTGCGATGCATTTGCCATCAAAGTAAATATCCGCGCCTTCAGCACCCTTGGTAACAATCAGTGCTTTCACTCTTTCGGCTACTTTTGCCAAGCTCAGCCCTGTTCTTTGGGAAAGCATTTCGCCTTCGTAGTCATTCACGGCAAGGTAGCTTGCAATATCTACGAGTTCTAGCAGTTCTGGACCATTGAACATGGGCAAACCCTGGCCTGGATCAAATACAAATGGAATGCCTGCTTCAGCCAGTTGGTGACAGTGCTCCCACATTCCTTGGCGACCATCTGGAGCAACGATGCCAAACTTGGCTGCGCCCTTGGCATTCTTGCTACGCTCGGCAACCACGGTAGAAACTTGGTTTAGGTGGGATTCACCCATTGCGCCAGGATGAAACGCGGTAATTTGATTATTGGCTTGATCGGTAGTGATCATTGCCTGCGCAGTGAATGCTTGTTCAATTTCACGGATGTGCGTTGCATCAATCTTGAGTTGTTTGAGGCGATCAAGATATGGCGCTGCATCACCGCCTACCGTTGCCATGATGATGGGGTCGCCACCAAGAAGGCTTAGGTTGTAAGCAATATTGCCTGCACAGCCACCGAATTCACGGCGCATTGTAGGGACGAGGAAAGCGACGTTGAGGATATGAATCTGCTCTGGCAGGATTTGATCGGCAAATTTGCCTTCAAAGTTCATGATGGTGTCGTAAGCGATGGAACCGCAGATCAAGCTGGCCATAAATAATTACTTTCTAATAAAAATCAATTGGAATAGGTGTGAATTAGAGTTTGCAGTCTATTTTTCAGGGTAAAAAATTCTGACACGATAGCCAGCAGCATTTTGCGGGAGGGAAATCGGTAACGTGGACGCAAAGATTTCACCGGAGGGAGCGCCATGACGCAAAAAATCCGGATGCGACTCTTGCCAAGCAGTTGGCAACCATTCTTGTGGAGAAAATTGAATCGTTTTAATCTCCGATTCTTCTGCATCAGTGAGAGAAATTTCTAAATTTGGAAATAAAACGGGTATTGCAAGACGATTTTGTATTTCAACTTGCAACACTGATTGATTTAAAGCGTTTTTAAGGCCCTCTCGCGCGTTTTCAGGTGAAAGGGTGACCGATATTATTTTCCAAGCTGCAAAATCGCTTACAGAACGATTTACGCACCCTAGTGCACGACACAATTGCTCATCTAACTTCTGTAAAAGAGAAAAACTACTTGTTGCAATCGCAGAAGAGCTGCCATCCACGCGCGTTGCTAGTGTTGGCAGTAAAGAATTTCTAGAAAGATGCTCGCCAAAAATAATGAGCAAGAGGAAAAAAAGACCAAGAAGGATTAATTTAGGGCTTTTTTTTTGAGCCGGCACCGAAGTGTCTGTGGTTTTGACGTTAGCGCTCGATTTCTCACCTTGCGCAGGTAGCGTGCCATGCAAGCAGACCCAGCCTTCACTTTCTTTCCAAACGGAAAGAGTTAACCACTGGCTATAAGTTGCGATAACTTCCTCTGCTTGGCGAGCAAGAACACCTGAGAGAACAATTTTTCCCCCTGGACGCATCTTGTTTACCAAGGCAGGCGCTAAAACTTGTAGTGGATTGGCTAAAATATTAGCCATCACGATGTCGTATTTGGTTTCTGCAGCAAGTTCTGGCGCATTTTCATTTGGCAGAACAAAGCGAATGGTCGTATTGTTGATTTCTGCATTGCTGCGAGCTGCAACCATGGCTTGTGGATCGATATCGGTACCTACAACTGGTTTGCATCCCAGTTTCGCAGCGGCAATAGCCAGAATTCCGGATCCACAACCGTAATCGAGCAAACTTTGATTCGCAAGCTGTGTATTTTGTTCAAGCCAAAGTAGGCAAAGGTGCGTAGTAGGGTGACTGCCGGTACCAAATGCGAGACCTGGGTCGACTGCTAGGCAAATAGCATTCGGGTCGGTAGGCGCTTCATGCCAAGAGGGCACTACCCAAATACGCTCACCAATTTGAATTGGGGCGAATTGACTTTGCGTTAGGCGAACCCAGTCTTGTTCCTCAACAATCTTTTCTTGCGGAGTTTGAAGATTGAACCCCGCCTCTTTGAGGGATGCGAGGAGCTCGGAGATGAAGTTCACCGCATCCGACTCATCAATCTCTGGATTAAAGAGCGCAGTTACTGAAGAACGATCCCACGCTTGAACTTCAGGTGAGAGTCCTGGCTCGCCATAAAGCGGGTTTTCATCGTAACCACCAGCAGCATCATCTTCAACAGTGACGGAGAGTGCGCCCACTTCCAGCAATGCGTCACCTAAAGGCTCGGCAATTTCTGCTGGTACCGTGAAAACGAGTTCACGATAGGACATGCTTACTCCAAATGGGCATCAATTGACTTAAGACTTCGGGTTGCCACGACTGGCGGCTTGCTCTTCGAGGCGATGCTCTAAGTAGTGAATACTGGTTCCGCCTTCCATGAAGTTCGGATCGAGCATCAACTCACGATGAAGGGGCACGTTGGTTGTAATGCCATCAATCACCATTTCAGAAAGCGCAATTTGCATACGACGAATCGCTTGTTCGCGAGTATTGCCGTAAGAAATCAGCTTGCCAATCATCGAATCGTAATTGGATGGCACAACATAACCACTGTAGGCATGTGAGTCGACACGAATTCCAGGGCCGCCTGGCATGTGGAACGAGCCAATTTTGCCTGGGCTTGGTGTGAACTTAAACGGATCTTCTGCATTCAGGCGACATTCAATGGCGTGACCACGGAAAACAATGTCTTTCTGGCGATAACTGAGTTTTAAGCCTGCAGCAATTCGAATTTGCTCTTGAACGATATCAACACCAGTAATCATTTCAGTGACTGGGTGCTCTACTTGAACGCGGGTATTCATCTCAATAAAGAAGAATTCGCCATCTTCGTATAAGAATTCGAAAGTACCAGCACCACGGTAACCAATTTTTCTACAGGCTTCTGCACAGCGTTCGCCAATCTTCGCAATCAAACGACGATCAATGCCTGGTGCTGGAGCTTCTTCAATCACTTTTTGGTGGCGACGTTGCATTGAGCAATCACGCTCGCCCAGCCAAATGGCATTGCCATGGGTGTCAGCCAAAATCTGGATCTCTACGTGGCGAGGTTTCTCAAGAAACTTCTCCATATAGACTTCTGGGTTACCAAAAGCGCGACCAGCTTCTTCTTTGGTCATATTGACCGCATTCAGAAGGGCGGCTTCGGTATGCACTACGCGCATACCGCGACCGCCACCACCACCGGCAGCTTTGATGATGACCGGATAGCCCACCTTTTTTGCCGTAGTAATAATTTCTTTTGGATTGTCAGGCAATGCGCCTTCAGATCCAGGAACGCAAGGCACGCCCGCTTTAATCATGGCGCGCTTGGCTGAAACTTTATCGCCCATCAGGCGAATTGAAGCGGCAGTAGGGCCAATGAATGCAAAACCGGATTTCTCAACACGCTCAGCAAAGTCGGCATTCTCAGAGAGAAAGCCATAGCCTGGATGGATAGCTTCAGCATCAGTCACTTCTGCTGCTGAAATGATGGCAGGCATATTGAGGTAGCTCAGTGGTGATGGAGCAGGCCCAATGCAGACGGCTTCGTCTGCAAGCTTCACGTATTTAGCTTCTTTGTCTGCGGTCGAATAGACCACTACAGTTTTAATTCCCAACTCGCGACATGCGCGTTGGATACGGAGAGCAATTTCTCCGCGATTGGCAATCAGAATCTTATCGAACATGTCGGCTCTGAGTTAAGTAACGGTGGATTGGAATAGATCTAAGAGAGATCTATTAAGCGATGATGAATAGCGGCTGGTCAAATTCAACACCTTGACCGTTTTCACACAGAATTTGCTTAATGACACCAGCTTGTTCGGATTCGATCTCATTGAGAAGCTTCATCGCTTCAATAATGCACAGCGTTTGACCAACTTTGATCGTATCGCCGACTTTGACAAAGTCTGGAGACTCTGGATTTGGCGCGCGATAGAAAGTTCCCACCATTGGTGAGCGAGCTACAAAACCAGTTTCAGCAGGCGCTTCTTCGGCGGCTGGTGCGGCAACAGCTGGCGCAGCTGCGGGAGCGGCTTGCATTGCCTGAGCCGGTGCTGGATTGGCGTAAACCACTTGACCAGCAGGAGCTGGAGATCCGGCATTCACAATGCGAACACGATCTTCACCTTCATTCACTTCTAGTTCAGAAATTCCTGATTCAGAAACGAGGTCGATTAGGGTTTTTAGTTTTCTCAAGTCCATGGAAAGGCTTCCTCTCTTGTAATTCTTAATTAATCTTTATTTTTGTAAACGTGCAATTGCTGCTTGTAAGGCCAGTTCATATCCAATCGCTCCTAGTCCGCAGATCACACCAGTGGCGATATCTGATAGAAAGGAATGTTTGCGGAATTCTTCACGCTGATGAATATTGGATAGGTGCACTTCTGTGAATGGGATAGCAACCCCAGCCAGGGCATCACGTAAGGCAACGCTAGTATGGGTAAAGGCGCCTGGATTAATGATGATGAAATCCACCCCATCTTGTTTAGCTTTTTGAACTCGGTCAATCAGCTCGCCTTCATGATTGCTTTGAAAGGTAGATAGATCGACTGAGTGCGACTTGGCAATTGCGCCAAGCTTTGTATGAATATCTTCTAGGGTAGTTTTACCGTAAACCTCTGGCTCACGGGTGCCCAACAGATTGAGGTTGGGGCCTTGGATAACGAGAATTGAAGTATTTTTCGACATAAATCGATATTTTTAGAGGAAGTTAAGTTTAATTACGTTAATAAAGCATTTCTCTAAAACCGCTTACTTCATGAAGAATCCTCTTCACCAAGCACAGGGAAAGTATACCCCCAGAATCTACTGGAAAGTCCAAAAAATGGGGGATAAATTAGCTATTTTTTATGATTTTAAGAGCAGATATTGCAAAATTCAGGTAAAGAATGCCCCATTCTTGACCACATGATAGCCATTCAATAGTTCTTAAAAATCCTTATAAAGCTGATTTAATCTCTTTTCTGAGCTCTTCTTCGCTTATCTTCCCTAACATACTGCTAGTGGACTTACCTTGAGCATTAATGATGATGGTGTAGGGAAGGGCTCCCTGGCTATTCCCCATTTGCTTGGATAAATTACTGCCTTCTAGTCCGCCAATCACGATGGGGTAAGAAACTGGGGTTTTTTCTAGGAATTCGCGAATATTAGAGGGGGAATCGATACCGATGCCGACAAATAAGACATTTTGAGTCTTAAATTCTGCTTGTAATTTGTCCAAAGTCGGCATTTCTTCGACGCAAGGTGGGCACCAGGAGGCCCAAAAGTTCACCACGAGGACTTTTCCTCGCCATTGTTCGGTATCAGCTGATTTTCCATCGGGCGTTTGCCATGGGTTGGCAAAAAAGGCATTGATAGCGGGATCACTTGCAAGACCTGTTTTGTAAATCCATTGCGAAGTCAGGACCCCAGCAAGGAGCGCTGCGAGACTAATCGCGATGATGCTAATCCACTGTCTTCGATTCATTGCTACTCCTTAGCTAAAATTCCCCAATGCATATTCATATCTTGGGCATTTGCGGTACTTTCATGGGCGGCATTGCCGCAATCGCTCGGCAGGCCGGACATCGCGTAACTGGCTGTGATGCCAACGTGTATCCACCAATGAGCACTCAGCTTGAGGCGCAGGGCATTGAGCTCATCGAGGGATTCTCGCCCGACCAATTATTACAGTTTGAGACGATGCCGGATTTATTTGTCATCGGCAACGTCGTTTCTCGTGGCAATCCGCTGATGGAGGCCATTCTTAATCAAGGGCTTCCTTACACATCTGGACCACAGTGGTTGGGCGAACAAGTTCTGTTTAGTCGACATGTTTTGGCTGTTGCTGGCACTCACGGTAAAACAACCACCTCTGCAATGCTGGCTTGGATTTTAGAATTTAATGATTACAAGCCGGGCTACTTAATTGGTGGAGTGCCATTGAATTTCACGGTATCCGCTCACTTAGGCGAGAGTAAGTACTTTGTGATTGAAGCAGATGAATATGACACAGCGTTTTTTGATAAACGCAGTAAGTTTGTTCACTATCGTCCGCGTACTGCTTTGTTAAATAATCTCGAGTTTGATCACGCCGATATCTTTGCTGATCTTGCCGCAATCGAAACACAGTTTCATCATTTGGTGCGCACGGTGCCGGGCAACGGTCTCGTTGTGGTGAATGGTGAAGAACCTGCACTAGAGAGAGTCATCGCACGAGGTGCTTGGGCACCTGTTGAAAAGTTTGGCCAAGATAAAAATAATGCCTGGTCTTTAATTTCTCAAGCGGCGGATGGCTTTATCGTTTTGCATGATGGCAAAGAAGTTGCAACAGTCGCTTGGGCCCCAGACTCTGGTGTCATGGGTCGTCATAATCAGCTCAATGCATTAGCGGCGATTGCCTCAGCTAATCACATTGGCATTTCACCGACCGATGCAGCGCGTGCACTTGCCGAGTTTAAGAATGTGAAACGACGTTTAGAAACAATTGGTGTCGCAAATGGGGTGACGGTCTACGATGATTTTGCGCATCACCCTACAGCAATTATTACGACGGTAGATGGTTTACGTCGCCGTGTAGGACAATCTCGCATTTTGGCAGTCTTGGAGCCCCGTTCTAATACGATGAAACTCGGCGTCATGAAAGCACAACTACCAAATAGCTTGGAGGCAGCTGATCAAATTTTTGCTTATGGTGCCAGCACTGGTAAAGATTCTTTGGGCTGGGATTTAAATGAGGTCTTAGCCCCATTAAATGCCAAAGTAAAAGATCGTGCCTTAGCGTTTGATGATTTAAGTGCTCTGGTAAATGCGGTGTCGAAAGAGGCTAAGCCTGGCGATCACATTTTGGTGATGAGTAATGGCGGTTTTGGTGGCGTGCATCAAAAAATATTGACTGCAATACAAGAGAAAGCAAAGTAATGAGTATGAGACTGAAAGATAAAGTAGCCATCATTACTGGAGCCGCAAAGGGGATTGGTTTCGCAACGGCAAAGCGCTTTGCGCAAGAGGGCGCGAAGGTCATGATTGCGGATGTGAATCCCGAGGCGGTTAAGTCTGCAGTTGATCTTATTCCAGGTTCAGAAGCCCATGTGATGAATGTGACTGATCGTGCGAGCGTTGAAGCGGCTGTTGATCAAATCATGCAGCGTCACGGGCGTATTGATATCTTGATTAACAATGCTGGCATCACCCAAGATGCACGCTTAGTCAAAATGACCGAAGCGCAATTTGATTCAGTGATTGATGTCAATTTGAAGGGTGTTTTTAACTGCACGCAGTTGGTAGTGCCGCACATGTTAGAGGCCGGTAAAGGTGCTGTTGTCAACGCTTCGAGCGTTGTTGGAATTTACGGAAATTTTGGCCAGACAAATTATTCTGCCACGAAATTTGGTGTGATTGGTTTCACTAAAACCTGGGCGCGAGAATTGGGTGCAAAAGGCATTCGGGTAAACGCCGTTTGCCCAGGCTTTATTGCTACTGAGATGGTTAAAGCCATGCCAGAAAACATTCTGAAAGATATTGAAAGGCGCAGCTGGCTTGGTCGCTTAGGTACTCCAGAAGAAATGGCAAATGTGTATTTATTCTTGGCTAGCGATGAAGCTAGTTATGTCAATGGCATAGCGCTTGAGGCCAGCGGCGGGATCTCACTCTAAGTATGCATCTTTTATATGAAGAGGGTGGCGACATCAAGGTCGCCACAGTCCAGTCCGCCTCCGGCGCAGGAGATGCTGAGTCATGGCAAGCAACCAGCCTTTCTGGCAAAAAAATTAAGTTAAAGGCGAAAGAAGTTTGGCTTCGTTTTGAAAAGCCAGAGCCACAAGCTTTAATGGATGAAGCTAGTGCTCTATCTAAAGAGATTGATCTGCAATTTTTATGGGACTGTGCACCAGATGAAGAATTTGGTTTGGTGGATGTTGCTCAAGAATACTTTGGTGCGCAAGCCAGCATTCCACAGCAGACTGCATTAGCCATTGCTCTGCAGGGCGCGCCAGTATTTTTTCGTCGCAAAGGGCGGGGGCGTTTTCAAAGGGCGCCGCTGGAGCAATTGCAGGCTGGTTTAGCAGCGCTTGAGCGTAAGCAAAAAGAGCTGGAGCAGCAAGCCGCTTGGCAAAAAGAGCTTGTAGCTGGCGTCTTTCCAGAAATGCTCAAGTCTCAAGCAAATCAACTTTTGTTTTCTCCGGATAAGAACACCTCTGCTTACAAGGCATTGATTGCTGCTTGTACTGAGTCGGGGGAATCGCCTGCCCAATTGATGATCCGCTGTGGTGCGATTGATTCACCTTTGCAATATCACCAGGGCATGTTCTTAAAGGCGCATTTTCCTCAGGGTGCTGCACATGACCGAAGTTTGATGGTTGATCAAGCCGCATTAGATGCTGCTATTGCAGAATTACCTCTGGCTGAAGTGACTGCGTTCTCGATTGACGATTCAGGTACTACTGAAATTGATGACGCCTTATCGGTCACTTCGCTTGAGGGTGGCGGACATCGTATTGGTATTCATATTGCAGCGCCTGGTTTTGTGATTGGTAAGGATGATGCTTTAGATAAGGTAGCGCGTACGCGGATGTCTACGGTGTACTTCCCTGGCGACAAGATTACGATGTTGCCCGACACAGTGATTTCGCAGTTCTCATTGGATGAGGGTGCCGCTCGCCCAGCTTTATCGATTTATGTAGATATCGATTCCGCTGGAGTGGTGGAGAGAGATTCCTTGCAGTTGCGCGCTGAGATGGTTCCGATGGGAGCAAATCTGCGCTTAGAGAATTTGGAGCATCTGGTAACAGAGGAAAGTTTGGCTGATGAATCAGCTGAATATTCGTATCGTCAGGAGCTCAGCGTTTTGTGGGGTGCGGCAAAGTTATTGCATGCAGGTCGCCAGGAGCAACGAGTAGCTAATGGATTACGCGCCGAGCAACTAGGGGTCTTAGATCCCAATGCTTTGGCGAGAGACTTCCATTTTCAAATCAAAGAAGTGGATGGTTCACAGCGGGTAGACATTACTCCGCGCCAGCGCGGTTCAATCCTGGATACCATCGTTGCTGAGTGGATGATTTATTGCAACAGTGCTTCAGGACGTTTGTTGGCAGATCATGGGATACCTGGTTTGTTCCGAACTCAAAAGGGCTGGGGCCCTTTGCGTACTCGTATGCAGACAACCCCTGGTCCGCATGAAGGCTTAGGCTTGGAGTATTACGCTTGGTGTACATCGCCCTTGCGCCGCTATTCAGACTTGGTGAATCAGTGGCAGTTGATTGCGATAGCCAAGCATGGCATTACTGCCAAGATGGTGGCGCCATTCCCGCCGCGAGATGCTGCTTTGATGGGTATCGCTGCTGACTTCGAAGCTTGCTATTCAGCCTATGGTGAATACCAGGATCGCCTTGAGAAATATTGGTGCTTGCGCTGGGTTGCTCAGGATGAGGTGCCTAAGCAAGTCTTTGTGAGACATCTCAAAGAAGGCATGTCCCGGGTTGAGCCCATTCCATTGCATTTACCGGTCCCAGAGTTGGCTACGCATCCTCGTATGACTCGAGCTGAAGTCAGTATTGCTGACGTAGATCTTTTGCAACTGACTGCAGGAGTGCGAGTTCTTCATATAGAAACTCCAGAAGTTCCTGAGAGTGATGCAAGTCCCACCTAAACTCGCTCAATTAGTAGAGCGCTTAGATGGTAGTTGGCGCCGCTACCCATTTGGCTATGCATTGGGCCTCTCTATTCTGGCTCACTTGATCTTCTTATCATTTCGCTGGGGTATTGGTGAAATAGAAAATCGCCGTTTAAATACGCCACTCAGCGTTGTCTTGGTCAACGCTAGTAATCAGGTGGCACCTAAGCAGGCCAATAAATTAGCTCAAGCGGATCTGCATGGAGGCGGCAATACCTCCAATCAAGATGCTAGCGCACTCCATCGCGCAAGACTCGGTGCAGATGCCCGTCTCGAAGTTTTAGAGAAGCAGCAAAAGCAAATGCTGGCAAAGCTCGAAGCAGATCGAGCAATGTCAGGTGGTCGTAAAAGTGGGGATGAGCAAAAAGCCGCATCGCAACTGAACTCCTTAGAGGCCGAGTTAGCAAAGCGTTTACAGGCCAATGGTCGCGAGCCTCGTCGTAAAGTCTTGACTGGAGCTAGTACGAAAGCGGTTGTATTTGCACAGTATTACGATGCAATGCGTCAAAAGATAGAGGCCTATGGGAGTGCATTTTTCCCGCGAGCCAACGGACGTCCCTTGTATGGGAGTTTGGTAATTGTGGTGAGTGTTGATGCTCAAGGACGTATTGCGAATAATGCACAGGGTAAAGATGGATTAAGTATTGGGCGTAGCTCTGGCAATCCTGAGTTAGATCGCCAGGCCTTGGCAATTGTTCGAGCTTCTGCTCCCTTTGGAGTTTTTCCTGTAGAAATGCGTAATCAGATTGATATCTTGGATTGGGTTTCCACTTTTGATTTCACAAGAGATGGATCTGATCGCCTAGATTTGCGCCCTTAATTCAGACATGCGTTACACAATTTCGCTTATCCTGTACCCAATATGAGTCAAGCCACTTCTACTGAGTTGCATACCGACCCCACCCAATTCCCTGGTGTGGATGTCTATGCGGTTGCGGG
Source organism: Polynucleobacter sp. 78F-HAINBA (assembly GCF_018882325.1). GTDB lineage: Bacteria > Pseudomonadota > Gammaproteobacteria > Burkholderiales > Burkholderiaceae > Polynucleobacter. The sequence continues at coordinate 383,315 of NZ_JACVOQ010000001.1, read as the reverse complement.
TCATCCGATCTCACACAGTAAATCACCTGCTATTCATAAACGCTTTGCTGAGCAGTCAAATCAAAAAATGCACTACGGTCGTTTGCAGCCTGCCCTTGATGATTTTAAAACTGCTGCGCAATCTTTCTTTGCTGCTGGCGGCAAAGGCATGAATGTCACCGTACCATTTAAGTTAGATGCTCAGACTCTTGCGGACGTATTAACGCCGCGTGCACAGCTTGCTGGTGCTGTAAATACTTTGCGCATTGAAGATGGAAAAATCTTTGGTGACAATACCGATGGCGCTGGTTTAGTCAGAGACCTATTGGCGCAGGGTATTCAGATTAAAGGCTCTCGAATTCTATTGTTGGGAGCGGGTGGTGCGTCGCGCGGAGTGCTGAGCCCATTGCTAGAGCAGTCGCCGAAAGAATTAATGATTGCCAATCGATCCAATACTAAGGCTGATGAATTGGTTCAATTGTTTGGTCGCTTGGCTAGCTCACTGGGTGTTGCACTACAAGCGGTTTCTTTAAGTGATCTTGAAGATGCTAGTAAGACTACATCTCCTTTTGATCTCATTATTAATGCCACTGCTGCCGGCCTATCCGATGTATCACCGATTGGCGATGCGGCAGCAAGCAATATCTTTATCCCAAAATCTTTCGCCTACGATATGGTCTATGGCAAAGTTACTGCCTTTATGCAGCAAGCATTAAATCGAGGTGCTCGCGTCAGCGATGGCTTGGGCATGCTGGTAGAGCAGGCTGCTGACGCCTTCTTAATTTGGCGTGGTGCCGAGCTTGCTAATGCGATCGATCCTCGCGCTGTATTAACAGAACTTCGTCATTCCTAGTTTCTAGCTGAGCTTTGATGCGCTGGCTTTCTTATCTTCTGAAATGTTTGTTAGGCGGTTTTCTTGCCATGCAAATGTACTTTGTCATTCAGATTGGGTTGTGGGTGGTGCTGGACCCCAGTAGCACTGCTTTTCAGAGGGCTGAGCGCTGGCGCCTTTGCGGCCTGTCCTGGTCTTGCCCAGTGCAGTCAAGTTGGGTTCCTTACGACAAAATCTCTGGCAATCTTAAGCGTGCGGTCTTGGTGAGTGAAGACGATATCTTTTTTCAGCACATGGGTGTGCGAGTAGAGGATATGCAAAAAGCATGGGCTAAAAATTCACAGCTCAGTCAACAGGGCGGTAAATCCAAAACTGCTTTACGTGGTGGTTCCACAATTACACAGCAACTAGCAAAAAATCTCTTTCTCTCATCTGAGCAGAATTATTTTCGCAAAGCGCAGGAGCTGATTATTACTGGCCTGCTTGAGGTAATGCTAACCAAGCAGAGGTTGTTCGAGATTTATCTAAATTCAGTAGAGTGGGGTGAAGGTATTTTTGGAATTGGTGCGGCTTCTCAACATTACTATGGAGTAAAGCCGGCAGCACTTGATCGTGAGCAGGCAGCTGCCTTAGCCTCTGCATTGCCAGCACCGAAATGTTTCGACAAAGCGCAGTATTGCCGTAAGTCCAATATTCATTTCCCTACGCGGCAAGACTTTATTTTGGAAAACATGGATAGAGTGGCTTTAGCACCCACTCCAAAACCAAAGGCGCGTTAGATTTGCTGTAACCCAACCCAATTTCTTTTTATTTGATAGCCGCAGCTCTTAATGCATCTCTCGTGGTGATGGCTACTTTTCTGGCTGCCTCAGCAAAATCATTGCCTGAGCTCGCGTACAGGATTGCTCTGGAAGAGTTAATCATCATGCCGCTACCTGGTTTATTCGGGATACTGCCAGCCTTAACAGTGGCATCGATATCTCCGCCCTGAGCGCCAATACCTGGAATGAGCAAAGGCATCTCGCCCACAATCGCTCGGACCTTGGCAATTTCGTCGGGGAAGGTTGCACCAACCACTAAGCTGATTTGGCCAGAGGCATTCCACTGTTGTGCAGCTAGTTTGGCGACATGCAGGTAAAGTGGCTCGCCCTTGGGTGACACATTCAGAAACTGAAGATCAGAACCTCCAGGATTTGAGGTGCGACATAAAACAATCACACCCTTGCCAGCGTGTTTTAGATAGGGGTCGATGGTGTCAAAGCCCATGTAAGGGTTCACGGTCACCGCATCTGCACCGTAGCGCTCAAAAGCCTCTAAGGCATAGTGATCTGCTGTACTGCCGATATCACCACGCTTGGAGTCCAAGATAACGGGGATATGGGGGTATTTATCTTTGAGGTAGCGAGTGAGTTTTTCTAGTTGAGCTTCAGCTCTTTGGGATGCGAAGTAAGCAAACTGGGGCTTAAAGGAGCAGGCGGTATCCGCAGTGGCATCAGCAATCTCGCGGCAGAACTCAAAAATCCCTTCAGGCTTACCCTGAAATACGGCGGGCAAGCGCTTGGGATCTGGATCGAAGCCCACACACAACATGCTGCCTTGGGAAGCCCATGCAGACTGGAGTTGTTGGGTAAAGGTATTTGGGCTGGAGTTCATTAGGATTAACTTATTTTAGTGAAACTGTCATGATCTATAGGATAAACTAGCGACCATTCCTTAGGAGTTCACCATGATCAACTTGTTCGTCCTGCAAAATGGCCGCCTCTCTCAAGAGCAAGTGGAAGATCGCAATGAATTGTTGCAATACTCCAACCCTATCTGGATTGACGTTGTTGATCCAGAAGAAGAAGAGCTCCTGTGGATTAAAGAGGCTTTTGGCGTTCTTTTGCCTGAATTGGATGATTTGGGCGACTTAGAGGCTTCTGCGCGCTATTTCGAGGCTGATGACGGCCACCTCCACATTCGTACCGATTTCTTATTGGACGAAGAAGAAACTTCTCGCAACGTGCGAGTTGCTTTCGTGATGACCAAGCAAGTTTTGTTCTCTATTCATGATGAAGATTTACCGGTCTTCCGTTTGGTGCGTTTGCGTGCGCGTTTGCGCCCAGGCTCAGTGAGTAACGCGAAAGATGTTTTGCTCGATCTGTATTCCACTGATGCTGAGTATTCTGCCGATGCTTTGGAGGAGGTTTATGAAAACCTCGAGCAAGCAGGCAAGCGCGTTCTGCAAGATGACATTACCGATAACGATGCAGAAGAAGTACTCGAAACCATTGCCAAGGAAGAAGATACCAACGGACGCATTCGTCGTAATGTGATGGATACCCGTCGTGCACTATCTTTCTTAATGCGCAGCAAATTATTGTCTGATGAGCAGCAAGAAGAGGCGCGTCAGATTTTGCGAGACATTGATTCACTAGAAAACCATACTGCGTTCTTGTTCGACAAGATTAACTTCTTGATGGATGCGACGGTCGGTTTTATTAATTTGAATCAAAGTAAGATCATCAAGATCTTCTCGGTGGTATCTGTTGCCTTAATGCCACCTACTTTATTGGCGAGCGTATGGGGTATGAACTTCCGCTACATGCCTGAGCTAGAGCAGACTTGGGGTTATCCGGTTGCCATTATTTCTATGGTGATTTCAGCGATGATTCCATTGGGCTACTTCCGCCACAAGGGCTGGCTAAGCTCACGCTAATTCTGTAGTACTGCCTTATTAGGCGTTTTTAGGTTTAAGAATTTCCAGAAATTGCGAGAGTGCAAAATCACGCGCTTGTTCTCGTACGATTTGACGATCACCCTTGAAATGCTTGGTCATTGTGGCGGTATTGATTACATCAATTCCAGTGGGCTCTTTAATTGTCCAGCCAAAGCAGACCGTACCAACCGGTTTTTCAGGTGAACCACCTGTTGGGCCAGCGATGCCAGTAATGGAGATGGCGGCATTAACGTTCGCATTGTGTAGAGCGCCCTCAGCCATTGCTTTAGCAACGGGTTCACTCACTGCTCCAAAGGATTCAAGCGTTTCTACTGGAACATTTAGGCATTCAGATTTCGCAGCATTGCTATAGGTGATGTAGCCTCTCTCAAGCCAATCACTAGAGCCTGCTAAATCCGTCAGAGTGGCGCAGACAAGACCGCCAGTACAGGATTCAGCCAAGGCAATCTTCCAGCCTCGATTGATTAGTGTCAGCGCTACAGCTCTCGCTAATTCATGCTGGGGATCATTATTATTTTTCATGAGATGTAGCTCAATCCAATATGCAAGAGCGTGATGGTGAGTAAAGTGAAAAATGCTGCAGCCAAATCATCGGCAATGATTCCGAAGCCGCGCCAAAGCATTAAACCAAAATTGGATGGAGAGGAATGATCACCGCCTTCTAAATGTTTAAAGTGTCGATCAATTATTCCGATCGGACCTGGCTTGACGGCATCAAAAAATCGGAAGAGTGCAAATGCCACAATTTGCACCCATAGGCTTGCCGGCATGATGAAGACCAACACGAGCCAAAAAGCGACAACTTCATCCCACACAATTCCACCAAAATCTTTTTTTCCTAACTCTTCGCTGACTTGTCCGCAGATCCAGCAACCCACTAGAACTCCCATACCAATGATCCATAACCATGCTTGGGTAGATAAAAAATACTCGCCTATCAAGAATGCAGCCCAGGCCCACAGAGTTCCCGCGGTACCCGGTGCAAATGGCGCCAGGCCACTGCCCATACCGAAGGCAAGGGCGCGACTAGGTTTACTAAAGACCCACTTAAAGCTGGGGGTCAATATGGGGGCGCTTGGCGAATTGGTTTGGGTATTCATGCAAAGTGGTCAAAAGATTTCAGGAGTAAATCCGATTCTTGAATGTTTAATGCTTTTCCATCGCTATCGATGATGCGTATCTCGGGTGTTGAGTGTTGCATAGATTTGATGCTGCCAATTTGAGTCAGCGGAAGATGGAGATCGGCACTAATTTTGGCAATCACATCCCTTTTGCTGCTTAGTGCGGTAAAGCACAGCTCGTAATCATCTCCACCACGCGCAGCATATTGATTTTGGATGGCTTGCGATTGCTTGAGTAGCGCACTGGATTTTGGAATTCTGTCTAAAAAGATTTCTGCATCTTTGCCTGATTGCTTCAGGGTATGCCTCAGGTCACCCAATAGGCCATCAGAGACATCTAAAGCCGAATTAGCAACACCTCTCAAGGCAAGACCTAAATTCACTCTTGGGGTGGGTTGATGCATTCGTGCCTCAATGTCCGCTAAATCTTCTTTTGACAATTCAATTTCATGACGCAGTGCAGCAAGAGTAAGTCTGGCATCACCAACAAATCCGGATACCCAAATGTCATCACCCGCTAATGCCCCCGATCTACGAATGGCTTTATCTTTCGGAATGCTGCCAAAGGCGGTGATGCAAATATTGAGTGGGCCAGCAGTCGTGTCACCGCCAATAAGTGGGCAAGAAAATTGATTGGCAATTGCAAATAAACCCTTGCTAAAGGCTTCTAACCATGCTGAATTAGGCTCTGGCAATGCGAGTGCCAAAGTAAATCCGACCGGCTGAGCACCCATGGCCGCCAGGTCTGAGAGGTTGACTGCTAGGGCTTTCCAGCCGAGCCACTCAGGATTAGCGTCTGGAAAAAAATGCCGCCCAGAGACCAGCATATCGCTGGTGATCGCAATCTCGCCAGTAGGATCGGTTTTTAGTAGGGCGCAGTCATCTCCTATTCCCAGCTTTACTTGGCCGGGATTATTCGCAAGCATGAGATCTGACTGCGTTTTAAAAAAACGTTGAATCAGGTCAAATTCGCCGAGTGGGGAGGTTTGAGATTGCATGCCCCATTTTATGGCTCTTGGGACTCTTTCATCCGAGAGGAATAGAATTGGAAGCTTGAATACGTCTGATTGATGAGTGAACTGATGAGTAAACCAAGCAATAGCAGCAAAGAACAGCAAATAGCGGATTTAAGAGCAGCCGCTCTCCACTATCACGAGTTTCCTGTTCCAGGAAAAATCGAAATCGCCCCAACAAAGCAGTTAACCAATCAGCGAGACCTCGCATTGGCTTACACGCCTGGTGTTGCCGCAGCCTGCGAAGAGATTGCTAAAGATCCCGCTAATGCATTTCGCTACACAGCGCGTGGCAATTTAGTTGGTGTGATTACTAACGGAACTGCAGTCTTGGGCTTAGGAAATATTGGACCACTGGCAAGTAAGCCAGTGATGGAAGGTAAGGCAGTTCTTTTTAAGAAATTCGCTGGCATTGATGTGTTTGATATTGAAGTCAATGAAAACGATCCAGACAAATTAGTTGAAATTATTGCCGCACTTGAGCCGACTTTTGGTGGTATCAATTTAGAAGACATTAAAGCACCAGATTGTTTTGTAGTTGAGCGCAAGTTACAGGCGCGTATGAAGATCCCGGTCTTTCATGATGATCAACACGGAACTGCGATTGTGGTTGCCGCTGCGATTCTGAATGGCTTGAAAGTCGTTGGCAAAGATGTGAGTAATGTGAAATTAGTTACCTCGGGTGCTGGCGCTGCTGCATTAGCTTGCTTAGATCTATTAGTTGACCTGGGTATTCCACGTAAAAATATTTGGGTTACTGACTTAGCTGGTGTTGCCTATAAGGGCCGCAAAGAACTCATGGATCCAGAGAAGGAGCCGTTCTGCCAGGAGACAGATTTACGCACACTCGATCAAGCAATCGAAGGTGCGGATATTTTCTTGGGCCTATCTGCTGGCGGTGTATTGAAGCAAGATATGGTGAAGAAGATGGCGCCTAAGCCATTGGTCTATGCCTTGGCAAACCCAACCCCAGAGATTCTGCCTGAGGAAGTAAAAGAAGTTCGTCCTGATGCAGTGATGGCTACTGGCCGTACTGACTATCCAAACCAAGTTAATAACGTGTTGTGCTTTCCATTTATCTTCCGTGGTGCATTAGACGTTGGTGCAACCACTATTACACGTGGCATGGAAGTCGCAGCAGTTAAGGCTGTAGCTGAGCTAGCGCAAGCTGAGCAGAGCGAAGTAGTAACCTCTGTATACGGTATTGAAAATTTATCCTTTGGCCCAGAATATTTAATTCCGAAACCATTTGATCCACGTCTGATTACTGTCATCGCACCTGCGGTTGCTAAGGCGGCGATGGATGATGGTGTTGCTCAGCGTCCTATAAAAGACTTTGACGCTTACCGTAATCAGTTGCAACAATTTGTCTACCACTCTGGTACTTTGATGAAGCCACTGTTTAGCATTGCTAAACGTGTGCCTGCCGCACAAAAACGTATCGTGTTTGCCGAAGGCGAAGATGAGCGCGTATTACGTGCAGTACAAATCATTATTGATGAGCATTTAGCGACGCCAATTTTGATTGGTCGCCCAGCGGTGATCGAGCACCGCATTGGTAAATTTGGATTGCGTATTAAAGCTGGTGAAGATTTTGAGATTGTGAACCCAGAGAGTGATTCACGTTTCCGTGATTTCTGGCAAACCTATTTAGCTCTGACAGAACGTAAAGGCGTCACTGAATCTTTCGCCAAGTTAGAAATGCGTCGTCGTAATAGCTTAATTGGTTCAGTAATGATTGCCAAAGGCATGGCTGATGGCATGATTTGTGGAACCGTTGGCAACTTAGCAACGCATTTGAAATATGTTGATGAAGTAGTTGGTCGTGAACCTGGCGCCAATGTTTATGGCGCAATGTCTGGATTGATTTTGCCGGGACGCCAAGTATTTTTATTAGACACTCACGTCAATATCGATCCAACTGCAGAGCAATTAGCTGAATTGACCTTGATGGCTGCAAGTGAAATGCGGAAATTGGGTTTAGCGCCTAAGGTTGCACTCTTGTCGCACTCTAACTTTGGTTCAAGCAGCGCTCCATCCGCAGTCAAAATGCGTGAAGTCTTGGCTTTGATTCAAAAGGCAGACCCAACTCTCGAGGTTGATGGTGAAATGCATGGCGATAGCGCTTTGGATGAAACCATTCGCGCCAGTGCAGTTACTTCATCCCCTCTAAAAGGCGATGCTAACTTGTTGGTCCTGCCTAATATTGATGCCGCTAACATTTCTTATAACTTGTTGAAGACTGCTGCTGGTAATGGCATCGCAATCGGACCATTGCTCTTGGGCGCTGCTAAGCCGATTCATATTTTGACGCCATCAGCTACTGTGCGTCGTATCGTGAATGTCACTACTTTGGCAGTAGTTGAGGCAGCAAGTAATGCTAGGGGCGTAGTCTAAGAGGTAGAGGTGAGCTTATATTTATGTTAGTTAGCAATAACTAACATAAATAATTATTATATAAATCAATAGTTTATATAAAATGCACTGTAATTGGGCTTGATTTGATGGCGTGTTAAGGGTAACCTAGCACCCATCATGAATAATCGCTCTGAAAACGGCACTACAGTAGGCTTCGACGAACATAGTCGGGCTGAGAGTTGGGATAGTAACGATCGACTTGAAACTGAGTCATCTGCTGCCAACATCTATGCTGAGGGTGGTTTATCTCGTTTACAAACCTATGCAGCAAATCAAGTTTCGGGGAAAAAAGTGACAGCTTCTTGGCGTGCCGCTTTGGCCGTTCGCGATGCCGGACCGCCGGCAATGTTGCGCAGTGTGCGCCCTAATATCGTGCAATCTATTCGTGCTTTCCGCACGCCTGACCTTCAGGAAGCGGCTACAGAGCTTGGCCAACATTTCATTTATGCCAATTGTGCAAATGCAATGACTAAAGGCGAAGTGTTGGAGGCGATTGCAATTGCTTACACATTTACAAAGCAACAGGCGAAGAATTTTGATCCTTTGTTGGATGCTTTGACTACTACAGTGGATAAGTCGGGCCCACAACCTGGTTTCGTAGTGGTGCTCGAAGGTTTACCTTGCACACAGAAGTTTGACAAAGAAGCTCGTGAAACTTTGTTAGATGTTTTCCGCGATGCAGTGGATTTCTGGTCTGAGCGCCGCACTCCATATCGCGTATTCTACTCTTTTGCCTAATAACTGGATTGATAACTAGCTAGGCAGGTAAGTAGTACGGAAACACAGATCGCCTCTATTTGAGGCGATTTTGCATTTCTGGACCCCAAATACTGTGAACAGCAGTAATTGCCACAATTCCGGCAGTTTCGGTTCGTAGCACTCGATCACCCAATGAAACCAGTTGATAGCCAGCCGCTTGGGCTTGCGCTTCCTCGTCGGGAGAATGCCCCCCTTCAGGGCCGATCATCAAAATAACATCTTGAGGCGCTTCTTGAATCAGTACTGAATAGAGGCTTTTGTCAGTATCTGGGCTTAAAAGTAGTTTAAGTTTCTCTTTTTGTGGCTTTTGTAGATAACTTTCAAAATTCTGGATAGGTTCCACAGAAGCCAAAACTGTACGATCGCATTGTTCGCAAGCGGCTTGAACAATCCCCTGCCAGTGTAAAAGGCGTTTTTGAGCCCGATCGGCGTCACTAGGGCGCGTTAATTTGATGACCGAGCGCTCACATTGCAAGGGCGCAATGACCTGGGCGCCGGTCTCTATGGCTTTCTCCATCACCCAATCCATCTTGTCTCCTCCAGCCAGGCCTTGAGCCAGTGTGATGGCGTAGGGACTCTCTCGGTGTGTGTCTACGCGAATATCGCTTAATTCGGCTTCTCCAGACTTATTGCCTAGGGAGAGTAGTTTGGCTTTGGCAACTTGGCCTTTGCCATCAAATATGGGGAAGAATTCGCCGACTTGGATGCGGCGGACGCGCAAGTGATGTGCAAGCTCAGGAGTGAGGGTATTTGGCTTTTGGTTTTCCCATGGCCCGGGAAGATAAAATTGAGGCATTACTGAAATATAGCTAATTAATTCTCCAGAGACCAAATTTACGATGTCAAACCTTCAAATTCGTATGGCCAACGCCATTCGCGCTTTATCCATGGATGCAGTTCAACAAGCCAATTCGGGTCATCCTGGAATGCCAATGGGTATGGCTGATATTGCAGTCGGTCTTTGGAATGAGCATCTACAACATAACCCAACAGATCCGCATTGGATGAATCGCGATCGATTTGTTTTATCTAATGGCCACGGTTCGATGTTGCTGTATTCACTTTTACATCTCACAGGTTACGACTTACCAATGAGTGAGTTGAAGAATTTCCGTCAGCTACACAGTAAAACTGCGGGTCATCCTGAGTATGGAATTACTCCTGGCGTAGAGACAACTACTGGTCCTTTAGGCCAAGGTATTTCCAATGCAGTGGGTATGGCGCTGGCTGAAAAATTATTGGCGCAAGAATTTAATCGTCCGGGTCATGACATTGTTGATCACTACACCTATGTATTTTTAGGTGATGGTTGTTTGATGGAAGGCATTAGTCATGAGGTCTGTTCATTGGCTGGCACGCTCAAGCTCAACAAGTTAATTGCGCTGTGGGATGACAACGGTATCTCGATTGATGGCAAAGTCGTTTCTTGGTTTAACGAAGATACGCCAAAACGTTTTGAGGCATATGGTTGGAATGTGATTCGTGATGTTGATGGTCATGATGCTGAGGCAGTGTCTAGTGCAATTGCTCAAGCCAAGAAAAGTGACAAACCTACCTTGATTTGTTGCAAGACAGCGATTGGCCAGGGCTCGCCAAATATGGCTGGTAGCGACAAGGTCCATGGCTCACCTTTAGGCGCAGCTGAAATTGCCGCAACCCGGGTTGCTTTGAACTGGCCGTATGCGCCATTTGAAATTCCAAAAGATATTTATGAAGCCTGGGATTTCAAGAAGCGCGGACAAGCTGCAGAGCATGAGTGGAATAAAGAATTCCAAGCCTATAGAAATAAATATCCAGAACTGGCTTCTGAGTTGCAGCGTCGTATGCAAGGTGAGCTGTCTAAAGACTTCTCCAAGACTTTGGATGCATATTTAAAGACATGTGAAACCAAAGCAGAAACCATTGCTACTCGTAAGGCAAGTCAAAATGCCATCGAAGCATTAGCACCTGCTTTGCCAGAATTTATGGGTGGCTCTGCCGACTTAACGGGTTCTAATTTAACCAACTGGTCTTCATGCAAAGCTGTGCGTGCTGATCAGTGGGGCAACCATATTAACTATGGTGTGCGCGAGTTTGGTATGAGTGCCATCATGAACGGTATCGCTTTGCATGGTGGGTACATTCCATTTGGCGGCACATTCTTAACTTTCTCTGATTACAGTCGCAATGCATTGCGCATGGCGGCATTGATGAAGTTACGTAGCATCTTTGTCTTTACCCATGACTCGATTGGTTTGGGTGAGGATGGTCCTACGCATCAATCTGTTGAGCATGTAGCGAGCCTGCGATTGATTCCGAATTTAATGGTTTGGCGTCCATGCGATACCACTGAGAGTGCGGTTGCATGGGGTGCTGCGATTGAACGTAAGCATGGTCCAAGCGCTTTGATCTTCAGTCGTCAAAACTGCCCATTTGTGTCTCGCAATAGCCAACAAGTAAAAGATATTGCGCGCGGTGGATATGTATTGCGTGATCCAAAGAAGTCGAAGATCGATGCAGTGATTATTGCTACGGGATCTGAGATTGCTTTAGCGTTGCAAACTGCTGAGCGTTTAGAGGGTGAAGGTTTTGGAATCCGCGTAGTGTCGATTCCATCAACGACCGTATTTGATCAACAAGATGCTGCTTATAAAGCAAAGGTTTTGCCGGCTGACGTTCCGCGCATTGCTGTTGAAGCAGGTGTGAGTGATTTCTGGTGGAAGTACGGTTGTGCAGCAGTGCATGGTGTTGATACCTTTGGTGAATCAGCCCCAGCACCGGTGCTCTATGAATACTTTGGTTTAACAGTCGATCAGATTGCTAAAACCGTGAAGCAATGCATCGCAAAGAAATAGACAAGACAAGAAGCAAAGCTTTTATTTAAGAATTCAAAATTAGTAAGGGGAATGGAATGACAATTCGTGTCGCAATCAATGGTTATGGTCGTATTGGTCGTATGGTCTTACGTGCTTTGTATGAAGATCAAGTGAACGGTAAGCCAAGGCGTGATATCAAAATCGTTGCAATTAATGCGATGGGTGATATTGATATCAATGCGCACCTGACGCAATATGACTCTGCGCATGGTCGTTTTCCTGCTGAAGTAAAAGTGGATGGCGATTGCATGGTGGTCAATGGCGATCGCATCAAGATGTTCTCCACCCGCAATCCTTTAGAAACTCCATGGGGTGAGTTGGGTGTGGACTTGGTGCTTGAGTGTTCTGGCAAATTCACTTCAAAAGAAAAAGCCATGGTGCATATCTCCCAGGGTGCGAAGAAGGTATTGATTTCTGCTCCCGGTGAAAAAGATGTGGATGCCACAATCGTTTACGGTGTAAACCAACAAGTTCTCAAGCCAAGCGATATCGTTGTTTCTAACGCGAGCTGCACGACTAACTGTTTAGCGCCATTGGTTAAGCCATTGCTAGAAAAGATTGGTATCGAGTCTGGCTTGATGACCACAATTCATGCATTTACCAATGATCAGGTTCTGACTGACGTCTATCACAAGGATATGCGCCGTGCGCGTTCTGCTGTGACCAGCATGATTCCAACGAAGACAGGCGCTGCAAAAGCGGTAGGCTTGGTATTGCCAGCTTTGGCAGGGCGCTTTGATGGTTTTGCGATGCGCGTCCCCGTCATTAACGTTTCTGTTGTGGACTTAACCTTTGCTGCCAGCCGCGCTACCAGCGTGGACGAGGTGAACTCCATCCTCAAAACAGCGAGTGAGGGCGAATTGAAAGGTATTTTGGGTTTCAACACCCTGCCTTTGGTATCCATCGACTTCAATCACGACCCACGCCCCAGTATTTATGATGCTTCCCAAACTCGCGTCTCAGCGGATGGTAAGTTGGTCAAAGTATTGGCTTGGTATGACAACGAGTGGGGCTATTCAGTCCAAATGCTCAATGCCGCTGAAGCATTAATGGCTGTAAAGTAATGAATTAATCGGGTTTTAAGGCTAAAATCCCTTAAATTCTTGCTTTATATGTAAAAAAGACCTCAATTGAGGTTTTTTTTCAATATCTGCTCTTATCTTCTTAAATTAGAGCTTTGGCTTATTTCGGCAATTCTTCTTTTGGCAGTGACCATACATAGCCAAAGAGTGCTCTTGGAGCTTAAAACCGAGGTTTTTGGCAATATCGCGCTGCCTCTTCTCAATTGCCTCATCGACAAACTCTTCAACATGGCCGCAATCTAGGCAGACTAAGTGGTCATGGTGTTGGCCCTCATTGAGCTCATAAATAGCCCTACCATCACCTTTGCTGGACTCAAAATGACTACGGAGCAAGAGCCCTGCTTGTTCAAACTGGGTGAGTACCCGGTATACCGTAGCCAAGCCAATTTCTTTGTCATCTTTGGCTAAGGCCATAAAGACATCTTCAGCGCTAAAGTGAGTGCCGCCATTTTGATGAAAAAAATCCAAGATTTTCATGCGTGGACCGGTCGCCTTGAGGCCAATATCGCGTAAATCTGCTGGAGTCGGGTTTTGGTTCATATTCATGGGTTTGGGAGCTAAAATCAATGTCTTAATGATACGGCCTGCCATGCAAAATTGCCTTCAACTTTTTACCCGTCTATTGAACTCCATTTTTAGGGTTTTCGACCTCGCTCGGACGGGGTTAATTATTGCTGCACTTGGTTCGGTATTGCTTGCTACTGGCTGTACCAGCGCTGTTGATGACACGCAACGCGCCTGGATGAACAAAGTCTTTAGACCTTATGTGCCGGATGTGGTGCAGGGCAACTTTATTTCGAGCGAACAGTACGCCAAGCTACAAGTTGGTCAGAGTCGCGAGCAAGTTCGCCAAATTCTGGGCACACCTTTGCTCGCTAGTTATTTCCATGCCAATCGCTGGGACTATGTTTTTGAATTTAAGCGCGCTGGCCAGCCAATGAGTAAAGAGCGTCGCGTCACCGTATTTTTCGAGGGTGATAAGTTAGTCAAGTTCCAAGGTGATGCATTACCAACAGATGTAGAGTTGGTCGAGGAAATCGATGGCTACGCAAAATCGAAGAGATCATTCTGGGATGTGATGACGGGGTCGAACAAGCCTCCAGTAACACCGCCTTTGCAGCAACCCGAGTTACTAGTTCCTAGCCCAACTAACAATTTGCCGGCTGGGGCGACTGTGCCTGCGGCTCCTGCTAGCAGTTCTTTTTGGGACTTCTTTAGTTTTTAAAAAAAATCGCCAGATGCCCAGCCAGCGCCTCAACAGTTAGGTCCTGGTGCTCTCAACGTTCCGCAGGCTAGTGAAGTTAAATAAAGATTACTGTTGTGTTGATGTCGAGTGATTTCTTTCGACAACCTTGAATAAGAAACGAAGATACAAATGATGAGAATCGCAATTGCTGGTGCCACTGGCCGTATGGGAAAAATGTTGATCGAGGCTGTACTCAATTGCTCAGATGCTGAGTTGGTTGGCGCCTTGGAGCATGAGTCATGCCCTTTGCTTGGTGAAGATGCTGGTGCGTTTTTAGGAAAAAAAACTGGTGTAGCAATTACGTCTGATATTACAAAGGCTTTAACTGACGCTGAGTTTTTAATTGATTTCACTCGCCCAGAAGGCACGATGGCTCACTTAGCCGTAGCGCAAAAGACGGGTAGCAAAATGATTATCGGCACTACTGGTCTAAGTCCAGAGCAAATTGAAAGCCTTAAGAAAGCTTCCGCCAATTTAGCTATCGTATTTGCTCCCAATATGAGTGTGGGTGTCAACGCGACATTTAAGTTGCTAGAGATTGCTGCCAAGATGTTGAACGAAGGTTATGACATTGAAATCATTGAAGCTCATCATCGTCATAAAGTAGATGCGCCTTCTGGCACTGCACTCAGAATGGGTGAAGTGATTGCAGATGCGCTTGGTGAGAAATTAGACGATGTGGCTGTATATGCCCGCGAAGGTCACACGGGCGAGCGCAAAGTTGGCTCAATTGGTTTTGCCACTATTCGGGGTGGAGATATTGTGGGCGATCATACCGTCCTATTTGCAGGCGAGGGCGAGCGTATTGAGATCAGCCATAAATCTTCTAGCCGCCAGTCTTACGCGCAGGGTTCATTGCGCGCTGCACGCTTCTTACAAGCGCAGAACTCAGGCTTGTATGACATGCAAGATGTTCTTGGCCTGCGCAAGTAAGTAAAGTAATTCAGTGAATTAAATCAGAATAGAAGAAAAGAGTTGTATTGAATGAGTAAGGATTACGATCACCGCAGTATTGAAGCTGCAGCACGAGCTGATTGGGAAAGCGCACAAGCTTATAAAGTAGCCGAGAACGCAGTGGATGCTTCCGGTAAGCCAAGACCAAAATACTATGCCTGTTCCATGTTGCCTTACCCATCGGGTAAGTTGCATATGGGTCACGTTCGTAACTACACCATTAACGATGTGATGGCGAGACAGTTGCGCATGGAGGGCTATAACGTACTCATGCCGATGGGCTGGGATGCGTTTGGTATGCCGGCAGAGAATGCAGCGATTCAGAATAAGGTGCCACCAGCTAAATGGACCTACGACAACATTGCTTATATGAAAAAGCAAATGGCGGCGATGGGTTTGGCAATTGATTGGTCGCGTGAAGTTGCTACTTGCAGTCCTGATTACTATCGTTGGAATCAATGGCTCTTTTTGAAGATGCTTGAAAAGGGTGTTGCTTATCGCAAGACTCAAGTGGTGAACTGGGATCCAATCGATCAAACGGTATTGGCTAATGAGCAGGTGATTGATGGGCGCGGTTGGCGCTCTGGAGCCTTGGTTGAGAAGCGTGAGATTCCTGGTTACTACTTCAATATCACGGCCTATGCAGAACAACTCCTCTCTGGTTTGGATAGCTTGGGTTGGCCTGAACGCGTCAAAACGATGCAGCAAAACTGGATTGGTAAAAGTCGTGGCGTACGTTTTGCGTTCAAACATGAGATTGCTGATGCGCATGGTCACTTTGTTCAAGATGGTCAGCTGTATGTATTTACTACACGTGCAGATACCATCATGGGTGTTACTTTCTGCGCGGTTGCGGCTGAGCATCCATTAGCAACGTTGGCTGCCACAACGAATCCTGAGTTGGCAGCATTTATTGAAAAATGCAAAACGGGTAGTGTGATTGAGGCTGATCTAGCTACTCAAGAAAAAGAGGGCATGTTCACCGGTCTGTATGTGACGCATCCACTCACTAATGAGCCAGTACCAGTTTGGGTTGGTAATTATGTCTTGATGTCTTACGGCGATGGTGCTGTTATGGGCGTGCCTGCACATGATGAGCGCGACTTTGCCTTTGCTCTCAAATATGACTTGCCGATTAAGCAGGTGATTGCCTTGCGCGCTCCTTCAGATATGTTCAACACCAGCCAATGGCAGGATTGGTATGCGCAGAAGGATGATGTTGTTTGTCTCAATAGCGGTAAGTACGATGGTTTGTCGCATGAAGAGGCAGTTGATGCAGTAGCCAAAGATTTAGAGCAAATGGGTATTGGTGAAATCAAAACCACTTACCGTTTGCGTGATTGGGGTATCTCTCGTCAGCGCTACTGGGGTACGCCGATTCCGATTATTCATTGTGGCGATGAGCAGAACCCAGGCTGTGGTGCGGTGCCAGTACCCGAGGCCGATTTACCCGTGGTGTTGCCTGAAGATTGCGTGCCAGATGGTAGCGGTAATCCACTGAATAAACGTGCTGATTTTCTCAATGTGAAGTGTCCAAAATGTGGCAAGCCTGCACGTCGTGAGACTGACACCATGGATACCTTCGTAGATTCATCTTGGTATTTCATGCGTTACACCGGTCCAGATGCCAAAACCATGGTGGATGGCCGTAATGAATACTGGATGCCAATGGATCAGTACATTGGCGGTATTGAGCATGCGATTTTGCATTTACTTTATGCGCGCTTCTGGACTAAGGTCATGCGCGATCTCAATCTCATTACCTTTGATGAGCCATTTCAAAACTTGCTGACGCAGGGCATGGTGCTCAATGAGACTTATTACTCTGAAGAGGCTTCCGGTAAAAAGACTTGGTTGAATCCTTTGGATGTAGAACTCGAGTTAGATGAAAAAGGTCGCCCTCAAAGCGCTAAATTGAAGGGTGATACTTCTGGCACTCCAGTCATTATTGGTGGTGTTGAGAAGATGTCCAAGAGTAAAAATAATGGCGTTGATCCTCAAGCCTTAATTGATCAATATGGTGCCGATACTGCACGCCTCTTTGTCATGTTTGCTGCTCCTCCTGAGCAACAGCTTGAATGGTCTAGCGCTGGTGTTGAAGGCGCTTCTCGTTTCTTGCGTCGCGTATGGATGTATTCCAGCAGTCAGGCTGAAGCGATCCGCGCCGCTAGTGAAGTGTTGCCAAATGATTTGAATGACGCAGAAAAAGAATTACGTCGTGAAGTGCATACCATCCTGAAGCAGGCCAACTTTGACTATCAGCGTCGCCAGTACAACACCGTAGTCTCTGCAGCAATGAAGATGCTGAACGTCTTAGAGCCTGTGAAATTAGGTGATAAGTCTGCGGTGCGACCTGCTGTATTGCGTGAGTGTTTGAGCATTTTGATTCGGGTGCTTTACCCCGTTGTACCTCACCTAACCCATGCCCTCTGGAACGAGATTGGGTACGAGCAATCTTTTGGCACTCTATTGGATGCACCATGGCCCATCGTTGATGAAGCTGCGCTGATCCAAACTGAGTTGACCATCATGTTGCAAATCAATGGCAAGCTGCGTGGAGATATTCGGGTACCTGCGGATGCGACTAAAGAGCAAATTGAGGCCTTGGCATTACAAAGCGAGCCTGCTGTGAAAGCATTAAACGGCGCTGCACCTAAGAAGGTGATTGTGGTGCCAGGCCGCTTGATCAACATTGTTGCTTAGATCCTTGCAAATTACTTTAAATAGAAACTAACAGATGCGCGTAAATCACCTTCGACGTACTATGCTTGGATTTCTGGCACTGGCTCCGGTCAGTGGTTTGATCGCCTGTGGCTACCGTTTGCGTGGCATGGTGGATTTGCCATTTAAGGTAATTGCGATTACTGGTAGCCCATCACCACCCCTGAGAACTGATCTACAAACAGCCATTTTGACGGGTACTGATGCGAAGGTAGCAATCAACCCTAAAGATGCTGATCTTATCTTAGAGATTACAAGCGATCTCAATGGCCGCGAAATCTTGGCGTACAACTCGAATGGTCAGGTCTCTGCCTATCGCTTAAACATGCGGGTTGGTTTTAGAGCGTATGACAATGCCGGAGCAGATGTGGTGCCCGAAGCGGAGATTTATATGACGCGTGATATGGACTTCTCGGTGTCCACAGTTTTAGCAACGGATGTTCAAATGCAGCAATTCTTGTCTTTGATGCGCAGAGATCTTGCAGTACAAATTCTGCGTCGTGTTGCTGCGTCGGCCCGAGCGCCACGGGCTAAAAGCTTTTAAAGAATGACGAGCAAATCGCATGGTTAAGAGCGATGCCCTGCAGATTCATTTGAAGTCACTGAATTCAGCGGCTTCATTAAAGCCTCTCTATATATTTAGCGGTGATGAGCCTCTCCTCATGATGGAGGCGATGGATCAGTTGCGTGCCACTGCAAAAAAAATGGGTTACACCGATCGGGAAGTCTTATTGCAAGAGCGTGGGTTTGATTGGAGCGCTTTACTCAGTGCCGGCCAAACCATGTCTTTATTCGGAGATAAGCGCTGGGTTGAGTTACGTATCCCGACCGGGAAGCCTGGTCGTGATGGTGCGGATGCACTCAAACAATTCTCTGCCCAAATCGAGTCTCAGTCGGTGGGATCTGAGGGACCAGACACTATTTTTTGCATCATCCTACCTAAATTAGATGGCAAGACTAAAACCTCTGCTTGGTTTAGCGCCTTGGATGAAGCGGGCATGGCGATTCAGTTGGATTCCTTAGATCGCACGCAATTACCGCAATGGATTGCTGGGCGCCTGAAGAAGCAGGGTCAAGAAGTGCAGTCAGGTCCAGATGGGCAACGCGCTTTGGCATTCATTGCGGAGCAGGTTGAGGGCAACCTCATAGCAGCTCATCAAGAAATTCAGAAGCTGGGTTTATTGCATCCTGCTGGCGTCCTTACTGAGGAGCAAATTCGATCAGCCATTTTGAAGGTGGCCCGCTATAACGTCTTTGAATTGACTGAAGCGATGTTGGCTGGCGATTTGCCTCGCTTAAATCGCATGTTGGATGGTCTCAAAGGCGAGGGTGAGCCTTTAGTTTTGATTCTGTGGAGCGTGACTGAAGAGCTTCGGATACTATCGAAACTGAAGGCAGCAAGTGATGCCGGGGAGTCTGTACAGAACTTAATGCGTGCTAATCGCATCTGGGGCAATAAGGAGCGCTTATATCCCATGGCCCTAAAACGGGTGCAGCCTTTGAAGTTGCGCAGAGCGATGCAGGTGGCAGCAGGTTTAGATCGTCAGGCCAAAGGGTTGCATGCTGCTGAGTTGCCAGCAGATCCTTGGGATGGTTTGCGTTTGGTAGGTAATTTATTGCGCTAGATAAAACTGGCATGAAAAATCCAACTTAGATACAACAATATTAATTTTGACTTAGTAAATATATGAGTAATTCAACGAACACCATTCAGCAAATGATGCAAGATATCGGCCGACGTGCTCGTCAGGCCTCACGCGCAATGGCGCGGGCATCTAGCGAACAGAAAAATCAGGCTTTATTGCATATCGCGAAGTTGGTTCGTGAACATTCCGAAGAAATTCAGCGTGTGAATGCGCTTGATGTTGCCCGCGCAAAAACGAATGGCCAAGATGCCGCCTTTATCGATCGCCTGACTATGATTCCAAAGACGATTGAGTCCATGGCCTTGGGTTTGGAGCAAATTGTTTCTCTGGAAGATCCAATTGGGAAGATTACAGCTTTGCAAAAACAGGCCTCTGGTATTGAACTCGGTCAGATGCGTGTGCCACTGGGGGTCATCGGCATTATTTATGAGTCTCGTCCAAATGTGACGATTGACGCAGCCGCCCTTTGCTTGAAGTCGGGTAATGCGGTTATCTTGCGTGGTGGTTCAGAGGCAATTGATTCAAATGCCTTGTTGGCGCAATTGATTCAAGAAGGCTTAGATGCTGCTAATTTGCCAATGGATGCGGTACAGGTTGTGACCACTACAGATCGTGCAGCTGTTGGTGAAATGATCACTATGACTGAATATATTGATGTAATCGTGCCACGTGGTGGCAAGAGTTTGATTGCCCGCTTGATGGCGGAGGCACGCGTGCCGATGATTAAGCATTTGGATGGCATCTGCCATACCTATATTGATGCTGACGCAGATATCGCGATGGCGATTAAGGTTTGCGATAACGCTAAGACCCAGCGCTATGCCCCTTGCAATGCGATGGAAACACTCTTGGTCAACAAAACCATTGCACCTCAAGTCTTACCAGCCCTATGCAAAATCTACCAAGATAAGGGTGTGGAGTTGCGTGTTGATAGCCTTACCCGCAATACTTTAGAGGCTGCAGGATTCACAAATTTAGTTAATGCAGTTGAGGAAGATTGGCAAACAGAATATTTGGCACCAATCTTGTCAATTAAGACTGTTGCCGATATCGATGAAGCAATTAGTCATATTGAGCAATACGGTAGTAAACATACTGATGCCATCATTACCAATAATCAAGCACAGGCAAATCGCTTCTTACGCGAGGTCGATAGTGCTAGCGTGATGGTCAATGCCAGCACCCGTTTTGCCGATGGTTTTGAATATGGTTTGGGCGCAGAGATCGGCATTTCCAATGACAAGTTGCATGCTCGTGGCCCTGTCGGCTTAGATGGACTTACTTCACTCAAATATATCGTCATGGGTCATGGCGAAATTCGCACTTAAATGCGCACTTAATCAATCCTGATTAAAGAACGATAAAAACTACAGAACGGGAACTACTTATCATGGGCAACGCATATTTATGGACTAAGACTTTTCACATTGTCTTGATTGCCTCTTGGTTCGCAGGCTTGTTTTATCTCCCGCGTATCTTTGTAAATCTGGCTGATGAAAAAAATCCTGAAGTGTATGCACGTCTACTCGGCATGGCTGATCGCCTTTTTCGTTTCATGACAATTTTGGCAGTACCGGCCGTCTTATTGGGTTTAACCCTTTGGTTGCATTTCAAGATTGGTGCTGGTGAGGTTTGGATGCATGCCAAGATGTTCTTTGTCATCCTGGTTATTGGTTATCACCATGCTTGTTGGAGCTTGCTGAAGAAGTTTCGCAATGGCGTTAATACCCGTTCGGGAGTTTGGTTCCGTTGGTTTAACGAAGTACCTGTCATTCTGCTATTGATCGTGACGGCTGTAGTCGTGATTAAGCCTTAGAGCCGAACAACAGACAACTGTTAACTGTTTAATTGTTTTTATTATTTTTTCTTTACCCTTTTTAGATTGCTAGCCTCATGAGATTTTTTGTTGTTTGTCCAGGCGGACTGGAAGTGCCTCTTGCACAAGAGCTAGCAAGTATTGCGCAGCGCCCCGACTGTAAAGCTTTGGGTGCTTGGGTGATTGATCCTACGCCGACGAGCCCTACAGGTGGAGTGGGTTTGGCGGCACCTATCTCTGCGGCGATGGCATTGAACCTGCATTCACGAATTGCAAGCCGAGTTTTACTGCAGATGGCGGAATCGCCATACCGCCAAGAAGAAGATCTCTATAAGTTGGCTAGTGGCTTGGCTTGGGAGGAGTGGTTTTCTTCCAAGCAAACTCTGCGGGTTGATGTGACTGCACACCGCTCGCCCTTAAAGAGCTTAAATTTTGCAACCTTGAAGATTAAAGACGCGATCGTGGATCGTTTGCGCGATGTGACTGGTGATCGCCCAAGTATTGATACTGCGTTTCCGGATGTGCGCGTTCAGGCTCATCTGACAGCTACTCATGCCACTATTTATTTAGATACGTCTGGTGAGGCCTTATTTAAACGTGGCTGGCGTGATGAAAAAGGTGATGCACCTTTAAAAGAAAATCTCGCCGCAGGAATCCTATCGATTACTGGCTGGAAGCCTGCCCAAACCTTATTTGATCCGATGTGTGGAAGTGGCACTTTTCTAATTGAGGCTGCACAAATGGCTTTGGCTATACCGCCGGGAGCTATTCGGGCGGGGATGTATGGCGATGATGCTAAGCCGAGTCGTTTGGCTTACCGCCCATTGGTTACTTCAGCGCATGGTTTTGGATTTCAAAGATTAAAACCATTTAATGAAGCCACTGAACAAAAGCGCTGGATTTCTCTAAAAGAAGCTGCTCAGGCTGAGATGATGGAAAAGCGCAAGCAATTTCCAGATTCAGAATCTTTAGGTATCAGTGGTGGCGATATTAATGAGCGTTTGGTGGCGATGTTCAAAAGTAACTGGCAGCGTGCACAGTTACCTGGTTTACCTGTCACTCGTCAGATTGATGCCTTGGCTAGTAAGCCGCCAGCGAGTGCTAAAGAAGGCGTGATGCTCTTGAACCCCCCGTATGGTGAGCGTCTCGTGATTAAGGGTGGCCGAGGTCAGGATCGTGCTGCGGGCGGTGATATGGAGCGCGACTCCTATGAGCAAGCTGAAGAGCCAGAAGATCGCTATGCCTTTAATCTGGAAACAGGGCGTCAAAGTGCTAAACGCTCTAGTCGCGAGTCTCTTAAAAAGTTACAAGCCCAAGAAGAACAAGATCCGAAATTTGTGGAGTTCTTGAGGCAGTTTGGTCAGCACCTCAAGGATGCTTTTGGTGGCTGGAATGTATTTGTGCTCACAGCAGATATGGCGTTACCAGGGCAGTTGCGTATTAAAGAGTCTAAGCGTACGCCACTATTCAACGGTCCTCTAGAGTGCAGGCTATTTAAGTTTGAGATGCATCAAAAACGCGATGCTGCAGCGGATTTAAAATAAAAAACATAGATAAGGGAGACGGCGATGGAATTTAAAACATATATGTGCTTAATTTGCGGCTGGGTTTATGACGAAGCTGCTGGCCTACCTGAAGAGGGCATTGCCCCAGGCACGCTATGGAAGGATGTGCCCATGAATTGGACTTGTCCTGAGTGTGGTGCACGTAAGGAAGATTTTGAAATGATGGCGATCTGATCGCCTCAAGTGAATTAACTAATAAAAATACTTTAGCGAAGGCAGGGCGGCATTTTGGGACAAAACGAGATCTTATTTGAGCGTGCGCAAAAGACTATTCCGGGTGGGGTGAACTCACCGGTGCGTGCTTTTCGTCAGGTGGGTGGTACGCCCCGTTTTGTTGCTAAGGCTAAAGGCCCTTATTTTTGGGATGCTGAAGGCACGCGCTATATTGATTTGATTATGTCTTGGGGTCCCATGATTGCGGGCCATGCAAATCCAGAGGTGGTTGAGGCTGTTAAGCAGGCTGCAGAAACTAGCTTTAGCTACGGCGCTCCTACCGCAGGTGAAATCGAATTGGCGGAACGTATTTGCCAGTTGGTTCCTAGCATTGAGCAAGTGCGCATGGTCTCGAGTGGTACAGAGGCAACGATGAGTGCTTTGCGCCTGGCGCGTGGCTATACAGGTCGTGATCTCATTATTAAATTTGAGGGCTGCTATCACGGCCACGCTGATAGCTTGCTCGTTAAGGCAGGCTCTGGCCTTTTAACTTTTGCGGACTCCACCCAGAATGCACCATCTTCTGGCGGTGTTCCTCATGATCTAGTAAAACATACGCTGGTGTTGCCATATAACGATGTAGCAGCGTTGAAGGAAGTTTTTCAGAAGCAGGGCGATCAGGTTGCGGCGGTGATTATTGAGCCTTTTGCTGGCAATATGAATCTGATTAAACCTTCAAAAGAATTTTTATCGACTCTTCGTCAGCATACTAGTGAGCATGGCAGTGTATTGATTTACGATGAGGTGATGACGGGCTTTCGGGTTGCTTTAGGTGGCGCGCAATCCCTGCAGGGCATTACTCCTGACCTCACTTGTCTTGGTAAGGTCATGGGTGGCGGCATGCCGATGGCTGCTTTTGGTGGCAAAAAAGAAATCATGTCTAAGCTAGCTCCGCTAGGTAACGTTTATCAGGCGGGCACCTTGTCAGGTAACCCAGTAGCGGTAGCTGCAGGCTTGAAGACCTTGGAGATTATTTCTAGGGAAGGTTTCTATGAGTGTCTGACTGGTCAAACTGAAAAACTGATGGCAGGTTTAAAGCTCGCTGCCGATGAAGCAGGTGTGCCGTTCGCTGTGGATAGCGTTGGCGGCATGTTCGGCTTCTATTTTGCTAATGAGGTCCCAACTTCCTTCGAGGCGGTGACTAAAACCGATATCGAAGCGTTCAAGAAATTCTTCCACTTGATGCTCGATCAAGGAGTGTATTTAGCGCCTTCTGCTTATGAAGCTGGATTTACTTCCATTGCGCATGACAATGCCGTGCTGGATGAGATCATTGCTGCAGCTAAAACTGCATTTAAAAAGTTATAAGAGCTAGTAGGCAGGATTACATTCTGAGTGGATGGTCGTAACCATCTACTTGGATAATCTTTAGATCCTTGCTTGGCTTGCCTGACTCTGGAATTTCCATGGCGGTGAGTTTGCCACCCCATACGCAACCTGTATCCAGTCCAATGACATTCTCGTGTCGTAGTAGTCCTAGAGTTGACCAGTGCCCAAAGTAAATCAGGGAGTCTTTTGTTTTTCTCTTGGGAGCTTTGAACCAAGGGATATAGCCCTTTGGGCCATCTTCAAAACCTTCTTTGCTTTCAAACTCCATGGTACCTGTGGGCGTGCAAAAACGAATACGGGTTAGCGCATTGGTAATGATGCGTAAACGCTCATACCCTTTTAGGGAATTACTCCACTTATTTGGAGTGTTGCCATACATATTCGCTAAAAAATCTTTATAGGATTTTTTGCGAAGCACTTTTTCTACTTCTTGCGCGCACTCAATTGTTTGCTGCAAATCCCATTGAGGCACGACGCCTGCATGGACGGTCAGTACCTTGCCATTACTTAATGCCATCGGTCGATGGCGTAACCAATGGATTAAGTCAGCTCTATCGGGCGCATCGAGAATAGGTTGAACAGTATCGAGCCCCTTAGTTTTACGAATACCCGCATCGACTGCGAGTAGATGAAGGTCGTGGTTTCCGAGAATGCATTCGACGCGCGCTTCTTCTTGTAATTGCTTGAGATGGCGTAGGGTACCCAAAGAGTCTGGACCTCGATTAACTAGATCGCCTAAGAAAATCATCTTAGACTGTTTTGGGAGTTTTTTGACGAGACTCTTTAATGAGGGCGCACACCCCTGAATATCACCGACGGCATAGATCTTGCTCATACCCTATCTTAAATCGGAACGCACTACAGCCCGTAATTAAGTTGTGAATTCCTCGGGAGTCACTTTTTTAACTACGCTGTAGCGCACCAAGGTCTTTTTGCGCGCTTCATCGTGATTAACAACTGGTAGGGGATAGTCACGACCAAGCAGAATACCAGCAGCCTCCAGTTCAATATGGCCGGCTTCCCAAGGCGCATGAATAGATTTCTTGGAGAGTTTGTCGAGCTGCGGTAAATAGCGACGAATGAACTTTCCTTCAGGGTCAAACTTTTGGGATTGGGTAATCGGATTAAAGATGCGGAAGTAGGGTTGTGCATCGCATCCGGAAGAGGAGGCCCATTGCCAGCCGCCATTATTGGACGATAGCTCGAAGTCATTAAGATGTTTTGCAAAATACATCTCACCCCAGCGCCAATCAATTCCTAGATCTTTGGTCAGAAAGCTCGCAACCACCATCCGTAAGCGGTTATGCATATACCCGCTTTGATTCAGTTGATGCATGGCTGCATCTACTAATGGATAGCCCGTTTTGCCATCACACCAGGCTTTAAATAACTTCTTGGCAATGGCACCGCTTTCCCATTCGATATTGTCATAGTCAGGCTTGAAGGCTGCGCCTTCAGCAAGACGCGGATGGTTCGCCAGAATCATGAAATAAAAATCACGCCAGATCAGTTCGCTCAACCAGATTGTTGCACCCATGCTGCCTGCCAGCATGCGGCGATGTGCTTCTCTTACCAAGCCTCTAATAGATAGCATGCCAAAGCGCAGATGGGTGGATAGATAACTCACACCCTTAATCGCAGGGAAGTCTCGGCCAATTTGATATTGATCGATGCGGTGGAGGAAATCTTCTAAGAAGCTTTGGCCACCTTCAGATCCCGGTGGTAGATAGGTTTCAATACCGGTTGGGCTAAAGCCCATAGACTCTAATGATGGGAGGGGGGATTCCAAAGTGCTTGGGATGGCTGCGAATTGCCCTTTTTTGGGTGTGCAGTCATAGGCCGCAATATCTTTTTCTTGCAGCGTCTTGAGCCAATTATTTTTGTATGGCGTGAAGATTGAGAACACCGTATTGGAATTGGTGAGAATTTCTTTCTTCTCAAAAATGACTTGATCTTTAAAAGTCTCAAAATCAATCCCAAGCTTTTCTAATGAAGCTCCCACAGAGTGATCACGGGCAATCGCTGATGGCTCGTAGTCATGGTTGGTATACACAGTATTGACACCCAAAGTCTCAGCTATCTTCGGAATACACGTAGTGGGCTTACCAAACTGAACAATCAGTCCGCCGCCCTGTTTACGTAACTGTGCATCAATTTGTTGCAAGCCCTGCCAAATGAAATCGACGCGTCGATCGTGCGTTAAACCACCGCTCGCCTGATCATCGACCTTCAGTGGCTCAAGGATCTCAGTATCGAAGATGAAGGTCATCCAGACCTGGGCGTTATTGGTAAGGGCGTGGTGAAGCGCTGCATTGTCATAGAGACGCAGGTCGCGACGGAGCCAAACGAGAGCTTTTTGCATAGCCCCTATATTAGGGCTTATTGGAGACCTTCGCTGGGCTTACGAGTAATATCCTGCTTATTAAATAGACTGATAGCTAATGGATACATTATTTTTCGTATTTTCAAAAGTGGTGCAGTTTTGCATTGAGCCACTTAATTGGTTGATTGTTTTTGTAGTACTCAGCCTGTTATTTCTGAGTCTTAGAAAAACTCATTTGTGCAAACGATTCTTGCTACTCGCTTTGGCAGACTTATTGCTGGTTGGATGGTTGCCCACTTCTGAGGTCCTTTTAAGAACTCTCGAAGATAGCGTGCCCAAGGTTCAGCTTGCGCAGATGTCAGAGGCGGACTTTGGTGGGATCATTATTTTGGGCGGTGCCATTGAGGGCGGTGAGATTGCAGTGGATCGTGGTGAGATATCAATCTATTCCTCGGCTGAGCGTGTCACCAAAGCCTTTGAGCTTATTCGTAAGTACCCCGATCTCCCTTTTATCTTTAGCGGCTTCTCCGGGCGCCTCTCTCCCAAGGGCATTTCAGAGGCGGATGCCTTCAAACAGCTGGTAGCGGAGCAGGGTTTGCCAGATAAAAACGCCCATTATGAAAATCAATCTCGTAATACTTATGAAAATGTCATATTGATGAGGCCCATGATCTTGGAGTTGGGTGCTAAAGCTGCCAAAGAGTCTGATGCACCCCCAAAACCTTGGCTCCTGATTACTTCGGCATCACATATGTTCAGATCGGTAAAGATTTTCCAAAAACAGGGGGTGGAGGTGATTCCGGTTCCGGTGGACTACCAAACTAGTAACCAGCTACGCTGGGGTAAGTTTGACCTGGAGGATGGTGTGCAAAACTGGAATAAGGCGATGCATGAAGGGATTGGTCTTTTAGCCTATTGGATTACCGGAAAGATCTAGCTCAGGCGGGGGAATTCGGTAAAATAAACCCACATGAATATGGCTAAAAAAGCCCCTGTGGGTCAAGCTACAACGCCCGCCCAGACTACCCAAGCTTCTGCTATTGGGTCCTCAATTGCTTATTCCGCTGATCATCTAGCAAACCAATTCTTAATTGCCATGCCAGGCATGGTTGACCCCAATTTTGCGGGTTCCGTCATTTATCTTTTTGAGCATACCGAGCGGGGTGCCATGGGATTGGTGATCAATCGCCCGACCGAGCTTGATATGGGCGCCTTATTTGAAAAAATTGAGGTCAAGCTGGAAGCTGAGCCGGTATCGGATCAGCCGGTCTATTTTGGCGGCCCAGTGCAAATTGAGCGCGGCTTTGTCTTGCATGAGCCCACTACAGAGGTGGCTTATAGCTCTTCCTTAGCGGTTCCGGGCGGTCTAACCATGACTACATCTAAGGATGTGCTTGAGGCGGTGGCAGCCGGTTTTGGACCCAGTAAATTCTTAATGACTTTGGGTTATGCGGGTTGGAGCGCTGGACAGCTTGAAGAAGAGATTACTCTTAATGGTTGGATAAACGTGCCCCTGTCCCAGCAACAAATGATTGAAATTATTTTTAATACGCCTTCTAGCCAGCGTTACGAACGAACGATGAGCCTTTTGGGATTTGACCCCTCTCATTTATCGGGTGAGGCAGGGCATGCCTGAGGGTGCCAAGATGGATAAGGAACTCACCATCATGGCTTTTGACTATGGCACACGGCGCATTGGTATTGCTGTTGGCAATACTCTGACTAAAGCCGGTCAGCCTTTGAAGATGATTGCGGAGCCATCTGAGGATGTGCGTTTTAGAGCTATTCAGGTCCTCATCAAAGAGTGGCAGCCAAATCAGCTGGTGGTGGGAATGCCGTGCCATCCTGACGGTACTGAGCATGAAATGAGTGCCAAGGCCCGTCGCTTTGGTAACCAGTTGCACGGACGCTTTCAGTTGCCGGTCGATTGGGTTGATGAGCGTTATACCTCTGCTGTTTTAGAGGGAGATCCAGACATGCGAGACAATTTGGATGCCGAGTCTGCGGCCTTGATTTTGGAGCAGTATTTTCTTGAAAAGAATTGGATTAGTTGAGATGAATGCAGAGCAGTCCTATCTGAAATTATTAGAGACCTTGAGTCAGCGCATAAAGGCTGGTGATTTATTTGAGTTGGCTGGTCTTGCAATGGGCGGAGCTTGGATTGCAGAACGTTTAGCCGCTGACCTCAATTTGCCTCACTTTGGCGTAATCAATGTAGCGTTTCATCGAGATGACTATGCCGAGAAGGGCATGACAGCGCTCCGTACTGCCAGCACAATGTCCACCCATCTTCCTTTTGAGGTCAATGGCGCAAATGTGATTTTGATTGATGATGTTTTGCTCACTGGCCGCACGGTTCGAGCAGCACTCAATGAGTTGTTTGATTTTGGTAGACCTGCGCAAGTGGAGTTGATGGTTTTGGCGGATCGTGAGAATCGTGAATTACCAATTTCAGCTGACTTTGTGGGAGAGCAAGTGAGCGTTCCTGAAAATCAAATTTTAGTTCTAGAAAAAAATGATGCTGGTAAGTTCAGCTTCCAATTAGAGGAGCGTGCAGAATGAGCGGCATTAATAATTCAGTGATTACTTCAGTAAATCAATTCAATGCCGCTGGTGAGTTAACTCATTTGTTGACTTTAGAAGGTTTACCAAAGGAGCAAATCCTCCATATCCTTGATACCGCCCAGCAGTTTGTGAGCGTTACTGATCTTGCTAGAGAAGTAAAAAAAGTGCCACTATTGCGGGGCAAGAGCGTCTTTAATCTGTTCTTCGAAAATTCCACTCGTACTCGCACTACTTTTGAAATCGCCGCTAAACGCTTATCAGCAGATGTCATTAATTTAGATATCTCCACATCCTCAACTGCTAAAGGCGAAAGCTTGTTGGATACGATTGATAACTTAGTGGCAATGCAAGCAGATATTTTTGTAGTGCGCCATAGCACCTCCAGGGCTCCGATTGAAATTGCGCAGCATGTGCCATCTCATGTGCACGTTGTGAACGCAGGTGATGGTAGCCATCAGCATCCAACTCAAGGTTTATTGGATATGTATACGATGCGCCATTTCAAGAGGGACTTTAGTGGCTTAAAGGTCGCTATCGTGGGCGATATTGTGCATAGCCGAGTTGCCAAATCCAATATCTGTGCTTTGAGAACCTTGGGTTGTACAGATATTCGTGCGATTGGTCCTGAGAGTCTTTTGCCAAGTGATTTAGATATGCTGGGAGTGAAAGTCTTTCACAGCATGGAAGAAGGCCTTAAGGGTGTTGATGTAGTCATGACCTTGCGTATCCAGAAAGAGCGTATGGAAGCTGGTCAGGTCCCAGAGGGTGATGCGTTCTTCAAGCAATATGGCTTAACTTCAGCACGTTTAGCTCTGGCTAAGCCCGATGCCATTGTGATGCACCCAGGCCCTATGAATCGTGGTGTGGAGATTGATTCCGCTGTAGCAGATGGTCCGCAGTCAGTCATCCTCAATCAAGTCACCTTTGGTATTGCAGTGCGTATGGCAGTGATGTCTATCGTTGCTGGTAACTAGTCAGATCGGACATAGCACTTGAGCACTCAAAGCGCCATACAGTTGCCAGCAGTGATCGACAAGAAGCGTTGGCTGATCTTGACCCATGCATTTAATATGGATGGGCGTGCTGCAAGTTTGACTATTACCGACAAAATTCCATATCTTTTGGAGGCTGGTGTCGAGCCCATTGTATTTAGTGCAATTACCGGAATAAAAGACCGGCGTTTCCCACATTACCAATTCATTGCTTGGGGTCCATCAGGATTTCGTTTTGACTTTCGTCACTGGGTTGCCAATAAGTATGGTCGCGGCTTGATTTATAAATTAATGACTAGAACAGTGTCGTTATTACTTTCACCCTTAATTGCAGTTGAGAAGTTATTGCTTGGTTACTCAAGTCAGTGGTCTTGGGCGCTGCCCGCCTTCTTTCATGGATGGCGCTTAATACGTGCTGGTAAAGTAGATGTTGTTTTTTCAGTAGGCAGCGCATGGTCCGCCCACCTCACTGGAGTTTGGTTAAAGAAGGTGACGGGCATTGAGTTGATTTCTGAGGTTCATGATCCTTTGGTAATCCGTAAGAATCCAGAGGATCAGGGTTTTGAAAAGCCTAAAAACCGGGATGCCCGCTTTCGTCACTATTTAGAAAGTCAACTCACTCGGTTTTCTGACAAAGTCTGGTGGTTTACCGATGGGGCTTTGCATTACGCCAAGGTGCGTAACCCAAATCTGAACACCCTTAATAATGCGCATGGTTTTGTAGTGACCCCAGGTGCTGAGCCCCCTGGAAGTCTAGATGCTAATCAATCACACCGTTACACAGAACAACTTAACTTATGTCATTTTGGCTCCTTGGCAAATGACCGCTCACTTTCTACCATTCTTAAGGCCTTGGTGCCTTTGTTAAAAAAATATCCAGAAGCCCGAGATCAGATTCGAGTGCATGCTTATGGCGCGCCATTGGATTCATTATCGATCGATGCAATAAAGCAATTGGGTTTTGAAGATGTTTTACTGGCACATGGTCGTTTGGAAAAAGATCCTGTGACTGGCAAATCTGGTCGTGAGCAGGTGGCTGAAAAAATGCAAGCTGCTGATGTTTTAATCTTGCTGCATGGTAACGATGAGTGGTGTGCTGAATATATCCCATCTAAGTTCTACGATTACCTGTGGACGGCTCGACCAATCTGGGGAATTACCCATCGCAACCCACAGTTAGATCAAATGTTGCTATATAGAGGGGCCTATCTTAGTCCGCAGAGCGAGGCCACCGAGATCGAGATGGCTTTGGAAAAAATCTGGATAGATTGGAGTAATCGGCAGTTGATTCAACCGGTTTGGAAGCCCATTGGGGTAGACCAGGCAGTTTCTACGATTTTGACTCAAGTGCAAAACAGATCTAAATAAACAAAAATAAAGAACAGGAATCCATTTGAACAACTTTGTTCTTTATTGCAAATCCTACTCACGGGATTTCTTGCGCCTGAAGAGGCTCTTAGAGTCGGTCAAGCGACACAACGTTGATCACATTCCTTTTTATATCTCTACACCAGCTTCCGAGAAGGCATTATTGGAAGAAGTAATCGGTAAAGTTGATTACGATTGGGTGGCAGATGAAGAAATCGTTGCCACTAATCCCCGTGCTGATTTAGTTAAATATCGTGAAATGCCTGGAGGGCTTTCTCAGCAAATTGTCAAAGCAGAATTTTGGCGTTTGGGTTTAGCTGAAAACTACCTTTGCTTGGATTCAGATAGCAAATTTGTTCGCGACTTCAAGCAATCTGATTTTGTGACAGATGCTAATGTACCTTATACAGTTTTGCATCAGAATAAAGAGCTATTTCAGCTTGCCACTAATCGTGGTCACCACAAAGTGGAGCATGACCTCAGAGTAGAGGCTGAGCGTGTTCAGAAATTGTTTAATCGAGTTGGCCCTCATTTTTATTGCGCACCAGCTCCATTTAACTGGTCGGCAAAAGTTTGGCAATCTTTAGATCAAGAATACTTACAGCCCAAAAGTATTAGTATTTGGGATCTCATTACACCAGAGCATCCAGAGTCATTAATCTATGGTGAGGCGCTCATGAAATATTGCGCCATTCCCCTGATTGCAATTGAACCCCTATTTAGAACATATCACTATGACTGGCAGTATTTCTTGATGAAGCGTTTAGGTGAAACCGAAGCTAAATTGGCGAAGCACTATTTCGGAGTGATATATCAGTCTGCGTGGGATATGGATGGGCATCTTGGCGCCCCAAACAAATCACTTCCTTCTCGCCTATTGCGAAGAATCAAGCGTTTTGGTAGATTTCTACAGAGTTACCTATAGATTTATGGATAAATTGCCACCAATCCTTCTAACTTCAAGTGTTACTGCAATGGATCAATCCGTTCAGCTGAAGGATGAGAAATTAAGGGTATTCCACACTTTAGAGTCAATTCAAAAGTGGTTGGATATCTCTCCACAAAATAAATATGTGTTGTGTGACGGGTCTGGCTTTGATTTTTCTCTCTTGGTGTTGGAGCGTTTTCCAGGCGCGAACATTGAATGCATCTCTTTTAGTAATGACCCAGATCTGATTCGTTTGCATGGAAAGGGGTATGGAGAGGGGGAAATTATCCGTTACGCCTTAGAGCATTCAAAAACTCTGCTACAATCGCAGTGGTTTGTAAAATGCACGGCTAAACTTTGGGTTGATAATTTTTTAGAATGTATTCAATCTTGGAATGGACATTTCGTATGCCAAGCTTTTTTTTCAAATGTTTTTTCTTTTAAAAAAAGTCAACTGGAGTATGTCGATACAAGGTTTTATATGATTGATAAAGACTTCTATGTCAATCATTTATCAAAAGCCCACATTGGTATTGGAGGGCCATCAGGCATTGGTATAGAGGAAAGGTTTCTTGAGATGGTGACACGAGAAAAGTTGAGCCGTTTTCTCTTTGAAATTCCTCCAGTCGTTTGTGGGATGGGAGGCGGGTCTGGAAAGTATTACAAAGACTCTAGGGTTAGGCGTCTGAAAGAGAGATTTCGGGCTTGGCTTGTTTCTCAAAATTCAGAATTTAAGCTATTGTTTTATAAACATTAGTTCTTTTATTCTCCTTGTATTTGAGACCTTTGGCAATAATTATTCCCAGTAAAAGAGCCAACACAAAAGCCTGCATTTCTAACATCTGATCTCTCTGTGTCGAATCAAGAAGGCCCCTTAAGATCCATAAAAAGGAGCTGGCGAAGAGCGCCATGCCGAATGGAGTGACGGATGGCATGTTCGATATGAGTGCGCCCCATCCTTTACTCAGATAAGTTAAGAGTACCAATAAAAGTAATGCAGAACCTGGGATTCCAATTGCGAGCGCGGTATCTATCCAGGCATTATGTGTATGTGAAATGTATATAGCGGGGGCAATATTACATGATTTTGTAATAGCCTGTTGATAAGACTGTCTTGATTGGTCTATACCCATTGGGTTTTGAATTGTTAGAGAAGCGCCAGATCGCGCAGCCATTATCCGAGCACCATCTCCATCCACAATGCTACTTAAGCCTTTTTGAATTTCGGGAGTAATTGCCACTCCTTTGGATTTGAGGGTTGATTCTAGGGTGCCTATACCTTCGCAATAGAGTTTGTTTGGATCACCCTCAAATCCAAGGGAAACTCTGGAGATAATCCCGCCCCATCTATTTGGATCATTTATTAGTCCAATTTGGTAGGTGGCTGCAATCAGAATAAAAACTGATATAGCCCCTATAAGCTTATTTCTCAGGCTGACTTTATATCCCTCTCCTATAAAGAAGTAGGCGAGGGATATAAAGAGAATTCCAATGAGGACGAATCCTGTTCCCCCTCGGCTAGATGCCAACAGGGGTGAAAATATACATGCGGCAAGAAGAATGATTGTTACCAACTTCAAAAATCTAGATTTCGTTTGATATAGCAAATAGGTAAATAAAAATATCGAGGCTTGCAGAGCTGTGTATCCTAAGTCCCCATGTATCTCATTTATCCCCCAATAACCCCAAGGTATTGAGTTAATCTGGACGCCTTTAATAGATGACAGTATCAGATGAGTGTAAAGGGGTATAGAAAACGCAATGCCAAGAAAGAGAAGGATCTTGGTGGAGCCCCATTTCTCTAGAAGTTGCCCTACGCCTGCGCCAATGATTGAAAACAGAATAAAGTGCATCCACTCAGCGCGAAAGTTATTGAAAGCGATCTCATAATTCTTAGAAAAAAATATGAGCTGTATAAATAAATAAACGAAGAAAAAGGCTAGAGCTTTGTTTGCTAGGAAAAAAGTCTTCCAATCAGATTTATATGTAAAAACTAGAATTAATAGAAATCCTTCGCAGAAATATCTTCCGGCAATCGTGTGTGGGGTATTCCAAAGTGGAATAAGGATAAGAAGCAGAAGAAGCGCTGTAATTTTTTGAAATCGTTGTAAATTTAAGTTCATTTTCTGCTTATCCACACAATATGCCCATGATTATTGCTCAGAATTTGACTTAGACCCTTATTGTGAAGATGTCGAGGGTAAAATCTATTAATATATAAAATCTCATCCTTAGAGAAAATTATGATGATTTTAGTAACCGGTGGCGCTGGCTTTATTGGGGGCAATTTCGTCTTAGATTGGCTAAAAGTGCCAGGCAATGAGGGTATTATTAATCTAGATAAGCTGACCTATGCGGGTAATTTAGCTACCCTTGCATCTTTGAAAGATGATTTGCGTCATATCTTTGTCCATGGTGATATTGGCGATCAAGTGTTGGTTACTAGGTTATTAAAAGAGTACCAACCCCGCGCTATCATTAATTTTGCTGCCGAGAGCCATGTTGATCGCTCAATTCACGGGCCTGCTGAATTTGTGACAACCAATATTGTTGGCACTTTCAATCTCCTTGAATGTGCTCGTGAGTATTGGAGTGGTTTATCTGCATCCTCCAAGAATGCCTTCCGCTTTCATCATGTGTCCACTGATGAAGTTTATGGCTCCTTATCTGCTACTGATCCCGCATTTACAGAAACCAATTCCTATGAGCCTAATAGCCCATACTCCGCCTCTAAGGCTGCTTCTGACCATTTGGTCCGTGCGTGGTTTCATACTTATGGCTTCCCAGTAGTGACGACCAATTGCTCGAATAACTACGGCCCATATCACTTCCCGGAGAAATTAATTCCATTGGTGATTCTCAATGCACTTAATGGAAAACCATTGCCAATTTATGGTGATGGTCAGCAGATTCGTGATTGGCTCTATGTTGGCGATCACTGCTCTGCGATTCGTGAAGTATTGGCCAAAGGCAAGTTGGGCGAGACTTACAACATTGGTGGCTGGAATGAAAAGGCTAATATTGAGGTAGTTAAAACTATCTGCATAATTTTGGATGAGCTAAAACCTCGTATCGATGGCAAGTCATACATAGATCAAATTACTTACGTTAAAGATCGTCCTGGGCATGATCGTCGTTATGCAATTGATGCTGGCAAGATAGAGCGTGAGCTTGGCTGGCGGCCGGCAGAGACCTTTGACACGGGCATTCGTAAAACGGTGCAATGGTATTTAGATAACCCCGTTTGGATTGAGGGTGTAGTCAGTGGCTCTTACCGTGACTGGCTTTCTAAGCAGTACAACTAAAGAGCAAATGAAGATCCTCGTATTTGGCAAGGATGGCCAATTTGGAAAAGCCTTCCAAGAAGAGTTGGGCGTACGCACCTCAACATTACTTGCTAAGCCTGTTGTTCAGTATGCTGGACGCTCCGAATGTGATCTTGCTAATGAGGAAGCGCTTACTCAGCTGCTGAATCAATTTCAGCCACAATTGATTATTAATGCTTCAGCATATACGGCAGTCGATAGGGCGGAGACAGAATTCGATTTAGCTTTTGCTATCAATGCAAAAGCTCCAGAAATCATGGCTCAATATGCTGCTGATCACAATGCGACCTTCTTGCATTACTCCACTGACTATGTGTTTGATGGTGAGAAATATGGTTTTTATCTAGAAGATGATTTACGCAATCCTTTGGGTGTTTACGGTAAAAGTAAAGCCGCAGGGGAAGAGGCCATTACAAAGGTGTTTTCTCAAGCTCAAGGTACTGGGCAATACACTATTTTTAGAACCAGCTGGGTATATGGTGAGGGCAGTAATTTCATTCGCACTATTTTGCGATTAGCGAAAGAGCGTGAAGAGTTGAAAATCATTCATGACCAGTTTGGCGTTCCCACGAGTGCCAATTGGTTAGCGCAGGTGAGTTTGAACTTGGTCCTGGATGAACATGCTCGCTTAAGAAAATTGTCATCGGGCATCTATCATGCGGTTCCTACCGGTGAGACTACTTGGCATGGTTTAGCGTGTTTGGCTGTGCAAGTAGCCCTGGATGCTGGGGCAACACTGAAGACTCATCCAAGCGCTATTAAACCTATTCTTGCTGTGGAATACCCTTTGCCAGCCTCAAGACCCATGAATTCAAGGATGTCCACTGATAAGCTCCATCAGGTGTTTGAGGGTCGGGGTGATATGTCAAAATTGGAACAATTAAAACAGCCTTGGGATGAGGCTCTCCGCTCTTATGTCACTAATTTGGCTAAAGACGGACTTATCTAGAAAGAATGCTATGGCACTAAATCACATGAATCGTAAAGGCATTATTTTGGCGGGAGGCTCTGGCACTCGCTTATATCCAGTGACTCAAGCTGTATCCAAGCAGCTGATGCCTGTCTATGACAAGCCCATGGTTTATTACCCTTTGACAACCCTAATGCTTGCTGGCATTCGGGATATTTTGTTGATTTCTACGCCGCATGACACGCCACGTTTTGCCGAGTTGCTCGAGGATGGTTCTCAATGGGGTCTAAATATTGAGTATTGTGTTCAGCCTTCTCCTGATGGATTGGCTCAAGCTTTTAATCTGGGTAAAAATTTCGTAGGTAATAATCCAAGCGCCTTAGTTCTTGGAGATAATATTTTTTATGGCCATGAATTGGTTGATCAGCTCAACAGCGCTAATGAGCGCGCTAGTGGTGCAACAGTCTTTGCTTATCACGTGAATGATCCTGAGCGATATGGCGTTGTTGAATTTGATAAAGATTACAAAGCATTGTCTATTGAAGAGAAGCCCCTTAAGTCGCGAAGTAGTTATGCAGTAACAGGACTCTATTTCTATGACAATCAAGTGTGCGATATTGCCTCTTCGATTAAACCAAGTGCACGTGGTGAGCTCGAGATTACCGATGTCAATCGCGTTTACCTTGAAAAGAATGAGCTCAGTGTAGAAATTATGGGTCGTGGTTTTGCCTGGTTAGATACTGGAACGCACGATTCTTTATTGGATGCTGCAGGCTTTATTGCCACACTGCAGAAACGCCAAGGCCTTATGGTGGCATGCCCTGAAGAGATTGCCTACCGTCAGGGCTGGATTAGCGCTGAAACAGTACAAAAAGTAGCTGCTCAGTTAAGTAAGAATAGTTATGGCCAATACTTGAGCAAAATATTGAATGAGCTCAACACTTCTGCGCAACCGGTTTCTTTATCTCATAAGAAAGTGGTTGGATGACTGCGTCTTCTAAGCTCCAGATAACGCCGACTGCTATTCATGATGTACTGGTAGTCGAGCCTAAAGTCTTTGGGGATGAGCGCGGTTGGTTTGCCGAGTCCTTTAATGCGCAAGATTTTTCTGCTACTACTAGTTTGAATGTGGAGTTTGTGCAAGATAACCACTCCTTTTCACGCCAATGGACATTACGTGGCTTGCATTACCAGCTAGAGCAAGCACAGGAAAAGCTAGTGAGAGTTGTGGCTGGAAGTGTTTTTGATGTCGCGGTCGATATTCGTAAATCTTCGCCGACATACGGAAAGTGGGTTGGCGTCGAGTTAAGCGCTCAGAACCATAAGCAGTTATGGATACCGGCGGGTCTCGCTCATGGTTTTTTAGTCTTATCTGAAACTGCGGAGTTTCTCTACAAAACTACAGATTACTATCACCCTCAAAGTGAGGCCTGCTTGGCTTGGAATGACCCGACTGTAGCCATCGAATGGCCCTTGCCTAAAGGTGCCACCCCGAATATGAATGCCAAAGATTCTGCTGGTTTATCGTGGGATAACGCTCCTAAGTTTTAAGTAAATTTAGGGCTGCTTTTAAAAGATAAGATAATGCTCGCATGAGCGCTTCCCCCAAAATCCTGTTGGTAAAACTATCCTCTCTCGGGGATGTATTGCATAACTTGCCAATTGTGTGCGATTTGCGTGCACACTTACCAGACGCTCAAATTGATTGGGTGGTGGAAGAAGGCTATGTCCACTTACTTGAGCCCCTATTATCGCGTGATGGTTTTCGGGGGATTGATCACATCATTCCTTTTGGCTTACGTCGCTGGAAGAAAAATCTCTTTAGATTGGCAACATGGAAAAAGTTTTTTTCGTTTCGAAGAGCACTTCAAGCCACCACATATGACGTATTGATTGAAACCCAAGGGCTTCTTAAATCTGCCATCGTATGCTCACTAGCTAAAAAAAGTTCTAGCGCAGTGGTTGCTGGTCTTGCTAATGCCACAGAGTTTTCAGGTTATGAGCCCCTCGCCAGATCTTTCTATAACCAATCAGTACAAGTTCCAACACAGTGCCATGCGGTAGATCGTTCACGTTGGGTAATGTGCTCTGCCTTAGATTGGCCGTTGCTACATAGAAGTGATGCGCCACAGTTTTACCCCAAAGCATTTGTAGAAAGCATTCCAAAAGCTATGGTTGAAGGTTTGAAAACACCTTATATATTGTGTTTCCACTCTACGGCTCGAGAAGCTAAGCGTTGGTCTAATGACAATTGGATTGCGCTGGGTAAAGGCTTATCTGCTCGAGGATGTCAACTGGTTTTCCCTTGGGGGAATGCCACAGAAAAATCTGTTAGCCAATTGCTGGCTGCTCAGATTCCTGGGGCCCTAGTGCCGCCAGCCTTTTCTATTGAAGAGGCATTTTCGGTAATTGCTGGAGCAGCTTTAACTTTGGGGGTGGATACTGGCCTGACCCATTTATCGGCAGTACTTGATAAACCGACTGTCGAAATCTATTGTGACTCACCACGTTGGAAGACTGAAGGTTATTGGTCTAGTCAAATCTGTAACGTGGGCGATATTCAAAATCCACCAAGCGTTCAAGAGGTTCTTAATGCATCTTTAAAGCTTTTAGATCAAGCTTAAATATTTACTGATTATTTTTTTAGCGCAGCAAAGTATTGATAGCAACTAGATCTTCATCTGATAGTGCTGCTGCATGGGCTTTTAGCTTAATGGCATTGAGAATCGTGTTGTAGCGAGCCTGCTGTAATTGTGAGCGGGTGGTGATCACGGTATCTAATGCGATCAACACATCAATGTTGATCAAAGTTCCCACCTGAAATCCGAGCTTGCTAGATTCAAGCGCCGAAGTGGATGAGCGTTCTGCAGCCTCGTAGGCTTTAACACTTGCCAGTCCGCCATAGAAGCCAGTAAATGCTGCACGGGTACTTTGGGCCGCGGTACGGCGTGCATTGTCATAGTTTGCTTTAGCAGCGTCTAGCAATGCTGCGTTTTGACGAATGAGTGAGCTGTTGTATCCACCAGAGACCAATGGGATAGTCATCTGTAAGGCGATCGTGTTGTTATAAATATTTGTTTGTGACGGGGTTAAGCTATTGGCCGTTCCATTGGATGTGTTGTAACCCGCTGTGCCCACGAAATTCAGAGAGGGATAGTTCAGCGCTTGCGAGGCTTTATAAGTACTTTCGGCTAAGTTGACAGATAGTTGGCCAGCAAGCACATTAAAGTTTGCGGTCTCTGCTTGGTTGATCCAGTCTTCCAAAGTTTGCCCTTTGGGTAGCTGAGGATTAACGCTATCTGCAATTGGAATCCCATTGCCATCTTTTGACTTAGAGCGAGGGTCTTTGAGAACCCCATCAATCTTAGCCTCTTTGATAAGTGGCTTTAGAGCGCCGACAGGGTGGCCCACTAATTGCTCTAAGACACCTCTCTTAACAATCAGATCGGCTTGAGCAGCAATTTCTTGAGAGTTAGCAAGGTCTAGGGCTGCTTGTGCGGTATTAACGTCAACAATAGTTGCTAGTCCAGTATCAAACTTGGCTTGAGCAATTTCTAGTTGTTGCTTAATTAATCCTTTTTTATTCCGATAGAGCTCTACGTTATCTTGGCTAGTGAGTGCATCGAAGTAGGCCTGGGATACGCGAATGATTAAATCTTGCTGCGCTAAGTAAAAGCGCATGTCGGCAATTTTGGTATTGAGGTCGCCTTGTTTAAATGCCTCAAATGCTGCCATATTGAAGACAGGTTGAGTGAGGGTGACGGTATAGTTTTTTTGGTCGTACACCCGCGAACCTGAATACGAGTTAGCCGGTTGATTACCTGCGGTATGTTGATAGTAGCGAGTCCCACCAGGAACGGCTGTAGCTTGTGGCAATAAGAGTGACAAACCCTGCCAATAGAGTTCTTTGCTGGCTTGATAGTTAAAGCGCGCAGCATTTAAGACGGGATCGCTAAATGCTGCCTCTTGATAGAGACGAATCAGATCTGAAGCTTGCCCAACGTTGGCAGCATTTCCACTCAGGTTTGAGGGTGCTGGGCTACTGGGTATGGCTGGTTTTGGGGCGATCACCATTTGAGGTGGCATATCTAGGCCCACTAAGGACTGTGCACTCATGGGGGTTGGCAATGAAGGCTTGGCCCCATTAGCGCTTTGTGCAAAGGTGCTTGGTGAGATGAAGCTGAGTCCGAGCGCCTGGCTTAGGAGTAAACCTAAGGTGCTGAGTTTCGAAAGGCGAAAGCGGGGCGGGTTCATCTCATTCAGATACGTTTTTATGTGCCATGAAGTTTAAGGCTTATTTGTGTATAACGCCTTAATTGGTTACCATTTTGCCAAATCCCCTCCAAGGGTTTGATCTATCTATAAAATTGCGATTATGGATCTAATTTTGCTAGGCAAGGCCTTAATACTGGGGGTAGTGGAAGGCTTAACAGAGTTTTTGCCCATCTCTAGCACGGGACATCTCATTTTGGTGGGTGATTTACTCGACTTCAATGACGAACGGGGCAAGGCCTTCGAAGTCATCATTCAGTTTGGAGCCATTTTGGCGGTTTGCTGGGAGTTTCGTGAAAAGCTCTGGAAAGTCGCCTCTACTGTCAAAAGTAGCGCGATTTCCCGTCGTTTTATTCTCAATCTCCTGATTGCCTCCATTCCGGCATTGGGCTTGGCGTTTGTATTTGGCAAGCACATTAAAGCGGTATTGTTTGCTCCTATCCCGGTAGCAAGTGCTTTTATATTGGGTGCGTTGGTCATTTTTTGGGCTGAACGCCGTCAAACCAAACTGATGCATTCGCCGCTTAAGTCTCATATTCAGTCAGTTGATGATTTAACCCCTTCAGATGCGCTGAAGGTTGGCCTTGCTCAATGTGCCGCATTGATTCCGGGAACCTCTCGTTCGGGCGCAACCATTATTGGCGGTATGTTATTTGGTTTGTCTCGTGCAGTGGCGACCGAGTTTTCTTTCTTCCTAGCAATTCCCGTGATCGGTGGTGCAACTGCTTACGAACTTCTCAAGCTTTGGAAAAATCCAGTGTCCTTATCTGGTGACTTTACTTTAGCAATTGTGGTGGGCTTTATCGCCGCCTTTATCTCTGCTTTTATTTGTGTACGCTGGTTGATTCATTATGTCGCTGGACATAATTTCATTCCATTCGCCTGGTATCGAATTGTCTTTGGTGTGCTGGTATTGGTAAGTGCATACACCGGTCTCGTGGCTTGGTCTCACTAATTTAAATCAATGAAATTTAATAGACGTAGATTGGAATAAATATGGATGTATCGATTGACGCTATTACTAATAACATTCAACTGGCATTAGCCCCAGTATTTTTATTAACTGCAGTAGCCACCTTAATTAATGCGATCTCTGCCCGCTTAGCACGATCAGTAGATCGTATGCGCGCTATTCAGCACCGAATTCAGGAGGGCGGAATTCAGGATCCAGACATCCTAAAGCATATGATGAAAGAGGCGAATGAGGCAAAGGTACGCGGTCGTCTTTGTACGGCTGCCATCTTTTTTGATGTCTTAAGTGGTGTATTTATTTCTTTAACAGTCTTAGAGTTATTTTTCTTCCAAGCCGGTGCCGTGCGTTCCTTGCAGGCTACTTATGTGATTTGGACATTTGTGCTTGGTCTCATATCATTCATGACATCCTTATCTATCGTTTTAGGTGAAGTGGTCTATGCCTATCGCTCAGCAGGGTGGAACACTCCATTCCCAAAATAAAGGTATTGCTACAGTGACTTTTCCTAGAACAGATCGTATCCGCTCATTTGTATTGAGGGCTGGCAGAACAACCGCTGGTCAGCAGCGCGCCATCGATGACTTAGGTCCTCAGTTCTTGGTGCCGTTTCAAGATACGGTATTAGATCTTCCGCAGGCATTCAATGGTTCATCGCATCCTAAGATATTAGAGATTGGTTTTGGGATGGGCGAGACGACTGCCAAAATTGCTGCTTTACGCGCTGAAGATGATTTTTTGGCGATCGAAGTACACCCACCGGGTGTGGGTGCTTTGCTGAAATTAATTGGCGAGAACAATCTCACTAATTTGCGATTGATTCGGCATGATGCGGTTGAGGTACTGGAGAAGATGCTTGCCCCAAATTCTTTGGATGGCATTCATATTTATTTTGCAGATCCTTGGCATAAGAAGCGTCATCACAAGCGTCGTCTGATTCAGGCGGAGTTTGTGAAGTTGTTAGTCTCACGCCTCAAGCCTGGCGCCTATTTACATTTGGCTACCGACTGGCATAACTATGCCGAGCAAATGCTCTTGGTATTAAATGCAGAATCAGCCCTTGTTAATACATCTTCCGAGCAAGTGCAGGTAGAGACATTCACAGCGGAAGATGTAGCTAAATCTGAAGATTCAAAAGAATTCAGGCCTACGCTAGAGCAGCTCAGCGCTCAGCATCCGGGATACGTAGAGAGACCCGCTTACCGACCGATTACCAAGTTTGAGAACCGCGGCATTAAGCTGGGTCATGGAGTTTGGGATTTGGTTTACAAAAAGAAATAAAGCCGCTATTAAGCGGCTTGATTGATTTGCTGCCGTAATCCTTGCTCTTACAGTCCCAAGCAAACGTACTTGAGCTCAAGATACTCATCCATGCCGTAGATGCTCCCTTCACGCCCTAAGCCCGATTGCTTTACCCCTCCAAATGGACCCACTTCATTAGAGATGATTCCTGAGTTCACTCCCACAATGCCGTACTCCAATGCTTCAGCCGCCTTCCAGATGCGACCAATATCTCGGCTGTAAAAGTAGGAGGCTAATCCAAATTGGCTATTGTTCGCCAATCTTATTGCTTCCTCATCACTTTCAAAGGCAATGATGGGGGCTACTGGGCCAAAGGTTTCCTCATAAGTAATGAGCATGTCATTAGTGACATTAGACAAAATCGTTGGCTCATAGAAAGTGCCGCCCAAGGAAGATCGCTTTCCGCCGCTAATGAGCTTTGCGCCTTTGCTAAGCGCATCAGCCATATGTTTCTCCACCTTCTCTAGTGCTGCTTGTTCAATCAGCGGGCCTTGAGTAGTGCCGGCTTCCATGCCGTTACCCACCTTAATCACTTGAATGGCTTTAGCAAACTTCTCCACAAATTGATCGAGGACATTCTTGTGTACATAGAAGCGATTTGCGCAAACACAGGTTTGACCAGAATTACGATACTTAGATGCCATTGCACCAGAGACTGCTGCATCGATATCTGCATCTTCAAACACAATGAAAGGCGCATGACCACCAAGCTCGAGTGCTAATTTTTTTACGGTAGGCGCGCACTGCGCCATCAAAATGCGACCCACTTCTGTGGAGCCAGTAAATGAGAGGTGACGCACTACAGGTGAAGCACAGAGCGTTTTACCAATCGCAATCGATTGATCGGCATCTGCCGTCAGAATGTTGACCACGCCAGCTGGGACACCAGCGCGCTGTGCAAGTTCAGCTAGAGCCAAGGCGGACAGTGGAGTTAGCTCAGCTGGTTTGATAACAATCGTGCAACCTGCAGCCATTGCTGGTGCAATCTTGCGGGTAATCATCGCAATTGGAAAATTCCAGGGCGTA
This sequence comes from Polynucleobacter sp. 78F-HAINBA, assembly GCF_018882325.1. Taxonomy (GTDB): domain Bacteria; phylum Pseudomonadota; class Gammaproteobacteria; order Burkholderiales; family Burkholderiaceae; genus Polynucleobacter. Next base: position 339,065 of record NZ_JACVOQ010000001.1, on the reverse strand, counting down.
ATCGCCACGCAGACACCAATCGGTTGCTTCATGACGATGAGGCGTTTATCACTCCATGTCGTACTTGGAATAGAGCCTGCTACGCGTTTTGCTTCCTCTGCAAACCATTCAATAAATGAGGCGCCGTAGGCTACTTCACCGGCTGCCTCCACTAAGGGCTTGCCTTGCTCTAGGGTCATGAGGGTGGCCAGGTCTTGCGTATTTTGAATAACAAGATCAAACCATTTGCGCATGACGCTAGCGCGTTCTTTGGCAGTTTTACTTTTCCATTCTTGGAAAGCGCTCTCTGCAGCCTGGATGGCTAGCTCTGCATCTTTTGGCTCAAGATTGCTTACTTGAGCAATTTCTTCGCCGGTAGCTGGATTGGTCACTGCGAAGGTATTGGCAGTCTTTACCCAACCACCGTTAATGAAGGCCTCTTCTTTAAAAAGGCTTGGATCTTTGAGTAACTTACGAATATCTATCTTTTGCATGACAAAGTCTCCAAAATCGTTCTAGCTATTGATGTTTAGTAGCTTAATGTATTTGATCAATTAATTTTATCCCTCAAGCAAAGGTAATGAAAAACCCCTGGACTCTGAAAGGAGTGCAGGGGTTGGTGGGCTGTCTTTAGACGGATTAGCTCATCTTGACTTAGCCTGCCTGAATCTCTGTACTGCGGAGTTTTTGAGCTAAGAGGTCTAGTACGCCGTTGACGTATTTATGGCCATCGGTACCGCCAAAGGTCTTGGCAAGTTCTACAGCCTCATTGATAGCCACTTTGTATGGCACAGATAAATCCATAGCCAGTTCATACACGCCAATTAACAAAGCGGCATGCTCTACAGGTGAGAGCTCATTAATAGGGCGATCTAGCGCAGGAGTGATGATGCCTTCGAGTTCATCTGTACGTTCTAATACGCCAGCAAAGATGCCCTGAAACAAGTCATGCTGGCAGCGACGAAAGCCAGGATCTTCAGCTAACTGTTTGGCGATGGCTGCGGCATTTGGCAGGCTACCTGCGCGACGCATCACCAGGCTTTGATAGACGCCCTGTAAGGCGTATTCACGAGCACGGCGACGTGGTGTGAGGGAGCGCTTTGGTGCGCTAGCTACAGGGGCTTGTGCAGTTGCAGGGGTTTTAGTCATATCAATCTTTATTCTTCGCTAGGATTGATTTCAAAATCAATGTCTGGTGTGAGGGCTAATGCTAAGTTGGCCATTTCAACTACGGCTTTTGCGCAATCGGCACCCTTTACTTGAACGCGAACCTGAGCCTGCTCATCTGTCTCGCAGGTGAGGACGCCATTCGCGATTGGTAATCCAGACTCTAGGCAAACACGGGTGATGCCAGCACCAGATTCATTCGACACGAGTTCAAAGTGATAAGTCTCGCCACGGATGATGGCGCCTAGCGCAACCAAGCCATCGAACTCACCTGTTTCAGCTAACTTTTGCAGTGCAAATGGAATTTCTAATGCGCCCGGCACAGTGACTAACTTGATATCAGATTGAGAGACGCCTAACTTGATGAGTTCTTCAATACATGCAGTAGTGAGTGCAACGCAGTGTTCTTCATTAAAGCGCGCTTGCACAATGCCAACCCGTAAGTCTTGACCATTTAGATCGCTAGCCAATACGCCTACTGCGGATTCATTGTTTGATGTATTCATGATGCTTTCGGAATAACTTATAAATTCGATTCAAGATTAGATGCAAAAGGGGTGTAGCCAGTCACTTCCAGCTTATATCCAGATAGGCTTGGTACTGGACTTGGATTGGCTAGCAAACGCATTTTTCCTACGCCCAGATCTTTGAGGATTTGCGCGCCGATACCGTAAGTGCGGAAATCGGTTTTGCGAGCCGGCGGTGTCTCGGTATTTTCTGAGTGCGTACCATTGAGCTTGTGAAACTGCGCCAGCCAATCTGCATCGCCGGGAGCGGCAATGCCAGATGCATTGAGTAAAACAGCGACACCAGCCGGTGATGAAGCAAGTTTTTGTAGTGCGTGGGCGAGTGGCCAAGAATGGGTGCTCACATTGGCATCCAAGAAATCTAATGCTGTAAGGGGCTCGTGTACACGTACTAAAGTTTCTGTGCTCTCTGAAGGCTTGCCATGAACCAAAGCTAAGTGAATGCATGAGCTTGGTGTATCGCGATAGACGATGCCTTGGAACTTACCCCAAGGCGTCACAAACTCACGCTCACCTTCGCGCACCACAATGCTTTCATGTTGGCTACGATATTGAATGAGATCTGCAATACTGCCAATCTTTAATTGATGTTCTTTTGCAAACTCTAGCAAATCTGGCAAACGTGCCATGCTGCCATCGTCTTTCATGATTTCGCAAATGACGGCGGTAGGCGAGCAGCCCGCCATGGCGGCTAAATCACAACCTGCTTCTGTGTGGCCAGAGCGAATCAATACGCCACCTGGCTGCGCCATTAACGGAAAGATATGTCCTGGCTGAACTAAGTCATTGGGCTTTGCATTAGCGGCAACCGCAGTTTTGATAGTGTGGGCACGATCAGCTGCTGAGATTCCGGTGGTGACGCCACTAGCTGCTTCAATTGAGACTGTGAAATTCGTGCCCATTGAAGTGCCGTTATCACGCACCATCAAAGGTAGGTTAATTTGTTGGCAACGTTCGCGCGTCAAAGTGAGGCAAATCAGTCCACGACCATGTTTGGCCATGAAATTGACTGCTTCAGGGGTGACATGGTCAGCAGCGAGTACTAAATCGCCTTCGTTCTCGCGATCTTCTTCATCGACCAAGATCACCATCTTGCCGGCTTTCATGTCAGCAACGATTTCTTCGGTGGAGGCGAGAGTATTTTGCATAGCCCTCTATTTTAAGCTGAGGAGGGGTTTTTGGGTCCCACTTGGCATCCTTAGCTCAATATCCAGCTTTTCTGACGACTAGCGCCCATCTAAAGCCTATTTCCACTTGATATGACCTTGGAAAATGGCCCATGCCCAACATTCCGCCTGGATCCGTCAAGAAAGCGAACAAGAGACCCGCTAATGTTCATGAATTAGGTGGACAAAGTCATGGCTTTGTATTGCTAGAGGTCCTGGTGGCAATGACCTTGGTAGTGACCAGTTGGATCAGCTTGGGCAATACCTATCAAAAATTGGTGCTGAGTATGGGGCAATTAAGGGAAAAGCGCGTGCAAATACATCAAGAGTTAGATCAACATGAGATTGCCCAAGCCAAAGCAGCAAAAATTGTTTCAATAACGGATATGCCAAAAGTGCGTTTGCGCACTAAGTCTTTCAAATGAGCTTGTTGGAATGTCTCGTTGGATTCGCGCTATGTCTTATCTTGGTGGGGCCGCTATTAAAAAATAGTGGGGAGCTGATCGCCAAACAAATTGAGCTTGAGAAAACCCAATCACTCGCACTTGAAGCGGATCGCGCTCTGGAATTGATTGGTCGTTCTATTCGGATGGCGGGATATCGGAATGCACCCACTCTAAGCGCCAAGAGAATGGAAAAATCAAAATACAGTTTCATTCAAATTCAGAAGGGCGTGGGATTTCAAAGTTCAGATTCCATTATGGTGAAACATGAAGTTTCTCGAGGGGTGGATTTTGATTGCATTGGTAACGTTATTACTCAAGAGCGTAGCAAGCAGAATTTAGCTCAACATGGATTTATGGTGGATCGACAGGCAAGCATTCCCAAGGGTATGCGTGTGAATGGCGGCTCACTTATTTGCCAGTCTCTGGATCGCCAAGGACGCTTACAAAACACTACCTTAATGAATGGTATTAACCGTTTATCAATCGAGCCTATACAGGCTAGCACACAGACCGTAGTGCCATCTGATGCGGGTGCACAGACATTCAGGGTGAAATTAGAAATGACTGATGGCGCAAAGATTCAGCGCATATTTGAGCGTACTTTTTCTACAAGAAATCTCTCGTGATTATTGCTTGGGTCTTATCTCTATTGATGCTGCTAGCTTCCTTGGTAAACATCTTGGAGCGTTCTGTTGCGCTGGAGCTCATCAGTCTTCATGCTTCAGTCGACTCAGGAAGAAAATTCATTGCATCTGAAAAAGCGCTTTTGGAGTGTGAGGAGTATTTAGGGAATATTGCCGTACTCAATCACTCCGCTTGCCATATTCAATCTGCAGGAAAAAATCTCTGGTTAATTTCAACTAAAGAAAAACCCACACTCCAGATCTTAGTTTCTCTGGATGAAAAGACTAAACAAGCCACCCGCTTAAATTGGCGCCAAGAATTTGAATGAATCGCATGAATGAAAACCAGAATGCAAATGAAGTGAAGTGCTTAGTAAATGAGCGCGGTGGGAGTTTGCTGGAGTTAATGGCTGTGGTGCTATTGATTACGATCATGGCAGTGATGTCGATGCCGACACTTCAGTACTACATGGCCGTTCGAGAAATCGATACTATTGCCCGACGTTTTATTGCGCATGCGCAATTTGCCCGAGGGCAGGCTCTCATTCTTGGTATTCCTATTCAGATTGCGCCTATAAGTGGCAATCTGTGGGATGAGGGATGGGCGGTGAGGAATGCCTGTTCAAACAAGCGCGCCTCATCGGCTTGTGTGGAGCGCAATTGGTTTTCTCAGGGGGATATTGCGCCCATCTACTTTAAGGGTGGGGGTAAACAATTTATAGATCCGCACAGCTCAAAACGGGGGATTTTGTTCAATGCTGCTGGTGCCGCTAAAACTGGGCAGGGCGGCTTTGTGGCTAATCGCCTGGTATTGGGTCATGAGCAAGATGCAAGCTTGGAAAGACAGTTGATTCTGGGTAGTGGTGGCCGCTGGAGAATTTGCGATCCTTATAAGGACTCCAAAGCCTGTAAGTAGGACGGGTAAATTTGCTGCTTCTGCCCACAATCGGTTTTAATAGACCCATGTATACCGCTGTTGACCATCAATTGATGAGTGAAGCCTTGGCTGAAGCTCAAAAAGCCCTTTATCTATCCAATCCCAATCCTCGGGTAGGTTGTGTCATCGTCAAAGATGGACAGGTGATTGGGCGAGGCCATACCCAAAGAGTGGGCGGTCCTCATGCCGAAGTTCAGGCATTGGCGGATGTGAAGGCGAAAGGCTTGGATCCCGCTGGATCGACAGTCTATGTCACCTTAGAGCCATGCAACCATACCGGCAGAACTCCACCTTGTGTTGATGCCTTGATTGAGGCGCAGCCAGCCATGGTGATTGCCGCTATGTCTGATCCAAATCCTTTGGTGGGTGGTAAGGGCTTAGAGCGATTGAAGGCTGCAGGAATTGAGGTGCGTTGTGGTTTGTTAGAAGCAGAGGCAAAAGCGCTTAATCGAGGATTTATTTCTCGGATGATGCGAGGTTTGCCTTGGGTGCGGATGAAAATTGCTGCCAGCTTGGATGGGAAGACGGCACTCCCCAATGGCCAGAGCCAGTGGATTACAGGACCACTTGCAAGAGCCGATGGTCATCACTGGCGCGCTCAAGCTTGTGCCATTTTGACCGGCGTAGGTACCGTTAAAGAGGATGATCCAACTCTCAATGTCAGAGAAGTAAAAACGGAGCGTCAGCCATGGCGGGTAATTGTGGATTCTAAATTAGAGACGCCACTGCATTCCAAGGTGCTCAAGCAGTTGGATCAATCTGGAGTCATTCTAGTTTGCGCCTCATTAGACTCCCCAGTTGCAAAAGAAAAGGCTGCAGCCTTTGACGCCTTCGGTATTGAAGTGATTGCCATGGCCAACGCTCACGGCAAAGTAGATTTACCTAAACTCTTTCAGTACCTCGCTCAAGAACGCCACATGAATGAAATCCATGTCGAGGCCGGATTTAAATTGAATGGTTCTTTGCTCCGCGAACATTGTGTCGATGAGCTACTCCTCTACTATGCCCCCTTCTTTATTGGTGAGGGTATTGGTATGGCAAACATTTCACCCTTGGGGGCATTGGATCAACGTCAAGATTGGCAAATGATCGATCAAGATAGATTTGGCTCTGATATCCGTATACGTCTCATCAAATCCTAATTTTTATTAAAAGTATTACAAGCTAAAATCTCACTATGTTTACTGGAATTATTACTGCCGTTGGCAATATCAAAAGCGCTCAAGAAAAGGGCGATGGCTTACATTTATTGGTAGAAGTGCCGACAGGCTATCTCGATGATGTTGCTTTAGGTGACAGCATTGCTATTCAAGGTGCATGCATGACTGCTACTCAATTGACTAGCAATACTTTTGCATTGGATATTTCTCGCGAGTCGTTAAATAAGACGGTGGGTCTCGATAAAGTGGGCCCTGTAAATCTAGAAAAGGCGCTTCGCCTCAATGATCGCTTGGGTGGTCACCTAGTGAGTGGTCACGTTGATGGTGTCGGTAAGGTAGCGCAGTTTGCTGCCGTGGCTAAAGATGCGTATGGTTCATGGTTGCTGCAGATTGAAGCGCCCAAAGAGCTAGCTTCATTCTTGGCCTATAAGGGCTCGATCGTAGTGAACGGCGTTTCACTGACGGTCAATCAAACGCATGACACTAAAGATGCTTGCTTAGTCGATATCAATATCATTCCGCATACTCTTGAGAACACGACATTAGGTAAGCTCAAGCAGGGTGATGCAGTAAATCTAGAGGTTGATTTGATCGCGCGTTATGTGGCACGAATGCTGGAAGCTCAAATAAAGTAAACCGAATTACTTTTTCTGATAGCGAGTTGGATCATTCAGATTTGCTTGCTTAAAGCCTACCTGCCTTAAGCGACAAGATTCGCACTCACCACAAGCTTCACCTAAGTCATTAGCTTGGTAGCAGGAAACAGTTTGCGAGTAATCCACTCCTAGCGTGGTTCCTAGCTGGATGATTTCCGCTTTGCTCATACTGATGATGGGCGCGTGAACCCGAAAGCGATTGTCATCATTGATAGCTTCAACCCCAGCCTTGGTGGCGAGGTTAGCCATCGTTTCAAATGAGGCAACATATTCTGGGCGGCAGTCAGGGTAGCCAGAGTAATCCACTGCATTAGCGCCATAAAAAATATCTAATCCACCCAATGATTCTGCCCAGCCTAAAGCGAGTGAGAGCAGGATGGTATTACGTGCCGGTACATAAGTGACGGGGATCTCTTGATCCTTGCCGGGAGTAATGGGCACATCAATTGTGGAGTCAGTTAATGCAGAGCCACCAAAACGAGTGAGATCTAAATTCACGACCTCGTGACGAATAACCCCCATTTTTTTTGCGATATGTTTTGCTGCAGCCAGCTCTGAGGAGTGGCGTTGCCCATAGCCTACTGATAAAACATAGGGTGCGTAGCCAAGATCTTTTGCAAGCGCGAGAATCGTGCTGGAATCTAATCCGCCAGAAAACAAAATAACTGCAGGAGCATTTGGTTTGCGGGGAGCAATATTCTGAAACGCGGCAGATAGAAAAGACATGGCGAGCGGAACTTACTTGATTGCAGCGTTCAGCTGCTGAGCATCTTTTGCTGACTCAGTATCTGGGTACTTACTAATGATCTCGCTGAATGTTTTTTTGGCTGCTGCTTTGTTGCCGCTTTCCAATTGCGAATTTCCGAGTGTCAACATCGCAGAGGGAACACGGGGATGAGTTGGATAGCGTTTAATCAAGCTTTGTAACTGCGCAATTGCGCCAGCGTAATCTTTGTTGGCATATTTACTATTACCGCTCCAGAAAAGCGCTAATGGTAAATAAGGGCTTTTCGGATAGCGGTTAGCAAATGCGGAGAATCCTTCATCCGCCTTTTTGAGGTTGCCTGCCTGAAAAGCCTTCAATGCATCGTCGTAGGCTTTTTTCTCATTCGGTTGAACTGTGCCACTAACACCTTCAATCGTGGCGGTGCGAGGCTCAAAATTCCCGAGACGGTTATCTAAATCCTGATAATACGTTTTTTGGCTGGTGCTGATATCTTCACCTTGCTTCTCCAGGCTCTCTACCTTGCCACGTAATTCCGCATTGTCCGCTTTGAGCTTCTCAATTTGGTTTTGTAAATCCATTTGCGTAGTTGCTAGAGACTTACGTAAGTCAAGAATAGCCTTACGCGCATCATCGTCAGCAAAGAGTGCCCAGGCACTGTTGGACATCCCTAGAAAAATAGTGATGGCACTTAAACAAAACGCTCGTGAGAGCGTTTGTTTAAAAGAGTGATTTGGCTTACGCATGAGCATTAGTTCGTGATGTAAACAATATCAGCACGGCGATTCTCTGCCCAGGCGGCTTCATTGTCACCTTCTGCTTTGGGCTTCTCTTTACCAAAGCTCACGGCTTCCATTTGGTCATCAGAGACGCCCATTAAATTAAGTGACTTACGTACTGCGTCTGAACGACGTTGACCCAATGCTAAGTTGTATTCGGCTGTGCCGCGCTCGTCGGTATTGCCTTGAATAATGATTTTCTGCTTTGGGTTAGCCTTCAAGAAGCTGGCATGTGCAGATAATTGTTTCTGATATTTGGTCTGAACAGTGTATTCGTTGAGATCAAAATAGACGCTACGCTGGAAGAGTGGGCTGCTTGGATCATTCCATGGCTGTGAGCCGAAGTTGCCACTGCCACCACCATTGGCGCCATCAACATCATCTAATTTGACGCTTGAGCAAGCGGCCAAAAATAATGCTGTTACACCTACGAGGGTGAATGTTGCGGCACGGCGTGCGATAGAAATCTTCATGATCTTTCCTTTTTCCTACAAACGAGGCTATTAAATAAGCTAATAGCCAATATTATGCCCCCAAGACCGCTGAATTTGAATGGAAATTACCGTGTGCAGTAGCCTAAAGCAGTTGTGGATGCTTTTACTTTTACTCAAATGAGGTAAAATAAATCCTCACATGAGGAATTTAATATGCCTGGCGTAATCCCAAAAAAGACTGCGACGAAAGTGCTTCATAAACCCCAAGCGGGGTTTGATCAACAGGATCTATCTTTTGCCACTATTTATCGAGTTGAGCCTATGGATCGCATCAAGTTGATTCGAGATGGGATTCCCGCCAGATATATCAGCGTCATTTCTGACTCCATGGGAATTACAAAGGAAACCTTATTTAAGTTCTTGAACTTACCGAAGTCGACCATTGATAAAAAATCCGTCGCAAATCAAATGCTGCCGATTGAACAGGGCGAGCGTTTAATTGGTATGGCTAAGCTGGTGGGGCAGGTGGAATCAATGATTGCTGAGTCAGGAAACCCAGATGGCTTTGACGCTGCTAAGTGGGTGGCAAGTTGGCTTGAAAAGCCTTCCCCAGCATTGGGTGGCGAGAAGCCTTCAGCCTATTTAGATACAGTTTCTGGTCAAGAGATGATTTCTGATCTCCTTGCCAAAATTCAAACTGGAGCATACGCATGAGTGTTCAGGCAGTTTGGAGAATCGCGCTCGATGCTCCCATGTTTAAGGCCGATGATCTTAGTGGGGAGGGCGCAAAAAAATCAGGTGGAAGATGGAATAAAAAAGGAACACCCGTCTTGTATACCTCGGAGTCCATCGCACTTGCTTGCCTGGAAACTCTGGTGCATATCAATGCGCAAGGGCTTCCCTTAACCCGCTATCTGGTCCGAATTGATATCCCGACGAGAGTGTGGAATTTGGCTAAGAGCTTGAATGCTAAAACGGCTGGCATTGGTTGGGATGCATTGCCGGCTGGAACTGCCAGCATTGAGAAGGGTCAGAAGTGGCTGCAATCAAACGCAAGTGCCTTGTTATTGGTACCTTCCGTTGTAATTCCACAAGCAAGCAATGTATTAATTAACCCCTTGCATCCAGATATAAAACTGATTAAAGCAAAGAAAATTGAACAGTTTTCTTATGACCCACGTTTAGTGGGTCAGACCTAATACATTCATCAGTCTTAATCCATAAAGGGGCCCCAGGATGGCTGACGCACATCGGATCCTGGAATGCTGAGTACCTGCTTAGAGTTGCCGTCCACAGAGACTGCCGCCAAGACCCGTTTGCCGCCGACTTTGGTGGAATACAGCACATAGCGACCATTTGCAGCGAAGGAGGGGGATTCATCGCTAGTGCCATCAGTAAGGGCTTGCGAGTCGCCTGTAGCGAGGTTAAGGATGTAAAGACGGAATGCCCCGCCAATATTAGCGATATAAGCCAAATACTTGCCATCAGGAGAGATGCGCGGTGAAGTCACAAAGCCTTGCTTATAAGTAATGCGCTTTGCACCTTCAACTTGTTCGCCCTCAGCACTCATACGATAGATTTGTGGATTGCCACCACGATCGCTCGTGAAATAGATGTAGCGACCATCTGCGGAGTACTGTGGTTCAGTATCAATGGTGCGGCCGCGCGTGAGGCGTTGTAGTCCGGTGCCGTCCGCATTAATGCCGTAGATCTGGGTGTTGCCGTCTTTGGAGAGGGATACGGCCAATTTCTTGCCATCAGGCGACCAAGCAGGTGCGCTGTTATTGCCCTTTTGATTTGAGAGAGAAATACGACGACCAGTAGCGAGTTCATGAGCGTAGATGACGGGCTTACGATCTTCAAAAGATACATAAGCTACTTTCTTGCCATCTGGTGACCATGATGGGGAGATGATAGGTTCACCACTATTCATAGCATTGCGAATGTTCTGACCATCCGCATCGGAGATGACTAAGCGATAACGCTTGCCTTCTTTAATGACGTAGGAAAGGCGTGTTGAGAAGATGCCACGCTCACCCAATAATTTGTAGATGATGTCATCAGCAATTTTGTGCGCAGCTGCACGTAAATTATCGGCACTGGAATTAATATTTAAGCCGCCAAGACTCTCGGACTTCCGAACATCAAATAACTTGTAGCGAATCTCAAACTGAGAAGCACCAGTTTGCACTACCGAGCCAAGAACCAAAGCATCCGCACCACGAGCCGACCAGGATTTGTAGTTTGGTGTGCCTTCATCGCTTTCACTCGCATTACCATTTTCAGTATTTTTAAAGTAACCACTGCGCGCTAAGTCTTGGCGAATAATTTCAGTAACACTGGTAGGAAGTTTGTTCTCATCTTTGAAGCGCATCACGGCGATGGGGTAGAGCGATTGCCCTACGCCAGTGATTTCAATATTCATTTGTGCTACAGCGGGTGTGCTCAATCCAGTGATTGACAGCATCACTGTAAACATTGTTACCACTGATAAAAAATACTTTTTAGCTACTTGCCACATGCTTTAGTCCTTGGGTTTAAAGGTCAGCTTAACTTCTCTTTGAGGAATTTTTCCATTGTCGTCTTTTGGCAGGCTCTCCGCACGGGTTAGTGCAAGTAACACTGCGCGATCCCAGCCGGCGTTGCCGCTAGAGGTAATGAGATCGGTGCTTAAGATTGCGCCATCGGGTGCCAGATTGACTTTAACGACTGCCGCAGGATTACCGCTAATGGATTCTGGGTTGAACACAATTAGAGGCTTAACCTTTTTGATAACTTTATCCGTCCATCCTGGAGGTGCATTACCACCGCCACCAACACCACTTCCACTGGTTCCACCGCTGCCACCTTCAGCCCCAGCAGCAGCGCGCAGACGGGCTAATTGGTCGGCACGCACTTTCTCGGCGGCGGCATTGGCTTTAGTTTCGGCGGGGGCAGTTGCTTTCGGGGCTTCAGCCTTTTTTGGTTTCTCTTTTTCCTTCTCCTTAGGTGGAGTCGGTTTCGGTGGCTTAGGGGTTTCTTTCACCACTTCTTTTTTAGGCGGCTCTTTCTCAACCTTCTTTTTCTTGATGGCGATGTCGGCCGCTTCTTCTTTCATTTCCGTTTTGAGTTCTGGCACAACAGGCGTTTCGACTTGCTGACTCGCATCCCAAAGCTCAACTTCTACTCCTGATGGTGTGGAGTTATTCCAACTGATGCCGATGACTAAGAATGCGACTAAACCTAAGTGCGCAGCCAGTGAAAAACTAAAAGCACGTTTAGTACTTTCGTTTTTAGTAGGCCGGCCTCGTGAGAAGCTTGAGTGAAAAGTTTGCGCGCTATTCATGAATGAAAGACAAAGAGACCTATTGGCTCTTCACGGCAAGGCCGACACGTTTCACACCATTTTCTTTGAGCTTGGACATCACTTCCATCACTACTTCGTACTTAATGGATTTATCAGCAGCAAGAACAACGGGTTGCTCGGCGGACTTCTCGGCTTGTGATCTGGCAAAGGCGCCAAGTTCAAATTTATTCAAAGTTTGAACCGGATCACCGTCTTTACGAACAATGACATTTTCATTGGCATCAATCGTTAAAAAGACGGGTGGCAAGGATTGCACTTTTGCACCACCTACAGTAGGCAAATTCACGACACCGGGATTGACCATCGGTGCGGTCACCATAAAGATGACCAGCAATACCAACATCACATCGATATAGGGCACCACATTGATGTCGGCCATTGCCCGACGCTTAGAGGACTTTCTGAGTGAGCCGGCCATGCTTATTTACCTGCAGCTTGACGTTGCAAGATGTTGGTGAATTCTTCTATAAAGGTTTCAAAGCGGATGGATAGGCGATCTACATCGGTTGCCGCGCGGTTGTAAGCCACTACTGCAGGAATCGCAGCAAATAGGCCGATCGCGGTTGCGACCAGTGCCTCAGCAATACCAGGGGCTACTGCCGCCAGGGTGGCGTTTTGAACGTTAGCCAAGCCACGGAACGCATGCATGATGCCCCAAACGGTGCCAAACAAGCCGATGTAAGGAGACACAGAGCCGACCGAAGCTAAGAATGGGAGATTAGCCTCTAGGGCGTCCATCTCACGTTGATAGGTGGCTTTCATGGCACGGCGGGCAGCATCGATTTCACGTACTTTCATGAACTCTTGCATGCCAGCTTCAAAGATATGCTCTAAAACGGCATCGCTACGGGTATTACGCTGCGCTGCCTCCAGAAGGGTGCCAAGGTCGCCGCCAGACCAAAAATCCCGCTCAAAACGCTCGGTATCTTGTCTTACGCCTCGCAAAATAGCCGTTTTCTTAAAAATGATGGTCCAAGAGGCCACAGACATCCCCAGTAATAACAACATTACTAACTGGACTAATAGGCTGGCATTAAGGACTAGGGAGAGGAATGAGAGGTCTTGAGTAGGTGTCATGGTGGATTTTGTATGATGTAGGTTGATTTTACTAAGTTAATTAACGTAGCAATCCAACTTCATTAGGATTATCACCATGTTTGACCGCCAAAACACTTTAGCCAAAACCGACCCAGAATTGTGGGCAGCGATTCAGAATGAAAATAAGCGTCAAGAAGACCATATTGAGCTGATCGCTTCTGAAAACTACACCTCCCCAGCAGTGATGCAAGCTCAAGGCTCACAGTTGACCAACAAGTATGCTGAAGGCTATCCAGGTAAGCGTTATTACGGTGGCTGTGAATTTGTGGACGTGGCTGAGCAATTAGCGATTGATCGTGTAAAAGCGCTATATGGTGCAGAGGCGGCGAACGTACAGCCGCATTGCGGCGCATCTGCTAACCAGGCAGTGTTCTTGGCATTCTTAAAGCCAGGCGATACCTTCATGGGCATGAGCTTGGCTGAAGGTGGTCACTTAACCCACGGCATGGCTTTGAATATGAGCGGTAAGTGGTTTAACCCGATCTCCTATGGCCTTGATAAAAACGAAGTGATCGATTACGAGCAAATGGAGCGTCTGGCGCGTGAGCACAAGCCAAAACTCATTATTGCTGGAGCATCTGCTTATTCATTGGTGATTGATTGGGAGCGAATCGGTAAGTTAGCAAAAGAAGTTGGCGCTATTTTTATGGTGGATATGGCGCATTACTCTGGTTTGATTGCTGCTGGCGTATATCCAAGCCCCGTGCCACATGCTGATATCGTAACTTCCACAACGCACAAGAGTTTGCGTGGTCCTCGCGGCGGCATCATCTTGATGAAGGCTGAGCACGAGAAGGCTATTAACTCCGCAGTATTCCCAGGCTTGCAAGGTGGTCCTTTGATGCATGTGATTGCTGGTAAAGCAGCTGCATTTAAAGAGGCGCAAGAGCCAGGCTTTATTGATTATCAAAAACAAGTGATTGCAAACGCAAAAGCATTGGCCGAGACTTTGATCTCACGCGGTCTACGTATTGTTTCTGGTGGTACAGATTCTCACGTCATGTTGGTTGATCTACGCGCTAAGAAGATGACTGGTAAAGAAGCTGAGCGTGTATTGGGCGAAGCACACATTACTTGTAACAAGAACGGTATTCCAAACGATCCAGAGAAGCCAATGGTGACTAGCGGTATTCGTTTGGGTTCACCAGCTATGACAACCCGTGGTTTCAAAGAAGCTGAAGCGCGTCAAGTTGGTAACTTCATTGCGGATGTTCTAGATAATCCAAATGATGCTGACAATATTGCTAAGGTGCGCGCTCAAGTAGCCGAGCTCACTAAGCGCTTCCCGGTTTACGGCTAAAAGCGTAAAGAGAGCACTCATTGCGCTGCCCCTTTTGTCATAACGACGATACCCAGGTATTAGATACCCGGGTATCGGATGAAGGCGACACTATTCGCCGCCGCCGCCGTTGTGCCAAATGCGATAAACGATTTACTACCTATGAACGTGTAGAGCTGGTGTTGCCGGCAATCGTGAAGAAGAATGGCAGTCGTGTTGAATACAGTCATGACAAGCTCGTGAGCTCAGTCAAGCTGGCATTGCGTAAGCGTCCCGTTTCCTCCGACTCAGTTGATGAGTCAATTGCCCGCATTGAAGAAAAGCTACTCAGTCTGGGTGAAAAAGAAATCCCCAGTGAGCGTGTTGGCGAACTCGTCATGCGTGAACTCAAGCGCTTAGACAAAGTCGCTTACATTCGCTTTGCCTCTGTCTACCGAAGCTTTGCAGATATTGAATCTTTTGAGAGTGCGTTGAAAGAGTTGAAGTAGTTATTTTAGGGCTGCAATTTATCCTTTTTTAGCTTCATCGGTGCTCTTGCAGTGTTTCGTTTTATTTCTGGCCCCCCATATAAATTTTCCAAAATTTTTAGTGAGTATTACAGTTGGCACTTCGCAGCGATCAAGTCCACGTATGGTTTGGTGCATTTCATTAATAATTCTGCTGGTCGATTTTATATTTGTCATGATCAATTCCTTCCTTACATTCCGGCCAGAATTCTTAGTCTCTCAATAATCGTAGCGGCTCGACCTTGTTCTGTTGACGCTGGATTTAGGAGCCACGGAAGTCGATCTATAAAGTCTGGGTCGATTAATAGATGTTCAATCTCCTCGCGGATAAATGATTGAACATCTATGGGAGCAGCCGCTAACTCAATATTCAAATTTGATTTGCCATCAACCAAATTGACGATATCCTCGATGTCATGATGCGTATAGTCGCCATTGCCACGATCATTAAATGATTCAAGTTTGCTTGCAATAAATAGTGGCGCTGAAATATGCCGCAACATCAATCCACTCGGAAGTGTTATAGGAATGGATGTTTGCATTGCAAGCTCGTGCCACCGATTACTAAACCCCAAAATGGCAGGGTCAGTAGGCATGAGGTCGATTAGCACCTCATCTTTTGTCCAGCGGCAGATTGCCTCGCTATTTTCTTTGAAGCCTGCGTTACGTAGAGCCTCGCAAACTTGATAGTACTCTGCTCGATCTGATACTTTTGTCACTAAGTCGACGTCCAAAGTCGGTCTTGCCGGTGGTCGACCAGCGTCAGTAATGAGGATTCCAACTACTGCCCCGCCAACAAGCACAACGCTATTGCGAAATTCACCCAAGGCTTCGGCAACATATTGAATATTTACTAAATTAGGATCGGTTTGTAAGTTCAAAGCCGTTTTCCAATTTCAGAAATTGCCATTTCACGTTCCCGTGCTGCGCCACAGCGAATAGCATCCACAAGGACTAGGAATTCATATAGCCTTGAATCTACTTTTACTGCTTCAGTTACCGAGTGATGGAGGGGTAGCAAAGATTGCCCTCTTACGGATCCATCAGGGGTTGGCCAAACCAAAGGAGCTTCATTAGTCTTCGCAAAATGTTGATTGAGTGGTGCCGCACTCACACTGGTGGGTACACCACGTTCGATCGTGCCAATAACTGCCGGAAACGCATATTTCATACCATGCTCTATAAATTCACGTAAAGCGGATCCGATAAACTCCATCTTTCCACTGGATCTTGAAACAAGGCGGGATTTTTCTGCTCTAAGAAACGCCGCATGGATTTCAGAAATTGACATATTTAACTCCGAGGCCAATTGATTAAAAGTAAATTGGCGCTCTCGATTTGCAGCGATTTTTAATGCAACCACTAAATCTTGAGGTTTAAGTGAGGGTTGTTTAAGGCGCATATTTATATTGTTTGTTAAGTATTCTTTATTCTTGAATTTAGAATTCTACCTAATAAGACTGAAAAAAGACAATTATTCTTTATTCTTGAATTTAGAAAACTTTGCGCTATGCCCTTGATGAACCAGATGATTTGTAAAAAAATGCAATTTTAGTATGTAAAATACTAAAAAAGTATATTTTTTTGTATAATTTCACTCATACTAATAGCTGTATGTATTCATGTAAATAACACTCATTTCAAGGTTATCCATATGGAAGTAAACATCAAAAAAAGAAGTCCTCGTGCGCCAGGGGTGACTCTGAACGAAGCGCTAGAACGCGCATTCCAGATTTATGAGGCAGAAAGATTGCATCCAGCCCCAACTGATGTCGTGGCGCAAGCATTGGGTTATAAGAATGCAAATAATGGTGCCGCACTGGCTCTGATTGCCTCACTTCGCTATCTGGGGTTACTTAGTCGCCCAAAGGATGGATTTTTAGCGGTGACTAAGGAGCTTGAAGCATATAAGTTTGCGCCAGATGAAACCATGAAACGTTCTTTGCTAATTGGTTTTTTACGCCGCCCTCAGTTATATACAGAGTTATTGGAGCGTTATAGCTCGGGGTTGCCATCAGATGCCAATTTAAAGTTTGAGCTTATTCAGCGTGGCTTTGCTCCTAATACGGCGGAAATAGTATTAACGGTTTTTCGTAAATCGGTTGAATTTGCTGGGTACTTTGATGGTGCGAGTAACTCAACCTCAGAAGATATATTAATTGAGGGTGACGGTGAAATACTAAACCCACAAGTCGAATCCGTTGAACGGCAAAAGGTGGAGGCAAGCGCTACTGAAAATATATTTGGGCAGCAAGTTCAGGCGCCCTCAGAGTCGGTCAATATTGATAAGATTCCAGTGCGATTGTCTGGTGGAAGGCGGGCATGGCTACATATCCCAATGCCATTCTACGAGGCTGATAAAAGTCGTTTAAAAGCGCAAATTGATCTATTGATGACAGAAGAGGATGAAATTCAATAGAGAGTTAATGTATATAAGATAAAGGTAGGACTGCAATGCAGTCCTGCTGTCATAGGGTGTTCAGACTAGCCAATGGTTTATTTGAGTTCCGCAAAGATAGAAGCAGTAATGTCATCAACACTACCAGTGCCGCTGACTTTGCGATAGGCGGGTGCCTTTACTTTGTCAGTAGGATTACCTTGAGTGGCCCATGTGGAGTAGTACTCAACTAATGGACGGGTTTGATCGTTGTATACCTGCAAACGCTTGCGGACGGTTTCTTCTTTGTCATCATCACGCTGAATCAAATCTTCGCCAGTCACATCATCTTTGCCTGCCACTTTTGGTGGGTTGAACTTGACGTGATAGGTGCGACCAGAGGCTGGATGAACACGACGACCACTCATGCGATCAATGATGGCATCAAATGGCACATCAATTTCAAGAACGTAATCGATTGGTACGCCAGCATCTTTCATGGCTTGCGCTTGAGGAATGGTTCTTGGGAAACCATCAAACAAATAACCTTTGCTGCAATCGGGCTGAGTAAGGCGATCTTTTACTAGGCCAATGATGATGTCATCGGAAACAAGGCCACCGGCATCCATAATTTTTTTGGCAGCGATGCCAAGTTCAGTTCCCGCTTTCACGGCAGCGCGCAACATGTCGCCTGTCGAGATTTGTGGAATGGCAAATTTTTCGCAAATGAACTGAGCTTGTGTTCCTTTGCCAGCACCTGGTGCACCGAGCAGAATTAACCGCATTGTTTTCCCCTTAGAAGACCCTCATTGTCCCGTATTTTTTCGGGATCCCTTGTAACTAATTCCTAGGATTATCCCCGAGAACCCATGGATAACCAGATTCTTGCTTAGTTGACCAAGATGCGACGGACTCGCTCTAGGTCTTCCGCGGTATCTACCCCTGCTGGCGGGGCTTCGCTGGCAGTATGGACAGCAATACGGTAACCATTCCAAAGGGCGCGCAGCTGTTCAAGGGCTTCTGCCTGTTCAGGTGGGGCTGGTTCTAATCGGGTGTAAGCCTGTAAAAAGTCAGCTCGATAGGCGTAGATGCCCAGATGGCGTAAATGTATTGCTGATTGGGCTAGCCCTGGGTCACGTACAAACGGGATACTTGCTCTGGAGAAATACAGTGCCTCGCCAGAGCGATTGAGAACCACCTTAACAACATTCGGATTGGTGATTTCTGCTTCATCTGTAATGGGCACGGCAACGGTTGAGATAGCGCAAGCTGGATGATCGGCCAAAGTTTGGGCTACTTGGTTAATCAGCTCTGGAGGAATGAGGGGTTCATCTCCCTGCACATTCACAACCAGAGTATCAGCTGGCAGTTTTAGTAATTGGGCTACTTCTGCAATGCGATCAGTTCCCGTTGGATGATCTGAGCTAGTCAATAGACACTCAATGCGGTGCTCATCACAGGCTGCTTGTATTTCTGGGGAGTCTGTTGCGACCACAACGCTTTGCGCCAAAGATTGCTGGGCTCGTTCAGCTACTCGAATCACCATCGGTTTACCACCGATATCGGCTAGTGGTTTGCGTGGCAGGCGAGTTGAGCCTAGTCTGGCTGGAATAACAACTAAAAATTCTGTTGGCTTAGCGCTCATGAATGTAGATCAATTATTGGCACTCATCAGCGGTCAAGCTGCGTGCCTCATCAACCAGCATGACCGGAATGTCATTGCGGATTGGGTAAGCTAAGCGATCTGCTTTGCAAACGAGCTCATGCTTCTCACTATCTAAATGCAAAGTACTTTTGCATAAAGGGCAGACCAAAATTTCGAGTAAGCGCTTATCCATATCTGATCTTTTTTATAGGGTGTATTGATTGGGGTCGGGTCTTTGCAAAATCGATTGCAACCAGTCGGCAAAGGCATTCGGTAGGTCTAAAGTCATTGGCACTACCCAAATGCGTTCATCCTCTATTGAGGAGCATTTTACGGCATCCTTTTCTGTAATGAGGATGCATTCAGCATGAATGGCGGAGAAAAATTCTGGGGTATAGCTAGCATGATCAGCTAAACCAATACATTTGCCTGCAATACCTTGTTTGAGTAAATCATCAAAAAAGCGTTGGGGGTTACCAATGGCTGCTACAGCAGTGATTTTGTTGGGCAGATAGGTATCGGCGATTGAGGCGAGTGACTGAGTATTGGCGGGGTGAATGAGTTGATAGGGCATTCCTAATTGAGTACCCAAAGTAAATGCTCTTCTTCCCGCGAAATACTCATCAACCAGGCTTATGGGCGTGGCAACACCAGTCATGAGGGTTGCATCCCGTTCTCGCGTTGCCAGCTCACGTAGGGGGCCAGCGGGCAACAAGAAGCCATTGCCTTCACCACGCGCATCCCGCACCACCAATTCGATATCACGACCACCTTCTCTAGCTGGCCAACGCGCTAAAGCACGGTGTTGCAAACCATCATCACTGATGATGACATTGACCGAAGGATCTTTCTTGAGAAGAGCACGAATACTCTCGACACGTTTTGGATAGACCCAGATCGGAAATTGATTCTGTGCGCGTTTAGCAATCAGTACCGGCTCATCACCCACGACCGATGGATCTGAATCACTTTGCACCTGAGTAGGTGCCCTTAATCCTACAGCACCATAACCCCTGCTGATAATTCCGGGCTTCCATCCCATGCGAGCTAGGCGTTCAGCTAGAGCAATCACGATAGGTGTTTTGCCGGTACCCCCCACGCGGATGTTACCCACAATAATTACGGGCACTGCTTGTGGTTTGCTGCTACCAATTCCTAGGTCGTTGATGAGATCAAGGGCGCGATTGATTAAACCGTATACCCAAGATAGGGGCCAGAGCACGATGCTGGTAGGGCCACGTCGCTCCCAAAACTGAGGGGCCTTCTTTAGGCTGGCGGAGGATTTTGTGGATGACATTAAAAGTAATTTAAATGCTTTTTACTTCTTTGTCTGACTACTAAAAACAATATTAGATAGATTGGCATCACGAGCAGCTTCTAGCGCGCTCATCACTGCTTGATGGGGTGCTCTCGCATCTGCATCGATATTGATCTGAATACCACCCTCTTTATTAGCGCTGTTCTGATTGAGTAAATTCAGTGCATTGCTAAGTTGGTTGCGGTCAGTCACTTTGCCGTTGATTGCAAAGCGTCCATCGCGACTTACTGCAATATGAATTTGTTTCACCTCGGTCTGACTAGCTGCGCCATTGGCGGTGGGAAGGGTGATAGCGAGTTCTTGGTAGCGCGTAAAGGTGGTGGAGATCATCAAGAAGATGAGTACCACTAAGAGCACATCAATAAAAGGGATGAGGTTAATCTCTGGCTCTACTGGGGCAGATTTAATGCCCAGGGAGAATCGACCCTGATAACCAATGCGATTGTTTAACCAATTCATTTTGAAGTGGTGGAGTTGGGATATAACTTCTTAAACAGCTGACGAGTAAATTCTTCGCACTCATGCTGACGCTGATTGGCCATCGCACGTAAGCCACGCCACGCAGCCAATGCTGGAATGGCAATGAGCAGTCCAAATGCCGTGTTGTAAAGCGCTACAGAAATTCCATGGGCTAGTTGTTGAGGGCTGCCTGCGCCCCCATGAATTGCGCCTTGACTGCCGAAGATCTCAATCATGCCCACCACGGTACCAAAGAGGCCAAGTAAGGGTGCAACTGTCGCAATGGTAGCTAGTGCACCTAAATAACGATCCAGCTTGAGCCACGTGGTCTGAGCTGTTGCTTGCAGCTCCTCTAGAGCGGAGTCTGCTGAGCTGCCAGCTGATTTCTCGCGCAAGATACAAGCAAAGAGCGAGCCTGCGGGGGAAATTTGGCTAACTGCAGTGATTTCGTCCTCAGAAACCTTTTTTTGCCCTGAAATGGCATTAGCCAAGGCAAAAACAGATTCAAGGCTATCTTTAGGAAAAATGTGGATTTGGCGCAAATACCAAGCTCGCTCGAGCATGATGGCGAGGCCAATAATGGAGATGATGAGGAGTGGCCAGATAGGCCAGCCAGCAGACAGTAAGATTGAGTACATAAGCTCAGTACTTTAGCTGAATTAAAAACCCGTTTTCTGAAAGTCAGCCTGTGGATAACTCTGTGCAAAACTTTCTAGGAAATGGCTTGTAAGTCCTTGATTGATGGTAAAGATGTCCGATTTTGGGCAAATACACTCAAAATCGAGAGTGATAATTTATGATATAAATCAAAAGGATAGAGATCATCTGTTGGATTTATGAGACGTTTTGGGTCAGTAATTACTTACTTTTAGCGGTTAAATCGCAGGCGAATGTGCTTCTGTGGATATTTATTGGCCGCTAAGCCAGGTGCTTGTGTAGAAATAGAGAAAAAATGTCGGAAATATCAAGGGAAATTCTGAGTGTTGGCGACCTAAACCGCGCCATTGCGAGCTCTTTAGAGGAGCGCTTTGACACCGTATGGGTGAGCGGGGAGATTTCTAATTTCAAGGCTTATGACAGTGGCCACTGGTACTTTTCTCTCAAAGACGAGGAAGGGCAAATCCGCTGCGTAATGTTCCGGGGTCGTAACGGACAGGTCGGTTTTATGCCCCAGTCTGGTGATTTGGTGGAAGTCAGTGCTCAGCTGGGAATGTATGTTCCCAGGGGGGATATTCAGCTCACAATTCAAACCCTAAGACGTGCTGGTATGGGCGGGCTATATGAAGCCTTCCTCAAACTCAAGGCTAAATTAGCCAAAGAAGGTCTCTTTGATGCTGAGACTAAGCGTGAGATCCCAACCCATCCAAGATCCATTGGCATCATCACCTCGCCACAGGCTGCTGCACTCAAGGATGTGCTCAGCACTTTAGCGAGAAGAGCCCCCCATATTCCGATTGTGATTTACCCAACCCTAGTGCAGGGTCCGGATGCGCCTGCGGGAATTATTTCCGCAATCAAAGCTGCTGAAAAAGAAAATGCTGTTGATGTCATTTTGTTAGTGAGGGGTGGCGGCAGTATTGAAGACCTCTGGGCATTTAATGATGAGAAGCTGGCTTATGTAATTGCCCAATCGCGCATCCCAATAGTCAGCGGTGTTGGTCATGAAACTGATGTCACGATTGCAGACTTTGTTGCTGACTTGCGAGCACCAACCCCAACAGGCGCTGCTGAGTTGGCAGCACCACGTCGTGATCAAATGTTGCAAGAGCTTGATGCCATCATGCAAGCGCTCTTGCAAAGAGTGAGTCAGCGTGTAGAGCGAGAAGCGCAAACTCTAGATCAATTAGCATTGCGCCTAGGCCATGCTTTACCAAACCCTGATCGCATGCGTGAGCAAATTGCGAGCTGGCAACAACGCCTCAATCAAGCATGGGGTGTGCGGGTAGAGAGTTGGAAGCGCAATCAAGGCCACTACCAAGCCCAACTAGAAATGCTCAACCCGCAAAGAACGCTAGAGCGAGGCTACGCAGTCATCTTGAGCAAAGAGGAGCAAGCAATGCATGCAGTACGCAACCCCAAGGAGCTCAACACGAAAGAGGTATTCCAGGTGCAGCTAGCAGAAGGTCAAGTGGAAGTCGAGTTTGCAAATATCAAGTAAGGTGTCGACTGGACTTATCCATTCAAAGTCAGTAACTACTTAATCTTACTGGTTATTATACAATTATTTTTCTGTATAATAACGAGATGAAATCAGATCTATACACCCCTCTATCCTTGTCTGCGCAAACAGCGTATGCGGAGTTGCAAGATCAATTACGAATTCAGAGCATCGATCGATTTCGGATATTACCGGGCGCGTTTCATAAACAAATGCAAAAGGGAAGGCCCTATATCTATTACGGCTATAGGGACCTAGATGGTACTGGTCGGATGGCTTATGTAGGACCAGAGGATGACAGGATTCTCGATTTGATTAAAAAGCATGATGCTGTAAAAGCGGGTGATTTGCAGATCAAAATCAAGGCGCTAGCAAAGTCTGCTGAGGCGCTGGGTTGCGCAAGTGCGCTGACTAAGCATTTTAGAGTAATCAATCGATTGGATCAGTACGGTTTCTTTGGTGCTGGTGGGATATTGATTGGGACCCACGCCTTTTTAGCTATGGGCAATATGCTGGGAGTGAAATGGCTCTCATCAAATTTGACGATGGATGTTGATTTTGCTCACGCAGGTAAGAATGTGTCGATTGCCTTATGTGCGAATGTCAAAATTTCCGTTCACGATGCCTTGAATTCACTTGAGATGGGCCTTTTACCAATCACAGAGTTTTCTGGCAAAACTGGTGCCCAGTATCGCAATCCAAAAGACCCGGAGTTGCGACTAGATTTTGTTACCCCTCAAACTCGTAACGGTGGGCCTGTAGTTTTGCCCGAGCTAGGTCTAGCATTGGAATGCCTGAAGTTTATGGAATTTTCGTTGATCGATACAACGCAAGCAGTTTTGCTTTCCAAAGAAGGAGCTTGTATTGTTAATATTCCTTCGCCTGAACGCTACGCGGTCCATAAATTAATTATTTATGGTGAGCGACCCGTTAGCGAGCGATCAAAGGCAAATAAGGATCTTGGGCAAGCCGCAGCAATTTTTAAGGTGCTTTTTGAGAGTGGTAATGCCAATTTAGTGAGAGATGCATGGTCTGATGCATTGTCGCGTGGTCCAGGATGGATTAAAAGATTAAATCAGGGAAAGCAAGCTTTACTGAGGCAATATCCAGAATTACTTACATTAAATATTGACTAATTTTTTAGAAAATATTCGGCTCAATCTCAAGTTGAACGCCATAGATTTCACGTACTTTGTCTTGAATGGATTTGGCTAAATTAAGAATGTCTTCAGCTGTGCCATCGCCATGATTGACTAGTACCAGAGCTTGGTTTTTGTAAACGCCAACAGAACCAACCGTCTGACCTTTGAATCCGCATTGATCGATGAGCCATCCAGCAGCCAGTTTGCGCATACCTGTTTGGTCTGGATAAGAAACTAATTGCGGATGGACCTGTAGTAAATCCAGGTATTGCTTGTCAGGAACGATGGGGTTCTGGAAAAAACTGCCAGCATTGCCAATCACTTTAGGGTCTGGCAATTTTTGTGAACGAATATTGCAAACGGCTGTGAAAATTTGCTGAGCAGTCGGCTTAGTATCTGCACCAGCAAATTGTCTAGCTAGGTCAGCATATTGAAGTCGTGGTTCCCAGGCTTTGGGGATTTTAAAAGCGACCTTTGTCACGATAAATCGATGGGGATTTTGCTTGAAGTAGCTATCGCGATAAGCAAACTGGCATGCTGCTTTCGGGAGGGTGACAAAGGCATGGGCTGCTGTATCAAAAGCTTCGATGCTGTCGATAAAGTCAGCTACTTCTGCGCCATAAGCCCCGATATTTTGGATGGGAGCTGCGCCAACTGTTCCGGGTATGAGGGCAAGGTTTTCAAGACCTGGCAATTGCTGCTCTATGGTCCAGGAAACGAAGTCATGCCAATTGACCCCAGCGCCTACCGTAATCACCGTATTACTCTCATCAGACCGGGTGATTTCTTGTCCTGGAATGTTCATTAGGAGGGTTACGCCAGGCAAGACTTTGGGCAAAATGACATTACTTCCTCCGCCAAGAACTCGCCAAGGTAATTTCTGCTCTGCAATTTGCTGCATCACCTTCGGAATTTGTTCTGCAGCAGTGATCTCATAGGCTGATTCCGCGCATACCTCAAAGCCAAAGGTGTTGCGGTACTTTAACGCCATATTGGGCGTCAATTTTGGCGAGGTGGGCGCATTTTGTGCGGAGTTCATGCCACAATCTTATTCGCAATCGTATTTTCTGCGGTCTTTCTGCTTCAAAATTACAGAAAGCCCATGAGATTTGCCAGAACAGAATATCCAAGATTACTCAAGATTAACTAAGGAGTTGAAATGCCATCATTTGACGTAGTGTGCGAACCCGACATGATTGAGTTAAAAAACGCGATCGAACAGTCCAATAAAGAAATCACCAATCGCTTCGACTTCAAAGGCTCTGATAGCCGTGTTGAGCAAAAGGACGAGACTTTGATCCTCTTTGGCGATGACGACTTTAAATTGGGCCAAGTGCGCGATGTACTGATTAGCAAGATGGCTAAACGCAATGTGGATGTGCGTTATCTTAAGGATGATAAAACTGAGACTATTGGTGGCGATAAGCGCAAGCAAACCATGAAGATTCAGAAGGGCATTACTTCTGAGTTATCTAAAAAAGTAGTACGCATCATTAAAGATAGTAAGATCAAAGTTCAAGCTAGCATCCAAGGTGATGCGGTTCGTGTTACTGGCACTAAGCGGGATGACTTACAAGAGACGATGGCTTTGCTTAAGAAGGAAGTAACAGAAGCGCCTTTAGGCTTTAATAACTTCCGTGACTAAATTTAGGGCAAGTTCTCGCAAACCCATCCCCCACTCAGAATTGGTGGTGAAGGCATAAAGCTTCTTTAGCCGGATTTAGATAAATTGGTTCCTTTTTGGAACCTATATAGCTATAATGGACCTATCTCAAGGAGAAAAATATGTCTATTAACGTTAAGTTGTCTGAAAGTTTGGTGGAACAGGCTAAAGCTTATGGGCAAATTGAGCACCGCTCGGTGCCTAAGCAGATTGAATACTGGTCGCAGATTGGTAGGGTTGCTCAAGAGAATCCGGACTTACCGTTTTCTATGATTCGAGAGATTTTGATTGCAGATCAAGAGCCAATCATTGGTGAGTATGCGTTTAGTTGATGCGCTTACTTCTGACGGCCTCGTTTGTAAGGGCTATAAAAAAATTACACCCGCAACAAAAATCTGAGTTGGACGGTGCGGTTAGGGCCATTGGTTTAGATCCATCTATTGGGGAGGCTAAGATCGGAGATTTACTGGGCGTGCGAGTTTTTAAGTTTCGACTTTCACAGCAACAGTGTCTGTTGGCCTATCGAATTTTGGATGAAGAAAGTATTAAGTTATTGACCTTTGGCCCGCATGAAAATTTCTATCGTGATTTAAAGCGACAGGATGATTGAATTTCACTTCAATCAAAAATAATTTGAAGAAACATTTGTGCTTATGGCGACTGTTGAACAGGGCTTGACTCTATTGCTTAAGCCGTCGATTGCATTGACAAGCCAAGAAGCCATTGAGCGCTTCTGTGATGCTTGTTGGCTTGAGGATGGATTAGCCCAGAATAGCTTGTCAGCCTATCGTCGCGATCTACTCCTTCTAGCACAGTGGCTTTTTAAAGAATCTGGCGCTGATCTCTACAGCGTTACAGAAAAAGATCTCACAGCCTACATAGCCCATCGTCGTGCGGATAAGGCTACTACTGCTAATCGACGTCTAACAGTTTTCAAGCGCTTTTATCGTCATGCACTTCGTATTAATTTGGTCAAGAGTGACCCTTGCATTGGCTTGCGCGCTGCTAAGCAGGCGCTGCGCTTTCCGAAGACCTTGAGTGAAGATCAGGTTACTGCCTTACTCAATGCCCCTGATATCGATACTCCACTGGGACTGCGTGATCGCACCATGTTGGAGTTGATGTATGCCAGTGGCTTACGTGTCTCGGAGATTGTTACTCTCAAGACGGTGGCGCTTGGCTTAAATGAGGGTGTGGTTCGGATCGTGAATGGTAAGGGTGGTAAAGAGCGCCTAGTGCCTTTTGGCGGAGAAGCAGGGCAGTGGTTGCGTCGTTATCTGACTGAAGCAAGAACGCCATTGCTTGAAGGTAAAACTACAGATGCTGTATTTGTGGGTCGTCATACTGGGACGGGTTTAACGCGTCAAGCCTTTTGGGCTTTAATCAAGCGTTATGCCACGATTGCCAATATTCCTGTGGCCTTATCTCCACATACCCTGCGCCATGCTTTTGCCACCCATTTGCTCAATCATGGGGCGGATTTGAGGGTAGTGCAGCTGCTTTTGGGACATGCTGATATCTCTACTACTCAGATCTATACCCATGTGGCTAGAGAGCGTCTTAAATCGATTCATCAGCAGCATCATCCTAGGGGCTCTTAAGCTACTAATCCAGGGGATATTACTACCGCATGTCTCTAAATTTAGGTCTCAACCCAGTTCTCTAGAGCAAGGTTTGCAACCCTTTTAAATTCACGTAAATTATTCGTTACTAGAATAAGCCCCAGGCTAATTGCATGGGCAGCAATATGTATATCGTTCTCACCAATCGTTTCACCCTTTCTCTCAAGCGTCGCTTTAATTTGGCCGTAGTGTTGAGAAGCTTTTGCGTCATAAGGGAGTACATCTAGATGGCTAATGAATTCCTCTATTGCCTCTAAATTCTTGTCGACGTTGGGACTCTTCTCCGCGCCATAAATTAACTCAGATAAAGTGATGCTTGAAATTGCCATTCGACTCGCATTCGTGTTGAAGATCTTCAACACTTCTGCTGGTCTGCGTTTGAGTACATATATAACAATGTTGGTATCCAGTAAATACTTGAGCATTAAAGGTCTTCTCGCTTAACTGGTTTTTGCTCCCCGCGTTCATTCATAAAGTCACTAGATACGGATGGCCCATTTAGGAAAAAGTTATCCCAAGTGTTTTCAAATGGCGTAATAATTCGCTCTCGACCGCGAATGCGGACAATGACCTTTTTCACCTCATCCGGTAAACGGGCTTCTGCCGGCAATCTAACTGCTTGGCTGCGATTATTGGTAAACACTGTGCTAATTGCTATGGACATAGCGCTCCCCTTATGTATATAGCAATAGTATATAGCATTTGATCCAGGTTTGGTAATCCAAAAATAATTCGTTAGATAAGTGTTTAAGATAGCAGCATGAATTTCACTCTAGACCTGTTGCTCATCCCAATTGCTTACCTCATTGGATCTATTTCATTTGCGGTAGTGGTCAGTAAGTGCATGCGTTTGCCCGACCCCCACTCTTATGGCTCTGGTAATCCTGGTGCTACCAATGTTCTGCGCACCGGCAATAAGCTTGCCGCCGTTCTGACCTTAATTGGCGATGCACTTAAAGGCTTTTTTGCCGTGATGCTCGCCAGAATCCTACTAGGCGATGAATCGCTGACTTCAACACTGAGCTCTTGGTTGTTATGTGGTGTTGTCATCGCTGTGTTCCTGGGCCACTTATTCCCCATCTTCCACGGTTTTAAAGGCGGCAAAGGTGTTGCAACTGCCTGCGGTATTTTGTTTGGCATCAATTGGATTCTGGGCTTAGCTACATTAGGTACCTGGATTATTGTGGCGGCATTCATGCGCTACTCTTCTTTAGCTGCTTTAGCTGCCGCAGTATTTGGTCCGATCTACTTTGTATTCTTATTTGGTTTCCAGCCGATGGGCATTGCGCTGCTTGCAGTTTGTCTTTTGCTGATCTGGCGTCATCGCAGCAATATTTACAATCTCATCAACGGTAAAGAAAGTCGCATTGGCTCCAAGAAGAAGGCGCAATCATGACTATTGCTTATTGGTGTGTGCTGTTCATGGGATTATTTCCCTATGTTGCTGCTGGAATTGCTAAAAAAGGATTTGAGGGTTATGACAATGGCATGCCCAGACAATGGCTTGCGAAGCAGACAGGATTTCGGGCGCGCGCCAATGCCGCTCAAGCTAATCTTTTTGAATCTCTTCCCTTATTTTTCGCCGCTGTCATCATTGCCACTGTAGCCAACGCACCGCAAGCTAGGGTTGATTTATTGGCAATCGGATTTGTTGCTGCACGTATTGCTTATTTAATTTGCTATGTAGCGGATTGGCCAACCACCCGATCAATAGTGTGGCTTGCTGGCTTGGCTTGCGTAGTGGCAATCTTATTCCAGATTTAATAGATCTAAAACTAACTTACAAAATTCACCGAGATAACTAATAGATATGCCCACTAAAAAAACTCCTACGAAGACGGTTGCCAAGGCTCCTGCTAAGAAAACCTCTAGCGTTAAGTCTGCCAAGAATGCCACTCAAAAATCCACTCCAAAAAAGAGCGATGCTGGGACACCATTGTCTGTAGTGATTCGTCGACGCATTGAGGCGCAAAAGGCGCGCTTTCATGCGAATGACAATATTTCTAAATTCATTCAGCCTGGTGAATTAGAGGGCTTGGTGGATGAGGTTGCAGAAAAGATGCAGGCTGTTTTAGAAAGTTTAGTGATTGATACTGAGAGTGATCACAATACGAAGAACACCAGCCAGCGTGTTGCGAAAATGTTTATTAAAGAAGTATTCAATGGCCGTTATGTTGAGCAGCCTACGCTGACTAAATTTCCGAATGTCAGCCGCCTCAATGAGTTGATGATCATTGGCCCGATTACTGTTCGTAGCGCTTGCTCGCATCATCTTTGTCCGATCATGGGTCGTATTTGGATTGGGGTATTACCAAGCAAAGAATCTGCTCTCATTGGTTTGTCAAAGTACTCACGTTTAACTGAGTGGGTAATGTGCCGTCCACAAATTCAGGAAGAGGCAGTAGTTGAGTTGGCCGACATGCTGGAGAAGAAAATCAAGCCGATTGGTGTTGCAATCGTGATGGATGCAGATCACTTCTGCATGCAGTGGCGCGGTGTAAAAGATCGTGACTCGAAGATGGTGAACAGTGTGATGCGAGGCGCCTTCTTAAAAGACTCTAATTTGCGTAGAGAGTTTTTATCTCTTCTCGATAAAAGGTAGGCAATAGCTAGAGCATGACACTATCTAAATTGGGTTGGCATCTGACGGTAGTCACCTTTACATTCGCAGTGGGATCTATTTTGATGGGTTGCTCTTTGTATCCCGACGTCAATACCGATCCAGCCAAAAATAATAAGGCTACTTTTCGCCAAGATGCTCTTGATTGTGCGCAATCCTATCCAGAATCAGGATCAGGTATCCACGTAAAACAGCGTATTGCCTGCATGAATCTCAAGGGCTGGCATTAGAAATTTGCAGTAAATTGATTTTGAGAACAATTCTCAACAAAATAGTCATACAAATCAGATGCTTAGAGTGCCTATAGTCGACTAATTTGATCTGTTTTATGATCCACTCAGATGCAATCTTTGTTCTATTTCACTCTCTGGAGAACGTATGAAAAATAGTCGTCGCCAATTTATGATTTTGTCCGCTGCTGGTGCTTGCACCTTGGCTTTGAACGGTAAAGTTCAGGCTCAAGCCATGGTTGCTGAAACTGATCCACAAGCTGCTGCTTTGGGTTACAAAGCTGATGCCTCAAAAGTAGACAAGGCAAAGTTTGCTAAGTATGCTGCTGGTCAACAGTGCGATAACTGCGCCCTGTACCAAGGCAAAGCTGGTTCAGCTGCCGGCGGTTGCTCTTTGTTTGGTGCCAAACAAGTTGCTGGTAAAGGCTGGTGCTCTGCTTACGCTAAAAAGGCCTAATGCCAGATTAGTTAGGAGTTCAATAAAAAAGCTGCTTCGGCAGCTTTTTTATTGCGTGCGTGGATTTGACTCAATTGTGCGCAGGTTTATGATTGCTTGAGAACATCAATAGATAAAGCATGAGACATCAATACAAGAATCTACTCAAGCACTGCTCCTTTTACTTTGGCGGGGATCAGCCGCATGTGCCTTGGCTTGAGAAAATTCGCTCCGTTGCAGGAGCTTTTATTGGTTTGATGTTAGTACTCACTATCGCCAAGTTCCTTGGCGATTTAAGTGGACTTGATGAGTGGCTGATGGCTTCCCTAGGAGCAAGCGCTTTACTTGTCTTTGCCTTGCCAGGGAGTCCGATGGCTCAGCCCTGGGCTGTAATTGCAGGCAATACCTTATCCGCCTTAATCGGTATTGCAACCATCCACTTAGTTAGTGAGCCCTTATTGGCAATGCCCCTCGCTGCTAGCCTATCGATTTTGGGGATGTTTGTATTGCGCTGTTTGCATCCACCAGCTGCAGCAGTAGCTTTAATTGTGGTCCTGGGGCATGTCATGCACTACCGATACGCTTTTTTCCCAGTAATGGTCGATTCAATATTGCTGGTGATAGCTGGGGCGGTTTACAGTAACTTAACTGGTAAACGCTACCCCAATAGACCAAATTAACTATTTAAAAACAATGACTTGTAATTATTTTTGCTTGGTGGCTGCAATAGAAGCGATGCAATCTTTGATGCCGTAATTGTGATATTTGCCCGCATTTTCCTTTTTCAGGGATTGGGCGCATTCGATAACTGAATTGCGGACGTTGATTTTTGGGATATTGCTTGTAGACATTTTTTGACTCCAATAATTTAATTTCAAAACCAGCTTTAACCGCCTTATATCTTCAAGGCTAGTCAACAACAGTGGACTTTAAGAGTGCTATCTTGCGCTCAATTTAATTCTATTCAATTTCGCAGGATCCGTGTAAACCTTAATAAAGCCCGAATTGGCTCATAAAGCCTATAAAATCATGGATTATTTACAAAAAGCATAAAGGCTTTACCCATTCGATATGGTTCAAGTGATTCCAGCTACCGAAGTAATTCCAGTCATTCTGTGTGGCGGCTCTGGAACTCGTCTGTGGCCCTTATCCCGCTCTGGTTTTCCAAAACAGTTTTTAGTGCTCTCTGGCGATGATTCTGCCAAGAGCCTTTTTCAGCAAGCGGTTGAAAGGTTAAATGCTATTGGCTCACCTGAGATTCAGTTGGGCAGAACAGTTGTGGTCACGAACGAGGAGCATCGCTTCTTAGTTCTTGACCAATTGCGTGAAATTCCCAAGGTTAAAGCAACGCTATTACTTGAGCCAGTGGGTCGCAATACAGCCCCGGCACTGACATTAGCCGCCATGTATGCAGGCGAGCAGTCTGGCGGTGAGGTCGACCCAATTTTGGTGATGACGCCAGCCGATCAAACCATCCAAAATGGTCAAGCTTTTTCTAAAGCGCTGCAAGAATGTATCTCCGTGGTTGCGGCAGATACAGCCAAGAAAACGGTTGCGATTTTGGGTATCACTGCTACTGCACCCGAAACGGGTTATGGATACATCAAAAGGAGTGGCAGCCAGGGTGTCCATGGTGAATATACCGTAGAGCAGTTTGCAGAAAAGCCGGATGTGCAAACAGCTAAATCGTATTTAGAAAACGGTAACTATTTTTGGAATGGCGGTATGTTTGTAGTACGTGCGAGCACTTGGCTTGCTGCCTTAAAAGAATATCGGGCCGATATCTTAGATACTGCCAAAACCGCTTGGGTGGCACGAACGATTGATCAATCGGCCGATACCGACTTCGTGCGCCCTGATAAGGAGCTCTTCAAGGTTATACCGAGCGAATCTATTGACTATGCTGTGATTGAAAAGTGCCCAAGCTCAAGTCAATTTGCGATCAAGATGGTTGAGCTCAATGCTGGCTGGAATGATCTTGGTGCCTGGGATGCAGTGTGGCAAGTAGGTAAAAAAGATGAGTACGGAAATGTTACCAGTGGCGATACTCTGCTGAGCAATACAAAGAACTCATTAGTTCATGCTAGCAGTCGTTTGGTGGGTACAGTAGGCATTGATAACTTAGTCATTATTGAAACCGCTGATGCAGTCTTAGTTGCTGACAGGACCAATAGTCAAGATGTTAAAAGTATCGTCATTCAACTAGAACAACAAAAGCGTGAAGAGAAGAATTTACATCGCAAGGTTGCTAGACCTTGGGGTTGGTATGACAGCGTGGATGAAGGCGAGCGCTTTAAGGTGAAGCGTATTCAGGTAAAGCCTGGGGCAAGCCTGTCATTACAAATGCACCACCATCGTGCTGAGCATTGGATTGTGGTTAAAGGTACCGCAGAGATTACTAATGGTGACAAGGTGATTATGCTTACCGAAAATCAAAGCACGTATATTCCACAGGGGCAAACCCATCGCTTAGCAAATCCAGGAAAAACCCCGCTAGAAATTATTGAAGTTCAGTCCGGCAGCTACTTGGGTGAGGATGACATTGTGCGTTTTGAAGATAACTATGGGCGCTCTAAATAATGAGTGACGCTAATCCAGTGATGAATCAACCCAGCAATTCAAATAAACGTACTGCATTAATTTGTGGGGTCAGTGGTCAAGATGGAAGCTACTTAGCTCAATTGCTTTTGGATAAAGGTTATGTAGTTTTTGGTACTTCCAGGGATGTACAGGGATCCTCCTTCTCAAACCATCAAAAGTTAGGTATTCAGGATCAAATTAGCTACATCTCGATGGTGCCCGAAGACTTTCGGAGCGTCTTAGTAGCATTGCGCAAGGGCAATCCTGATGAGATCTATTATTTAGCGGGTCAGTCATCCGTAGGTTTATCTTTTGAGCAACCAGCTGAAACGATTCAGAGTATTACCTTGGGCACCTTGAATATCCTAGAGGGCTGCCGAATGATGGATAAATCGATCAAAATCTATCACGCAGGCTCTGGTGAATGCTTCGGCGATACCCATGGCGAACCTGCTAACGAGAACACTGCGTTCTACCCCATGAGTCCTTATGCGGTTGCTAAAACCTCTGCCTATTGGTTGGTTAATAACTACCGCGATGCGTATGGCCTATTTGCGTGTACCGGTATCTTGTTCAACCATGAGTCCCCATTACGCCCCGAGCGTTTTGTAACGCAGAAAATTATTCGGGCTGTGAAGCGTATTGCGGAGGGTAGCAAGGAGAAATTAAAACTCGGCCGCTTGGACATCGCAAGAGATTGGGGTTGGGCTCCTGAGTACGTTGAGGCGATGTGGTTGATGTTGCAACAAGATAAGCCAGAGGATTATGTGATTGCTACTGGCACTACCATTACCCTCGAAGAATTTGTGAAGGTAGCATTTGAGCAGGCAAATCTGAATTGGAAAGATCACGTCATTCAGGACCCTAGCTTGTTTCGTCCTACGGACTTAGCTGTGGGTCGCGCCGATCCTGGCAAAGCTCAAAAGGCACTCGCTTGGGAGTCTTCGACTAAAGGTGTTGAGGTTGTTAAAAGCATGTACCAATCTTTATAATCAATTTACAAATACAGATAATTAGCTAAATCGCATTTAGTCAAAAATATGAAAAAAATCCAAAAAGTTGCCCTAATTACAGGCATCACCGGTCAAGACGGTTCTTATCTCGCAGAGTTCTTACTGGAAAAAGGTTACATAGTTCACGGCATTAAACGTCGCGCCTCTTCTTTTAATACTGAGCGCATCGATCACCTGTATCAAGACCCACATGTCAATCACCCTGATTTGATTTTGCATTACGGTGATTTAACAGATACAAGTAACTTGGTCCGCATTATTCAAGAGTGCCAGCCTGATGAGATTTATAACCTAGGTGCTCAGTCACACGTAGCCGTTTCTTTTGAATCTCCTGAGTACACGGCGGATGTCGATGCCATGGGCCCACTGCGAATGTTAGAAGCCATTCGTATTTTGGGATTAGAGAAAAAGACCCGCTTCTACCAAGCCTCGACTTCTGAGCTCTATGGCTTAGTACAAGAAATTCCTCAAAAAGAGACCACACCTTTTTATCCGCGTAGCCCCTATGCCGTAGCTAAGATGTACGCCTACTGGATTACCGTGAACTACCGTGAAGCCTATGGGATGTATGCCTGTAATGGCATCCTCTTTAATCATGAGTCTAAGCGTCGTGGCGAGACTTTTGTGACTCGTAAAGTGACGCGTGGTTTGGCAAATATTTCTCAGGGATTGGAGAAGTGCCTTTTCATGGGTAATATTGATGCGCTACGCGACTGGGGTCATGCAAAAGACTACGTGCGCATGCAATGGCTCATGCTCCAACAAGTCAAACCAGAAGATTTTGTAATCGCCACAGGTGTGCAGTTCACAGTGCGTGAATTTATTATCCGTAGTGCTAAGCAATTGGGCATTACCTTAAAGTTTGAGGGTACCGCCGAGAATGAAAAAGCTGTTGTAGCTTTGATTGAGGGCGATAAAGCCCCGGCACTCAAGGTTGGGGATGTGATTGTCCAGATCGATCCACGCTACTACCGCCCTACAGAAGTTGAAACCCTCTTGGGTGATCCAACCAAAGCCAAAACTAAACTGGGCTGGGTGCCAGAAATTACCTTAGATCAAATGATTGTGGAGATGGTGGCCAATGATTTAGAAAAAGCCAAGCAGCATGCACTTTTAGAAAAGCATGGCTACTCTGTAGCGGTGGGTAAAGAGAATTAAGAATTAGAAGTAATAGCAAGAACTTAGAGCGGATAGAGAAGAGCACAAACATGCCAACAGAGGTAAGCCAAAAGATCTACGTTGCTGGCCATCGCGGTATGGTAGGTTCAGCCATTGTTCGCAATCTACAAGCCAAGGGCTTTAGTAATATTGTCACTCGCACTCATAGCGAATTAGATTTGACTAATCAAGCCGCGGTACAGGCCTTCTTTGAATCAGAGA
Source organism: Polynucleobacter sp. 78F-HAINBA (assembly GCF_018882325.1). Lineage (GTDB taxonomy): Bacteria > Pseudomonadota > Gammaproteobacteria > Burkholderiales > Burkholderiaceae > Polynucleobacter. The sequence goes on along the minus strand of NZ_JACVOQ010000001.1, from coordinate 303,595 downwards.
AACCTGATCAGGTCTATCTAGCGGCAGCTCGCGTAGGGGGGATCCATGCCAACAATACCTTCCCCGCTGAATTTATCTATGACAACTTGATGGTGCAAAACAATGTAATACATCAAGCCTTTCTGTCTGGGGTAAAGAAACTCTTGTTTTTAGGGTCTAGCTGTATTTATCCTAAGCTAGCTCCCCAGCCTATGAGTGAAGATGCATTACTTACCGGTAAATTAGAGCCTACCAATGAGCCCTATGCTGTGGCGAAGATTGCCGGTATTAAGATGTGCGAGAGCTATAACCGTCAGTATGGTCAAAGTCATGGGGTGGATTACCGCTCAGTCATGCCAACCAATTTGTATGGACCTGGCGACAATTACCATCCCGAGAACAGCCATGTCATCCCAGCCCTGATTAGACGATTTCATGAAGCTAAAGTAAGCAATGCGCCAGAGGTTGTGATTTGGGGGACGGGTACCCCTAGAAGAGAATTTCTTTATGTGGACGATATGGCTGCAGCATCAGTATTTGTGATGAACCTTGATAGAGACATCTATGATCAACATACATCTCCAATGGAGAGTCATCTCAATGTAGGTTATGGCAGTGATATCACTATTGCTGAATTAGCTACCGCAGTAGCTAGAGCAACAGGGTATCAGGGAAAGATTAGCTTTGATGCTAGTAAGCCCGATGGAGCCCCAAGGAAGTGGATGGATTCCAAAAAATTAAATGCTTTGGGTTGGTACCCAACCGCATCACTTGAGTATGGTATGAATCAGGCTTACGCTGCCTATCTAAATAGACTCTAATCTCTGTGTAAATTGGTAAGACCTCTTATTTAGGTATATAGCATTTGGAAGTTTCCAAGCCGGTTAATTACTGCTGCAATTTCAACTGAATCCCCCCAGTTTTTGGGTAGAAGTACTACCCCCCTTGTATTGAGGGCTGCAGCAACAAGGCTAAATTGGCTATTTGAGCAAATGAGAACACTCGCCATTCTCATAATACAGTGGGCGGTGATGGCATCAATGCTGTCCAGAAAAATACATTTTTCAAATTTAGAATTAAAGCCATCCTTTAGTTCTTGAGAAATTCTAGAGTCTGAGATGACAACAATCGTTTTGCATAACGAATTGAATTTATTGGCAGCATTCAAGAAAACTTCATTGGGCATGAGGTGGCTAGCTACATTAATGTAGTCTCCACGGCGAATATGAGCGCAGAGATAATCATTTTGACCCAAATCAAAGGTGCTGTTGGTTATATTTTGAATGGAGAAATAGCGTTTAGTCGCATCATTTTCTAGGGCGTTTAGAGCAAGCGAGATTTTATCTGGGCCATCAGCAATTAGATGTTCTTTTAATATATTTCCATTGGTAAAACTTTTAAAGTCTGAGGGATTAATCCCAAAAGGAGTAAGTTGCCATGCCCACTGAGAAATTTGGCCTACTTGTCCTTCGGTAGCTAATTCAGCTGGATTTTCAAAATAACTAAGGTCGGCATAAACCTCATTACCTGAATCCCGCATAGAGAAATAAATTGCTGCACTTAGAATTTGAGCACCCATGCCACCAGTGAAAGTGATAATCACTTTTTTGTTTTTTCTTATTTTAGGAATTAATAATGAGCTGAGATTAAACATGGGATATAAGAAAGTGATCAAGCTGATTTTAAAAAATGAGTTTCTTCTAATATTATTTTCGGAAAAAATCCTTGAACTTTTTTTCGTAGGGACGTAGTTTTGAACTTACCTTTTTTTTATTTATATAGCACCATTTGAATATTGGATCAGGAATCAAAATATAGGGGATCCATTTGAACCAAAGACTTGGCCCATTATGTACGTTAATAAGATCGCGTATTACGAGGTGCCTTTCTTTAATCCCCCAAAATTTTGCGATTGGAATTGATTGAAGGGCGTATTTTCTATCTTGACGAAGATACCAATTAACTAAACTTCGTTCATACCCCATCTGGCGCATCGCCTTATAGAGCTTGCCTGATGCTAGTGCGATTGCAATTCGAGAGTCACCATCACCAATTTTTACTGCTTTTTCACTGCCGTCTCTAACTTTGACGATTGATCTATTGCTGACAAATGAATCGCCCTGTAGAAGTAATTCAAAAAGTCCATAGGCAAATACAACATGTGAACTCAGTGCTGCAGATAAATCCAGAGAATTCCAAGACTCTCTTTTAATAATTAAAGATGAAATTGCACCCCATCGCCCCCTTGAATTTAAATGGAACTCTTTGGCACTTTGACAGTAGGAATCTTTCTCAATTTCAATTCGCTCAATCACATTTTTTAAGGCGGAGTCATATTTATCAAAATTGACCTGTATTGCTTTTAAATTTGGATGACTATCGATCAAACTCAATGCATAATCTATTGCGCCATCACACAACACATCATCATCTCCAAGTAGCCAAACAAATTTTCCAGCCGCCCTCTTGAAAAGCAAATCAATATTTCGATCAAATCCAAAGTTTATTTCATTCTTGTGGTACGAAATTTGCAGGTCATTTTTAGATTCAAATTCTCTAACGATGCTAGCAGTTTTATCGATGGAAGCGTTATCGGAAATCAAAATCTCAACTCGATTTAGGTTAGCGCAATTAATTTGACGACGCACCCCATCCAGGCATTCGGCAAGGTAGGCTTCGCCGTTATATGTAGGGATTCCAATTGTTAGCGCTATTTCAGTTGACATATTTTCATTTGCCTCTTTAAAGCTAATTTTAAAGACGGGGTCATAATTTAATATTTAAGGTCACCATACTATCATTGAGATCAAGCCTTCGAAGGTTCCTTTCTAGCGCTCTATGTGCCATTAAATACCTAGACGATTTGCAAGTTGTTATTGTGGCAGTGCTTGTAAATTCAAGTTTTTGAAAAATATATTACGTCTGCTGAAAGGTCATCACCAAGTTAATTGGCAGTCAGAGTTCTGTAGGGGAATCGCTTAAGGATAAAACAGTGCATACTATCCTCCATGCCTAATGTTTTGGAAATATTCCTCCTTACGCACAATCGTCCTCTACAGGCTATTGAGGCTGTCAGGTCAATTCTGGCTCAATCTGACCAGCGATTCAGGCTAATCGTTTCTGATAATTCAAGTAATGATGGGCTTTCAGTTTTGTTGGGGAGTTTTGGATCTTCTTTGACTTATGTCTATCGGAATAATAGCCAATGCCTTTCTGCTTTTGACCATTTTAATTTATGTATCTCTGAAGTGAATAGTCAATATTTTTCACTTCTTCATGATGATGATCTGGTACTACCTAATTATGTATCTGATTTCTGGGGGGCTAAAAAAGCCTTTCCTAATGCGATTGCTTTTGGCTGCAATGCCAGGGTTCGGCACTTAAACGGAATTGAGCACTCCTCTTTCATTAATAGTAGACGGTATTTTGGGCCAATTACACCCCATGTCTTAGCTTGGCAATATTTTGGTAGGCATAAGCTTGGGATTGCACCTTTCCCCTTTTATATCTATAACAAGGCAGCAATAGGTAGCACTCGTTTCTCAGTTCAAATGGGTAAATATAGTGATGTTGCATGGCTTTTAGACCTGGCTAATACAGGTCAAATGATGTGGATCAATGCCATCATGGGCATTTATCAACTGCATGAAGGAAATGATAGTAATTTTGAGTCAAGACAAGATCGATTACGATTTTTAGCTTATTTAAAGCAACATAAGTTACCAAATCATACTTTGCTAGTAACTTTGTACCGCCAATTTTTATATAAAAAATTGCTACCTTCAGATAGGTTGGTGATTGACTCTAGGCGGTTTGAAATATTACGTCGGTATATGGCCGACCCCTTTTATCGTGCACACACCTCTTTTTATAATCTAATCGCTTTGGTGGCTAAGTGCAAAGTGAAGACTGAGTTATTCATTATGAAGACTTTGGATGGGTTCAATGCGATACGCTAATATTTTTGCTGTGGGACATAGGGATAACTCCCTTTTTAGAGAAACTGATCCCACTCATTTATACAATCCCACCTATTTAATGAGGCGGTTAAGGGCGGAGTTTGAGGTCGTTGGTATAGAAATTAACACCGCAGATAGAGGGGTTTGTCATGATATTGAGTTCGAGCTGTATTTGGAAGGTCAAGCTCTAAGCGAAAAGAAGGTAAACAAATATTTATTGGCCTTAGAAAATCCCCTTATCAATACATTAAATGCTAATAAAGAATATTGCCTTCAATTCGAGCATGTATTTACTTGGAATGAAGAAATCGGTAAGTTGCCCAGCGCTACTGTTTTGATGGTCCCCAATCAAGTTCGAAAACAAACCTTCCCCACTTTTGCGAATCGCCAAATTTTTTCTTGTCTCATTAATGCAAATAAGCGTTTTAAGTCTTCTAGTGAATATGATTTATATGAAGAGCGACTGCGTGTAATTCGCTGGTATGAGTCTCATTACCCAACTGATTTCGAGCTTTATGGTTTGGGATGGGATAAGCCCAGCCCTGCATTTACTCCCTCAGAAAAGCTATTTCGACGCGTTAATAGATTGCGCTCACAAGCGTTTGGTTGTCGCCCATTTCCAAGCTTTGTGGGTCCCATAGCTAATAAAGACGATGTACTTTTGAATGCTAAATTTTCATTTTGCTATGAAAATGTAAAAAATTTACCCAATTATATTACTGAGAAAATATTTGATTCCATGATGGCGGGTTGCGTTCCCATATATTGGGGTGCAAATAACATAGCCAGTTACATTCCTAAAGAGTGCTTCATTGACCGCAGGGCATTCGACAGCATGGAGTCATTGCATGCATTTCTTAAGAAGATTGATTCCATTCAATATCAGTCATATCAAGATGCAATTGCTAAATTTCTGCAGAGTGAGCGGATGCAATTGTTTGATGCAGATCATTATGTTAGGGCTATCGTCCATCAGATTAAATCTGATCTAAAAGTGAGTTAAGCCAGACATGATGGCATGCATTTCTGTCATGATGCCGTTTAAGGATGAGTACTGTGGTACGAAGCCAAGACTGGCTGCCGTCTTATTCAGCGAGTAGTAATTACTCTTATTGCCGGTTAGATTCTGATTTATGCCCAATTTTGTAAACTCAAACTGAAGATTAAATTGCTCGTGTAGCGCATCCAGCAAAGTGAACTTATCAACAGGTGATTGGCTATAGCAATCAAGGGCTATATTGAATGGGGCTGAGCTCAATACTGTGATCAATAGATTGCAAAAGTCTTTTGGGTGAATATAGTCACGTACTATATTATTTTCATTTGTTAGTAAAACTTGTCGATTTTTAATGGCCCTTGCAATATCGGTAATTAAGTAATTAGAAGATAGATTTTGACTGCGGCTAAAGTAATTAAAAACCCTGACATCTACTATGGATAAATGATTGTGTGAGCGATGCCCGCATTCTGCTGCCAGTTTAGCTTTTGAGTACCAGTTCGATGGCGATAGCATGTTATTTTGAAGATTTGCGCGTGATTGGTTATCGACGGGCAATTTAAAGTCTGGACCGAAGATCGAGCCACTACTCAGAAAAATGTATCGGCATTTTGGGAAATGCTCCAGATAGTTGATGACCATATTGTCATAGTGCTGTGTGACATTCAAAATCTCATCACCAATCTGTTCGATCCGCTGAGGATTGCCAGCCCCAATGAAATTAATGATTACATCAAAATGGCGGGAGTGATTGAATTCATCTAGCGCTAGAGATTGAAGTTGCGTCGGTAAATTTAGACTGGAAGCCCATTGAGAGGTATGCTCGGGGCGACGAGAGAATAGGCATAATTCGTATTGTAGGTATCTACCCAAGAAGCTAATAACATCTTTTGCGATTTCGCTAGTAGCGCCTAAAATAGCGATGAGCATCATTATTTTTGACTCAGAAAGCGATTAATTTTTTCAGCAATTGCGCTTTCATCTAAACCATGCTCTTTTAGCAGGTACTCATATGAGCCGCAGTGGGTAGAAAAACGATCCTCCACCCCAATTCTTAAAATATGGCTTGGGCTATGCTCGCTACTGATTTCTGCAATAGTTGAGCCAAGACCACCCAATACGGAGTGCTCTTCCAGGGTAATGATTTGCCGATGTTGTTTGCAAATTTCAATAACCTGATTCGCGTTAATGGGCTTAATGAATGGGGCACTCCACATGGAGGCGCCGGAATATTGGGCATTAGTCAAGGCCAATGCGGTCGAACTCAGCGACCCTGTCGCAATGAAGGCTAATGTTGAATGAGGTATTTGTTTGATTGCTAATAAATCTCCTGTGTTGGGCGATAGTGGTGTAGCGTGCACCTCACCTCGATCTGATTTCCCTATCCGAATGTACACAGCAGAATTGGACTGGTAGGCTGATGTCATGCAAGTAATTAATTCATGAGCATCGGCCGGCGAGTATACCGACAGGTTGGGAATGGCTCTGGTGCAAGCAATATCCTCTGTCGACTGATGACTAGTTCCCAGGTGGCTATAGACAAAGCCAGCACCATCCCCGATGAATACCACTGGTAAATTATCATGCGCTACATCTAACTTAATTTGCTCTATTACGCGCACAGGTATAAAAGCGGCTAAGCCATATACAAAAGGTTTAAATCCAGCTCGGGCTAATCCAGCCGCCATACCCACCATATTTTGCTCTGCAATTCCAGCGTTGATGTACTGATTTGGGCATTCGCGTCTAAATGCATCAAAGAGAGCGTAACCATGATCGCCAGTTAATAACAATATATTTGAATCTGCTTTAGCCAAGGCAACCAAGGTATTTGAAAATGCGTCCCTCATTTATTGGCTCCATTTACTTCCAAGAGTGCTTGCCGATATGCATCTTCACTCAAACGGGTGTAATGCCAAATATTGTCATTCTCCATAAAGGAAACGCCTTTACCCTTAACGGTTTTAGCAATCAATGCTTTTGGACTGGTGGATTGACTGGCCCAAAGTTCAGAAATAGCCCCATCAATAGCAGATTCATCATGTCCATCAACGGTGATACTCTCAAATCCAAAGCTAGCAAATTTTTCCTCAATAGATCCTAAGTTGAGAATCTCGTCGGTAGCACCCATAGCCTGAAACCCGTTCTCATCAACGATGGCCATAAAATTTTGCAATTGATGATGACAGGCAAATAAAGCGCCTTCCCATATTGGACCCTCATTAATCTCACCATCACCCACCAAAGCATAGGTTTTCTGGGCTGTATTGCGAAGTTTTGCGCCAAGAGCCAGTCCTACCCCAACTGAGAACCCATGACCTAATGATCCTGATGTCACCTCTAAACCTGGTATGCGTGAATCGGATAATCCTTTTAAATCGCTACCATTCGAAAAGTATTGAGTAAAAGCCTCTTCTGGCAACCACCCCAGTTCACGCATACACGCATACTGAGCCATCACACCATGGCCCTTACTTAAAACCAAATAGTCACGACCCGCATTTAACGGATTATTTTCAGGGTACTTCAAATATTTCCGGTATAAAACAGCCAAAATTTCAATAATAGAAAAGGCGCAACCTATATGTACGGTTGAGCCTGCATAGGCCATATCCAATACGGTCTTTCTCAATACCTTAGGGTCAAATGCTTTTTCCTGGCTCATATCTGTGTTGGCTATTAAAAATTAACGCCCAAATAGGATTCTATTTTTTCAACAACAAATTCCAACATCTCTTTAGTTAGTGCGGGTTGCACACCAATCCAGAAGGTATTGTTCATGACGTTGTCTGTGTTGGTTAATTCTCCGCTAACGCGATATTGGGCATTCACCATATAAGGTTGTCTTGTCAAATTGCCGGCAAACAACAATCTTGTACCAATCTTATTTTGATCTAAATAAGTAGTTAGATCTAATCTTGAAACGGGCGAACCCTCTTTCACTGTAATCGGAAATCCAAACCAAGAAGGATCTGCCCCCTCTTCAATCACGGGAAGCTGTAAAAATTCTTCACAAGTGCTAAGGCGCTCTTTCAAAAATTTAAAATTGTCTTTACGGGCTTGAATAAATGCTGGCGCTTTTTCTAATTGCGCCAAAGCACAAGCCGCCTGCATATCGCTGATCTTGAGGTTGTAACCCAAATGGCTATAGGTATATTTATGATCGTAGCCTTTAGGCAAATTGCCTAGCTTCCAGCAAAATCGTTTGCCGCATGTATTGTCTTTACCAGGGGGGCAGTAGCAGTCACGCCCCCAATCCCTAAAACTCTCGGCAATTTGTTTTAATTCAAAATTATTGGTGAATACAGCGCCACCTTCACCCATCGTGATGTGGTGCGCTGGGTAAAAACTGAGCGTTCCAATATCGCCAAAGGTGCCCACCATCTGACCCTTATAAGTTGTGCCGAGCGCATCACAGCAGTCCTCTACCAGCCAGAGATTGTGCTTTTTGCAAAGGGCAGTTACAACGTCTAGGTTAAATGGGTTGCCAAGCGAATGGGCCAGCATGATAGCTTTAGTTTTAGGGCTAATTGCCGCCTCAATCTGTGAGGCGGCAATGTTATGGGTGTGCTTATCCACATCTACAAATACTGGAATAGCGCCAAATTGAATAATTGGATTTACGGTTGTGGGGAAGCCGGCGGCTACACCAATCACTTCATCGCCTTGCTTGATCGCACGATCGCCCAACTTGGGTGAGGTTAATGTAGAAAAAGCCACTAAGTTAGCAGATGAGCCTGAGTTCACTGTAATGGCATGTTTAACGCCAATAAATTCCGCCAACTTCTTTTCAAACTGCTCATTAAAACGACCGGTAGTAAGCCAGCCATCTAAAGAGGCATCCACCATGTTTTTTAGTTCTTCTGTGCCAATTAATTTTCCAGATGGAGGGACAACCGTTTGCCCTGGCTCAAATGCCTTTGGAGAAAACTCAATCGCAGCATATTGATCTACCAGCGCAGCAATTTGCTTACGTAATTTATCCTGCTCTAGTTTTCTAGTGTCGATAGTGTGTGTATTCATTGTTGTGTATTTGTTATTTAGAATTCATATAGTTATTAATTTGCGCAAGACTAACTTCTTGCATATTTACTTTTGCTTGAAAGGCTTTTTGCCATTCAACAATTTTTTGCGTGGCTACTTCTAGATTCCATTTGGGAATCCAGTCTAGTTGTCCATGCGCTTTTGAGCAATCCAGCTTTAAAAGTTTTGCTTCATGTGGCTGCTCGGAGCCCTCTTTTTCCCAACGAGCGGAATCACCCCATCCAGAAGTAATAAGCTCGACCACCTCTTGCACAGAACGATTATCTTCATCGCGTGGGCCAAAGTTCCATCCGGAGGCAAACTTCGAATCCTGCCCATATAGCGCTTGAGCCAAAATGAGATAGCCCGAGAGGGGCTCTAAAACATGTTGCCAAGGTCGCGTTGCCAAAGGATTGCGAATCATCAATGGTTTATTTGCCTCAAACGCTTTGATCGCATCAGGAATCAAACGATCTTCAGACCAATCTCCACCACCAATAACGTTACCCGCTCTAGCAGAGGCAATCTGATTGGTTGAATTGGGGCCTGAGAAATAAGACTGGCGGTAAGCGGAAGTTACTAATTCTGCGCAGCCCTTGCTGTTGCTGTAGGGGTCATAACCACCCATGGGTTCATTTTCTCGATAACCCCAAATCCACTCCTTATTCTCGTAACATTTATCGGTAGTCACAACCACAGTGGCACGAACTGTATCAATTGCACGCGTACTCTCAAGTACATGCACGGTGCCCATGACGTTGGTTGCGTACGTCTCTACTGGATTGGCATAGGAATAACGTACTAAGGGCTGGGCTGCCATATGAATTACGACATCAGGCTTTGCCTCAAACATGGCTTTTTGCAGAGTAGCTAAATCACGAATATCGGAGATATAGGATTTCTCAATCAGAGAGCCAATAGCCAATACATCAAACAAATTTGGTGTTGTATTGGGTGCTAATGCGTAGCCCGTTACCTTGGCTCCCATTGATGTAAGCCAAAGCGATAACCAGCTACCTTTAAATCCAGTATGCCCGGTTAGAAAGACTTTTTTGTCTTTCCAAAAAACGGGGTCAACCTGAGCGGGTTGCATTACCAAGATTTCCAGGGAGCATTGCCTGTGGCCCAAAGCTCTTCGAGGTGATTTTTATCGCGTAGCGTATCCATTGGTTGCCAAAAACCTGTGTGCTCAAAAGCGGCAATCTGATGATCGCGAGCCAAAGACTCAAGAGGTCCTTGCTCCCAGACAGTTGAATCATCTTTTATCAGGGTAATGACGCTAGGGGATAAAACAAAGAATCCCCCATTAATCATGCCGCCATCACCCTTAGGCTTTTCTTTAAACGTAGTGACCTTGTGATCCGCAATATCAAGAGCCCCAAATCGACCTGGCGGATAGACTGCGGCCAACGTAGCTGGCACTGCTTGCTTGCGATGAAACTCAATGGAGGCTCCAATGTCAATATCAGAAACACCATCGCCGTACGTAAAGCAAAAAGCCTCTTCACCTTTAACGTATTGAGCCACCCGCTTCAATCGGCCGCCTGTCATCGTATCTTCACCTGTATCTACTAGGGTTACCTTCCAGGGTTCGGCGAATCGTTGGTGAACTTCCATGCTATTTTTTTGCATATCAAAGGTTACGTCCGACATATGTAAAAAGTAGTTCGCAAAATATTCTTTGATGAGATAACCCTTGTAGCCGCAGCAGACAATAAAATCATTAACTCCATGGCTGGAATACATTTTCATGATGTGCCAAAGAATTGGTTTTCCACCAATTTCAATCATTGGCTTGGGGCGCAGGTTGGTTTCTTCGGAAATTCGGGTGCCTAGACCACCGGCCAAAAGAACTGCTTTCATAGAATTATTTCCATCATTAGCTGTGGGTGTTATTTTATCCTTTCCGGGTTGAATAATGGGTGGTGATTAGCGCTCAAAGGGGTATTTTGGGTATTTGGCCGAAATAAGATGACTGGTTCAAAAAAATTTCATCAAAGGAACGACGATGGGGTCAATATCACTACCCTATGGCTGCATCTTTGGAATCTTATTTAATCCCCTACCATTGATAAAAGGGCGAATCACTAAAAACCAACCCAAATCTAGGTTCACAAGCGCATTTCTGGCTAGCTTTTGATTTTAATCTAGCCCATAGGTCTTGGGGCGCTCAAAAAAAAGCAGCTGATGATTGGGTGGATCATCAAGTATCCAATAAGTAGTTGCAGGTAATTAATACCTGTGAATTTTATAATGAGATAATAGGTCTCAATTAACTCAAAATTCAATATAATTAATTATCGAATTTATCTTCGAAAAGATACTGCATGAGCCAGCAAGACAGATCTAGTGGAGTTCACTCTTCGCCTAATGGCCGCGATGATAATGATATCTCCCTCATCGACATCCTGCGCTTTCTCAAAAGTGCCTACAAAGCGATTGCGATCTTCGGGCTTGCCGGAATAGCCCTGTCTATTGCATACCTAGCGATGACCTCCAAGCAATATGAGGCGAGCGTCCAAATCGCCATGGCGCAAATTGGTGCTACAAACAACAACATCAATCCCCCGGGAATCAATATCGAGGAGCCAGCCCTCTTGATATCGCGCCTGTCTTCCCCAACCAGTTATACACCAGAGGTAATAGCGGCCTGCGGATTGCAAGGCCAGGCAAATGCCACCGTATCTCTTAGTAAGTCGATTAAGTTGACACCTGCCAAGGGGGTGGCGAGCGTGGTCGAGCTCAAGACTTTTGGCCTAACACCGCAAGCAGCCCAGGAGTGTGCGCTAGGGGTGTTTGAGTTGATTAAAACCACTCAGGCCCAAATTGTGGCTCCTTATATTGAGGAAGCCAAAATCAAGTTAGCAGATGATCAAGAGCGTCTCCAAAAAGCAAAGGACCTAGTCGCTAGGTCTGACAAGTCAGGCGCTGCGATGAGCGCAAGTTACCTATCAACGCGCGATGAGATCCGCTACTTATTAGACGAGATCACGGCCTTAAAAAATGTCGTAACCAGCAATCAAAATCGGGCCACCCGGATGGTCGCCCCCATCTACGCCAGCGACACACCCATTGCGCCAAAAAAACGCATGGCTTTGGCGGCCGGACTATTGGGTGGGCTCTTTTTAGGATTGCTGATAGCCTTAGCGCGCCAGATGGTGTTAATGCTAAAAAGCGCATCTGTTGGTGTATTGTGATCTTGGGTCTCATGCAGTTATTGGCGTGAGATCGGTCATTAGCGGGCCTCATGCTTAATTAAGTACTAAATAAATCAAAAAATAGCTATCAGCATTTATTAACAGAAAGTCTTCATGAAGATTGCAATTGTCGGAACTGGGTATGTAGGACTCTCTAATGCAATTTTACTTTCCCAGCACCATGAAGTCGTTTCTATAGATATTGTTTCGCAGCGGGTTGATTCTATTAACCGCCGAGTGTCTCCCATCACGGACGCGGAGATCGAAGAGTACCTTCAAACCAAAACCCTCAACTTAAAGGCGACTCTCAGTACAGAAGAGGCTTATGTCGGGGCTGATTTTGTCATTATCGCAACGCCCACTGATTACGATGAGGCGACGAACTACTTTAATACGGGTTCGGTTGAAGTGGTAGCGCGTGATGTAATCGCAATCAATCCCAATGCGCTGATAGTGATTAAGTCGACCATTCCCGTGGGATTTGTGGAGCAACTGCGCAAGAAACTCAAATGTCAAAACATTATTTTTTCTCCTGAGTTTTTGCGGGAGGGCAGAGCGCTTTACGATAACTTGCACCCCTCACGCATTGTGGTGGGTGAGCAGTCTGATCGAGCGAAAGTCTTTGCGGATCTCCTTAAAGAAGGCGCGATTAAGAAAGATATCCCAACCCTCTTTACGAATCCAACAGAAGCTGAAGCAATAAAACTTTTTGCTAATACGTATTTAGCGATGCGGGTGGCTTACTTTAATGAGCTCGATACCTATGCAGCTATTCATGGCCTGGATACCCGTCAAATAATTGAGGGGGTCGGTTTAGATCCACGAGTGGGTCCTCACTACAACAACCCTTCATTTGGATACGGCGGCTATTGCCTGCCAAAAGATACCAAGCAGTTATTGGCGAATTATCAAGATGTGCCACAAAACTTAATGCAGGCGATTGTTAATTCGAATTCGACTCGTAAAGATTTTATTGCACAAGATATTTTGGCTCGCAAGCCAAAAGTGGTTGGCATTTATCGACTCATTATGAAGGCGGGATCGGATAACTGGCGAGCATCGAGTATCCAGGGGATTATGAAACGCCTCAAGGCAAAAGGTGTTGAGGTGATCGTGTATGAACCCATCCTAGGTCAAAAAGAATTCTTTAATTCTGAAGTGCTTGATGATTTAAATGAATTTAAAAAGCGTGCCGAATTAATTGTTTCTAATCGTTTAGTCGATGAGTTAAAGGATGTGAGAGTTAAAGTCTATACACGCGACTTATTTGGTGGCGATTAAGGGGTTATATATGACATCACATTTCATAACGTTACAGTTACCAACATTTACAGATCTGCGAGGTTCGCTGACTGTTTTAGAAAATGCACTACCTTTTGATGTGGTTAGGATGTATTGGATTCATGAGGCAGATGGGCAAATACGTGGGGGTCATCGCCATACGTACACGCGACAAGCACTGATTGCCATGAGGGGGCGCATTTCGATATATATGAATGATGGGGTTAGTGAAGAAGTAATTGAATTATCGCAACCTAATAAATGCTTGTTGGTAGAGCCTAAAGATTGGCACACCATGACATTTGGCCCAGATTCGATATTGATGGTTCTATCCTCTCACACCTATGATCGAAGTGAATATATTGATTTACCTTATGGAGGGTGAGCATGATTGAGTACGAAAGCCTAGTAAATTCAAATGCAGCCTATATGGCTGATCTGGAGTCTGCGGCATCTCGTGTTATTCGTGGTGGCTGGTATGTGCTAGGACAGGAGGTTGGGGCATTTGAAAGTGAGTTTGCACAGTATGTTGGTGCCAAGCACTGCATTGGCGTCGCCAACGGCTTAGACGCCTTGATTCTCACGATTGAGGCGTTGGATTTACCTAAAGGTAGTGAGATTTTAGTCGCTTCAAACACTTATATTGCTACTATTTTGGCTATTGTGCGAGCAGGACATAAGCCGGTTTTGGTTGAGCCGGATATTGAAACTTACAATATAGACCCAGCAAATCTTATGGGAGCAATGACGTCGAAAACGCGTGCGATTTGTGTTACCCATCTTTTCGGCAAAAGCTGCCGTATGGACGCGATTGGAGAATTTGCGAGTTTACATAACCTGAGATTAATTGAGGATTGCGCTCAGTCACATGGAGCCAAACTAAGAGGTCAAATGACGGGTACTTTTGGTGATGCGGGGTGCTTTAGTTTTTACCCTACTAAAAATTTAGGCGCCATTGGGGATGCTGGTGCAGTTGTAACAAACGATGATGCACTTGCTGATCGTTTACTATACTTGCGCAATTATGGCTCTAAACAGAAGTATGTTAATAATTATGTGGGTGTTAATTCACGTTTAGACGAAATACAGGCTGCATTATTGCGCGTCAAGCTGCGCCATCTGGATGAGATGACGCAGCATAAACGCGCCATGGCAGAAATTTACTTCCGAGACCTCCCAAGCTGGTTAAATCTGCCGCGCCGCAGGGATGACGAATACGATGTCTTTCATATCTTCGGTGTGCGCCATGCCCGACGGGACGAATTGCGTGCCTGGCTATTGGAGAATGGAGTTAAGACTGAAGTGCATTACCCAATTCCTCCCCACAAACAAAAAGCGATGCAAGGGACTTTAAGTGGCGATTGGCCGATTGCTGACGAGCTACATGCTACAGAGCTAAGTTTGCCGATTTCAGTTGGCCATACTGAAATCGATATTCATGCTATCTGTGGGGTTCTCAACAAAGCAACATTAAGGTTTCTTCAAGTATGAGTTTAGAGAGTTCATTAAGGGAAAAAGAGTGGGATGTTGTCATCGCACCACGGAGTAAAGTAGTCGACTTAAATCTAGGAAACGTATGGCGTTATCGTGATTTGATATGGATGTTTTTCAAGCGCGATTTTATTGCGTTCTACAAGCAGACTATTCTTGGCCCTCTTTGGTATCTGATACAGCCCATATTAACTGCAATCACCTACTTCGTCATATTCGGGAAAATTGCTAATATTTCTACGGATGGACTGCCTCCGTTTATTTTTTATATTTCCGGCATTGTGGTGTGGACATATTTTTCTGCATGCCTGACCAATAATGCGGAAGTGTTTTAAAAAAATGCCCAGCTTTTTGGTAAGGTATATTTCCCTAGACTTGTAGTACCGATTTCGGTTGCTATCAGCGGCATGGTCGCCTTTGCTATCCAGTTTGCGCTGCTACTGGTTGTGAGTATCGGCTTCCTATTAGCTGGGGCGGAACTAAATTTGTATTGGCAAGCGTTGCCAATTGTTCTTTTACTAGTGTTTTATGTTGCCTGCCTTGGTATAGGTGTGGGGTTGGTCGTATCAGCCTTAACAGTTCGGTTTAGGGATCTTGCTTTCGCCACCGGTTTTGTTATCCAGTTGTGGATGTTTGCCTCTCCGGTTGTTTACCCGTTCAGCCAAATACCGGAGAAGTACCGTGTCTTTTTCCATCTTAATCCCATGACTGCACCCATTGAAAGCCTTAGAGCCCTTATGTTCGGCACGGAAGGCGTTGGCATTACAATCTGGCTTGCCAATATTTCTATTACCTTGGGCTTGTTGATTCTTGGTCTGGTGTTATTTACGCGCGCAGAATCGAACGCAATGGATACGGTATGACGGAAGCAGCCATGGCAAAGGACATAGTCATTCACGCCCACAATATAAGTAAGCACTATAGGCTCGGCGTCATCAATCACGGCACCCTTTATCGTGATTTACAAAGCTGGTGGGCAAAAATCCGTGGCAATCCAGATCCCAATGCAACGGTAGGTGGCGCTTGGAGTCACAGTCAATCGCGCGTTGAAGGGGATTTGTTTCGGGCCCTTGAGGGAATAAGTTTCGATGTTTCCCGTGGCGAGATTATCGGTGTTATTGGTGGCAATGGGGCTGGAAAATCTACCCTGCTTAAAGTGCTTTCGCGAATTACGGCACCCACAGGTGGTTGGATCGGGCTATCCGGGCGGGTCGCTAGCCTGCTCGAAGTTGGTACGGGCTTTCATCCTGAGCTTACCGGACGTGAGAATATTTATTTGAACGGTGCAATTCTCGGAATGTCCTCCCGCGAGATATCACGCAAATTCGACGAAATTGTCGAATTTGCGGAGATCAGTCAATTCATTGACACCCCAGTCAAACGTTATTCTTCTGGAATGTACGTTCGATTAGCATTTTCGGTAGCGGCTCATTTAGAGTCTGAAATTCTTCTCGTTGATGAAGTTCTTGCCGTTGGAGATATCGCTTTCCAAAAAAAATGTCTGGGTAAGATGGAAGACATCGGATCAAGCGGGCGCACAATACTTTTCGTCAGTCACAATATGGCCGCTATTGAAAACCTCTGCACTAAGGCCTTAGTGCTCAAAGATGGGCGAGTCGATTTTCACGGAAACGTTAAGGAAGGTATTGAACACTATCACGCGTTTTTCGGAGAATCTGAGGGCATCAATTTAGAGGGCGCCCCCAGATCGGGAGATGGCAGAGCGAGGATTTCCGATGTCTGGTTTTCAGATACAGAGGGTAACCGACTACCAATCTTAAAGTCGGGTCAAGAGGTGCAGCTACATATCGCCGTAAATCCCGTTGCTGAGAAATGCAGCAATTTGATTCTTGCTGCAGGTATAACTACTCTACAGGGTGAAGGGGTGCTCCATTTATCTACTGAAACAGGTGGACTGCCGCTTCCTAGTCTCGATACCGCTACTGTGTTGACTTGTACAATCCCAAGGTTGACATTGCGCGGAGGTTACTATTCAATGAATCTGTTTCTTTCCGCCAACGGGACAGTAACAGATTGGCTTCAAGGGGGATATAGATTTCAAATTGAAGACGCTGATTTTTATAGAACTGGTAAATTGCCCCCTGAGGGGTACTCAACATTTCTTGCGGATTTTTCTTGGGCCATTGCGAAAGAATAATGTTAAAACGTATCTTAAAGTATAGTCATTGGCAATTGAGTCGCTTAGTTAAAGCGTTAGACCGTGATTCTAAAAAATATCATGACGATTCAGTGCAATTCCAAAAGCTCATGGCGGCCAACACCGAAAGAGTCTTTGAGCAAATGTATGCAGACCCACAACTTTTACAACATTATCTAGTAAAGAGTCGACTCGACTTTTATCGATTGGTTGCTAGTAAAGTAGCCGATCTATTTACTGGAGATAAGGTTGGCGCTGCTTGCGTTGACATAGGATGCGGAACTGGCCACCTACTAGCTGAATTGCGTAAATCCGGCTTTGGAGGTCGCCTTGTCGGGCTTGACTCGGCAACTGCGGCCGGAGATCAGGTTCGATCTCATGGTGCAAATCTGGAATTCTATCCGGGCTATTTATCTGATCAGAAGTGGCGTAAAGAGTTTGATCTAGTTCTCTGTACGGAGGTACTTGAGCATTGTGACTATCCCGCCGAAATTGTCCGGGAAATGATTCAAGTAACAAAAACTGGTGGGATGATCGCAATCACCGTTCCTGATGGCAGAAACGATACTTGGGAAGGGCATATCCATTTTTGGAGCCCAGAAAGCTTTAAGCTCTTTATTGAAGGCTTTCAAATAAATGCTACCTTTGATTATTTCGAAAATACTAATTTTTGCATGCTGCATTGCTGAATCTAGAGATAGATATGCTGAAGAAATTTACAAATAGTATCTTTAAGTTATTCGGTCTTGAGATGCGGCGAGCTGAAAAGCGAAAAAATACATACGTTTCTCGTTCAGCATGGGAGTATCAATCTCTGTACGTTATGCCAAATTTTGGGGGGACTGATCGTGTGATAGATATTGGCTGTGGGGCGGCCCCATCTCCAATAGCCTCAGTGCTCACAGATTTCTTTCCTGATGAAAGCATCCATCGGGCACGGCCGGTGGTGGAGGATCGGCCGTTGATAGTCTGCTCTGCGAATCGAATGCCAATAAGAGATAAGTTCTTTGATTTGTCCATATGCTCGCACGTACTTGAGCATGTGCCAGACCCGGCCAGTGCCGCATCAGAAATAGGCCGTATTTCAAAAAAGGGGTATCTAGAAACTCCAGCCTATGGAAAGGACGTGCTGGTTGGTACAGGTCATCAGCATATCTGGCAGGTAGTTAATGACAACGGCCAGTTCCATTTTTTTCCCTACACACAACGTCAACATCAAGCCCATGCGAATTCGTCTTTTATGTCGATCTGGTGCCAGGATGAATATCACCCATGGCAACCTTTCTTCTGGGAAAGGCAGGACATTTTTAATGCTATTCAATTCTGGGAAAATTCTCCCAATGTTTGTGTTCATGAAATTCAATTTTGCAAGGAAAGACAAGCTGTTTCCGAGTGGCAACCGATTGCAACTGAGCGACTGCCTAGCACTCCATCTGCGCTAAGTCAGGAAGAAATTGCCTTGCTGGAATCTTGTTTAATTTCTCCCGACGGTGGTGGCGCTATGCGATATTTAAATGGTGAGTTCGTTGACGCCACGGGAAGGATTAAATATCCAGTGCGGGGAAAGCGCATTTATTTTGAGATGGCCCCCCTTGTCGAATTGATTTGATAACCCGCTTTAAGCTTATCGTGCAATATCATTATTGCTGGGTAAGTCGATCTTTAGCGCCCAGGAAACAAAGCTTTGCAAATGAAAAAAAATACAAAAGTGAATCGCGCTTTCGGAAAAGGTCTCACATGCTGTCCTGTATGTACCAATATTGAGACGACAACTGTTCGCCCAGTTTTTGACGATCGCTATGGTTGTCCCGACATGTTCTCCCTAGTTCGATGCAATGCCTGCGGCCATATTATGACTTCTCCAGCTTTGCAGGAGGATGAGCTTGGTGGGCTATACAGCACTTATTACCCCCGTAAGAATGTTGTGTCCGCAGACTTGGTTGCAGTAGCCAAGGAAGCCGCAGAACCATGGGCTCGGCTGTACCGTTGGTGGGGTGGAACTAATAACCAAGGTCAATACATGGTGTCTCGCGGTCAAGTCATGCTTGATGTCGGCTGTGGGAGCGGCTTATCGCTTTTGGAAGCTCAAGAGTTAGGAGCGGAGGCCTATGGCATTGAGGCCGATCCCAATATCCGTCGTATTGCAGACGAACTCGGGCTTCGAGTGCATATCGGCAGCCTACATGATCAGCCTTTTCCAGGTGTCAGCTTCGATTTGATTGTGCTCAACCAGGTAATTGAGCACATTCCAGATCCCAGTATTGCCTTGGTCGCTCTGAAGGAGCGGCTAAAACCAACTGGGCGACTCGTACTAGTTTTTCCCAATAGACGTTCTTTTTGGCAAAGACTTTCCGGTGCAAAGTGGATAAATTGGCATATTCCCTATCACCTTCATCACTTTGACGCGAATGGTTTTAAGGTTTTCGCACAACGTCATGGCTTCAGGGTTATTCGCCAAAAAACGATTACCCCGAACATCTGGTCCATTCTTCAGTTGCGGGCAGTGCGCCAATCGCCTGAACCCGGGATGCCGAGTACCATGTGGGAGGTGAAATCAGCTGCGCCAGTCGTTTCCAGCGATCTGGGCAAGTCACTTATTTTGAGCTCGCAACGAATATTGAGAGGGCTGTTGAAGCGGGCGACATTTGTTGGTTTAGCCATCTTGAATCGCGTTTTGGATATGGTTGGACAGGGTGACAGCATCTTGGTCGAGCTCCAGATCAAAGAAACACAATGACAGTCCACGTACTGGTTCCCGTATTTAACCGCCTGGAATTCACTAGGCGAGTGCTTAACTGTTTGAGAATTCAGGTGGTAGATGAGCCTCTCAGGCTAATCGTGATTGATGACGGATCAACTGACGGTTCTGCAGACTTCCTAGATGCTCAACTGGATATTACCGTCCTCAAGGGAGATGGCTCGCTCTGGTGGGGTGGGGCGATCGAGCTTGGTTTGCAGCGTGTGCTTGTGGATTGTCAACTTTCAGACTGGGTTCTGCTTGTTAATAATGATACTCAGTTTGATGCAAATTTTGTCCAGCGACTGGTCGATACAGCCCGTGCCTATGCTCCGGCCGCTGTCGGCAGCGTAATTTGCGACGAGTCAGTTCCCGATCAACTGTTGTCAATTGGTGCGATTTTGGATACTTGGAGACTAAAAGTACGCGACAAGCTGGATCAAACGCGACCCCGCGATACAGCGAAGGGCCCTCACCCTGTCGATGCCTTGAGTGGGCGCGGTACGCTCTATCCCATAGCAGCCTTCCGTAGTGCGGGCACTATGAAGACTACTTGGCTTCCCCACTACTTGGCCGATTACGAACTTGCATTTCGTGTGCGCAATGCCGGCTACAAGCTGTTGGTATCTGAAGCCACAGCGGTTCTTTCGGAAAACGAATACGGCAATTCATATCAGCCTTCTGGATTGCGAGATAAATTTTTCGCAGTTCGCTCTCCCTATTATTTACCTGCCGTTTTGGCTTTCTGGTGGCGAGCCAGTTCTTTAGTGGAATGTTTGACGCTGCTGCCAAGACTTATTTATGTGAGTCTTAAACTTCGCCGGTCTCTTTCATGAAAATTGTTATCGTTGATACCTACTACCCAGCCTTTTTGACTCGCTTTTACGCGCAACAAAATGGATTGGCGGCGACCGACTACTCGACTCAACTACAAGCTCTTTTGAATGCCTGCTTCGGTACTTCGGATTTCTACAGCCGCCATCTGAATTCATTGGGTTGCGAAGCCCAAGATCTAGTAGTAAATTGCATCACGCTGCAACAAGCTTGGGCAAACGCGAATAATCTCCCCTTCTCGCAGTTGGCGTTGAAGATTCCCCATCGCCTGTTTCGTGTGCCCCTATTCGGGAAATTTCTAGCCGACCTCCCCGGCCTAATGGATGTAGCCATCGCCCAGATCAAGGCTGCAAAGCCAGATATTCTTTACTGCCAAGACTTATCTTTTTTCCCGAGCGAGGTTCTATGTGAGCTAAAGCAGCATGTACGCCTAGTCGTTGGCCAGATAGCCTGCCCTCTGCCGCCCGAATCCTTCCTTAAAGGCTACGATCTGATTCTGACGTCTTTTCCGCACTTCGTTGATCGCTTACGCGCGCTTGGTGTTGCATCTGAATATTTTCGCATTGGCTTTGACGAGCGCGTATTGTCATTGCTAGGTAATGTGGACAAGGACATTGACTTTAGTTTTGTCGGTGGCATCAGCCGCCACCACGGCGGGGCAATTCCTTTGCTGGAATATTTGACAGAGCGTACCACGATACGTGCGTTCGGTTATGGTGTCGATAGCCTCCCTTCGTCCTCCCCCATGCGCCAACGACACGGTGGCGAAGTTTGGGGATTGAATATGTACCGCGCACTCGCACGCAGTCGAATTACGTTGAATCGCCATATAAATGTAGCGGAGAATAACGCTAACAATATGCGGCTGTATGAGGCTACCGGGGTTGGGGCCATGTTGCTGACCGACCGCAAGGACAACCTTCATAAACTTTTTGACATTGACCGCGAAGTCGTTGCCTATTCAAGTAAAGAAGAGGCCGCTGAGATGGTCCGTTACTATCTCGATCATCCGGATGAGATGGCGAGCATCGCCCAAGCCGGCCAAGCACGAACCTTGCGTGAGCATACTTATAGGCAGCGGATGCAGGAATTAATGCCCATACTCAAGCGCCACATGAGGTAAAAATGAAAGTTGTCATTATTTCTGTATTAAACCGTTTTCCCAGCCTGAAGCGCGTGCTACGCCGAGTACGCGGCCACCTTTTTCCAGAAGTCGGCGTTTCCTCTAATTATGTCAGCCTTCAGGTTGAAGAGGTCAATGCGGAAGGCCGGCGCCTGCGCAATTCCTGGCAAGATGATGCTTTACCTCAAAGGCAGCGTGAACTGGTAGATCGGCAATTGCTCCAGTATCGATCTGGAGCCCGAATCGATGTCTTCGATATATTCTTAGAGTCTATTCGCGCCTTGCCTAATTTAGATTCGCTCACAACTTTGCTAGAAGTCGGCTGTTCTAGCGGTTTCTATTCTGAAGTCGTTGAAATTTCCGGACTGCCGATCAAATATTCTGGCTGCGATTATTCCGACGCATTTATCCGGTTGGCAAGGGAAAGGTACCTGTCCATAGATTTCGCGGTAGAAGACGCCGCTGCACTACATTACGCCGATAGTAGCTTTGATATCGTGGTGTCGGGCTGCTGCCTGTTGCATATTCCAGAGTATAAAAAAGCCATTGAAGAAACTGCGCGCGTAGCCCGCCGCTACGCAATATTCCACCGCACACCAGTGGTTTGGGGGCAGCCCGATCAGTGGTATCGCAAAAATGCCTATGGTGTTGAAACGGTGGAGATTCATTTCAATGAACCGGAGTTTCTCAATCTGCTAGATAAGCACGGCCTTGAACTGATTGCCACCCATACACTAAGCGAGGAGAGATTGGACGCTTTTAGCAGTCTCGGCCATGCCACCCGCACCTATGTATGCAGAAAGAAAAGCCAATGACCAAACGCTATTTCTGCACGCTGTTCGACAGTGGCTACCTCCTCAAGGGCTTAGCGATGATACGCAGCTTAGCGAAATTTTGTCCCGAGATGAGGATTCATGTGCTGTGTATGGACGATCAGACTAAAATTCTTCTCGAACAGCTAAACATGCCTTTCGTCAATTGCATTTCATTGATAGAAGTTGAGGACAACGAATTACTCAAGGCTAAGGCCGACCGCGGCGTGGCCGAATACTGCTGGACGCTCTCATCATGCTTTACTTGGTACGTAATGCAAAACTACCCAGAAATCGATCTCTTAACCTATGTTGATGCCGATCTTCTGTTTTACTCTGATGTGCAACCCATATTTGACGAGATCGGAGATGCATCCATCGCCATCATCGAACACCGTTTCACCGAGCGCCTTAAAGACAGAGGGGTTAACGGTCGATTTTGTGTCGAGTGGGTCGGTTTCAAACGCGATGATCAAGGGCTGGCTTGCCTCTCGCGCTGGCGTGAGCAGTGTATTGAATGGTGTTACTACCGCCTAGAAGATGGGCGGATGGGAGACCAGAAGTACCTGGATGAATGGCCAAGTCTTTACTCAGGTTGTCATATCATAATGCACCCGGGTGCCGGTATCGCGCCATGGAATTATGCCCAATACCGTTTTGGAAAAGCTTTGAGTGGCAGCCTTATGGTTGAAAGTGCCCCGCTGATCTTTTATCACTTCCATCAATTCCAATTACTTGAAAACGGAAAGTTTGATCGCCTATCTAGTTTTTATACTTCCGAATGCCCGGAACCTTTTGAAATTTATGAAATTTATGAGGAAGAATTAAAAAATCTTCTCTCTAAAGTCAGAGTTATAAGACCTGACTTTAGAGGTGGATTGAAGCAAGCGCATAGGGTTACCTTGCGTAGATTAATTCAACAATATATTCCTGGCGTTGTAAAGAATGTGATTCGTAGATTTGTTCGTATGTAATGCAATTGTTGAAATATTTAGTATCAATCAATGAAAATACGGACTGACACTTCTTTGTATTTGAGTGCCACCCTTCTTTTGGTGTTTGCTCTATCATTTTGGGCGGGCCTAAGGGGTTTGGATGGCGCGGATACTGAGGTATACCTTCTTTTTTATCAAAAGCTGATTGATGAAGGCGTTATTGGGATTCAAAGCTGCCAATCATTCGAGCCTTTATTTTGCGGCCTATCTCTAGTTGCTAGCTACGCCTTAGGTTCTAGTATTTTGACCCAGTATTTTTGGGTGTTTCTGTACTTTTCGGTAACTCTTAGAGCGTTTTCATTACTATATGGTTTGGCGTTTCCAGATAATAAATTTAGATTCGTTGCGGTTTTGTATTTTGCATTTATAGCAATAAATTATATTGATCCGCAAATTGTATTTTTTCTAACCCGACAATATGTTGCAAGTGCTTTTCTTATGTTGGGGTTTGCAAAGATAGCGGGCGAAAAAAATCCGTCAATTAATTTTCTTATAGCAACGCTAATACATTTTGCCGCCTCTCCTATTGCGTTAATCGCATACATCTTCTCAAGAAAATTTGAGTTAAGGTGGCAATATGCAATACCAATTTTCGGTTTGGTATTTTTATTTTTTATGGACAGTTATATCTTTGAAGTATATTTTGAATCATTAAAATATAAAATGATGGAATATTCCGATAAGAATGATGGTGCTGTTACGCTGACTCAGGAGTTAAAGCTTTTTATATACTGGGGATTGTCCATTTGGTTTTTTCTTCGCAGTCGGGTAAGGTTGGTATTAGCGTTAATATTTATTTATTTATTTTATTTAGGGACTGGTTTTAATGAATTATTTCACTTACGTTACTACAAGTACCTTGAGTCGATGTCTTGGCCGAGCGCATTAATGGTTATTTATCTTTTTAAAAGGGAGGCTCCTTGTATTATTGCCGCAGGGCTATCTTTAAGGATTTATAAATACTTAACCTTGATTTCACCTGAGTCTAGTATTTTTTACCTATTAGTATTTCTTGCTGGGCACGTGTTGTCTTTGTCTCTGTCATTGTTAGGATTTTGATATTGTTCCGCGTTGATCCATGCCATTTCTTAGTAACTCTTGAGTCCCTTTATGATTCCAAGCGAGCATTGGGGCGATATCATGTAACTGCGCTATTCAAGGCCAGAGCAATATTGCGCCAGGTACGCTGGCTTCGGTAACTTAAAAGAGAATCTCTTGATTAAAATTTCGGTAATAACAGCTGTCTACAATAGCCGGGACACTTTGGAGCAGGCTCTTGCTTCTATACTTTCTCAAAGTCATCCCGCTGTAGAGTTGATAGTGATCGATGGTGCATCTACTGACGGCTCATTGGATATATTAGAAAGATATAGACAATATTTTGATGTATTCATTAGCGAAAGTGATGATGGAATATACGATGCCCTCAATAAAGGCATCAAGAGTGCAACAGGTGATGTGGTCGGTTTCTTGCATGCTGATGATGTTCTGCAAAATACCGAAGTGCTGTGCAAAGTGGCGGCCGCATTTTCGGACCCTGCGGTTGATGCTGTGTACGGCGATCTCGTGTATGTAGCGCGCAAAAATATCAATCACGTACTTCGTTACTGGCAAGGGGGGGTATATGATGAAAAATCCTTCCAGTGTGGATGGATGCCACCACATCCTACATTTTATGTTCGTAGATCCATTTTTGAACGTCTAGGTGGATTTGATGCGCGGTACCATATAGCTGCCGACTACGATTTGGTCTTACGATTTCTGGCGGTTGAAAAAATTCGTTCTATTTATATTCCTGAGGTTATGGTGCGAATGCGCGTCGGGGGAATCAGCAACCAATCATTAAAATCAATTGTGCGCAAATCTCTGGAAGATATTGATGTCCTGCGGCGTAATAATATTGGCGGGGTCTGGACGTTATTAATAAAAAATATCAGAAAGGTTAGTCAGTTTTGGAGGCGTAAGGTTATGTGAGGATGGAGGGGGATTTTGTCTGTCATCTTCGAGTTGGTGATTATGCGCGAGAAGAGCCCCCTGTTTTCCTCTACATTAGTTAGTTGTGGGTAGCCTCAAGATAGCGAAACTTTTTCTTCTGGATTTATATCTACAAGTAGACATTCTTTCGCTTCTAGTGTCTAAATTATTTCCTTCTGAGTTTATTTTTCGGCATGTCAATTCAAATTCGGACTACTTGCACTTTATGGGTAAACTCACGGCGGGGTTTAGTGTGTAACTGTAGATTGTTGAATCTGGGCCAGCGTATCTGCTATGCTCTAGATATCTCATCACTGTATCCGTTTTTGGCCATCTTCCGCGCTACATAATAATTGGCATACTTGCTCCAGATTTAAATAAATCCTGAGCAGCGCCTACTCGCATAGAGTGGCCGCTGATACCCTAAATTGCCGATTTATCTAATCTAGCCTGCCCCAATTTTGCGGCTTACATCTAGCACGCCGTTTAGGCCACAATACAACAGTATCTCGCTAACTATTCTTGCTATTCGATGTGTATCCACCCCGGGGTTTTGAAGGAAACAATTCTGCTATAGAGCCAAACGTACGTTAAGGTAAAGAGCAGTAGAAATACGATGAGTATGGCGGTATCGCGCCAGAAAATCATTGCTGGAATAACAGATAGTGTCGTCAGGATCCAAAGGTATGGTGAGGTTTTAGCGTTAGCACTAAACCATTCGTTCTCATCTTTGATAACTTTCGAGTTCAGAATTCTTCTGAAGATTAGGGAGTGGAAGTGAATGCCATCGGGTTGTCCCGGACTTTTCCCTTGATGAATTTTTCTGCGGTAGATGGTGAAGAGCGTCTCTAGAATTGGATATCCATTGATCATTAAGGCAAACCAAGGAGACACTTCAGAGTGTCTCGCAACTACCAGCACGCTTAGTGTTGCCACCCAAAATCCAATGAGGTAGGCACCGCCATCCCCAAGAAAGATTAGCCCCCTGGGGTAATTCCAAATAAAGAAGCCCAAGACTGCGCTCGCCATAGTGAAGCTTAAATTGGCGAGCAAGCCATCTCCCAAGACGATGCTGACATACCCCAATGCGATTAAGGTGATGATTGCAACCATGCTGGACAGGCCATTAAATCCATCAATAATGTTGTAAGCATTGGAAACGCCGGTAATAGCGAATATGGTTAACAGGATAGATAGGGCGGGGAGAGTGAGAAGGTAGTCAATGCCCGGAATATCCAGTCGCGGGATTTGGGCTCCGATCATGATCGTAGCCAGTAGAGCGCCGATTGCAGTAAAGAGCAATCTTGTCTTAACGCTAATTCTTTTGCTGAGGTCTTCTGCTAGTCCAATTGCAAAAACGGGAACTGCACATAAAAGTAGGGTGTACTCAAGACTTTGATTGGGGGAGCCTCTCGCGTTGGCAAATATAGCAATGATGATTCCTAAGGCTACTCCAATCCCGCCGATTCTAGGTACGGAATGAGTATGAAATTTCTGGGGCCCATCTAGCAGAGAGTCGCCGGTAAAGCGCCAGTGAAGTTTTTGTGTGCGAATAATGAGTATCGTAATGATGCAGGAAACAAAGAAGGCGATCAGTAAATTACTCATAAGATGATTATAAAATCTATTTATATTAATGCATTAAATTAATTTTTATTTAATTCCTTGCTTTTTCTTAAAGATTGCAGGCTCCTAGGATTTGCGGGAACTTTCGTACTCATATGTCCGGGCGCTTAGGGTACCAAACTCAAGAACAAGTACTCAAAGAAGATAATCAGGTGTACCACGCCCTGCAATAGGGTGGTTCTCCCAATAGCCAATGTGAGTGCACCAATAAAGAATGATAGGTACATCAGCGTCATATTTAAGCTGCTAATACCAAGACTGATTGGTAAGCCAAAAAATATAGCAAATGCAGCTACAGTAGGGATGGTTAAGCCAATACTGGCTAAGGCTGAGCCCAAGGCTAGGTTCAAGCTACTTTGTAAACGATTGGCTCTTGCCGCTCTGACTGCTGCGTAGCCTTCAGGGAGGAGAACGAGCATCGCAATAGCAATGCCCACAACCGTTTTGGGAGCACCAGCCGCATTAACTCCAGCCTCGATTGCTGGGTTTAGAGCTTCAGCTAAACCGACTACAACCGCAAGAGATAGTAGTAGTAGAAAAACACTTACAGCAGTTTTGAGGTTGCTCGGTTCATCTGCATGGACTGCGCTATCTGTCTTCTTGTCTTCTGCATGAGGAAGGTAGTAGTCGCGGTGACTGACTGTTTGGAAAAAGATAAAAGCGCCATACAAAGCAAAAGAAGCAATGCCCGCAAAAGAAAGTTGGCTCTTGGTGAAGTCTGGTCCAGGTGTACTCATAGTAACGATCGGCATTACCAGAATGAATGTTGCTAATGCGGTGAGGACTGCTAGTGCAGAGTTTGTTCCCTCATTGCGGAAAGACATTTCATGATGGTTAAAGCCCCCCATAAAGATACAGATACCAATGACGCCATTCACCACAATCATGACGGTAGCAAAGACGGCATCGCGAGCAATAAATTGCGAGCCCTCATGACCAGCAAACATCATGGCAATAATCAGGGATACCTCAATAATAGTGACGCTAATAGCTAGCACCAATGTCCCGTAGGGCTCACCAGTCTTGTGGGCAATGACCTCCGCATGATGAACTGCGGATAAGACTGCTCCAATTAAAGCGGTAGCCATTAAGGCGATGAACCAAGTTTGGCTCAGTAGTGCGTCCAAAGAGGGCATAAATATTTAGGTCTTTTATGGTGAGAAGTGCAATTGCTCGTTAATATGGAGTGCTAATTAAATAGCTTCCTGAATATAGTTATTTTAAGACGATTTAATTGGGATTATTTAAAGTACTTTGCCATTAGCTCTATAAAGATTGATATGAAAGCCCTTATTCTGTTTGGTCATGGTGCCCGTGATAGCCGTTGGCGTGAGCCGTTTGAGCGTTTAGCCTTGATCTGGAGGGCTCGGCACCCTCAGGTGCGAGTCGAATTAGCTTTCTTGGAGTTAATGCAGCCGAGCCTCGCAGAGGCCGTTACCTCCTTGGTGGGTTCTGGTGCCCGTAATATCGTTGTGGTGCCCGTTTTTTTTGGGCAAGGCGGTCATTTACGCAATGACTTTCCAGTGCTGCTATCTGCTTGCCAGGAAAAATTCCCCGATGTAGTTTTAAGCGCTACGCCTGCCGTCGGTGAAGATGAGGCTGTCTTGCAGGCTATTGTTGATTTTGGCGCTAGAGCTCTGTAAGTCTTCAATTTGTTTGATTATTAGCTTTTCTCGTAAGGCTTCGCCGACCATAATTAGCGCAGGCGAAGCGCTGTCAAACCAGTCATTTGCCTTTCCATTAGCTAGTTCTTCTAGCGTGCTGGACCAATGGCGCTCATTCTTGGTGCTAACTGCTTCCAGAATATGCACTGGTGTATTGCTGGTGTACTGTGAGCTTTTTATCAATTGTTTTGCAATGTTTGCAGCATCTTTGCGACCCATGTAGTACACCAAGGTATCGGCTTGCGGATTTTGAATTGGCAGCTGTGGATCTTCTTGATTTGCAAGATTTTCAGTGCCCTGGGCCAAAGTAACAAAAGCAACGCTACGAGAGACTCCGCGCAGAGTAAGCGATTGTTGAATTGTCGCTGCGCCTGCTAATGCCGCTGTAATACCTGGCACCACTTCTACTTCGATATTGTGATTCTTAAGCGCTTGGATTTCTTCATCGGCACGACCAAACATCATAGGGTCGCCACCCTTTAGGCGGACTATGATTTGATATTTTTTTGCAGCATCAATTAGTCTTTTATTGATAAAGTGTTGTGCAGAGGAAAGCTTTCCGCAACGCTTGCCCACGGGTTCTTTAATAGCTTGCGGGCAGAGCTCCAGCATGGCTGGATCCACCAAGGCATCATGAAACACAATATCTGCCTTTGCTAGCAGATTCGCGCCACGCACGGTGATGAGATCAGCGGCGCCAGGACCTGCGCCAACTAAATACACTTTACCGAGTTTGCTTATATTGCTCATAGTCTGCCTATGCTATTTCCCGTTTAGTTGACTTCGTGGGTGCTGCGTTGATCACGCCAGCTGTTTTGTGTCACTACTGGGAAGAGATTAAATTGCTTGAGGGCAACATCGAGGTTTTGATCAGGACGAAGTTCAAAAGCATCAAAACCCACCCGAGCGCCTTGTAGCAATTGATCAATTAAGACATCGCCAATTGCACGAATTTCACCTTGCCATTCAAAGCGGTCTCTTAAAAGGGCCGCAGTACTAAAGCTTCTACCGTCTCTAAAAATAGGGAAGTGCGCACCAACTACTGGCCATAAGGACTTGCCAGCTTCAATAAGCTCAGCATGCTTGAGGATGTCATCATCGGCAGCGAACCAAACGCCAATTTCACCTTTATTGGCACGTTCAATGACATCGGCATTCTTATGATACGTAATCCACCAATGGAAAGGCGCTAAGACTTGATGCATCGCATGTTCTAGATCGGGAATGCCACCCTCATCGCGCTCACCATCCCATACCTGCCACTCATTTGCGATGAGGGATGGTTTGCCATCTTTTGGAAAAGAAATAATCTGTTTGTTCATAACTTGTAATTTATTTGCCTACTCTTTTGATCACTAGGCTACTGGTTCTTTATGCTTTTCTTTGCTTTGAGCGTTCTTATAAGCAGCCTCTTTAAAGGGGTTTACGCCAAGCCTGCGGTAGGTCTCAATAAAAGGCTCATCTGCAGTTATCTGCTCTACATAGGTATTAATAAGGCTAGTCATCACATCCGGAATCTCATTGGCATAGAAAGAAGGCCCAATGACTTTGCCAATAGATGCATCATTGCCTTGCTCTCCACCTAAGGTGATTTGGTACCACTCTTCACCATCTTTATCGACACCCAGAACGCCAATATTGCCGACGTGATGGTGGCCGCAGGAGTTAATGCAACCAGAAATATTTAAAGTGATATCGCCTAAATCGTGCAAGTAATCCAAATCATCAAAACGTTCTTGAATGGCTTTGGCAATCGGCAGTGATTTGGCATTAGCTAGTGAGCAGAAGTCACCACCAGGGCAGGCAATGATGTCTGTGAGTAAACCAATATTAGGTAATACCAAGTTATAGTTTTTAGCAGCGCGCCACAAATTGAGTAACTCTGCTTGCTCAACATCAGCTAGCACTAAGTTTTGTTCATGGGTGACGCGTAATTCACCAAAACTATAGTGATCTGCTAAATCTGCAATGGCATTCATTTGCGCGCTAGTAGCGTCGCCAGGGGCAGCAGTGCCATGGGGTTTGAGTGACAGAATGACTGAGGCATAACCGGGTACTTGATGGGGTTTGATGTTGCGCTCTAGCCAGCGTGTAAATGCAATCTTCTCATTGGCTTCTAGTTTGGATTCCACATGAGACTGTAATTGTGCATTGCTCAATGCCGGCAAGGTTTTATAGTTTGGCTTAGTGAAGTGTTTAGCAACGCGTTCCCACTCGGCTTGTGTGAAGTTATCTTTACTCTGCTTGGTGTCGTTATGCAGTTGAGCCCATTCTCCCTCTACTTGGCGTGCGAATTCTTCTGGACCTAAGGCTTTCACCAAAATCTTAATGCGTGCTTTATATAAGTTATCTCTTCTACCAAAGCGGTTATACACACGTAGGAGTGCAGTTAAGTAGCTTGGTAGAGCTTGCCAAGGCAAGCCTTGCTTAATTAATGATCCCAGTATCGGTGTGCGACCCATGCCACCACCCGCATAGATGTCTGCAGTCAATTCTCCATTATTGATCTCTGGGTTTTTCTTTAGCTCAATACCGACGTCATGACAAAGCAAAACTGTGCGATCTTCTTTTGCACCATTAATTGCAAACTTGAATTTTCGCGGTAGATGAGCAAACTCGGGATGTAAGGTTGACCATTGACGGAGTAACTCGCAGATGGGTCTTGGGTCGATATATTCATCAGCGGCAACACCAGCAAAGGCATCGCTTGTAATGTTGCGAACACAGTTCCCCGATGTTTGGATGGCATGCATCTCGACTTTGGCTAGTTCTGCCAAGATGTCAGGTGTCTGTTCTAGCTCAACCCAGTTAAATTGAATGTTTTGACGGGTCGTAAAGTGGCCATAACCGCGATCGTATTTATCGGCAATAAAGGCGAGGGTGCGTAATTGCTTGGCACTCAACAAGCCATATGGAATGGCAACGCGCAGCATATAAGCATGGCGCTGGTGGTAGAGACCATTCTGCAGGCGAAGAGGGCGGAATTCTTCTTCGGCTAGCGTGCCGTTGAGGCGTCGCTCAACTTGGTCTCGGAACTGGGTAACCCGTTGATCTACAAGGGTTTGGTCAATGTGGTCATATTTGTACATAGACCCATATTGTCTAGGGCTAATGTTATTCCTACAAATACTTAAATATTGATTCTATATATCAATATATGTATATAAGGATCAAGTTTGATCGAAATTCTCCAGTGATGACCTTGTTGGGATGTGCGTTGACGCATAACTTGCAAGTTTTACCGCATAACCTGCATGTTTTGACCACATAAATTGCAACTCGAAGTTATTAATGGAGGAGCTTTTTTGGTTTTCTGTTGCGCAAGCAATGTAGCTTCTTGTGAGTGACGCCTTGAGTATTGAATTAAATATCACCTTGACAATTTAGGTGTTGCCTGCTACACTTAAAGAAATTGGAAAAGTAAATATGAAAAATCAAAGCCTCAATACTCACCAGATTTTAGAGCTCAGCATGGATGAAGCTAGAGAGTGGCCATCCGTTGCGGCCTATATCTTGGAGGTCGAAAAAAACAACATTTGGAATAAAACCCATCGCAATTTCACTGACTGGTTGGTTGATATTAGTAAAAAATTATCAATACATGAAAGTAACCTATGGCGCTATTACCGAGCGGGAAAGTACTATCCTCAACTGCTTAAGGTGTTGGGTGATAGGGGAATTCAGGCGCCAACTTTTGATTCGATTGCAAATAAGATTAGTGCAGAGAATTTGGATACCCTTGAAAAAATTGAAAGAGCAGCTCCAAAAGAAGTTTTTTTAGATTTGGCAAGCAGGGTGGTCAATAGCAGAATCAAGCGAAACGAATTGAGGGCTGCTTGGGTAGCGTATAGAAAGGTATTGGATGGAAAGACAGCCAGAGGAATCGGAGTCACAAAGCCAAGAGTGGAGCGTGGAAATATAATTCAGGCTCAAAGAAGTGCAGAGGCTCAAGTTTTGATGGCTCTAAATTTAGCACCCAAGAATTGGACGGGTTTTATCAATCCTGAAATATTTGAGGTGATGCCAAATCTTCGGATTCGCCCGAATGATTCTACTCAGAGCGCATTCGACGTGGACGCCGCCATATTGATACAGGGAGATGTGTGTAGTCCGATAAAAATTGGGGTAGTAGAAATTAAATCAAATAATAGGTTAAAAATTAATATTAATACGCTAGATAAGCAGAGGCCCTATTTTGACTTTCAATGGATTGCATTTGAGAATTTCCATCAAAAAAATGGGATCGATAACTTGCCAGCCCATGTTGGGATTTTGAGCTTAAAAAATGGAGTTTTTGAGGTGGTTAGACCGGCATTAGATATGCCATTAGGTGGATCAGAAACGAA
The DNA here is from genome assembly GCF_018882325.1 of Polynucleobacter sp. 78F-HAINBA. Lineage (GTDB taxonomy): Bacteria > Pseudomonadota > Gammaproteobacteria > Burkholderiales > Burkholderiaceae > Polynucleobacter. The sequence goes on along the minus strand of NZ_JACVOQ010000001.1, from coordinate 270,399 downwards.
CGTAACAGCCAAGACAATTTTGGCAAAGTTAATTAGACGCTAATTTTTTTATTTAATTAGGTGTTGCCGGCAATATTAAAGAGGAATAAATGAAAATAAGACAAATTAGATTTCCAGACCAAGGTAAGGATAGGGTAGCCGAGATAGTTAAAAGGTCTAACAGTAAGCCAACTGGAAAGTTTCCAAGTTGGAAGATGGGTCGAATGATGCAGTGGGAGAGCGTTTCCCACCTATGCGCTTTTCGATTGCTAGATTGCGATCCCTTGGTCCAGTCTTTTGCTGAGCGCCCTTTAGAGATTGTTTATGAATACGAAGGGGTAATACAAATCGAGCGACCAGATATTTTGGTAGTTATTAATGGCCAAAAAGAGTTATGGAAAATAGCTCGAGAGTTGGAATGCAAGAATTGGCTTAAAGGTTTGAATATGTTGTCCGAAGAGTTATTGTTTCACGGCTACTTTCTAAAGACGGTGAGTAGTGACGATATGGGGAGTGATCCAAGACTGAAAAATGCAGTCACAATCCTCAAATTTGGTAGGCGTGAAATCAGTCCAGAGGAGCGGGAGCAAGCCCGTTGTTTATTTTTAGCAAGACCGGCGGGTGTTTTGTGGAGTGAGATATTAGGAGGTATTGCTGGCCCCTCTAGTAAAAATGTTATGTGTCGGTTGGTCCTTGAGGGGGTGGTTCATGTTGATCAAGTTAAGTTATGGTGTGGGTCAACATTATTCACATGGGCTGATTCTAGGGATGAACGCATTGGGAGTATTTCGCTGTGAGCTGTTCATCATTTAGGGTCAATACAAACATTCAAATTGGGACCTATAAATACGTCCTCAAATCTAAAATAAATTCCGAGATATGGCAGTTGCAAGACTGTAAAACCCTTTTGCTTAAGGAGTATTCCGAAAAAAAACTACAAGAGTTATATGTTCTAGGGGAGCTGCGGTTCGAGGATGGGCTGGTATCTGGTTCGGATGTTGATGTGAGTAATAGAATTTTGGCGCATGAGTTTAGTGAGAGCGAATGGTGTGCCCTTAAGAGAAAAAGAGCATACGTAGTTAGTGTGCTGAGTATCCCGGCCTCCGAAACTGCTATGAGACCCGTTATTGAGGATGTGGCGTGTCAATTGGGTGAATCTGAAAAGCCACACTGGATAACCGTGTGTCGCTGGAAGAAAAAATATATAGCCTCAGGATCAGATATAAGGTCTCTGGGGGTCAATGAAAAGAAGCGAGGAAATAGGTCTCCAAGATATCCCGGTGAAGTAATTCAACTTGCAAAAGAGGGGATAGATAAGTTCTACATGACCCGTGAACAAAAAAATGTTCAGCAAGTGCTGGATTTAATTCGAGCTCAAATTGCAAGAGAGAATAAGCTTCGGCCGGATTCAATGGTGTTGCCGATCCCGGAATTAAGATTAATTCGTAGATTAATAGATACTATTCCAGCCTTTGATAGATCATTAGCAAGAGATGGAAGGGAGGCGGCTAATAAAAAGTATCGAAGCGTACTATCACATCGCATTACTCAGGCTCCGCTAGAAAGGGCTGAAATTGATCATACTCAACTTGACCTAATGGTTGTCGACGGCAATGGATTTCCGCGAGGTCGCCCATGGCTAACGGTGTGTCTTGACGATTATTCGCGAAGTATATTGGGTATTGTTATTGGATTTGAGCCGCCGAGCTTTCGTACTGTAGCGCAGTGTTTAAAGTCAGCAATTTTGCCAAAGGTGGGATTAAGGAGTGAGTTTCCAGAGATTTTGAATGATTGGCATAGTCATGGTGTTATGCGAGAGTTGGTTGTCGATAATGGGGTCGAATTTCATAGTGCCAGCTTAGAAAATGCATGTTATGCACTCGGAATCGAAATTCATTATTCGGCCAGAAAGACGCCTTGGTTTAAAGGAAAGATTGAGCGATTTTTAGGGACATTAAATTCTCAGGTCGCTCATGGTAATCCTGGCACCACTTTTAGCAATATCTTTGAGAAAGATGATTATGACCCCGTCAAGCATGCGGTTGTGCGGTTTGAAACTTTAAAGTTAGTTATAAACAAATGGGTTGCAGATGTTTACCATCAGGAAACTCATCGAACTTTAGGGGCGAGTCCCTCCTTGGTTTGGGTGAATTCAATAGATTCATCCGACATATTGCTTCCCGACAATATTACTCAACTCGACGCGCTCCTTGGCCACACTGAAAAACGTGTTTTAACCCATAAAGGTATCGAATTTAGCGGGTTGCTTTATAACTCAAGCGAGTTAACTGGGCTCAGAAGACGTCTTGGGGATAAGTTGAAGGTGGATATCAGGGTGGATGAGTCCAATTTAGGATCTATTGTGGTTCTATCTCCTGATAAGAAGCAGATGTTCATCGTACCAGCTCTGCAAGGGGAATATGCAAATGGCTTGTCGACATTTCAACATAGGATGTGTAAGAAATATGCTTGGAGAAATTTTGGTAAAAATGATGATTCATCTTACTTGGAGGCAAAGCTAGTTATTGCCGAAATTATTGAAGGCGAATCAAAATCAGGCAGGAAAAAACAAAGAGCAAAAGTCGCGCGATACCAGGGTGACGGCATATTGAGGCAAGAGGATGCGCCTCTTGTACTGGATGTACCTGCAAAATTTATTCCAGGGGAGTCGGATATTTCCGAGGCAATACCCGGAAAATCTTCTTTTAAAAGTTCTAATGTAGATCGCAAACAGAGAAAGTTTGAGCCAATTGTTCGCGAGCGAACTTCACAACTGAATCAGGTTCACTCTGAGAACAAGGAGAATCTATGATTAAGCCTCAATATATTGTGGAGAGTACATTGGTCCCGCACTCGGCCTTTATTGAGGCAGGCGCTCGAATCGAGCGCTGTATGCACAACACAATTAACAGTCCAGAATCAGCATGTGTTGCGATTGTAGGTGAATCAAGGACTGGGAAAAGTACGGTATTGGATGAGTTTTGTAGAAATCACCTTGAATATAGAAAGGAAGATGGTTTGTATACCCCCGTACTTAAGGTTGTCACACCCTCCAATCCTACTGTAAAGGGTTTAGCTGAGCTGATGCTTGAAAAGATGGGGGATCCTCGTTATGAGTCTGGGACTGAAATTGCCAAAACAAATCGGCTAAAAGTCTTAATGCGAAATTCCAAAACAAATATGGTTGTCATAGATGAGTTCCAGCATTTTTGCAGCAGGCGAAATGGAGTTGTTGCGCACCATGTTGCTGACTGGCTTAAAACTTTGGTTGACGAGAATAGATGTGGTTTGGTTGTTGCTGGATTGCCTAGCGGCCTTGCAGTATTGGAGCAAAACGAACAGCTAGCTGGAAGATTTTTTACGCCCATGCTAATGCCAAGATTTGATTGGAGAATTGATGAGCATCGCGAGGAATTTCTTGGAATACTGGGTGCATTCCAGGGGTCGATTGGCCGATATTTTGATATTCCTAGGCTTGATGAGGAGGATATGGGATTTAGGGTTTTTCGTGCAACCGGTGGTTTAATTGGATATTTAAGTAAATTTTTAAAATATGCAGTGTGGGGCGCAATAGAAGGTGGGCAAAAAGTAATAACTCTAGAGGGGTTGCGAAAGGCGTATCAGGAATCAATTTGGGATCCCAATTCCCCTTCTGATACGGCGAACCCATTTGACAAAAATTATCAGCCTAGACATATTGAGGGGCAAATTGGCATTGCATTAAATATTGGCTGCGCAAAATTACCAAACGTTTTGCCACGCAGGAAAATCCCTTTTAGCTCGGATGATCAGCTGGTTTCGGGTAAATTTTGAAATGAGTGAGCAACTCCCATTGCTCGTTCGCACTCCGACCCCTTTCGAGGATGAGAGTTTATTTGGATATTTACTGCGAATTTCGGAGGCAAATGGATACACCTCTTTAGCAGAAGTTGCCCCTTTAGCAAAGCTATCTGTAAAGCAATTTAATTCAAAGCACTTACCCGTTAAAAAGCTTGCAGGGATTTTGGGGTTTTCTCAAGAGAGTTTGGACCGGTATAAGTACATAGAAACTTCTCAATCATTACATCCAAGAATTCAATTACTTGGCCACGATCTTTCTAGCGCAAATAATGCAAGAAGGTTATCCATTAAATCTAGGGTTTGCCCATTATGCATAGGTAGTAATGGATATATTAGCGCGTTTTGGGATCTATCATTAGCCCTAGTATGCCCACGACACGGAATTATCGCGACAACAAAATGTGCTAAGTGTAAAAACACATTAAGTTGGAACAGGCTTGGGGTAGCAACTTGCAGGTGTGGAGCAGATCTTACTGGTGTGTCTCAGAGGAAGGCTCCATCAAGCTATGTTGATCTAATGCAGATTATTCATTTAAAGCTTGCTCGCATTCCAATCTCTACGCTAAAGCAGAAATCGGGGTTTCCATTGAGTGATTTTGAAAAAATTCCTTTAGGTCAATTTTTGGATATTTTGTTCGCATTTAACTCATTCACCTTGAATAGGAAATACTCCGCAAGTTCTGATTCCAATTATGCGTATCTAAATGTAATAGATACCGCATGTAATATTTTTTCAGATTGGCCAAATGGCCTCAGAACTTTTTTGCGTAGTGACAACAATCGGCATATATATTCCGATAAAAGCTTTTGGACAAGGTTTAAGGGTCTTTATAGAGTGCTAAACAAAAGTCTTTGGTTTGATGCGAATTGCAATTTTATCTCCGATGAAATCATTAAGTTTGGCATAGACGAGATGGGGGAACTTAACGATACTCTTTTTGAAATCAGCCCGATAGCCTTGATTGCGTATTACAGTGAATGTTGCCACTCATTCCAATTCAAAGCTGGCAGTCATTCCATTGGAAAGTAGTCCAGTAATTCCGGTGGGACTCGCCACAATAAACGATGCATTTATTGCAAAAGATGGTTATCCGTAATCTGTGATTGATTTTGACTAAATTCCCATCAGAAGTCGGTCAGCGTAATGTTTAAACAGCCTAAAAGGTTAGACTGATAAATCATTTTTGATGGCTCTTAAAAGATTGTCGAAATGGATGTGGCGGATTTCACGCGGCCCATCATTTGTATCAATTATTCCTTGCACAGCTTTACTAGCTTCTTCTGACCCAAAAATTGATACCCTAGTTTGCCAAAGCGCAAAGGTCTTACTGTTTTCGTCACTTGGGCTGATCGCCGCTATATGCAGGGCATCCAATAACCCAAGATAAGCCTCTCGCTTTTCTTGGTATTGGAGGGCTGACCTATCTTTTTTAGAAGATAGTATTGTGTCAAGTATGGTTTTGATAATTGCGCCAACTCCAAAAGCCCCAAAGAGCGTACTCCAATCCATATTGCCCCCTCCATGAAAAAAACAGTGTCTAATTTTGATTCGGTTTGACGCATGGCGCAGTTACTGTATTAGCCCGCCACATAGAGTGTCGATAAATTATCCCTATTGAAATTTTGATTGGCTATTAAGCAACTCACAAGAAGAATCAAACTCCCCCAGCCTAAATTATTCTAGTTGAAGTCAATCACAGATTGCGGATACCCCAAAAGATTAACTCTTAATTTTCAACAAGACATCATTTTGGGTGATGTTACCAATATTTGTGAAGGATCAATCAACGACTCTGCTGACTAAGAACCAGCCTTAATCGCTCTTATAGCCCACCCATGTCATTTCTAGCTCATAAGCCATCGATCGCGCAAGACCATCTAAGTCAGGGAATAGGGTTGAATGGGTAATATTCATACGATAGAGCGCCTGCATAGCTTCAAAGCGCATGGACTGCGAGAGAATAATTTTCTTAATCAAACTTTGGTCCGCTTGATAGTTGTCAATAATTTGGTCAAGAGTCTTATTTAATACCCCTGGCACCACAAAAGTACCCGACTGGGCTACTAGCCTTCGATCCATTTGCCTAGGCTCGCCAACCCATAGCAATTCATGGGCATTAGGTAAAAAATATTTGGCAAAATTGCCCTTAGCCCTTGGATCAATGGTGGATCTTGTTAGCTCAGGATCTTGCATTGGGGACCTTCTCCAGAGTTTTGGAGTATCCAATGCAAAAACAGCGCAATCATTTTTGGCATCACAGAGCGCAAAAAATGCCGCCACAAAGGGCGACTTGGTAAAATCAAGCATTCGAGTGCGGGCCCCATGGTGCTGCATTAAGGCTAGACAACGCAAATCATCATCCAGCACAGTGGGATCATCTAGAAAATTATGAGCCTTGCGCCTAAAGATACGCAGGGCCCGCTCTTCTCGAATCGGCCACTCCCTTGCGTCGGGAATGTATTGGGCTAGATACCTAGATAAAGAAGAATCTAGCGACCAATTTGCATCTTCTTGACCTCGAAAGACCCACCCGTCAAACTGTGAAATAAGTCCAATAAACTGCTCCCACGTTTGAATGCTAATTGCTTCCATCTAAACCTTAAATATTTAATATCACTACAAAGATCGCCATAGAGCAGGTCTATGAGGCTACACAAGACTGACCACTGCTGTTTTAATCGCCAGCCCAACCATCAATAAGCCAAATGCTTTTCTCAGGTAGGTGGTTGAAATGAGTCCAGCCAATTTCACCCCTATTTTAGAGGCGGGAATTGAGCATAAGCTCATTAACAATAAAGCGTATAGATCAATATAACCCCAGCGCCAATCATGCGGCATTCCCGAGGTGATGCCAAATCCCATCACAGCCCCCAAAGAAATTGGCAAAATAACACCTGTAGCAGTACCTATGGCTTTGCGCAATGGTAAACCCACCTTCATTAAGTAAAACGTCATCACTGAAGCGCCACCCAGGCCTGCTAACGAGTAAGTTGCCCCGGAAAAGAATCCGGCAACAACATAAAAACGTGCAAAAAGCGGTGAGCCTTCCATGTTGCCAGACAGCAACCCCAGAAGCTTTATTCCAAAATAAAAGAGCATTGCCGTAAGCGCGATTGTTAACCATACCCCAGGAATCTGCGTGGCAATCAAAGCCCCAATGAATGCACCAATCCCAGAGGCAAGATAGAGTTTTTTGAACCACCCTAAATCTACATTGCCAGCCTTTAGCTGGCTTAAAAATGATGATAGCCCCGTAAAGGCCATAATCGCTAGAGAGGTGCCAAATGCAAGACGGATAGAGTCGGTTGAACTCATATCGGCAGCCTTATAAACGCCAATTAATACAGGGATCACCAAGGCCCCGCCTCCAATCCCAAACAAACCCGCCAATAAGCCCGCAACAGTTCCGCCAAGAATAAAAATTATCATCTGATTAGCCTTGATAGTAGGATTTATTCACGCCGTCAATCGATGTCTTATTGGGGTGGGATTGACTTGGAAAATCTTCATTAAAGTGCCCGCCCCTAGATTCGTTGCGCGAAATTGCGCTTTGCATAATCAGGCTCGCAGCATCAAATGTATTGCGATTACGCAATGCTTGACCATAGGGCTGTGATTTCGCAGGTCGCATCTCAATTTCTTTAAGCTTGTCTACACCCGAGGCCATTCCATTTGAATTGCGAACAATACCCGCACTTGCCCACAATAGGCTTCTTAGCTCATCAATAATGAATTCGCTTAATGGCGCATTAATCTGACTTGGTATAGCTGGGGTCGGTTTATTACTTCGTCCACCCTCAGATGATTCGATGGATTTAGCGCACTCTCGTCCCATCACGACACATTCCAGCAAGGAGTTGCTTGCTAGTCGATTGGCTCCGTGCAATCCAGAATTTGCAACCTCACCAATCGCATATAAGCCCTTAACGGAAGTGCGTCCAGCCACATCTGCAGCAATACCCCCGCAGGTATAGTGCGCCGCTGGAGAAACGGGAACCTTCGAAGTGGAGAGATCGACCCCATAGGCGTTAGTTAGCTTTGTGAGGTTGGGAAAGTGTTGTTCAACAAATTGAGGCCCTTTATGAGAAATATCCAAAAATACATTGGGGGCATTATGAATTTTCATCTCAGAGTAAATAGCGCGCGAGACAATGTCTCGCGGAGCCAACTCTTTTTGTGGCGAATATTGCTCCATAAATCTAATATTCTGCGAGTTGTATAAATAACCCCCTTCACCCCTGACTGCCTCGGTAATCAGGCTGACAACCTTGCCATCCATAAGAAATGCCGTCGGATGAAATTGAATAAATTCAAGGTTCTCTATAGTAGCTCCAGCCCTCCAAGCTATTGCAATTGCCTCTCCCTTGCCGGCATTCGGATTTGTGGCATATGGATAAAGGCCCGTTATTCCACCTGTTGCAAGCACAATTTTGGTGGAGTAAAAAATTGAGACTTCCCCATCAATTAAGCTTTGAGTAATAACCCCGGAGACTGCCTCACCATCCGTGATTAATTCCAAAACCTCATGCTGCCTTAGCCATGCGATATTAGGTAGTATGCTAACCTTTTGAACGAGGTTTTGCATGATTGCGCGGCCAGTCATATCATCAACGTGCGCAACTCGCCTTTCGCTGTGACCGCCTTCGCGGGTTAGGTGAATTAATCCACCCTCCTTAGTAAATGGTATTCCAGCATCGATTAACCATTGCAGTGCCGATGGGCCATCTGCAATAATTTGCTTAACTACCACTTCATCGCAAATTCCGTCGCCGGCAATCAGCGTATCTTGAACGTGCTTGTCCAGATTGTCTTCCGTCGAGAATACTGCTGAGATTCCGCCTTGCGCATAAAAGCTCGAAGATTCTGAAAATTTATTTCTAGAAATAACACCAATTTTTAAATTGCCTGGCAAATGCAAAATCAGAGAAAGGGCGGCGAGTCCCTCACCAATTATGAGGATGTCAAATTTCAATCTAATGCCTCCGTTGTTTCGTTTGGCAGGGCTAAGTCAAGTTGCCCCAGAAAATACAGGCCCGGAGATATTTGCATCCCATTAAAACAAAGCCTGCCTTGCTCTTGCTGCACTGCATGTTGCATTATGGTCCACCCCCCCCCCCTATAGATTCATCAGTAATTACCCTTGTTTATGAGTTTTTAAAGAAACTTTTTTATAAAAAGATAACTTTCATCATTGAAAAATATAAATTTAATATTTTTATATTCAAGTCAATCCCTTGAACATGGGGCAGCGGAGTTTGCACGAGTTCAAGCAAGCATCATGACTGAAATCTAGGAAGAGGCGCATCGCTAATGACTTCAAGAAAACAATTGCATCCCTATGATGCAATTGTTTGATGAGCGCCATAAAAACATAAACAAGTGCTCTTGATATTTTCTGCTCGAACGACTCTTGACCGCTATTACAGAAAATCTCTCATGCCGCGAAATACCCGCTAGAGAGGTAAATCTTCCCGATCAGCTCCAGATTGTTTTAGGATTCGGCCGGGCAAAATAAATAGGCTAAGTACAACCCAAAGCACAATTGAGAAAATGACATAAGTCAAAATGAGCTGCAAGATGTGCTCTGCGGTTTCTAGCTCTTGATTTTGTGTCAGTGCGTATAGTCTCGCAAATACAACTAACCCAATAAAGACAACATAGGCCCAGCCAAAGATGGTGATCCAGCGAGAAGGTTTTTTCAATATGGCTTTTGTGCGATTAATGACTAGCTGCCCAGAGCGCTTGAGGATGCGGATTTCTTTATCACTCAAATCATATCTTGTGAGCATGTCAATTACTTGCTTGCGCACGGGTGTGGTTGCTTCAAAGCCAAATCGATATTTAAAAAGATAGTTATTGTCTTGTGCCATCTCATTTAAACGCTCACGAGACTGCGTAGCTAGCACCAGCTTGATTGATCCTGGAATGAGCATTTCATAGTAATCGCGACCTGCATTGCGATTGGCTTGCCCTAAATTGAGCTGACTAATATCAACTGATTCTTCGTTTTGTGACATGCTGCAATCCTTTCGGGTTGGTTAGAAGATTTGAAAAGAGTGCTGAGGAAAATTACTTTTCGTGAAAGTCGCGACCCGCATTGCGTGAATTGTGATTCAAATTGATTTGGACTGCTCCACCCTGATGCGCGCGCATTAGTGCTGATAATTTATCTAGGGGCTGTTTGGTTTCAAAATAGGCAATGACCGATTCGAGCAGATCCTTATAACGTGCGCCAGTATCAGCGTTGCCAAGACAGCCGTTATAAAGCCCCAAAGCCAAATCGAGATGGGCATCGTCAGTATCCAATGAGTTCAGAAGGTCCTTATAGTGCGCATCATCATTACTCAGGTCGGTGATGCTTTCATTGCGTAGCAAGTTGAGCAAGCCTTTTGCATAGGGGTTATTGCACTCAATGGCCGCTTGCACAAGGGCAATTTGGAGTTGAATGGTTTTAAATAGCTGCAGATCAATCGGACTTGTCCCTGTTCGAGTGCCTAAGCCAGTAAGCAACCAGTCGATCGAAATACCAAAGACGCTACGCAAAGAAAACAAAAACTCCGTTCCCGGCCTTTTATTTCCCCGGGCGACATCACTTAAGAACCCAGGAGAAACGCCTAGCTTGCCCGCAAATTCTGTTTGATTTAGGCCTGAATGGACAATAGTCTGCGCTATGCGGCCAGCAAAGCCATCCAATGCTAATTGCGATGGCATCGAAAAGTCTTGATTTTCTTTATTCATTAGATTTAAAATTGTCTCAATAGAGAAAATAAATGTATATTTAAAGCAAATATTAACCCATAAATGATGAAAAATCACCTATAAATCATGGATGCTCTTGAAATTGCCTACCGCTTGCGCCTCTTAGGTAAGAGGCAGACGGATATTGCAAAGGAATTAGGAATTTCTCCTCAAGTCGTTCATAGGGTCATTGGTGGCCAGATCACAGCACACACTGTCGCCACGCATATTGCCCTTTTGTTGGGCAGCACCCCCCAAGCGCTTTGGCCGGGGCGCTACGTATTTAAGCCTCGAACATCCATCGCTAAAACCAGAAACGCTATGCAGGAGGATCGCATGACATAAGTACTATGCCAAGCGCCAAATGAAAAACCCCAAAGCGCGAACTTTGGGGTTTAGGCAATGCTGGAGAACTTCATGAAGTCAAATATTGTCCATCAACTTCAGGATTATTTTCTCTCGCACTTCTTTATCTGTCAATACCTTTCATTTGATTGGGGTGGTGTGCGCTATTACGCGCCACCAGCGACGGCATTTGGCCAATACTCGCCCAAGCCCTTAACGGGTTTTCATAATTACATTGGTTTGAATACATGCCCAATTGGAGAATTTGTATGAGAAAAATTAAGGCCGTCTTACGCCTACATTTTGAGGGTGATTTGAGTCAGCGCGCTATTGCTAAAAGCCTTGGCATTTCAAAAGAAGCCGTGCGCGAATATATAAAGCGATTTATTGCAGCAAAAATAGCTTGGCCTCTACCTGAAAATTTAAGCGATGCAGAACTGGAAAGTCACCTATTTCCAGCGGACCCAAATGCACCACGTAAGGCTGAGCCCGATTGGGCTCTAGTGCATTGTGAGATGAAACAAAAAGGTGCCACACTAGCCATACTGCATCAGGAACATCTAGAGCAACATCCAGATGGCATTGGCTATAGCCGCTTTTGTGAGCAATACCGGAAATATACGCTATCGCTCAAACGCTATATGCGCCAAACCTATCCTGCTGGAGAACGCGCATTTGTTGATTATGCCGGCCCCACAATTTCGATTGCCAATATCCAAACGGGAGAAGTGAGAACAGCGCAAATCTTTGTTGCAGTCCTTGGGGCATCAAATTACATCTATGCCAGAGCCAATTGGTCGCAAAGTCTGCCCAATTGGATTGATGCCCACATCAAATTTTTTGAACATATTGGCGCCGTGCCAAAAGTGATTGTGTGCGATAACCTCAAATCGGCAGTAACTAAAGCTTCTCGCACAGAACCCATCATCAACAGTACTTATCAAAACATGGCTGAGCACTATGACACTGCGATTTTGCCCGCAAGAGCATACAAGCCTAAAGATAAAGCTAAGGCGGAAAATGGGGTGCTAATTGTGGAGCGCTGGATTATGTTTGTTTTGCGTAAGCGCTTATTTACGAGCCTTGGCGAGTTAAATGTTGCCATTAGCGAGCTACTAGAAGAAATAAATCGCAGGCCCTTTCAAAAGCAAGACGGCAATCGCAAGCAATTATTAGAAACTGTAGATCGCCCAGCTATGAAATCCTTGCCCGAAAATCCCTATGAGTACGTCGAGTTTCACAGATTGCAAGTTGGCCTTGATTACCATGTACAACTTGATGATTGTCGATATAGCGTACCGCACACTCTGGCACGAAAAGTAGTTGAGGCGCAGTTAACGGTGCGCACCGTTGAAATATTGTATCAAGGCAGGCGGGTAGCTAGCCATGTGCGACAAGATAAAGGCATCATCACCGATGCCGCGCACATGCCGTCAGAGCATCGCTACCTTGCGCAGTGGAATGATGGGTTGGCTCTGGATTGGGCCGGAACGATCGGCATCTGCACTCAGCAATTTCTAGAAAAACTCTTGGCAGAAAAACGCGCGCGCGAGCAAGGTTGGCGTGCTCATCACGCCTTAAAGAAGATATGTGAAGAGTATGAGGCACTGCGACTAGAGGCTGCCTGCAAAATTGCTCTTGAAGCGGGGGTTAGGTCAGTTAGTCGCTTAAGAATCATTCTTGCCAACCAAATGGATCGCAATCCATTGGCAACTGCAGAACAAGAAGCCAATTTTGACCATATCAATATTCGCGGTGCTAACTATTACCACTAAAGCAGGCGCCATCAACTGAGAAATTTTTAAAAGGGGTTACAACATGCTATTACAAGAAACCTTCCGCAAACTCCATGAAATGAAGCTTTTGGGCATTGCCCAGGGGCTGGAGGAGCAGTTACAAAATCCTACAAGCCAAGATCTAGCATTTGAGGAACGTATTGGCTTGCTGGTCGATCACGAGCATACCCACCGAGAAGCTCGGCGACTCAAACGATTGCTAGCAAAGGCTAAGCTGCGCGAGAACGCTTGCCTAGAAAATATGGACTATCGCACGAATCGCGGTTTGGATAAAGGCCTGATTGCCTCGCTTGCCATGGGTGCTTGGATTGAGCAAGGAGCTAACCTGATTATTACTGGCCCCACTGGCGGAGGTAAGACCTGGATTGCTTGCGCACTCGGAAATCAAATGTGCAGACAAGGCAAAAGTGTGATTTTTCAAAGACTCTCGCTCTTGCTAGAAGAGTTTGGAATGTCACATGCAGATGGCACCTTTCGGCAAAAGCTAGCTCAATTAGCAAAAGTAGACTTACTAATACTGGATGATCTGGGTATTTCCACATTGAGCCCAATCAATCGAAGCGATTTACTAGAAGTCATTGAGCAGCGTACAGGCAGAGGCTCAACCCTCATTACCAGTCAAATGCCAGTTGAAAGATGGCATGACTATCTAAGCGGAGGAAATCCTACTGTAGCTGATGCGATTCTCGATAGACTTGTTAGCGGGTCATATCGAATTGATATTAAAGGGGAGTCTATGCGAAAGAAAAATCCGGCAAAAAGTTAGCCCTCTCAGAGGCCCATCATTTGATGGGCTTTTCTTTATTGCTACTGACTACCCCTACTGGAATGAGTGGGCTACTTTCCGCTGGAATGAGTGGCAGGTTTGGACTGGAATCGGTGACGGGTTTGACTGGAATACACACCTTGATCACAAGAACTGGGATTTCTAGCAAATACCTCAAATTAAATGGTTTAAGTAAGGAAAATTTAAATCATGAAAAGCTAATCAACCTTGCTCGGCTAGGATTAATCTTCTCAGAAAAAAAGGCGGCTAGCTATTTGAAGTTGCCAATCAAAGTTTTTGAATTGATTGTGGATGCTGGCGTGCTTGATGAATTTTTAAATTTAGATCCTTCAAAAACACCACTTTTTCCTTGGTCCCGAGAGGAGTTAGATAGAGTAAATAGGGCTGCTGCTGATCTCAAGCCTACGTATTACCAAGAAATAAGCTCGCTTCGTCATGGAGTTGTGTTGAGGAAGGTTGCCAGTCAGGACAACATTGACCTTGATATTAAGGCTGCAATTATTCGTGATGTCTTGGCTAAGAAGTTGGAGGTATTAGATGTTGTCGGGGATTGTTTGGGTGGGGTCATGGTTGATGCGCGGGATGTGATTGACTACGTAGTGAATAGGCAGTTGAATCGTCTTTTGGCGACATCAAAGGATGACGCGGTTGCGCAAATTAATTCCCCGGAATGGGTTATTGACTTGCTTGTGCGCTTGGGTTTTTTGGATTCGATCATGGCCAATAAAGAACCTCAGATTGTTCAGTACTCAATAAATAAATTTACTGAGAGCTATATTAGCGAAATTTCGCTCGCCAATTATCTCGGTATCGAAAGCCATGAGTTAACTTGTAAGGTTGACGAGTTGCGAATCCCAAGCATTAATCTCCCGGACGCTTCAGGGGCAAAACCTTTTTCATTCATCTCAAAATTATTTCTTCCTCGTTTGGAGGGGTCTCATTAAAACCAAGAGGCAGATTTTTTTTGGCCCAAATCTGAAACTTGCAACATATGGTGTTTTTTATAGTGATTAATGCAGTTTATGGGTAGCTTACTTGCAACATATGGGGCAGGGCATTTGCTAACCTATTGATATTATTGAGACTATAGTTGCAGGTTATGTGTTAACGCACAGGATGTATACATTAATTTCAACAGGAATTTATATGTAATAATATTTCATATGAAATTCATTGACTCAAAATCATGACATCAGCGCATCAAATTAGGCCAATTCCAAGTTCCGCCAGCGTATTGGGGAAGGCAGTCATTCGAGCTGCAGATAGATTACAGATTTCTCATGCTTTGTTGTCAAAAGTCCTTGGGCTGAGCCCTCCTACGATTACGCGTCTATACCAGGGGGCGTATCAATTAAAGGAGGGGGGGAAAGAATGGGATTTTTCACTCTTGTTTGTACGTTTATATCGATCACTAGACTCTATCGTGAGTGATGATCAGATTGCCCATCAATGGCTCATCAGTGAGAACCTCGGCCTTCATTCAAGGCCCATCACCCTAATACAAACAACGGAGGGATTGGTACGTGTCGTTCAATACTTGGACTCCTCACGCGGTATCGTCTGAAGCTTTTCCTTGGCGGGAAAGAGTTTGGCGGATTGTTGAGGCACAGCATGTTGCGTCAACAATGAAGTTGGTTGACGACTTAGATGAGCAGCACACCCTAGAAGCATTGCTTGAGGGTAGCAAGCCAATGATGAGGCCTGGCACATCAAGCCTAGATTATTTACTTGCGACTCCATTTCGCTACCACCCTAAAAGAGGGGGCTCAAGATTTCGATCTGAAATAGACCCAGGAGTTTTTTATGGAGCAGAATCTATTCGAACTGCTGGCGCGGAATTGGGATATTGGCGCTGGCGTTTTTTGAGAGATTCTGTGGATCTAGATTGCCTGGGGCCGGTTGCACACACCGTTTTTTGTTCTGAACCATCATGCCAAGTTATAGATATAAGGCGCCCACCTTTTTCCCAGGACGAGGCACTCTGGACTATGCCGGATCGCTATCTCGAGACCCAAGAGATTGCTCGAGTGGCACGAAAGACTGATGTTCAAGCAATCATCTATGAGTCTGTGCGAGATGAGAATCCAGCTTGGTGTGTTGCCATATTGAACCCCGATGTCTTTGGGGATATCAAGCCAAAAATAGATGTGATGGCTTGGTTTTTATCGGTCACTCAAAAGTCGGTTCAGCTGAAAAGTCAGCAAGAATCTTATAGTTACAAATTTAACTAAAGTAATTAATAGTCTAATTTTTAGGTTTATCAAATTTACCTTCTTGACTAAATCAAACCATGTACTAAAGATGGTTTTTACTTCGTTAAAATTTCAATACGAAACAATTTTTAAAGCATGAAGGCCACACCCCGACTCTTCATGGATTGCAGCATTCATTTTTACTTGCTCGCTTCGCTTAAGTCCTAACCACTAATTCTAATAAGGAGATCGACATGACGTAACTATCAAAAGGAGTTTGTTATGTCACGTACATTTAGAAGAAAGAATCAGCAGCATGACTATGAGTGGGTCTTAATCGACTGGAAATCTCGTATTCCAGGAGTCCGATCTCCGCGTCATGATCCACGATCTGTATTGGGTCGAAAAGCGATTGCACACTATCACTCTGACAGTCAGATGACGATGAGCAGTACTGCGCCGCGCTGGTATCGCAAGGTATATGACCATCGACTACGCACACGAAATAATCGACAAATGAGTAAGTGGTTTAGAGATCCAGAATTTGATCCAGTCTTTGAGGTATCTCATCGGCATGATGCTAATTACAGTTGGTGGTAATTCCTTATTTAATGTTTCTTAAAGTTTACAAAATACATAATTTGTATATAATAAGAAACATTATGAACAATTCATTTCTAACTCAGCAGCTTGATTTGGGTACAAAGATTGCCTCCCAAAGGAAGGCATTAGGTGTTCGCGCTCAGTCTGCCGCCAGGTCAGCGGGGATTTCACGGGTGACTTTGCATCGAATTGAAAAAGGTGAGACCTCTGTTAGCTTGGGCGCGTATTTACAGGTGTGTCACGCGCTTGGGCTCCATTTAGGGATCTTGGCTGCTGATGAAGGGCAGCCAACAAATCAATTAACACCTGAAGGCACGCGCATTCGGATTGGCGATTACTCTCAGCTGACAGCTTTGGCCTGGCAGTTAGACGTCAACACACTCATTACTGATGAGCAGGCCAGGGGAATCTATGAGCGTAATAAACGCTTTCTAGATATGCAACAAATTGATAGTCATGAACGAGCTCTAATGCAAAGATTGATTGCGGAAAAAGGAATGGAGAATTTACTTGTTTAAGCGCGAGCACCATCAAAAAATTTTCGAGGTTCTTCAAAGGCTTGATGCCCAAATTCTAAAAAATCATGCATGTTATTTTGGTGGCGGAACTGCAATTGCTTTAATGAATGGTGAGTATCGAGAATCGGTAGATATTGATTTTTTAGTTTCGGACCTTATGGGTTATCGAGCTCTACGTGAATTGCTAACGGGACCAGAGGGAATCGCAGCTATTACAAAAAGCGGTAGAGAGCTGGTTTTGGCTCGTGAAATTCGTACAGATCAATACGGCATTCGAGCTATGCTGCGTGTGGGTGGCATCAATATTAAGTTTGAAATTATTTCGGAGGGGCGTATTGCTTTTGACGCCCCTAATGACAAAGATTGTGTAGGGGATATCGTCACTCTATCAAGAATTGATTTAGTGGCTAGTAAGATTTTGGCGAATGCAGACCGATGGAGCGATGATAGTGTCTTTAGCCGAGATGCAATTGACTTGGCGATGATGAGGGTAAGTAAAAAAGAATTGCATCAAGCGTTTGAAAAGGCAAGGGTGGCATACGGCGATATTGTTATTGTCAGCCTAGAAAAGGCAATCGATCGGCTATTTACAAGAGAGGGTTTGCTGGATGGCTGCATGGCAGCAATGAAGATTTCAGTGCCTAGAGCTGTGCTTTGGCAAAACTTGGAGAACTTAAGAGCAATAGCACTTACCGATACAGTTGGTAGGGGTAAAGAGGTGTCAATTCAGGCCATATCAGACAAAGAGCTTAATTCATTCTTGGAACAAGATTTACCCAAGATAAACGATGTGTTGGGTTATCTCAAGGATAAGTAAGGCTGACCTTAAAGCTGAAATTCTCTGTAATGCCTATATAGATTAGCAATCGATGCAAAGCCCAGGACTACGATCAGAACGGCAAAAAGGTAGTCAATCGTCAGGTAAGTAAATACACCTGTCTGAATGGCAATCGCTGCGGCAATAAAGGCGGCAATTGCACCCAGTACTACTAACTTGAAATTTGGGATAAATGCGCCCAAAGTGATTGCAACAAACAGCAGAATCAGTTCGGAAACCAGCTGATCGGCCATGAAGAAGATCCCGTTGGTGAACTCCGGGTTGGTGATCTTGCCAACGACCGCAAGCACCAGAATGCTTCCCAGTACCGCAAAGTTGAGCTTTGCTTTCTTAAGAATCGTGAGTAGCTGATCATTCATTTTGCGTGGTGTTCCTGGGTTTTTCTTCTTTTAGTTGCTCTTAGTAATTGGGGCTGCCGCTGAATACCAGGCTGATGCCAATCCACAAGAGAATGAAGGCGATCAAAATAGTGAAGCCCAATTTCTTGAGGAAATATCCCAGGGTATCCATATAAGCTTCGTCATTACGACCAAAGTATTGATCAAAGCGCTTCCAGACCAATCGACCCACTACAAGTGGCAATAGCATGGCAACAATGCCAAGAACAACGGTGAGAGTGGTATCCATCTAAATTCAATACTTTCTTATGCTGGCGGCTAGTTACTAGCCATATAAAAGAAGTAAGAATACCCGTTTTTGAATTGGGTTAGCCCTGCCTATGGGGGCTTGGAACTCGATTTATGCTCTAAAACCCTGAGATAATAGAGTTACTAGAGTTTTTAATAGTCAATTTTTCTTCGAAAGCCTGTAAATGACCGATTTATCCCTGACTCAAATTAAAGAGATCCGCGCCGCGGTCCTGGGTGCTGCAGCTAAAGTGCCTGGCACATTGATTGGCATGGGTGTTCTTTTTATTGCCTTGGGCATGATTGGTATTGCTGGTCAGACATTGTTTTCATTTGTCACTATTAATGTATTGGGCGCCTTCTTGATCTTTGGTAGTGCAGTGCAATTTGCCCATGCCCTTAAATCAACCGGCTGGAAGAGTGTTGGTATTCAAGTGGTATTGGCTGTTTTGTATATTGCCGCTGGTGTTTACACTTGGGCCTTCCCAATTCCCGCTCTCGAAGCAATTACCCTCTGGCTTGCTGCAATCTTTTTTATTACCGGCTTTCTGCGTTTAATCTCTGCATTTCAGCATCGCCATTTCCGCGAATGGTTTTGGTTGGTATTGTCTTCTGCGATTTCTATCTTGATGGGTGTTCTCATCATGAATGGTTATCCAGAAAGCAGTCTGTGGTTGCCTGGCTTACTCATCGCCATTGAATTACTCTTGCAAGGTTGGTCATTGTTGTTCTTGGGTCTAGCAGCGGGCTCATTAACTAAGTAATCCTGGGATCTATTTAGGAATTCAATCACCATGACAATGAAAAAAACAGATCTCTACAAGAACCTGGCGTTAACCACGGCACAGCGCATGAAAAATGCTGCTAAGACACCAAAGCCCGGCGCTGCAGAGCGTATTGCGAAAACTAAAAAAGAGCTCGCCAGCAGCAATCCCATGCTGGCCTCTTTGATGGGCAAGGCAAAACCCGAGAAATCCAAATAATTACTCTTGTCAGCACTCTTTATTAATTTGAGTACTGGTCCATTTCTGTTTTGAAGCAAACCCAACCCCTTTTCTTAATTGATCTTCTCAAGGTCTTCGCGGCGCTGTTAATCATTCTGCATCACCTATCTAGTTACGGTCAGATAGCAGAAGATGCGCGCTTAGTCTTGCCTGGCTTGATGACATGGCTCTTTGAGTATGGTCGTTATGCTGTGCAAATCTTTTTGGTGATGGCGGGGTACTTGGCAACTCAGTCACTCACGCGTTTCGCAAATGCTAAATTCAGTGGTCAGAATTTGCTGCGAGTGATCATCAATCGCTATTTACGCTTATTTGCCCCCTACATTGCCGCTTTGATTTTCACGATTCTTTGCGCTTGGATTGCGCGCTTTTGGGTGAATGATGAATTCGTTGGTGAGCAAGAGACGCTGAGCCAATTTATTGCCCACCTATTTTTTCTGCAGGGCATTCTAGGTCTTGACTCGATCTCTGCCGGCGCCTGGTATGTGGCAATTGACTGGCAGCTGTACTCAGTACTGGCTGTATTACTCATTTCTTTTTCTTCTTATCAAGCCTTGATATGGTTGATCAGCATTGTTGCCGTGAGCTCTTTGCTGTACTTCAATCGATCTGCTGAATACGAAGCCTATTTCATTTACTTCATCGGCTCTTATGGCCTTGGCGTGCTGGCTAATCTCGCTAAGAACTTTGCTGATAAGAAGATTCAAGGCTTAGCCAAGTTTGCACTCATTACTATTGGGGTGGTTATTGCGGTTTCCACTTTTCAACAAGTATGGTTGCGTAACTTCTTGGCTTGGTTTGTGGCCTTACTATTATTTGTGTGGGGCAATACTACTTATCCCTCTGTTGGAACTGCAACGCGAGGATTGAAAGTAACAACACTGCGAGCAATTGCTTGGGCCAGTCCCCGCTCTTACTGTGCATTCTTAATTCACTTTGCATTTATCTTGTTAGCAAATACGCTCTACATTGCTTCTGGAATGCACGCTCATGAGAGTGGCCTACTCGCAATGGGACTAATGCTGGGAGTTGTGGTGTGTAGCACTATTTCTGCTAGCTACATGTATCGCTTAGTGGAGATTCCTTCGGCCAAGCTGAAGATTTAATATGTATTTTGCTATTTCTTATGATTTCAAAATTCAATAAAATTCAATAAAATTCAATTAAATCAAATACCTAAAGCTCTTATGGGTGACTCTAGTCAGTAAATAACCCTATATTTTCACAGTAAAAATATAAATTTCAATATTTACTGTGAAAAATAAGATTTATTGATACACTGAGGTCATATGGCTTTTACGGACCTTTCTAACGCCCAGGCGATGCAATTAACCAATGCCTTGCAGGTTTGGCAGGGTGTTGGCTCTGCAAAATCTGCAGCTTATGCTCATCGGGGCTCTATGAAGTGGCGCACCATCAATGGTACGGATTACCTGCTTCATGTATCGCCACTGGGATCTCAGCATAGCTTGGGGCCTCGAGATTCGGGGATGGAAAAGGTGCGCGATAAATTTATGAAGGGCAAGCTCGAGTCTGAGAACAGACTTAAGTCCCTAAAGATGCAGCTGAAGCAGGCTATTGCAGTGAATCGCGCCCTCCGGGTGGGTCGTGCGCCAAATATTTTGATTGATATATTGCATAGTATCGAGAAAGCTGGCCTCAAGGATCACTTTATGGTGATTGGCACCAATGCCTTGTATGCCTATGAAACCCAATGTGCAGCGCGTTTTGATAATGATGTCGTGGCAACTTTAGACTTGGATATTTTGTGGGACTCTAGAAAGTCCATCAAACTCGCCATCACAAAAGCAATCCAAAAGGAAGGGCTGTTGGGTGTCTTAAAGAAGGCAGATAAATCTTTTGAATTAATTGATGATCAAAAATATACCGCCATTAATAGCGAGGGTTATATGGTTGATTTAATAAGGCGCGGTAGGCAAGATTTAACGCTGGACGAGGGTTACCCTAAATCGCTAAGTAGAGCGCCTGATGATATTTGGGCGGTCAAAATTCCGACGGCAGATTGGTTGTTAAGCGCCCCAAAATTTAGAGAGGTAGTTGTTGGCGTCAACGGCAAGATGGCTGAAATGACTACAGTTGATCCAAGGGCTTATGTAATTTATAAAACCTGGTTATCCAAGAAAAAAGATAGAGAAGCTCAAAAGAGGGGTAGAGATTTTGCCCAGGCGAAAGCAGTAGCTGATTTGATTTCCCAAAGAATGCCGCATTTAGATGTGTCGCAAATTCATGCTTTGCCGTTTAATCTGAGGGAGCAAGCCAAAACACATTTTTAAGGTCATCAAGATGTATCGCCGTACTAGATGCGTGTGTGATGTACCCAAAAACAGCTCAAGAATTTATCGAGCTATTAGAGAGGGTTGGCTTAGTGGGTTTTGCTGATAAGTTAAAAGAGGCTGCAGAGCTAATTTAAATGCCCATATCTTTTAAGACGCGGAATATCTCTCTAAAAGCTTTAGGTGGTTTGTTGGCTTCTTTTTCTTTGCGCGCATTACGGATGAGGGTGCGCATATTCTGAATATCCATATCGGGATATTGCTCAATCATCTTGGTGAAAGATTCATCGTTAGCAATCAATCGATCGCGATAAGACTCTAGATGGTGGAGCTTTGCAGTCTCTGCTTTGCTAACGCCCTGAATCGCATCCAAGCGCTTCTGAATCGCATCTAACTCTTCTTCGTCCAAAAAGCGCATGAGTTTGCCAAGGTATTGCTTGTGGCGACGAATTGCCTCAAAACTTTTAATCTTGTTCGTTTCTGCGATGGCGGCCTTAATGGCCTCATCCAATGGGATGGTCTTTAAAGCATCGCTGCTGAGTGCTGCTAGAACCTCGGCCAGCTTTTGGCGCTCAGTCATCTGGCGCTTTAGCTCGGATTTGCTTGGCCCCTCATCAAGATCTTCTTTCTTGGGGGTGCGGTTCTTTTCATTGACATGCATATCTACATTTTAGACGTGTATTGGACTTTAACTACTCTTTATTGATTTTCTGTTTTAGTAGTTTCAGGTCAGTGCTGGAAAATAACTGGCTTCTTCCAATGATTGATGTAGGCTTTAATCTGCCAGACTGTACATACCTTCGTAAAGTAGGAAGTGAAATCTCTAAAAATTCCGCAGCCTCTTCTGCTGAAAAAGTAGCATTCCTGAGGTGTCCAAATACTTGCTCATGCGTGTAGTCAGTCTCTTGGAAGGCATTTATTGCGATTAAAGAGAAAAATTTAATACGTTCTTTTGAGGGCATTTTTCGCACGTGAGCAAAAAGATCCTCTGCAGTCATATATTGAGTCATATGTAGACCTTGCTTTCTTTATTGAAATGGCTTGAAGTTGTCATTTGAAGCGAATAGATTTTTTTAATTGAGTATAAAAATTCTCATGAGGTCCGATTTTGCAAAATTCAATCCAGGTTATTTCAGTTACACCAGCAAAGTGATCAAATTGATATGCCATTAAATATTCTTGTGCATTAAAGCGAAACTTGTAAACGAACACCCCCTGAAGATCCCCCAGCTTTTGCTGACCTATCCTAGGGTTATCGCAAACTTCAGCGACCTTGATTTCAATTACTAACTGCAAAGGTATGGATGCCTTTTTTACAAACTGGGCAAAAGCTTTTTTAAAGGTAGTTCTCATGATCTAATATTAGATCAATAATGACTCTATATCAAATCAACAAAAATGACAAGGAATACCTGATTTTTTGTATTGGTAAATAATAGGATCAAACAAAATCTATCTGTTGCTAAGACTATGACTCAAACAAACACCTACGACTACATCATCATTGGCGCCGGTAGCGCCGGCTGCATGTTGGCCAAGCGTCTAACTGAGAACCCCGCTAAACGCGTGCTCCTGATTGAGGCTGGCAAGAACGATAACTACATTTGGATACATGTTCCGGTTGGCTATTTATATTGCATCGATAACCCTAGGGCAGATTGGCGCTTTAAGACTTCTGCTGAAAAAGGCCTAAACGGCCGTTCACTTCTGTATCCGCGTGGCAGGGTGCTGGGTGGATGCTCATCCATCAATGGCATGATTTACATGCGTGGTCAGGTTGGTGACTATGACTCCTGGGTGGCAGCAACAGGCGATGACTCTTGGTCTTGGCAAAACGCATTACGTCGTTACAAATCATTTGAGGACTATCACGGTGCGGCTAATGAGTGGCACAGCAAAGGTGGTGAGTGGACTGTTTCCAAACAGCGCTTGCGTTGGCCCATCATGGATATCTTTAGGGAGGCAGCGGTACAAGCCGGCATCCCCTCATCGGATGACTTTAATCAAGGCGATAACTTTGGAGTCGGTTACTTTGATGTAAGTCAGCGCAAAGGTTGGCGACTCAATACCTCCAAAGCATTTTTACGTGATGCAGCTAAGCGGCCTAATCTCACAGTAATTACCGAGGCTATAGTTAATAAATTATTAATTGATGGCGTCTCTAAAAATTGCTACGGCGTTCAATATATTAAAGATGGCAAAACAGTAGATGTACATTGCAGTAATCACAGTACTGGTTCTCAAGGAGAAGTAATTTTGAGTGCAGGCGCCATTGGTAGTGTGCAGGTTCTAGAGCGCTCTGGTGTTGGCTCGGCTGCACACCTCAATAAGCTGGGCATTCCGGTGGTTGCTGATTTACCTGGCGTAGGTGAGAATCTGCAAGACCATTTGCAATTGCGCATGATCTACAAGGTCAACAACATCAAGACTTTAAACACTAAGGCCAATTCTTTATTGGGTAAGTTGTTAATTGGTATGGAGTATGTGTTTAAGCGCTCGGGCCCAATGTCGATGGCGCCATCACAGCTGGGTGCTTTTGCATACAGTTCGCCCGATCAGCCTTCGGCAAATTTGGAGTATCACGTACAACCTCTATCGCTGGAAAAGTTTGGCGAAGACCTACATTCTTTCAATGCGATTACGGCAAGTGTTTGTAACTTACGTCCAACATCTCGCGGTAGTGTGCACATCAGCTCAATTGATCCAGAAGCGCCTCCAGTGATTGCACCAAATTATTTATCGACTGATGAAGATCGCAAGGTGGCTGCAGACGCATTGCGACTCACCCGCAAGATTGTAGAAAGCCCAGCACTCAAGCCTTACACGCCTGATGAGTACAAGCCAGGTAAGCAGTATCAAACCGATGAAGAACTTATCAAAGCTGCTGGTGATATTGGTACTACGATTTTTCATCCGGTAGGTACTTGTAAGATGGGGCGCGATGATGATCCGATGGCAGTGCTCGATTCACAATTACGGGTGAGAGGTATTCATCATCTGAGGGTGGTGGATGCCTCTGCGATGCCAACAATTACTTCTGGCAATACTGCGGCTCCAACGATGATGATTGCGCAACGCGCTGCTGAATTGCTAACTAGTGAGTAGTTCAAAAATTCAAGGCGGCTCGCACTCCAATGCTGGGCTCCCAGCAAGTCACTTGCTGTTAGCGCTCGCCATTGTTGCGGTGTGGGGAACCAACTTTGTTGTTATCAAAAATAGTCTGGCATCTTTCCCGCCGTTTTACTTTGCCGCATTACGCTATATCTTTGTTTTATTGCCCTTAGTCTTTTTTATGCCTAGGCCAAAAATAGCCTGGAGCAATCTCTGTATTTACGGATTAGCCACTGGGGTTGGGCAATTTGGTGTCATGTACTACGCAGTGAATAGTCAAATTTCTCCGGGCTTAGCCTCGCTTGTAGTTCAGACCCAAGTATTTTTTACCATTGGCTTTGCCATGCTGTTTGCCAAAGAGGGTCTCAAGCGATATCAGGCAGTCGCAGTTGGTATCGCTTTGCTTGGCCTTGGAATTATTGCGCTGCACACAGATTCAACAACAACATTCTTAGGTTTGGCGCTGGTGGTCTTTGCGGGCCTCTCCTGGGGAATTGCGAACACGGTGAGTCGCCAGGCTGGTTCGATCAATATGCTGTCATACGTAGTGTGGGCTAGCGCCTTCTCGATTCCACCGTTGGTACTGATTGCGCTGATCTTTGAGGGTGGTGTAGCCCACTTGTGGGATGTGACCTTAGCCGCTCCCTTAGGGGCTTGGGTTGGGGTCCTATGGCAGTCTTGGGCCAATACCTTGTTTGGCTATGCCGCTTGGGGTTGGTTGCTGTCAAAACACCCTGCGGCACTGGTAGCCCCAGCACCTTTATTGGTACCCATCTTTGGAATGGGGGCATCTGCTTTCTTTTTGGGGGAGGCTTTGCCACCCTGGAAAGTTGAGGCTGCCAGCTTGGTAATTGCTGGCCTCATCATCAATCTTTTCTGGCCGAGCTTACAAGCTCAAGTTCGTAAGTTTTTTTAAAACGACTTTTATCTTTCAGGGCTAATGTAAAACCCTAATACAAACACCGTTTTTTTGCCCCTACATTAACTGTAAGATGGCTATTCGTTTCAAGTTGTACCTAAAAAAGAATTTATTTAATTAGCATTTTTAGTCATGGAGACTTTATGAATATTCGTCATCACATTTTTGCTGTAGCTGCTGCGGCAATGTTAACAACTGGCGCTTACGCTGCCGATATCAAGCTTGGTGTTTCTGGTCCATTTACTGGCGGCTCCGCATCCATGGGTGTGAGTATGCGTGACGGTGTGCGCTTGGCTGCAAAAGAAATTAATGCCGCTGGCGGTATTAACGGAAACAAAATCGTTTTGGTTGAACGCGATGACGAAGCAAAAAATGAGCGTGGCGTACAAATTGCTCAAGAGTTGATCAATAACGAAAAAGTAGTTGCTACTTTGGGTTACATCAACACTGGTGTGGCATTAGCCTCACAGCGCTTCTATCAAGATGCCAAGATTCCAGTAATGAACAACGTTGCTACTGGTTCAATCTTGACCAAGCAATTCCCTAATGCACCAGAAAACTATGTTTTCCGTAATGCTGCTCCTGACAACATCCAGGCTCCATTAATTGCTAAAGAAGCGGTTGAGAAGCGTGGCTTGAAGCGTGTAGCAATCTTGGCTGACTCTACAAACTACGGTCAGTTGGGTCGTGAAGACTTAGAGAAGGCATTGAAGGGCTATGGCGTAACACCAGTAGCAGTTGAGAAATTCAACATTGGTGACGTAGATATGACTTCACAATTGCTCAAAGCAAAAAATGCTGGTGCTGATGTGATTTTGACTTACGCAATTGGACCTGAGTTGGCACAAATTGCTAACGGTATGGCGAAGTTGGGTTGGAAGAAGCCAATGATCGGTTCATGGACATTGTCTATGGCTAGCTTCATTGATACAGCTGGTAAGAATGGTAACGGCGCAACAATGCCACAAACCTACATTCAAACTCCATCTACAACTGCTAAGCGTAAAGCTTTCCAAGCAGCTTACTTGGCCGAGTTCAAGCCTAAGAACAACAACATTGCATCTCCAGTTTCTGCGGCACAAGGATATGACTCTGTTTACCTCTTGGCAGCAGCGATCAAGCAAGCAAACAGCACTGAAGGACCAAAGATTGTTGCAGCATTGCAAGATCTGAAGACTCCAGTTGATGGCGTTGTTATTACTTACAACAAGCCATTCTCTGCAACTGATCATGACGCTATCAAGATGAAAGACGTAGTGATGGGTGTAGTTGAAAATGGTCGCGTTGAGTTCTTGAATGCTGAGGACGCAACTGCTAAGAAGAAGTAATTCACCTTATCAAGCGGGCAATCTGAATATTTATTTTGCACTGCAGCATTAGTAAACGCAAAGCGCCGCCCAAAAAGCGGCGTTTTGCTTACAATGTCGGATTCGTTAATAAAACAGTTTTAAGTATTTTCTTTTAGGCCAAAAAAATGGACATGCTTGCACAAATCCTCTCAAGCGGTATCGCGGTGGGGATGATCTATGCGGTAATCGCTTTCGGTTTCCAGCTAACTTTTGCCACATCAGGCACTTTGAACTTCGGTCAAGGTGAAGCGCTGATGTTAGGTGCTCTCGTAGGTTTAACCTGCGTAGACACTTTTGGCATGAACTATTGGGTCATGATTCCCGTAGTTTGCTTATTTGGAATGTTGCAGGGTGGCTTTGTTGAGCTCATCGGTGTGCGTCCAGCTATCAAAATTAAATCTGAGTTTGGTTGGATTATGTCCACCATTGCGCTCGGTATTATTTTCAAGAACGTAGCTGAAAATATCTGGGGTCGTGATGCATTGCCATTCCCATCACCATTGCCAATGGAGCCAATGGAATTCCTCGGCGCAAACATTTTGCCAATGGAAATTTTGGTAGTGGTTGGTGCTTTAGTAATGATGATGTTGGTAGAATTTTTTAACCGTAAAACAATTTACGGTAAAGCGGTGGTTGCAACTGCAAACGATCGCGATGCAGCAGGTTTGATGGGTATCAACACTAGTGTGGTGATTACCTTCTCTTATGCGCTTTCTTCCTTAACTGCAGCGTTTGCCGGCGTATTGATTGCACCTCTGACATTGACTGGTGCGAGTATGGGCGGCGCCTTAGGCTTAAAGGCTTTTGCAGTGGCGATTATTGGTGGCCTCTCAAGCGGTATGGGAATCATTGTGGGCGGTTTGATTCTGGGTATCGTTGAGACTGCAACCGGTTTCTATATTTCTACTGGCTACAAAGATGTGCCAGGTTTGATCTTGCTCTTGCTAGTGCTTGCATACAAACCATCTGGCCTCTTTGGTAAATCTGCAATTAAGAAAGTTTAATGATGAAGAAGTCCCTAATACCTCTATTAATTGCGATCGCGGCACTCTTTACCCTGCCGTTATTTATTCACAATCCTTATTACATTCACTTAGTTGAAACCATTCTGATCTACACCATTTTGTTATTTGGTTTGGATATCGTGGTGGGTTATGTTGGTCAGGTTTCCTTAGGTCACGCAGCGCTGTTTGGTATCGGTTCATATACCGCTGGTGTTCTGTACTTCCACTTTGGTTGGACTATCTGGGGAACACTGCCAGCATCTATCGTGGTGACTTCCATCTTCGGCGGTATCTTGGCATTGCCAGCATTGAAGGTAATCGGACCTTATTTGGCGATGGTGACCTTGGCTTTTGGAACGATTGCACAGATTCTCATTAACGAGATGACTTGGTTGACTGAAGGCCCATTGGGTATCAAGATTCCAAAGCCTGATTTAATGGGCGTACCAATGACCAAGGCAGAATACTTCTGGTTGGTTGGCGTCATCTTGATCATTTCCATGATCGTTGTAGACCGTTTTGTGAAGTCACAAATTGGTCGCGCCTTTGAGGCCTTGCGTGATAGCCCAATTGCCTGTGACTGTATGGGTGTTTCCGTATATCGTTTTAAGGTGATCGCATTCGTAATCAGCGCTGGCTTTGCTGGTTTGGCTGGTTGTTTGTATGCTTATTCAGAGCAATACATTTCACCAAATACTTACAACAACGAACTCGCTGTTTTGTTCTTGCTCGGTATCATCATGGGTGGACGTAAGTCTCGCCTCGGCGCCTTGATTGGTGCAGCCATCATTGTGTTGTTGCCTAAGCTCTTGGACGACATCAACTTGTTCCGTATCGTTGCTTCGATCATTGCAGTTGTAGTGCTGGTTGGTGCTGGTATGGCCTTGTCTAAGAAGACAACTACACCGCGTCGCGTTGCTGTACCTATCGCTGGCGTAGTGGGCTTGGCAGCATTCTCATTCTGGCTCAATACGATTTCTGACTGGCGCTTGAGTATTTTCGGCTTCATGATTTTATTGGTCGTGTACTACTTGCAAAACGGTATCGTTGGTTTTGCAAAGAGCTTCTATCAGTCAATCGTTGGCAAAGCTAAAACTACTCGTGGTGGTGATGCTGAAGCAGTGGATGACTCTATTAGCTTCATTAGCAATGTATCCAACGCAGATACTGGTGCTGAGCTCTTGAAAGTTGACTCTGTATTGATGCAGTTCGGTGGCCTGAAAGCATTGAACAACGTTGATCTGAGCATCAAGCGCGGCACTATTCATGGCTTGATCGGTCCTAACGGCTCCGGTAAGAGTACGATGATGAACGTGTTGACTGGTATTTATGTGCCTACAGCAGGTAACGTGTTGTACGCTGGCGAAAGCGTTGTTGGTAAGACATCTTCCGACATCGCCTTATCTGGTATTGCACGTACCTTCCAAAACGTTCAGCTTTTCGGTGAAATGACTGCTATCCAAAATATTTTGGTTGGTTTGCATCACACCTTCAAGTCAAACATGGTGGAAATTGCTTTGAATCTGCCACGCTACAAGCGTGAAGAGGCTGATGCTCATGCTCGTGCAATGGCGCTCCTCAAGTTTGTTGGTTTAGATGACTTAGCTAACGAAGAAGCACGTAACTTGCCATACGGTAAGCAGCGCTTGCTAGAGATTGCTCGTGCCTTGGCATTGGATCCTGAGTTGCTCTTGTTGGATGAGCCGGCAGCAGGCTTGACAGCTCCTGACATTAAAGAACTCTTGCGCATTATTCGTAAGATCCGCGATAGCGGTATTACCTTCATCCTGATTGAGCATCACATGGATGTGGTGATGTCAGTTTGCGATACCGTTTCTGTATTGGACTTCGGTCAGAAGATTGCAGAAGGTAAACCAGCTGAAGTTCAGGCAGACGAGAAGGTGATTCATGCCTACTTGGGTACTTAATCACTAGAACCATATTGAATCGGTAAATACCATGTTATCTATTAAGAATCTTGAAGCAGGCTACGGCAAAGTAAAAGTTCTGCACGGCATCAATATTGATGTTCCTAAAGGACAAGTCATTACTTTGATCGGGTCAAACGGCGCCGGTAAAACAACAACCATGCGTGCTATCACCGGCATGATTAAGCCAACTGGTGGTGAAGTAACCTTGGGTGGCGAAAAAATTGATGGTTACGACTCTCATAAAATCGCCCGCTTAGGTTTGGCTCATAGCCCAGAAGGTCGTCGTGTGTTTACGACTATGTCAGTCAATGACAACCTCTTGTTAGGCGCATTCCCACGCTTTACAGGGAGCCGTCCAAAAGGCGATATCAAGAGCGATCTAGAGCGCGCTCTAGAAATGTTCCCACGCTTAAAAGAACGTCGCAACCAATTGGCTGGAACATTGTCAGGTGGTGAGCAACAGATGTTGGCGATGGCTCGTGCCGTGATGCTCAACCCAGAGATCATTCTCTTGGATGAGCCGTCAATGGGTCTGGCGCCAATTTTGGTTGAAGAAGTATTTAAGATTATTTCTAACCTCAAATCTCAAGGCGTAACCATGTTATTGGTTGAGCAATTTGCTGCCGCAGCTCTGAACGTTGCTGACTATGGTTATGTACTTGAGAATGGCAAGATTGCTACTCATGGTCCAGCCGACAAGTTGATGCATGATCCAGCTGTAAAAGCAGCTTACTTGGGTGGTGCTGGCGGTCACTAAGATTAACAGTACTCAGTTTGTTAAAAAGCCCTCGAAAGAGGGCTTTTTCTATTGAGGTGTAATGAAGTAGTTCACCTGGCTAGCTTTGAAGCAGTGAGATTGCCTCTCGTATCAGTAGGGCGCGATAGCCCATATACATGGCGACACCTACAAAGCCCAGAAGAAATATCTTGGGCACTAAAGCACCCTCAGCCACCAATTCTGAATTGAGAAGACCCACTGCAATAGCCAAGAAGAATATAGCGCCTAGACCTAAGACAATCCAGTTCTCATGCTGACTTACTTTCTGAGTCTGATTGGCATAAGCAAGCACCTGAAAGCCATTGCCTTTTTGATAGCCAGAGACTGTCACAGTATCGCCATCACCCACCACCATAGGCGTTGAGAATTTGGCTTCAATAGCACGGTCACCTAAAGTAAATTTGGATATAAAGAAGCGCTGGTAATACACCGAAGAATGATCGTGAGTAGGCTTTTCGGGGTTTACATATTCTAGAAGCTCATTATTGAGATTGCTGACCGTTCCGGAAATGGTGGCCACGGAGCTAGTTAGAAAAGAGCTGGGTTTCAGAGTCATGAGTAGAGCCCCCATCAGTACGAGAGAGGAAATAAGAAGAAAAGATAGAAGGGGTCGTTTCACAGATTCAAAGTTAGCACACCTTTAATGAGTAGGCTAATTGCAATCGCTAGAGTGAAGATCGAGAAAATGAGTTGGGTATGCGGACCACTTAACTTTTTACCTAAGAGGAGTCCAATCAATAGCCCTCCTAATGCCGCCAGAGCAAATGGTGCCGCTACCAATATATTAAGAGTGCCAGAAGCTGCTGAGAAAATCGCACCTCCACCAGTGATGATGGCAAGTACCCCGAGTGAGGTGGCAACAATGGATTTAATTGGTAAATCGGTATAGCGTTTTAGGGCGGGGACGATGATGAAGCCGCCACCAACACCGAGTAATCCAGATAAGAAGCCAGCGATGCTGCCGGCAAACATCAATGCACGCGCACAGGGCAGGGTCCATTGGAGTTTTCCAATGGCTGGGTTCATTAGGCAGGGAGGCGGCTTTCTGCTTGCTTCGGGGATGCCATTGATTTGATTGCGGGCTTGACTCAATAAGCGGGCAGCTACATATAAGAGAATCAAGCTAAACAGAATCTGTAGTGGTGCATTCGGGATCTGTGGGGCAAGCCAAAGCCCTAGAGGGGATAGCGCCAAACCGAAGAGGGCCATGAATCCTGCCGCCTTGTAGCGCAAGATTTTATTTCTTAACCCCAGGATGGCTCCAACACTGGAGGCTAGGGCAACAGCACAGAGCGCAATCGGCGCTGCCTCTGCAATGGGGAGGCCTAGAAAGAAGACTAGTAAAGGGACCGACAAAATACCGCCCCCGGCGCCGGTGAGGCCCATAAGGACGCCCACTAGGATTCCTAGTGCTGGGCTGATAAGGGTTGAGTAGTCCATTGCAATTTATTTTAGATTAATATAGTATATAAATATATATAATATTTGTTCAATCGAAAGAATATCGTGACGACACAGCAAAACCCGCTCATTAAGGACTTTTTTGATCCAGACACCTGGACCTACACCTATGTGGTCTATGAAGATGATGGCAGTCCGTGCGTCATCATCGATTCGGTTCTGAACTACGACCCTAAGTCAGGCAGAACTAGCACCAAATCAGCTGATGAGGTCATTGCTTTCGTTAAAGAGCACCAGCTTCAGGTAAGTTGGATTTTGGAGACCCATGCCCATGCAGACCATTTAACTGCTGCCCCTTACTTGCAAAGCCACTTGGGCGGTAAATTAGTGATTGGGGATCACATCATCAATGTCCAAACCGTGTTTAAAGGCGTCTTCAATCTGGATGATCGCTTTAAAGCTGATGGCGCCCAGTTTGACTACTTACTTAAAGAGGGTGAGTCACTCGTCTTTGGAAATCTTTCCTTAAAAGCGCTTTTTGTGCCTGGCCATACCCCTGCCTGCATGGCTTATGAAATCGGTGATGCAATCTTTGTAGGGGATACCTTGTTTATGCCAGATGTTGGTACGGCTCGCTGTGACTTTCCTGGTGGCGATGCGAAGACACTCTATCGCTCGA
This sequence comes from Polynucleobacter sp. 78F-HAINBA, assembly GCF_018882325.1. GTDB lineage: Bacteria > Pseudomonadota > Gammaproteobacteria > Burkholderiales > Burkholderiaceae > Polynucleobacter. The sequence goes on along the minus strand of NZ_JACVOQ010000001.1, from coordinate 237,666 downwards.
TTCAGAAGATCTTGTCTTATCCTGGCCAGACCAAGCTGTATATGTGCCATGACTACCCACCAAATAATCGTCCTGCCACTGGTATGACTACCGTTGCCGATGAAAAAGCTAACAATATTCACGTGCATGATGGTGTCACTGAAGATCAATTTGTACAGATGCGTACAGCGCGAGATAAAACCTTAGAAATGCCAACATTAATTTTGCCTTCTATTCAGGTGAATATTCGGGCCGGGCATTTTCCTGAGCCAGATGCCAATGGCGTTGCGTATCTAAAAATCCCTTTAAACGCACTTTGATTGTGAGATGACTGTGAATATGCCTATCTCAAAAGCAGAGTTAAAAAAGATGCAGTCATCAGCAGATGATGCTTGCAGGCTCATGAAGGTCTTATCCAACCGTGATCGCATGATGCTCTTATGTGAAATTGGCCAGGCTGAAAAGTGCGTTGGGGAGTTAGAAGCTGCATTAGATTTGCATCAACCAACCCTCTCGCAGCAGCTTACCGTGTTGCGCAAGGAAAAGCTGGTCAAAACACGTAGGGAGGGTAAGCAAATTTATTACTCCCTCTCAAGTCAAGTCGCTGTAGCAGTTATGAGCTTGCTATATAAGCACTACTGTAAGAAGTAATTAAAGAATTATTTAATCGTTTTTAAAGGGAGTTCAATATGAAATGTAACGTCGGTGGTATCGATCGTATCTTAAGAATCTCAGTAGGCATTGTGCTGGTTGCGCTTGCAGCTAACGGCATCGTAGGCTGGTGGGGCTGGCTTGGACTAATCCCTTTGGCTACAGGCATTTTCCGTTTCTGCCCAGCTTACCCGCTATTGGGAATGAATTCTTGCGGAACATCTTGCGATAAAGATTCTTGCTGTAAGTAAGTTATATCTTGTGTGATTAAGGCGTATTGAGAGATAAAACTCAATGCGCCTTATTTTCATTTGGAGTAACCTCTTTTTTTTGCATAAACACCGTGCAACAAAAAGATGGTAAAGAATGCGATACCGATCATCCAGTGGGTTGTGATGACGCTATCTCGAATTTCTTCAGGGCCGTAGTACAGCAGGGCGCCTGATATCAATAGAGTAGCTAAAAAAGCCAATTGGCTTAATCCGCTCCACAGCTTCCTCTTGGACTTGAGGCCAGCCTTGAGGTGAAAGGGTAAGACTGAGCCCAAAGCCATCGTAGCCATCATTGCGGCAATGCCATGCCACATCAATATTGAGTGAGCGCCCAATGCAGCAGCTTGAACATGAAATTCATGACCAAGTAAATAGGCTGTGCCGGTAAGCGAGCAACTCAACATACCAACGAGGACGAAATGTCTTTGCCATGACGGCATCTTTCCAAGGCGACTACTATTTTTCATAAGGTGATGGTCTGAGGAATTTTGATCGCGTGAGCAGAGAAATGATTCAAGCAGGGATGTTGGGCGTTACCAGAAATGCTGACTACCTTTGTTAGGGCGTCGGCGTAGACGCATTCATTGGCAATCACTGAGTAAGACTCTGAAAACTCAATATGCTCTTGATTGAGGGGGTTGACCATATAGCTTTTGGCATCAGCGTCGCGCTTTGCAAAGTAGAGGCTGCTAGTCGCAATTGCACCCATCTTCATCTTGCCAATCTGAATGAGCTCATGAGGTTTTGAGGGATTGCGGATTTGAATATCTTGAGTGAGATTTCCAAAGACGCGCATATCACCACCAGCATTAACTGATCCAGATTGGATGTCGTGAGCAAACAAGACTTCTACTGCTTTATCAACTGCATACCCTTTGGCAATGCCACCAAGATCAAGACAGAGTGGGAGTTTGGATTGAACCAAGTTTGGCTCAATAAAGCGAAGATCTTCAATGCCTCCGAATGACTGATCATTCAAGTTGATATGCCTTGGCAGAAGCCCTGCCTCTACCAGGCGATGGCCAATGCCACAATTAAATATGCCTTGAGACTCAAGTTGAATCTCTTTGGCAATGGCCAGCACCTCGGCTGTCCAGGAGTGAATACGAATCGGCTCTAAATGGGATCTAGCATTAATTTGAGAAAGCTCGCTGTCAGGATCATGAAAGCCCATCAGGGATTGAACCTGTTCAATGGCTGTAAATGCCATCTCTATTGCATGGGGTAAATGCTCTCCATCTTCAGTTGAAATTTCAACAAAGGTGCCTAAGAGTGGTTTGCAGCGAATCATTTTGCCTTTGGTGCTTGGGATTGATTTTTGAGTGCAATGTCATAAAGCACTGCAACACGTTTGACGCCATCAGTGAGATGTTTGCAAGAGAGAGTGGCGCCACCAATATTTTGAATATCTTGATTAAGCTTAATAGGGTCCGATGCAGTTTTGCCAACAAACTGATTGCGCCACTGGGCTTCTGCTACTTCATATCCATAGGATTCAACATATTCCAGGATCTCGATGCCGGTGACTGCGCCCGATGGGCTCAGTGCTACGGCATAAGTAATCATTTCGTGTTTACCGACCACCTCATCTACGATGAACCAGCCTCCGTCCGCCGCCCTCCAGATACGATCTCCTTGAAAGGTTTGGCGAACACCTGATGCTGAGCGCATTTTGTCCTGCAGTTCATCTGTAATGATGATGGGATTTTTGACAAGCGGTTTATTGGGTATGAGTATCTTTTGCGCTTGCTCGACGGATACATATATCTTGGCGTGCGCAACTATCGGTGCAGATACTGCGACTAATCCAATAATAAGAAAAGGGTTCGGTTTCCAGTTCATGTTCAAAATTCTTCTGCTAAAGGGTGATATAAATTAATTAGCCAGTAATTCATTGGCCTGAAAGCAAAGCTCATCAAGATCTTCAGTGCTTTCGCCTGTCTGAGCTAAGGCTTCAAACATCATCAAAGCTCGCTCTCTCGCAGTGGCGCAATGGGTTGATTGAAACTTAATTAAATGTATTAGTGCGGCCATTAATAAATTTTGCTTTTCCATAATTACCTTTAAATTAAAAATACGAGAGATCTTGTTCAGTTCAATGGGAAGCCGAATTTGACGATAAATTCATTTACTGAGTGACTATCCCAAACGCGAGCATTGGAGCACTCTGCAGTTCCATCACCCATGCAGTTATTACCTTTGAGTTGATAGCGCCAAGCACCGGTAACCCACCAGTCTTTTTCTGCGTAATGTAAGTTGGGGCCAACAAAGGTAGCTCTTTGCACTTGGTTTTGTAGGTTGTAGCTAGAGTAGTCATTATGAAAACGAGCCTCAACGCCACCAGACCACTTTGGTGCAAATCGATAGCTCGCCCCCACCAGGAAATCCAGCATCGACTCAGGGACATTGCCATTGCCAACGAACTTCAATTGCTCATTAGCGACAACTACGTTTCCAGCCAAAACCAATTTGTCATCTATAAAGTTTGATTGCAGTAGCAAGCGCGCTTCAATTTCATTTTTGTTCTTGCCTATGGTTGGCTCTAAATACAGTCCGACTCCGACTGGAGAGGTGACTGGATTGGTGATGCGATAGATTGCTTCTAAGGACCCACCTTCGATGCCACCTTTTCGGTATGGTGACGCTGGGTTATGTGACTCTGGTACGGGTTGCCCTCCAGTACAAGAAGCGCTGTCGCCACAGGCCTCTGGATTGGTGTAATTTTGATTTGCATTGACGTAATAGGCATTCAGGTAGCCCGCAATCTGAAAGTCATTCGTGACGCCATATTCCAATTCTGATCTAGAGAACCATGCGTTATAGGATCCTGCTGCTTGTTGTTTATTCAGTTGTAAGCGCTGCTCAAACTCGAGCTTCCCTTTTGGCTGTAGATCTAGGGTGTAAATCCACCCAAAAGCACCTTCACCCGCATTGGCGAATGAGAAGTGCAAGGCGGTGGCTAATAGGATGCTAAAGGCAACAAGTCTTTTGATGGTCAGTTTCATGGTGTGAAGGGGCTGGTTAGTAAAAGTAATTGAGAATCATTCGCAATATACAGCAATTGAGAATAATTCTCAATTGAAAAAATGACCCTCTGTGCTTAGGTGTTGAGATTTACCCGGTGCGAATGCCAAGCTTGTAAGATCCATAGCTATGGATTCAGAAGCCCTGGTGAAGCTGGTCACAATGAAGATGCCTTATGGCAAGCATGCTGGTCGTGCGCTCGCGGACTTGCCTGGTAATTACTTGGCCTGGTTCGCTCGCGAAGGCTTTCCTAAGGGCGAGCTTGGTCAGCTCCTGGAGCTAATGCATACCCTTGATCACAATGGATTACGGGGCTTGTTGGCGCCCATTCAGCGGGCCCATGGAATTGCTCCCCGGACTCGGGGATAACAATTTATTTAGTGCGCACTATCGCTATGACGCGATTGTGTTCATAAGTCACATTAGGTGAGTCCGGTGGACTGCTTTGCGAGAGTGTGACCAAGATTGAACTCTGTGCTTCAATCTCTTTTGCTAGGCTTTGAGCCAAATTGAGGTTGCGATCATATTGAAGCTCTATGCTGGCAACTCTTCCTGACTTGATATTGGAGATGAGTGCCGCCACCTTCTCCGGTGAGTATTGGTCAAAAAAGACCGGATACCAGCCGCCCACTAATTGCCTAGGCTCTGAGTTGCCCTTTACAGCAGGTTTGCTGGCCTTGCTCTCGGTGCTCTCTAACGCTAGGTGAAAGTCAATCCCGGTTTTCTGAATCAGATCAGCATAGGAGATTGGCGCGCTCATTTGCGCATCGTCGGTATTCTCGACCCAATAAGCCCAAGCTAATTTTTTGTTGGGGTCATAGACCAGCTTATATAGATGGCTCGGAATAGTGACCTTACTTTTACCAATGCTGCCTGCATTGCCAACCGATCCAGTGAATACATATACATCGCCTTGCGCGCGTTTGATATACATCCTCGTAGGCTCTTCAACCCGTTTTGCCCAGATACCCTGATTGTTTTGCCTGGCTTGCGGCATCATATTTGCCAAGGAGAATGACTGCGCCATCCCCTTTTCGCTTGTCATGTCACCGGCTGGCACGTTGTGGCCACGGTCATACCCACTGCCACGATAGTCTGCCAGTAGGGCGCGTTCATGAAAAGGCAGTCTAGCCTCTTCATAAAACTGATTGGTTCGACGTGGGTGGGGGGCTTGGAGCTGCTCACCATTGAGTTTCTCAATGGTGTAGATGGGTTTTTTATCTGAAGGCGAGTAGTAGATCGCAAAATCATCAAAACAAAGGTCCCGTCCCGCCTGAGTCGTTGTGGGTATTTGCTGGGCTGGGAACAGATCTTTACATTGATCGAAGAGGGCGAACGCACTTAACGGTAGCCAAAGCAGGCTAAGTAAGATGGGTTTGACCAGGAATTTCATTGCATGTCAGTGTAATGAGTGCTGCTATCAACAGGTAAAAGTTTTTCTTCTATCAGGCATTTAAGTTAGCTCTAGAGCTAGTGTAGATGGCGCTTGAGAAGCATTTTGCACGGCTGCTTTGCATCGCTGTAAGGCGCAAAGATTGCAAGAGTCTCAACTTTTGGTGAAGATCATCAGAGCACTACCGGTAGAAAATCTAGCCCACTGGAATACTAGATGTATGGGTCAGGTAGCTCTTTTGAAGTTGAAAAATAGTAAAAAAGTTGGATTTCGAGCACTTTTTTATTATATGAAATAAGTCCCCACTAACTTATTTAAGTCCTTGAAATTAAAGGGTTAAATATAAAAATCAGGGGCTTGATTGGGGATCATCCTTATTTCAAGACCTAAAAGTCATAGAAATAGAGTTCTTTATTCTTGACTTGATATAAGAACCTTCTTAGGATGGCTCATGTTTTTTTACTTATTGCATCGCAACATAAATCAGAAGTTTGATTTTCGGTGTGCTGCAAGACCATGAATGATTAAATGTTTTTCTACCAATTCGAGTGACTTACAACTAGCGCAACCAGCAACGGTTAACGCTAAAGAGTTGTTAGCTCACGCACTGTCCCCTGTGTATCGGGTGATGAATGGTTTATTGATCGTGACTGTTTTCATGATCGTGGGACTCTGGCTCTCCGGCAATGGAACTCAAGCAGGCGCTTTTGATTTGGCTCGCATCCTGGTTCCCGATGAGGCGCGCCATATGGTGTGGCAAAACGGTTTTGGAATGCTCGATCAGTACCAGGATGAAACTCCAAAAGCCATTGCAGATAAAGAAATTGCCAATGTGATCTACGGAAAGGCTTCGGTCAGCCCTAGTAGCGGTCTCATGAGCGCCAAGCAGCAAACAGTTGCCCTCTTGATGCCTTCAGTGGCTCATGCCCAGGTAAAGCCGATTTCTCATTTATCAGATCGCATCCCCGCTTCGAAAATTGATCCTCAGGCGCTCGATTCGAAGTTGATGGTATCCATTCAGAATCAACGTGCAGTTGCTGACTTCTTTGAGAAGAAGTACAAGTTAGATCGTGCCAAGATTGAGGAATACGTTTCCAATACGGTGCTGATTGCAAAAGAAGTCAACATTGATCCAGTTTTGTTGCTTGCCGTAATTTCAGTTGAGTCGAACTTTAATCCGCTGACTAAAAGCCAGGCTGGTGCCGAAGGTTTGATGCAGGTGATGACTACCATTCATAAAGATAAATATGCTTTGTACGGTGGCGCTACTGATGCTGTGAAGCCTGAAGTGAATATTCGGGTAGGCGCTTATATCTTGAAATATTTGATTGCCACTAGTGGTTCATTGCGCAATGGCCTGAAATACTATGTTGGCGCTGCAAATGCGGAGACTGATGGTGGCTATGCTGATAAGGTGATGGCCGAAAGAAATCGTTTGATTGGTTTGTGTCAGCCAGCAATGCAAAATAAATTAACCTTGAATGGAAAAGACTTACGTTCCTAAGATCGATAGTTTTCTCTGGTAAAAAATAAGGCCACTCATCGAGTGGCCTTATTACTTGCAGATGCTAGCTTGGAATTAATTTACTCCGTGTAGCTCTACGTCAAATACCAGGGTTGCATTTGGTGGAATGACACCGCCAGCACCACGTTCGCCATAACCCATCTCAGATGGAATAATGAGAGTGCGTTTGCCGCCAATCTTCATGCCTTGTACGCCTTGATCCCAGCCCTTGATTACATGGCCGGCACCCAAAGGAAAGCTAAATAGTTGGCCACGATCCAAGGAGCTATCAAACTTCTGGCCTTTGTTATCTGGCGCTTTGTCATCAAACAACCATCCGGTGTAATGCACGTCTACATGGTTGCCAGCAGTCGCCTCTTTGCCATCACCAACAACGGTATCTATTTTTTGGAGTTCGCTCACGTTTATCTTCCTCTTTGGCTGAAATTGAAGGGCTAGTATATTCTGAGCGTAATCTTTTTGTTCGAGCAAACTAACATGACAAACTTTTGGCCCCATTCTGCGTATAAAACCCTTGCGGTTGGCTCGGACAATCAGCTGCAGGTGACCGATGATTTTCTGCGCACCTACCTATTGCGCCCAGAGTTAAATCTTGTTCCTGAATCCTGCGATGCAGAGCGTGCACTGCATCAGCGTCTCAGCGAGAATCCTCGAGCAGCCGTTTCAGATCAAGAAATTGCTGCAATGGCGGATCTGGATATTCAAGTGAACTATCAAGTTTGGTTGAGATATCGAGCTAAGCTATTGGCGGCCAGTTCTTTAGAAAACTTCTATATGAGTTTGTTTAAAGGTGATGGTGTAGATGTACCGCCATTATTCATTTCTCAGTTGGCACAAATATTTATTCGACATATCCTGGGTGAAGATTGCCATCCTTTGGATGCGCGTATGGGTGAGATTTTCTTCCGAACTCAAAAGATTACCGTGCTGGAAGATGGCGTTGTGATGGGTGCGGATGATGAGGTGGTAACTCGCAATGCGCAAGCCGGAGAGACTGGCAATATTCTTGATCTTCTGAAGAGTAAGTCGATGTCTATGCGCTCGATCGATTTAGATGTACTGCATGAAGAAAATGCTGATCTGTATTGGGAGAAGAATGAAGATCATGATTTTGCAGTACAGTTCAATTTTGGTCAGCCACCCATCAATCATTTTTGCCGCGTCCTCGAAAAATGGATTCAACATTTTTTAGGCGCTCAAGTGCGCATTACTCCAATGCAGCAAATTAGCGATCCTAAGTGGTCTTGGCATGTTGGCCTAGATGCTGCTGCAACCGATATCCTGAATAAGCTCTATAACAAAGAGCCGGTTGATTCTGATGAGCTTGAGAAGGTGATTTGTTTATTCCGTCTAGACTTTATTGATGAGGCTGCCGTTACCCAGTCTCAGGCTGGCAAGCCGGTGTACATGGGTATTGCCATGAATGATGAAAAGCAACTCAAACTCAAACCGCAAAACTTACTCTTCAATTTACCTCTGGCTAAAGCTTCCTAACCGGACGCTGAGCTAGTCTTTTTACGATTGGCGCTCAGCCAAATTAACGCGCCGGCTGTAACGGCAACAGGAAGCAGTGATCCGATATTTAGGATATTCCAGCCCTGCGAAGTAATGAGTGCGCCGGATCCAAATGAAGTGAAGGCCATGGTGCCAAACACGAAGAAGTTAATTGCTGCCTGAGCTTTGTCACGCTCTTCTGGGCGGTAAGCTGTCATCGCTAATGAGGTCGAGCCAGTAAATAAAAAGTTCCAGCCGACACCCAATAAAAATAGTGCGATTAAGAATTGATGCAAGTCGGTGCCGGATAGTGCAATTGCAATACACAGGAGATTGAGGATCACTCCAACGCCCATGATCTTGAGTGTGCCAAAGCGCTGAATGAGTGAGCCAGTAAAAAATCCAGGTGCGAACATACCAATTACATGCCACTCCAATACCAGTGCCGTCTCGGAAAATGGTAGCCCACAAATCTGCATGGCCAGTGGCGTAGCCGCCATAAGCAGGTTCATTACACCGTAGCCCAGAGAGGCACCAATCACGGCAACCATAAAGACGGGTTGACGAAGAATGGTCTTTAGATCTCTCCCATCAGAAAGTGAGTGTTGGGTTTTGAACTCTTCTGGGAAGTGGATGAACTGCATCACGATAATCCCGATGAAGCCGGCTATCGAGAGGGTGAGGTAAGCACCCAAGAAGGCGGTATCAAAGAAGTCTTTCGTCCACGAGGCAAGGTTAGGCCCAATGACGGCCCCAAGAATTCCTCCAGCCAACACCCAAGAGACTGCCTTATCCCTTTGGCTGACAACGGTTAGCTCGGCAGCTGCAAATCGGTAGAGCTGCCCATTGGCGCTGTAGTAGCCCGCAATAAAGGTTCCCAGCACGAGAAGCCAGAAGTTCTTGGTAATGGCGGCGTAGGCACACAGGAGTGCTGAAAAGACGGCTACCAAGAGGCCCAGTTGAAAGGAGATCTTCCGGCCAAAGTAATTTTGGGTTTTGGCCACAATCGAGGTCGAGAATGCTCCCCCTACAACGTAGCCCATCACCGGCAAGGTAGCCATCCAGGCAACCGGGCTCAGACTGAGCCCAACTAGGCCATTAATGGCAATAAAGGTCACATTATTGGTTAAAAACAAGCCCTGGCAGAGAATCAACAGTACGAGGTTTTTGTTGAGTAGGGGGTGCTTGTTAGTCATGTATCGCAGTTTACGTTGTAAGTGGGCGGGGGATTGGCTTGGTGGATTCCCTTAAATTGGCCAACTTCAGTCAATTTGGTACTGAAAAGCCCTTAAATTACCGGGGGCGATGATTTAAAATAGATGTCTCGGTCCAGTGCGTGAAATTACACCCAAGACAGCCAAAAGCGCCTGAAGTGTTGCGTGCGGAATGCGAGAGTGGTTCGGTATAAGACCGGGCCCTAATATTTATCCATATCGAGGAAACATCAATGGCTTCAGAGAAATCAAAGATCATTTACACGCTGACAGACGAAGCGCCCTTATTGGCGACCTGTGCATTTTTACCAATCATTCGTACTTTTACAGCGCCGGCTGGGGTACAGGTTGTAGAGAGCGACATTTCTGTTGCGGCACGTATCTTGTCAGAGTTCTCTGATTGCTTAACTGCTGAGCAGAAGGTTCCTGATAATTTGGCCGAGCTTGGCCGCATGACTTTATTGCCTGATACCAACATTATTAAGTTGCCTAATATCAGTGCTTCAGTTCCACAGTTGCTCGCCGCTATTAAAGAATTGCAATCTAAGGGCTATAAGATCCCTGATTTCCCAGAAGATCCTAAGGATGATGCGGAAAAATCCATCCGCACTCGTTACTCCAAGTGCTTGGGTAGTGCAGTAAACCCAGTATTGCGCGAAGGTAACTCAGATCGCCGTGCACCTAATGCTGTTAAGCGTTATGCCCGCAAGAACCCACACTCTATGGGTGAGTGGAGTCAAGCTTCCCGTACGCACGTATCCCACATGCATGGCGGCGACTTCTACGCAGGTGAGAAGTCAATGACTATGACTAAGGCATGTGATGTGAAGATGGATTTGGTAACGAAGAGTGGCAAGACAATTGTTCTTAAGCCAAAAGTCTCTTTGCTTGCCGGTGAAATTATTGACAGCATGTACATGAGCAAGAAAGCACTCTGCGAGTTCTATGAAAAAGAAATCGAAGATGCTTATAAGACTGGCATGATGTTGTCCTTACACGTGAAGGCAACCATGATGAAGGTGTCACACCCAATCGTGTTCGGTCACGCTGTAAAGATTTTCTACAAAGATGCTTTTGAAAAGCATGCCAAGTTGTTTGAAGAGTTGGGCGTTAATCCAAACAACGGTATGAGCAGCTTGTACGACAAGATCAAAACTTTGCCAGAATCTAAGCGCGAAGAAATCATTCAAGATTTGCACGCTTGTCATGAGCACCGCCCAGCATTGGCGATGGTGGATTCTGCAAAAGGTATTGCCAACCTCCATTCACCAAGCGATGTGATCGTGGATGCATCCATGCCAGCGATGATTCGTGTTGGCGGCAAGATGTGGGGTGCTGATGGCCGTTTGCATGACACCAAAGCGGTTATTCCAGAAAGTACCTTTGCCCGTATTTACCAAGAGATGATTAACTTCTGCAAGACTCACGGTAACTTCGATCCAACAACGATGGGTACAGTGCCAAACGTGGGCTTGATGGCTCAGCAGGCAGAAGAGTACGGCTCACATGACAAGACTTTTGAGATCCCTGAAGCTGGTGTAGCTCGCATTGTTGCGGATGACGGCACAGTATTGCTCGAGCAGAACGTTGAAGAGGGTGATATCTGGCGTATGTGCCAAGTTAAAGATGCGCCGATTCGTGACTGGGTCAAGTTGGCAGTAAACCGCGCACGTTTATCTGGTACCCCAGCAGTATTCTGGTTAGATGAGTACCGTCCACATGAAGCTGAGTTGATCAAGAAGGTTCAAACCTATTTGAAAGATCATGACTTAACTGGTGTAGATATTCAGATCATGTCTCAGACTCGTGCAATGCGCTTTACATTAGAGCGCATCATTCGCGGTAAAGATACGATCTCTGTGACAGGTAATATTTTGCGTGACTACCTGACTGACTTGTTCCCAATTATGGAACTCGGTACCAGCGCCAAGATGTTGTCTATCGTGCCATTGATGGCGGGTGGCGGTCTCTTCGAAACTGGTGCGGGCGGCTCTGCTCCTAAGCACGTTCAACAGTTAGTTGAAGAGAACCATTTACGTTGGGATTCTTTAGGTGAGTTCTTGGCCTTGGCTGTTTCATTGGAAGATATCGGTGATAAAACCAATAATCCAAAAGTGAAGATTTTGGCTCGCACTCTAGACGAGGCAACCGGTACATTGTTAGACAACAATAAGTCACCATCACCACGCACTGGTGAGTTGGATAACCGTGGTAGCCAGTTCTACCTGGCGATGTACTGGGCTCAAGCCTTAGCTGCGCAAACCGAAGACAAAGAGCTACAAGCTCACTTTGCTCCGATTGCAAAAGCTTTGACTGAGAATGAACAAAAGATTGTTGCTGAGTTCAAGGCAGTACAAGGAAAGCCAGCTGATATTGGTGGCTACTTTATGCCTGATCAAGCCAAGTTCAAAGCAGTGATGTGCCCAAGCACTACGCTCAATGACATCTTGAGTAAAGCAGCAGCTTAAGCTGAGTTAGCTTCACAAAAAAGGCAAACCAAACGGTTTGCCTTTTTTCTTATGTAGAGCTGAAATACTTAAGCGCTCATATATTGCTCTTCTTGGTAGGTGCTAACCCACTGCGGTCTGTATACCAGGAGAATAGCCAGTAGCATTCCTGATAGTGAGCCCTCCATAAAGGAGAGGACAAGCAAGCCTAAAAACCAGCCTAAAGGATCACTAGTTCCGAATGAGCTAATTTGAAAAATTTGCTGCAATCCATAAATCAGTAGACCAGTTGCAAAAGTGCTAATAAAGCCTGCAAGATAGCCATTGCCTAAAATAAGAACAAATAAATGCTTCGGCAAAAATCGATCCACTGCTCGAATGACTAGATAGGCAAAGATTGCTGGAATCACACTCACCATGATGTAGTGACTAGTAGCCTCTACCAAATCCCCGCTGAAAGTAAAAATACCCGCTAGGGCAACGATAAAGAGTAGGGTAATGGCACTCCAGAATCCAAAAAGAGCTACAAGGAGCGAGGCACCAAAAAAGTGGAACGATAAATCAATGAAGTTTTGAAGATTGCTATTGGGCATATGGGCGCGAATATTCCAAGCAATGGCCAATAGGATGATGCAGGAAATAAAAAGATTCCGCAGCCGGGGCTGCAAGAGGACGCCGTCCCGACTCTTAAAGATGCCAAATAGGAAAATGGCGCATGCCAAGAAAATCCAAGCCATATTCATCTCTCAAGGGACTAAAACCATTATTTAACTGCGTAATGTGGCCTGCAGGTATCAGATTTAACCCTATTATCTAGAGAGGGGTTCAGCAATAAATCCTTAAGCGTAGGAGAATAAACATATTCATCGTGTAGTTTGACGACCATCAAAGAGATATTGATATGCCTAAAAATAACCCGAAGTTACTTTCTGAAGAAATTACCCCTAAGGCAGTTTTTGAGAGCCGCCGCGAATTAATTAAGTCTGCAGCGGCGGGGGCATTTGGATGTGCTTTAGCGCCTTGGTTTTCTCGTGAAGCTATGGCGGTCAATCCGCAGAAGTTGGCTGCCACTCCAAGTCCTGCTTTTATGGCAAAAGATGACCCAACTAGCTATAAGTACGTTACTACCTATAACAACTTCTATGAATTCGGGACTGATAAATCTGATCCCGCTGCTTATGCTCACACCCTCCAAACAAGGCCATGGACAGTGAGTATTGAAGGTTTGGTAAAAAAGCCTGTCACTTTGGATATCGATGCTTTATTAAAGTTAGCCCCGATGGAGGAGCGCATCTACCGTATGCGTTGTGTTGAGGGTTGGTCAATGGTAATTCCTTGGGATGGCTACTCTTTATCAAAGCTCTTGAATTATGTTCAGCCACTCGGTTCAGCAAAATATGTGGAATTTATTTCCTTGGCAGATAAAAAACAGATGCCGGGACTTGGGGATAACATTATTGACTGGCCTTACCGTGAAGGCTTGCGTTTAGATGAGGCAATGAACCCACTGACGCTACTCACTTTTGGTCTGTATGGCGAAATGCTACCAAAGCAAAATGGAGCTCCAGTGCGCATTGTGGTTCCTTGGAAATATGGCTTTAAGAGTGCTAAGTCGATTGTCAAAATTCGCTTAACAGAGGAAATGCCTAAAACTAGCTGGGGAAGAATTGCTCCTCGAGAATATGGTTTTTATTCCAATGTAAATCCTTCGGTGGATCATCCGCGTTGGAGTCAGGCTACTGAGCGCCGTATTGGAGACTCTAAAGGAGTTTTCGCTCCGAAGATCAAAACAGAAATGTTTAACGGCTATGGTGATCAAGTGGCGAGCATGTATGCTGGAATGGATCTCAAGAAGCTCTATTGAAGGTGATGAAATAAAGCGTTTATGAAGGTGATAATTTTTTTTCTAGCGCTCTTGCCACTGGATCGATTAATTTGGCTTGGTCTGACGGATGATTTAAGTGCTAATCCGATTGAGTTCATTACACGCTCAACGGGGACATGGGCGCTAGTCTTTCTGTGCTTGACGTTGGCGATGACGCCATTACGTTTGCTGACAAATTCAGTGACATGGATTCGGTATCGCAGAATGTTGGGCTTGTTTAGTTTTTTCTACGCCTGCCTACATTTTGGTATTTGGCTATGGCTGGATCAAGACTTTGACCTAGTAGAGATGCTTAAAGATGTTGCGAAGCGGCCATTTATCACTATGGGATTCATTAGCTTTGCATTGCTCATTCCATTGGCTTTGACTTCTACCCATTGGGCCCAAAGAAAGCTGGGGCGTCGTTGGGCGCAACTTCATCGGCTGATCTATCTCATTGCTTGCACCGTGATCCTGCACTTTTGGTGGCACAAGGCGGGCAAGAACGATCTTGATACCGTAACAATCTATGCAATCGTTTTGCTATTGCTGTTATGTTGTAGGATTCCTTATATCCGCAAGCTCTTGGGCAGGCGATTCATCACTTAACATCACCTCATCTATGACTCTGTTTTCACATTCTCGCGTTTCACTTGTTTCGATATTGGGCGCGCTGCTGATTGGTCTAGGATCATCGCAGGCCACAGCTCAGCAAGCTGAGCAAGCGGTGAAGACTGTAGCCTCTCTAGATGTCCCTCGCTATTTGGGAACCTGGTATGAGATAGCTAAGTTTCCAAACTGGTTTCAGAAAAAATGTGTTTCAAATACCAAGGCCGTATATACCGCTAAGCCTGATGGCAATCTTCGAGTACTCAATAGCTGCAAAACGGCTGGTGGAGAGACTTCAGAGGCAGAGGGCTTAGCTCGTCAAATTGGGGCTAAGGATTCACCAAAATTAGAAGTGCGCTTTGCTCCAGAGTGGCTCTCATTTCTACCGCTGGTATGGGGCGATTACTGGGTGATTGATTTGGATTCGCAATATCAGGTGGCAGCTGTAAGTGATCCGAGAAGAGAGTACCTTTGGGTTTTGTCGAGAACGCCTCAGCTCGATCCTAAAGTCTATGCTGATTTATTGCAGCGTTTGAAGCAGCAGCAATTCGATATTCAAAAGCTTGAGCTTACTTCTCAGAAAAATTAACGTGCCTGAAAAGCGAATTGGCGATTACTTGCTGCCTCCCGGAATCGATATTTTCGAACGTGGGTGGTTATCGGCAAATAATATTTTTCTTTTCGGCGAGGATGATGTTTCCCTGGTTGATACGGGCTATTGCGCCCATCAACAGATGACTGTTGATTTAGTCGCAAATGCGCTTAAGCAGCATGGTTTAAAAAAGCTCAATAAAGTCGTCAATACCCATTTGCACTCAGATCATTGTGGTGGCAATGCAGTCCTGTCAAACGAATTTGATTGCGAGATCTGGATACCAGAAGCCGAGGGAGTTGCTGTACAAAACTGGGATGAGAGTTTGCTCAGCTTTCAGCAGTTGGGACAAGAATGCCCGCGCTTTAGACATCATGCCCTCCTAGTGCCAGGCGAAGAAATCATCTTAGGCCCGTATCGCTGGCAAATTCTTGCAGCTCCTGGGCATGACAACCATTCCATCATGCTCTACCAAGAGCAACATCAAATCTTGATCTCTGCTGATGCGCTTTGGGAGGAGGGCTTTGGAGTCATCTTTCCTGAGCTCTGGGGTGAGGGTGGCTTTGAAGAGGTGGCGCAGACGCTAGAGCTAATTGAAGGGCTCTCAGTTGCCTTGGTTATTCCGGGGCATGGCAAACCTTTTACTGACGTAAAGAAGTCTATTGAGACTGCTAAATCCCGCCTGGATTACCTCTCAAGTGATGCTTATCGCAATGCTCGTCATGGCGCTAAGGTGCTCCTAAAGTACAAATTATTGGAATGGCGTAATCAGGAGCTGACAAAAGTTAACCAGTGGATTTCAGATACGCCAGTGCTGGAAAGTATTCGTCAGCAATTGCATCTCGGTGCTGAAGAGTTTCAAGCTTGGTTAGTGCAGGCTTTAGTGAAATCGAAAGCGGCAACTATCGAAAAGGGTTACCTAGTAAATCTTGATTAATTCTATTAACTAGAAATTAAACGAGAGCTTTCCGTAAAAAGACCAGTCATAAACAGGATAGCTCTGCACTACCTGTTTGCTTGCCCCCACGGCAAATAAGAAGTGTTTGTTGAGTCGATGAGTCACCATGGCATCAAGTGGCACAAACCAGCCACCACCTCCACCAGTGTTCCATGCAATTCCGTTTTCATCCCAAAAACGAATTTGCGTATCGGGAAAAATATTAAATCCTAGCGTTGGAAAAATACTCAGATTGCGAACTAAAGGAGGTTGGCTAGAATTATTGGCAAATGAATTGCCTTTGGTATTAAACCCGTACATATATCGCAGGAGTGGTGAGAAATCTGAGAGCCGCGAGTCAGATCCTTTTTTGGGGACGTATACAGTACCTATCTGGGGCCCAGCTGCCCATTGCCCATAATTACCAAACGGAAAGACTATTCGACCGCCTAAAGTTCCTTCCCAATTTTTTAGAATACTAGGATGGTTTCCCCAGACGGTAAGCATTGTGTTGCCCGCACTATAGGTTCCAGATGATTGCTCTGGAAGTTGAGGTCCATAAGTAGATACATAGGAGGTATCTAGGCGCAAGGTACCTCGCCATTGATCCAGTTGAAGGGGTTGGTAGTAGCGCAACTTCAGGGTGTCGCTTTGAGTTTGCTCTCCGAAGGTGTCGTGATAACCCCAAAATTCGAGAACCCGTTGGCTAGAGTACTGATCAGATGCTTTCTCAAGGTCTAAAAAACCTCCCGAGAACTTACTTTCATCAGCCATCGCTTTTCCCATCAAACCTATCAGGGCCAATGAAAGCAGTAGGTGAGCCATAATCCGCAACAATGTCATATAGGCAGTAATATAAATGACTCAGTCAATTTAGAAGATAAGCAGAGAGAATATGGAACATACAGTATTGGTAACCGGCGCTACAGCTGGCTTTGGAGAGGCAACTGCTAGACGATTTTTAGCGCATGGCCATAAAGTGATTGCTGTAGGCAGAAGGGTGGAGCGCTTAGAGGCATTAAAAGCATCCCTACCTGCAGAGCAACAGAAAAAATTACTCACCTTAGCTGTGGATGTATGTGACAGCGCGAAGGTGGATGGTCTTGCGGCAACATTGCCAGCGGACTTTGCCAGGGTAACGTTGCTGGTCAATAACGCTGGATTGGCTTTAGGCTTAGAGCCAGCACATCAAGCATTCCTCTCGGATTGGGATCAGATGATTGATACCAACATCAAGGGCCTCGTGCATATGACACGCGCTTTCTTACCGGGAATGGTGGAGCGTAAATGTGGACACGTCATTAATCTAGGTTCTGTAGCAGCAAACTATCCTTATCCAGGTGGCAACGTATACGGCGGTACTAAAGCCTTTGTGCAGCAATTTAGCCTGAACCTCAGGGCGGATTTAATTGGCACGCCGGTGCGTGTTACTTGCGTTGAGCCTGGCATGTGCTCTGGAACAGAGTTTTCCAATGTGCGCTTTAAGGGTGATGATGATAAGGCTGGCCAGGTCTATACCGGTGTTAAAGCATTGAGCGCGGATGATGTTGCTGAGGCTATTTATTGGTCCGCCAACTTGCCAAGCCATATGAATATTAATTTAGTCGAGCTGATGCCAGTGCAGCAAGCCTTCAACGGCTTTAATGTTCACCGTGGTGAGTTTTAAGGAAATCTAGACCGTCGGTTTCCACTTGTAAAACTTGGGATAGACGCGCATTACTACTGGTCCATCAAAGTCCCAAGATTTACAGGTTCCCAAATAGAGTGGTGGCTTGTTGTCATCCGGATCAAATAAGGCTCCGGGAATAGATTGGAAGGCCGCTGTTGC
Source organism: Polynucleobacter sp. 78F-HAINBA (assembly GCF_018882325.1). GTDB lineage: Bacteria > Pseudomonadota > Gammaproteobacteria > Burkholderiales > Burkholderiaceae > Polynucleobacter. Next base: position 219,837 of record NZ_JACVOQ010000001.1, on the reverse strand, counting down.
AATATTGCTCAGCAGCTCTCGCAAGTGCGTGCACCCTTTAATTCCGCCAAGATGTTCATTGATGGTTTTGCGCCAACCTTTGCCAAGGCGGGCGCCAATTAGCGCATCCATCGGAGGTATGACTTGGGGGCATTCGGGGTGCGGATGACTATCCATTGCCACCTCAATTGCTTGAATGATTAATTCTGTATTGACGGTAATGCGAACCCACATATCGTGAAAAGCTTGGCCAGGCTCCCAGGTCTTTCCACCAGTAGTAAATGGGTGAAATTTGAAATCCCGTAAATGGGCCTCAATGTCCCACAGACCGTCTTCTCGAGCATACCCCTGAAAGGTAATTTCACGGGTATGTAAGGGGTTTCTGGGGGCTGGGGTTGAGAGCATGGCGACAGTAAGTAAGAAGCTAAAAGAAGGTATATATCAATCATAACGGCTTCATTTGAGGGTCGCGTAGTCAGTCTGCTTTGTAGTATTCTCGGCAACATATGGCCAAACCAATTTCTCTCGAAAAAATATTATTTAGCCAAGGATTTGGCACAAGGCGCTATTGCAGCGATTTAGTTTATGCCGACCTAGTCAAGGTCAATGGTGTGTTGGCGGAGGATCCAGAGGAGCGCATTGCGACAGAGGGTTTAATGCTCAATGTGGAAGGCAAGGACTGGGAGTTTCATGAAAAGGCCTATATTGCCTTTAATAAGCCCCCAAACTATGAGTGCTCTCACAAAACTACGCATCATCCAAGCGTCTATAGCTTATTGCCTAAGCCATTTGTAGAGCGGGGCTTGCAATGTGTTGGCCGTTTAGATTTTGATACTACTGGCTTAATTCTGATTTCAGATGATGGCCAGTTTATCCATAAGATGACTACGCCAAAGAAGAATATTGGCAAGGTGTATGAGATCACCACTCCAGAGCCTATTACCCAAAAACAGATCGACCACTTGCTCAATGGTGTCGTGCTGGATGACGATCCAAAGCCTTGTTTTGCCACAGCATGCAAACAGCTCAGCGAAAATGTATTGGCAATGACTATCGTTGAAGGCCGCTACCATCAGGTGAAGCGCATGATGGCCGCAGTAGGCAATCATGTGGCCAAACTACACCGTACTGAAATCGGCCAATACCTGATGCCTGCGGATTTGGCGGAAGGTGAGTGGCGTTGGCTATATCCAGAAGATTTACAAAAGTTATCTAAAAGCGTGGATGCCCCTAGTGCCTAAGCTAGTTGCAAGCGATTTTGATTTTGAAAAAATACTGCCCGAGTGGCAGGTGAATCGGAGCGCTCAGGAGTTAACTCGAGTATTTGAGTTTAGAGACTTTAAAGACGCATTTGAATTTATGACGCTTTGCGCACACTTTGCTGAAGAGCTCGATCATCACCCAGATTGGTCTAATTCTTGGAATAGGGTGTCAGTGCGCCTGAGCACTCATTCGATGAAAGCCTTGACTGAGCTAGACATCACCATGGCAAGCGCTATGGATCAATTTGCCCGTCAAGTCTTGGCCTAGCTATTTACTGAACTTCCTCGTCATCTTCATCTTCGGAAGTAATACTCATGAGGATGGTTGCCAATAGACCATAAACAACTTCGGTTGCGATCATGCCATCTTCATCAAGCTCGTCAATCAGATCATTCAAGCAATCTTCTGTCGGCTCATTTAAGAGTGTCATGGCGCATTCGCACCCATAATCAAAATCTTCGTCGTTTTGGGTTTGAGTGTCGTTTGTCATATGAATCCTTTAAGTGATGATGCAGAATAGCAAATAAAGCCTCACTAGCCCAGCTCTATTATTTCAGTAGAGCAAGAACTTCTTTGAAGGCTGGATTTTGAGCGCTCTTGAGCCACTCAAATCCCAGCATCTCTCCAGTGATCAGTCTGGCCCCAGCGATTCGCAGTCGGTCTAGCGCGATTTGCTTATCGAGTGCTCTGCGTGAGCCAACTCCATCTACCACTACCGATACATCGTAGCCTTCATCGATGAGTTTGAGTGCTGTTTGCATTAAGCAAACATGGGTTTCGCATCCCATCAAAATGCATTGCTGACGATTGCCAGGAATTGCAGCAGTAAGACCATCGGCACAGGCGTTGAAATGCTCTTTGCTAATGGTCGTGCTGCAAAAGGACTTGATGGATTCAATATTGCTTCCCAGGCTATTTGGGCTCTGCTCCGTGCCGATAATCGGAATCTCGAGTAGTTGGGCAATTTTGGCGGTACGAATGCATTGATTTAGTACTGCCTCGCCTTGATCTATTGCGGGCATCAAGCGCCCTTGTAAATCGATCAAGATCAAGATGGATGACTCAGCATGAATTTGATTGGATGTATTCATAGACATTAGGCTCATAGAAGAAGGCTGACAGTTTTAAAGTCGGGGTCGTCATCGAGATTGGAAATCTGAAAACCCAGATCAGAAACAAGGTGCAACATTTTAAGATTCTTACTTAAGACATAGCCTAGCATTTCTTGTAATCCATTTTCTTTTGCATGCGCAATCAGGTCAAGCATCAGATGTGTACCAATACCATGTGCAGTATGGCTATCACTTACGCTCAATGAGAATTCGCAACTACTTTTCTTAGGCGGTGTCACATAACGTGAAATTCCAACAATCTCCTGCATGCCTGAATGATTTGTTATGACTGCAACTAGGGCCATTTCTTTATTATAGTCTAGGTGCAGAATGTCATCCAGAAAATCATCCGGTAATTTGGAGATCGAATGGGCAAATCGAAGGTAGCGACTCTCAGGTGAGAGGTGATTAAAGAGCCCAATGATTCGCTCTCGATCATCCAGCTGAATGGGTCGAATAAGATAGTGCAACCCACCATCAAGCGCATATGTCTTATTGGAAAATGAAATCGGAGTCTTCATGGTTTGGAGATGGACAAGGTTTCATGCTTCAGGATACCTTTTTATGGCTACCTTCATAGTGTTTTAGCTCTAAAATGAGTCTCCAGCTCACCCCATTTAGCAAGCCCCTCATGATTTCTTTGGTTCAGGCATATACCGACCACTCCTCAATCTTCTTTGTATTGGCTGCAATTAGCGTCTTAATCGTAGGGATTTCTAAAAGTGGATTTGGTGCGGGTTTAGGAGTGCTTTCATTGCCGTTGATGGCAAGTCAGTCCAGCATTAATGAAGCCCTGGCAATCTTATTGCCACTCTTGATTGCTATTGATTTGGTCGGATTACGACGTTTTCTAAAAAATGCCGATTGGAGAATACTCAAGCTGATCTTGTTGCCAGCCGCATTTGGAATGTTATTAGGCTGCCTTTTCTTTTCAGCTATTACGCCCAAGATTCTTTCTCTTTCAATTGGCATCTTTACCTTACTCTTTTTAATTCAAAGCTTTGTGATGTCACGCTTGGACCTGAAAGAGGCTAAGCCATTCCCCTGGCTCGGAAGATTGATGGGGGGTGTATCAGGCTTTACCTCTTTTGTTGCGCATATAGGGGGTCCGCCAATCACCATCTATATGCTGAGGGAGAAAGTTTCACCGATGGTGTACACCTCAACATTGGGGATATTTTTTACGGTGATTAATTTTGGCAAATTAGCCCCATATGCCTATCTTGATTTACTGAACTTTAATCAGTTAGCCACCTCAATACTTTTTTTACCTCTAGTGCCGGTAGGGGTATATTTAGGTTTTTATTTGGCCAAGAGGATTTCGGCTAAGTGGTACTACATCATTGTCCAATTTTTCTTATTGGTAGCTAGTATTAAATTAATTGCTGATGGCTTGCTGGCCTAAGTACAACCAAGAAAGATTTATGAATTACTCTATTCGGCTTATAACGTATTTGATCTTCGGAATCACTTTTAGTTTTACATTTCCAGTTGGTGTGAATGCGCAGACATTCTCACCCTATACTCCCAAGCAAATTCAAGAGTTTAATAATCAGCCGATTGCGCCGATGGAAACTCCCTCAGGCCCGGTTTATGTGGATCCACCACCCGTTAGCCAGAAGCCAAAAGTGCCTTTTGATTCACGCTATGTCAAAAATCCAGATGGTGAAGAGCAGGCTGAAGCGCAGGAGACTGAATCCGCTGCGCCTTTTGAGCCAATACCTGCCACCTTTACCTTCTAGTAACACCCAACTGTTAAAATTGCTTCTACATTTTAGAAAAGAGTTCTCATGAAATTACATTCCATTCGTTTGCTTGCAAGCGCTGTAATAGCCCTAGGCTTTGTTACGGCGGCCCATTCCCAAAACTCGCTGCCGATTAATGCAGCTGCCTCTGTTAATGGCTACATTATTTCCAACGACCTTGTTGAGCAAGGTATTCAAGCAGCCTTGTCTCAAGGTCAAAAAGATTCTCCAGAGCTCCGCAAAGCGGTCTTGGCAAAGATGATTGAAATTGCCCTCTTATCACAACAGGCCGATAAAGATGGCCTCGCAAATTCTGATAGAGCTAATAGTCAGTTGGCCATAATTCGTCAAAATTATTTAGCAGACTTAGAGCTATCTACTTATATGTCGAAAAATCCCGTTAGTGATGCGGATGTCCAGGCAGAGTACAACCGTGAGATTGCTTCTTTAGGATCACAGGGCATGATCGTGGAATACAAGGTGAGTGATATTGCTGTTGCTACTGAGGCGGATGCGCAAGCTGCCTTGGCCAGAATTAAAAAAGGTGAGTCTTTCGATAAAGTGGCTAAGAGTGTTTCATTGGCCCCAAATAAGGTTCAGGGTGGTGCTGTAGGTTGGGTACAGGCAGGTCAGACCTTGCCGCAAATTGCCAGTGTTCTGACAACCTTGTCTAAAGGCCAGGTTTCTCCAGCGCCAATTCAGATGCCACAAGGCTGGTACTTAATTAAGCTGGAAGATAAAAAATCCAGCAAGCCGCCAACTTTTGAACAAGCTAAAGCAGCTATTCGTAATGGTTTGATGCAGAAGAAGCAGTTTGAATTCTTGTCCCAATTGCGTCAGGGCGCTACTATCGTCGTACGTTAAATCAGGTCAAATGATTAAAAAGGGCGCCTGAGGGCGCTCTTTTGCATTTCTGCCAGTCTCTAGTGGTATTTCTCTATCTCCTTGCCAATCATTCGGGAGTAGATTGAAAAATCACTGATTAAATAAGGGAGTGCAAATGAGCAAGAATCCGTTTGATTTAGGTGCAATGGCAAATCAGGCAAGGGGAATGAAGGCTGCTCAGGCGGCTGGTCAGGCTGCGCTGACAAGCGCTCAGGAGATCGCCCAATTAAATCAGCGTGCTGCGCAAGAGCTATCTTCTCGATTGCAAGCCAAAGTTGCAGAACTCATGAAAACACAGGATCCAAAGGCGGCTTTTGATTATGTACATGCTGAGGTATTGCAAGAGGCTGCAAAAGAGGTTGCTGACTATCAGGCCCAGCTTTTTCAAGCTTTCGCCAGCGGCAATAAAGAGCTCGCGCAAATTGCTGAGACGATGATTAAAGACTCGCAACATGACTTAATTCATTTTGTGAATGAAGCCACTCAAAATGCTCCGGCTGGAACTGAGCCTTATACCTCTGTGTTCAAAACCTCATTTAATAATGCGCTCCAGAATTTTGAATTGATCCGTGCGGCAATGGCAGACTCATTTGTAAGCTTTGAGAAGAGCGTAGAAAACATGAGTCAGTTTTCATCAGTACAAAAAAGTAGTGATACACCGAAACCAAAAAAGAAATAGCGCTTTTATATTACTAGCTTGGCAAGCATGGCATAGAGAGGAATGCCCAAAATAATATTGAATGGGAAAGTAATACCTAGCGACATGCCCATATAGAGGGCTGGATTCACCTCCGGTAAGGCATGTCGTAAAACAGCTGGCACGGCAATATAGGAGGCGCTTGAAGCAAGGACCATCAGCAAAATAGTATTGCCAAGTGGCAGGCCTATCAACTTGCAGAGTGCTAATGCGATGAGAGCATGTGACAGTGGAGAGGCAATTGCATAGAGGAGGGTGATGGGCGGTTTTCCCTTCAGACCTTTTATATTTCTGGCTGCCATCAAACCCATATCCAGTAGAAAAAATGCGAGCATTCCCTTGAAAAGATCAATGGAAAAGGGTGCCATGAGTTTTTGACCCGCATCTCCACTTACCAAGCCAACTACCATGGATCCAAGCAGTAAAAGTTGTGCGCCATCGGTAAAGGACTCATGCAGTATTTTTGAGATCCCTGTTTGCGTAACTTCAGTTTGAGTTTGTTTTGTGTGTGCAGCCCTCGCTTTATTTGCTAGCACTATCGCCAGAATGATTGCTGGAGATTCCATCAGCGCCATCGCTGCTGCCATATGGCCACCATAGCTGATATTGAATTGATCCAAGTATTGGGTGGCTGTGATGAATGTTACGGCACTGACAGAGCCATAGGTAGCGGCAACAGCCGCTGCATCAAATGCGTTTAGCTTTGTTCTGAGGATTTGATAACCAATGATAGGTACCAGGACGGCTAAAAATATTGCGAGACCAAGTGAGAGGGCGATTTCAGTTGTAAACCCAGATTTGTGTAGTGCGAAACCACCCTTGAGTCCCAATGCCATTAATAGGTAGAGTGACAGAAAGCGGGCGATGGGTTGTGGAATTTCCAGGTTCGATTTCACAGCGCCAGCAAAAGCGCCAAATATAAAAAACAGGATTGCCGGGTCTAAAAAATTTGCCATCGCCTAACGCCTGATAATTGCTTCTACTAGTGGGTGCTGAATTTTCTTCTCCGAGCGAATGGCATAAAAATATTCATATATATCCTCGCACTTACCAATCATTTCGATGTGATAAGTTTCTTGTAAATCTTTCTTGATGCTTTCTCCAGCTGGGAAGACTCCAAGGCCACTGGCTGCAAAGGTTTTCAGTAGGGCGCTATCCTCAAACTCCCCTGCAATATTGGGGTTGATGCCATTTTCAGCAAACCACTGGTCTATCAAATGGCGAACCTTCGAGTGAGAGGTTGGCAGCAGAATGGGTAACTCATTTAGGCAGGCGGGAAAAGCCTTCTTAGAATTTTTGAGTAGTTTCTTGGGGCCAAACCATGCAATGGCTGACTTGATTAATTCTTCACTGTAGACGTGAAGATTTTTGTTGATTGGGGCAGGTCTGTCTGCAAGCACAACATCTAATCTATGAAGTGCTAGGTCTGCCAAGAGATCTTCAAATTCACCTTCATGCGCAATCAGCTGCACATCATTTTTTTCTAAGATCGGTCCTAGCAGCTGTCTAGTGACTAGCTTGGGAAGGCCATCGGATACACCAACTGTAATTTTGGTTTTAGGAGAGCTTGCGGCTTCCCTTACTGCCTCCGGCAAGCGTTCGCCCAAGAGAAAAATTTGATCAGCAATTTCTAGGGCGGCAAAGCCAGACTCAGTGAGGGTGATACCTCGACCCGCAGGCTTAAATAGTAGATATCCCAGTGATTTCTCTAATTCGTGTACTTGGGCGCTAATCGTCTGGATTGCGATATTGAGGCGTTCAGCGGCTTTAGACATACTGCCTTCTTTGGCCACTACCCAAAAGTAGTAAAGGTGACGGTAGTTATAGAGCATTTTAATTATCAGGTTTTTACGAAATTATTATCAATATATCTCTGCTTTTAGTTAAGTGCAAATCAGCCTAAATTAACCCCATAGAAATCCATGGAATTCATGGGTAATTAAATGAGGAGATGAAATTGGAACTATTTAGCCCCGAATTTTTTTCGGCTTTACTGGCAATTATTGTGATTGACTTGGTGCTTGCGGGTGATAACGCCATTGTGATTGCGATGGCTGCTAGAAATCTTCCAGCGCATCTGCAGAAAAAGGCAATTATCTGGGGCGCTGTCGGTGCGATTGCAGTTCGAAGCGCAATGACGCTATTGGTTGTCTACTTACTGAAGATCCCCGGTTTGATGCTGATAGGTGGTTTGCTATTGGTTTGGATTGCCTACCGCTTGCTAAATCCCGAGCAAGAGAATGATGAGCATGGCCAAGCATCCACCACTTTTTGGGGTGCTATGAAAACGATTGTGATTGCCGATGCCATCATGGGCTTAGACAACGTTCTTGCAGTGGCAGGTGCTTCGCACGGTAGCTATGTGCTGGTTGTCCTTGGATTGTTAATTAGCATTCCAGTGGTGATCTGGGGTTCGACACAAATCCTCAAGCTGGTCGAGCGCTACCCTTCAGTTACCTACTTAGGTGCTGGCGTACTGGCGTGGACGGCCGCAAAAATGATGACTTCTGAGCCTCTCTCTCAAGATTGGCTTGCTTCCCAGAGCCCAGCTTTGGAATATGTGATTCAAGTGGCTGTTGTATTGGGTGTATTAACTAGTGGGTTTATTAGAAGTAGGCGTGCGCTTGAAGGTGTGATTGCTCCTTCGGTTGTTGTTCCCGAGTCTGCAAATGTCGTTTTACAAGAGCAGTCCCCTAATTATGGAGAAAGCAAAATGAATAAAATTTTAATTCCTGTGGATGGTTCAAAAAATTCAGAAATGGCAGTAAAGCATGCTGTGAAGACCTATGGCCAGGACCCCAGTGCACATTTTTACTTGTGCAATGTGCAGCCTACCTTATATCGCCACATCGGCAAATTTTTGAGTAAGCAAGATATTAATGAGTGGCATGCTGAACGTGCTGCTCAGGCTGCAGCCTCAGCATCTGCATACCTTGAAAATCGCGGCCTAAACTTTTCCTTTGCTTATGTGTGCGGAGATAAAGGTAGCGCGATTCGTGATGAAGCGGTGCGACTTGAATGCAATCGCATTGTGATTGGTACCTCGAAGAAAAACTCTTTGAGCCGCTTATTTGAAAACTCTACTACCGCTAAGTTGCTTGAAATCAGCGATATTCCAGTGGAGGTAGTAACTGGCAGTTCCTTGCCTGCGCTTGAGCGTTGGGGCATTCCGGCTCTGGGTGCTGGCGCAGCAACTGCACTGATGGCAGTAGTGATCGATTAGTTTTAATCCAGCTGTTCTCTTTTATGCCCTCGATCTGAGGGCATTTTTTTTCTTATCAATATTCAGTTAAATACTGAATTAAAGTCAATTAAATTCTGCTTTATTAGAAGTAAAGATTGTCCTATTCTGAGCTTGTGTTTAACAGAGGAGAGATGCGAATGGATGTGATCTTAGATGCGAAAGAAGTCGTAGAGCCAGAATTAAAGGTCTTCACCGAGAATCGGGTGAAGTTCTCTTTGAAGCGGTTGTTTTGGATGGTTCGAAAAATTAAGATTCGATACTCTGCAGTCCCATCATCAAAGGCGACCTGCAATCAACATTGCATGATTAGCTTAGAGACATTTGACCACCATCAAATCGAAGTGAGCATGACCGCGAGAGATAAGCGTATGGCTCTGGAAATGTGCCTAAAGAAAATTTATAAGCTGATTCAGAAGACGTTTCATAAAAGTCAAAAATATGGGCGATTTTCAAAACACGTCTACGTATGAGAAAGTCGTCCTCAATTCAATTTATTCGTCACAAGTATGATCTAATTACCTCTTTACATGTGGGGAGTAGCCTGCTCAGTCCTCTGAGTCCTATATATCGTCAATTCGGCCTTTGGGCCCGGTATATGGGTGATACATCATCAAGGCAAGACCATTTAAATTTTTATAAATGGTTATCTTTTGAATTTGCAGCCCCAATCAGTGATTTATCTACTCAAAATCGTGCCCATATCCCTTATTTGGGGAATTCCACGTATTTTCTCTTTAATAGGGCGAGATAATGAGAGATCCTACTTATTCTCTAAAATTGTCGTAATGAATCGCTTGTTTCCAGCATTAATACTTACAGTCTGCAGCTTGTTTGCAGGCGGAGCTAGTGCGCAAGCTCAAAAGCCACTTACGCTCAATGAGTTGATTGGCATTGCATTGGAATCGAGCCCCCAAGTATTAGCCGCGCGAGATCAATCGAAGGTAGTCAAGGGTCAACTCTCTACAGCTCGAGCAATTCCAAATCCAGAGTTTGAGTTAAATACCGGACAACAGCGTTCGGTATCGGGTCCATTGACTACAGGTAATGTGTCATCGTGGTCCGTAACGCAACCTTTGGATATGCCGTATACCCGTTTTCCCAGAGTGAATGCTGCCGAGGCGAATGTTCGTGCTGCGGATGCGACTCGCATTGCGTTCGAGATTGAAATGATTTCAAGAGTGCAGCAGCGTTTTTATGAATTGATGCGTCGTGATGCGGAATTAAAAGCTGCTGAAGAAGATTTGGGATTGACCAAGCAAATTCGTGATCGTATGCAAATTCGGTATGACGTTGGTGAGACTGCTCGATTTGAATTAATTCGCGCGCAAACAGAATTTCTGAATGCGCAGATTAATACGGAATCTAGCAAGCTTCGAGTTGAACAAGCCAAAGGGCAACTCAGACAGGTGGTCGGACACAATTTGCCGGCTGACTACGAGGTGGTTTCTCAAGCCTTCAAGATTGAGCCTTTACCTCCTTTACCAACCTTGCTCAGTGAGTTGCACGCCCAGAGTCCTGAGTTACAAAGAGCAAAAGCAGAGGTTGAGGCGACTGAATCTAGGCTCAGTTTTGAGCAGAATTCTCGCTTACCAAAACTATCGATCAAGGCGCAGCAATATAACGACCCTAACTTCACTGACCGCCTCTATGGCTTGGTGGTGAGCATTCCTATCTGGGACTTTAAGGGCGGTCAAATTGCGGAGGCAGAAGCCAATGCATCAAAAGCTAAGAATCAATTGAATGCACAAAGCCAGAGTCTGGAGCAGCAGTTAGAAACGGCATACAAGCTCTATCAAATGACTAGTTATCAGGTAAAGATTCTGGATCAAGATGTAGTTCAGTTGGCCTCAAGTGCACGACGGATTGCGGAGGTTTCTTATCGTTATGGCGAGCGGGGCATGCTCGAGTATTTGGATGCACAAAGAACATTTAGAGTGGCGCGAAATGATTTGATCAAGGCGCGATTTGATTTAGCTTCAGTTGTGACGGAGATTCAGCGTTTAAGGGCAACCCCAGAGTGGATTGCAAAAATTGAGAGTGGAAAGCAATGAAGCAAGAATTCACGGTAATGATGGATAAATTAAAGGGCTTGTACTCCCGCTATATGGCGATTGCAAAAGTCTATGCGCGTGAGTGGATTGCTCTCGTTATTAAAACCCAAAATGATTTATATGTGCTTACCCATGAGTGGTTTAGCACTCATTTACCCCGTGTGGCTCATCAGTACGATAAGAGTCCGCAGTGGACGCAAAAAGGTCTTTTTTACTTTCCTTGGTTTTGTTTATTTCTGATCATCCTAAATTACTTCAACGTATTTGATCGCAGTCCAGCCATCAAGTCTGTGCAAGATCCTAACGTGGTGATCGTAAACAGTGATCTGCGAAATATGATTACAGATGGACGCATCTCTACTGGGTCTTTTGTAGAGGAGCTACGAGCCTCTGGCCGCATTGATTTCAACGAGCTCTTTTTATCCCGCATTGGTGCGAACGTCACGGGTCGTGTTTCCGATATCTTGGCAATCCCAGGACAGGTTGTAAAGCAGGGTGATATTTTGGCGAAGATCACTTCTACTGAATTGACGCAATCCCAGCTGTCTTACTTAAAGGCAAAGAGTGCTAGCCAGTTAGCGGATCAAGCTGCTAATCGCGCCAGAATTTTGTATAAAGAAGATGTGATTGCTTTGGCTGAGCTTCAAAAGCGAGAGGCTGAGGCGAGTAGTGCAAAAGCAGAATATCGTGCAGCAAATGACCAATTACGCGTTCAGGGCATGGATCAGCCAAGTATTGATCGTTTAGCAAAAACAGGCGTGATTGAATCTACCAACAATGTAATTGCCACCATTCCTGGTGAAATTGTGGAGCGTAAGATTAATAAGGGTCAAGTAGTTCAGCCTGCCGATGCCTTATTTACTGTTGCTGACCTGGGCTCACTGTGGGCTGTTTCAGAAATCCCCGAGAGCAATGCTTATTTGATTCATAAGGGTCAAAAAGTAAATCTGATTATTCCTGCCTTAAGGAATGCAGAGATTGAAGGTGTAGTTGCGCACGTAGACTCTATCGTTAATCCGCAAACGCGTACGGTAGTGGTCAGAATGGAAGTGCCCAATAAAGAGGGTCTAATTAAGCCTGGCATGTTAGCAACCATGATGATTGAAAGTCAGCCTACAGAACGATTATTAGTTCCAGCTAGTGCAGTTATTCGTGAAGACAATCATGACCACGTTTTCATACGTGAGGATGACGACACCTATCGCATGGTTACCGTTAAATTGGGCCCAGAGGGTAAAGGTTATCGCCCTGTCGTCTCCGGCCTTAAAGAAGGCCAAGAAATTGCTATTAATGGTGCTTTTCATTTAAATACTGAACGTAAGCGACAGTTGAGTGGTGGCTAGTTAAAATGATTGAAAAAATTGTTCGCCTCTCACTGCAGCAGCGCTTGTTGGTTGTCATCATTGCGTTGGTGTTGTTCGTTGCAGGTTTGCTTGCAACAAAGCGACTATCAGTAGATGCGTTTCCGGATGTCACGAATGTACAGATTCAGATTGCAGCAGAAGCACCTGGCCGCTCACCTGAAGAGGTAGAGCGCTTCGTTACGGTGCCGATTGAGTTGGGCATGACTGGTTTGCCTGGCTTGACTGAAATGCGTTCGCTGAATCGCAACGGCTTATCAGTTATCACCTTGGTATTTACAGAAAAGACCGACCTCTACTTTGCTAGGCAGCTTGTTACTGAGCGTTTGATTGAGGTCGCTTCTGCTATGCCAGTAGGAATCACTCCTGTCATGGCGCCTCCATCAACAGGCTTAGGTGAAATCTACCAGTACACACTTGATCATCCCTCTGATGGCGATAGGCAGCTAACGGTCGAAGAGCTTGAAGAGCGTCGCACGATTCAAGATTGGGTTGTGCGTCCGATGTTGCGCTCCATCCCCGGCGTTGCCGAGATCAATACACAAGGCGGATACGCACGTGAGTACCAGGTCTTAGTCAACCCGGAAAGATTGCGTCACTATCAATTAGGTCTACGCGACATTTACGAAGCCCTAGCTAGAAATAATGCGAATTCTGGAGGCGGGCAGTTACCGACATATGCAGAGCGCTACCTTATTCGCGGCGTGGGTCTAGTTAATAAGCCCGAAGATATTGGAAAGATCATTCTCAAAGAGGTAAAAGGCATTCCGGTCTACGTTAAAAATGTGGCTGAAGTAACCATCGGCAGTGAGATCCGGCAGGGCGCAGCCATTAAGAATGGCTATACCGAAAGTGTTGCTGGCATTATTCAGATGATTCGTGGCGGCAATGCCCGTGAAGTGGTCAATCGCATCAAACTTAAAGTTGCTGAGATTAACGAAGGCAAGTTATTGCCCGATGGCCTGCAGATCGTTCCTTTTTACGATCGCACAGATTTAGTCAATGCTGCAATGTTCAATGTGGCCAAGGTATTAATTGAGGGTGTCATTCTCGTTGTCATCCTCCTGTTTTTATTCCTAGGTGATGTTCGCTCTTCACTCATTGTGGTGGCAACTTTAATTCTGACGCCCTTGCTGACATTCTTGGTGATGAACCGTTACGGCATCTCTGCCAACCTGATGTCACTTGGCGGCCTTGCCATTGCGATTGGCATCATGGTGGATGGATCAGTAGTGGTGGTAGAAAACACCTTCGCCAAGTTAGGTGAAAGACTCAAAACAGGTGAGTCTAAGATTCGTATTATTTTGGAGGCAGCTACTGAGGTGGGTACGCCCGTACTGTTCGGTGTTGGCATCATTATTTTGGTTTTCATGCCCTTACTCTCTTTGGAGGGAATGGAAGGAAAGATGTTTGCGCCAATGGCTATTACGATTGCGATTGCACTAACTATTTCACTAATTCTTTCATTTACTTTATCCCCAGTTCTTTGTTCTTACATCTTGAAGGGTGGGGGTGAAGATGACACCAAAATTGTGGCTCGTTTGCGCGCGCCATATGAGCGCTGGTTGCATTGGTGCCTTGCTAACCCGAAGTTAGTTGTCAAAAGATCTTTAATAGGATTGGTAGCCAGCATTATTGGATTTACCCTGCTTGGAAAAGCTTTTATTCCGGTGATGCAAGAAGGCTCTATTACGCCAGTGATCGTGCGTGCGCCTAATATTTCCCTGGATGAGTCCATCAAACTGGAGTTTGAGGCTATTAAACGCATCATGACTATTCCAGATGTGAAGATGGCTGTATCGCGCCTGGGTAAGGGCGAGTCTCCGGCCGATCCAGGTCAGCCAAATGAATCAGATCCAATTGTGACGCTCAAGCCTATAGGTGATCGCAAGTTCAGTCAGGAGGAGATTGCTCAGCAGATCCGTGACAAGTTAAAAACTTTACCGGGGATTGAGCTCTCTATTTCTCAGCCAATTGCCGCTCGTGTAGATGAGATGGTTTCTGGAGTACGCTCGCAGGTAGCTATCAAGATTTTTGGAGATGACTTGGTAGTTTTGCAAAAGCTAGGCAGCCAGATTAGCCAGATTCTGACCAAAATGAAGGGTAGCAATGACTTACGTATTGAGCAGGCCTCTGGACAAAATTATTTAAATATCAATATCAATCGTGATGCTATCGCGCGCTACGGCATTAATGTTTCTGATGTGAATGAAGTTATTGAAACGGCAATTGGTGGCAAACAAGCCAGTACGATTTATGAAGGTGAGAGGCGCTTTCCATTAGTGCTTCGTTACCCTGGGCCGTATAGAGATAATGTTGATGCAATTAGTAATATTATTTTGCATTCTCCAGATGGAGCCCAGGTCTTATTGCGCGACCTGGCAGATATTTCCCTCGTAGATGGTCCAGCGCAGATTTCTAGAGAATCTGGCAAGCGCCGTCTTGTAGTAGGTGTGAACGTCGATGGTCGAGATCTGGGTGGATTCGTTCAGGAGGCGCAAGAACTTATTGCAAAAGAGGTGGAACTTCCCCAAGGATATTCTTTGCAGTGGGGCGGTCAGTTTGAAAATATGGAACGTGCGATGGCGCGCTTGATGATCATCATTCCAATCACAATTTTGGCAATCTATTTCTTGCTCTTCATGCTCTTTAAGTCGCTACGCTTAGCTGGACTCATTATTTTGGTTTTACCATTTGCTTCGATTGGTGGTGTATTTGGTTTGTTCATCACCGGAGAATATTTATCGGTCCCAGCTGCAGTTGGGTTCATCAATCTCTGGGGTATCGCGGTCCTGAATGGCGTGGTCTTAATCTCATTCATTAAGCAGTTGCGTGAAGATGGCTACTCTATGGAAGATGCTTTGCTACATGGCTGCGGCCACCGCTTTAGGCCAGTCATGATGACCGCCTCAGTGGCGATGTTGGCTCTAGTCCCGATGCTCTTTTCTGGCGGACCTGGTTCTGAGGTAACTCGCCCATTGGCGGCTGTAGTAATCTCAGGACTAATAACCTCAACCGCATTAACATTACTAGTATTACCCGTCTTATATAGATGGTTTGAAGATAAAGAGGTGGAAGCATGATGGAAGTGAAGGCGGTCATTCGCCCAAATAAATTAGCTGCCCTCAGAACGGCGCTCCTAGAGACCCCAGGTTTCCCGGGGATGACGGTAACTAAAGTTGAGGGCTGTAGCGCACCCAATCGCACTGGTAAATTCAATATCAAAGATGAACTTACGGACTACTCTGCGAAAGTGAAGGTTGAAATTGTTTGCAATGATGAGGTCGCACAGGTTTTCATGGACCGGATTGTGACTATTTGCCAAACAGGTCAAGTGGGAGATGGTGTAGTTTGGTGTACCGAGGTTCCCAAGGCATTTTTTATTGCAAAATCCACGCCATAAACGAGTGTAAATTCAGCATATTTGGATAATCTGCCAAGAATCACAAAACGGCAGAAATTGTTAGAATGTACAGTGCCCATTAAAGGGTAAGCGCATCTAACAAGGATTGAATATGGGTGGTATTTCTCAGTGGGAGCAGCTCAACGTTGAGCTCACAGCAGCTCTTGGAAGTTCTGTTCATTTCGATACAGCCCATCAGGCTGTATACGCCTCTGAAGCATCAAACTACCGCCAAATTCCGATTGGGGTTGTCACCCCTAAAAATACCGAAGAATTTGTAAAAGGTATCGAGATCTGTCATCGCAATAAGGCTCCCGTATTGATGCGCGGCGCTGGTACCTCTATGAATGGCCAGACAGTGAATAACGCTGTCGTGTTCGATATCTCTAAGTACTGCAACCACATCCTCGAATTGGATCCAACTGCTGGTAATGCGGTAGTTGAGCCGGGGGTCATTTGTGACTCCCTGCGCGATGCCGCTGAGTTACATGGCTTAACTTTTGCTCCAGATCCATCCACGCACAGCCGCTGCACTTTAGGCGGTATGGTTGCCAATAATTCCTGTGGTGCGCATTCGGTGATGGCGGGTAAGACGCTTGAGAACACCGAGGCTTTAGAAATTCTAACTTACGATGGCGAACGTTTTTGGGTTGGCCCAACATCTGATCAAGAGCTGCAAGAAATTATTGCTGCTGGTGGACGCAAAGGTCAGATCTACCAAGACCTACTTACCTTGCGTAATCGCTATGCCGATTTAATTCGTGCGCGCTTCCCCAATATTAAGCGCCGCGTTTCTGGATATAACTTAGATCAACTCTTACCTGAGAACGGTTTTAACGTTGCGCGTGCATTGGTTGGTACCGAAGGTACCTGTGCACTCACGTTGGCTGCCAAGGTGAGGTTAGTGAAGAGTCCTGCTAAGCGCGTGGTACTGGTTTTAGGTTTCGATGATATCTATTTGGCCGGTGATGCTGTGCCCGAATACCAATCCTTTAACCCTATTGCGATCGAAGGCTTAGATTACAAAATTATTCGTGGCTTGCAAGAGCGTAATTTAGCTAAAGCTGAAATTGATTTACTTCCCCCTGGAAATGCTTGGGTAGTGGTGGAGTTTGGTGATGACACGCTTGAGGGCGCGATAGCTCAGGCTGAAAAAGCACAAGAGTATTTCAAGTCGCGTACTAAGGGGCCTCGCCCATCGACATGGCTCGAGCCTGATCCATTGGTGCAAAAGCGTGTTTGGTCTATTCGTGAGAATGGTGCATCTGCCACCCACCTATCCATTGATCCTAATTCTCCTGACCCAGTAGTGGGCTGGGAAGATGCTGCGGTAGATCCAGCGCGTTTAGGTGAGTATCTACGCGCCTTCCAGGCATTAGTGGACTCTTACGAATATGAAACCTCACTCTATGGGCACTTTGGCGACGGGTGCATCCATGCGCGCATTACCTTTAACTTGCGATCTGCAGAAGGGGTTGCCAAATTTAGATCCTTCATTCGAGATGCTGCGACTTTAGTTGTCGAGTTTGGTGGCTCACTTACTGGCGAACATGGTGATGGCCAGGCTAGAGCAGAATTTTTGCCGATTATGTTTGGTGAAGAGTTGATGGGTGCGATGCATGAGTTCAAGCGTATCTGGGATCCACAAAACAAACTCAATCCCGGTAAAGTAGTGCACCCATATCGCGTAGATGAAAACCTCCGTATGGGTCCGGAATACAAAGTTGTGAATATCAAGACGCGCCTGAATTTCTTGAGCCAAGAGGGTAACGGCTTTCAGAGGGCAGTTGAGCGTTGCGTTGGTATGGGTAAGTGCCGTAGTGAAAAAATCGGCACGATGTGCCCAAGCTATCGCGCTACCAAAGAAGAGCGCTTCTCCACTCGCGGACGCTCACGACTCTTTTGGGAAATGCTCCAGGGCGAGGTGATTAAAGATGGCTGGGAAAGCAAGGAGTTAAAAGAGGCCCTGGATACCTGCCTCTCCTGTAAAGGTTGCAAGTCAGATTGTCCTGCGCACGTGGATATGGCTTCCTATAAGGCGGAGTTCTTATCTCATTATCATGAGACTAATAGCAGGCCACGTCAGGCCCTCACTATGGGGCGTATTGGTGATTGGGCGCCGCTTGCCAGTAAGCTCTCTTGGCTTATCAATGGGGTGATGCAAACACCTGTGATTTCTAGTCTTGCTAAATGGGTTGGTGGCGTAGCGCAAGAGCGTAGCTTGCCTAAGTTTGCAAGCCAATCTTTCAGAAAGCAATTTCAGAAATCCAAGAGCGCAAGTATTGGGCAGAAGAAGGTGATCCTCTGGGTAGATACTTTCTGCGAGCATTTTCATCCTGAGGTCGCTAATGCGGCAGTAGAAGTTTTGGCTCATGCGGGCTTTGAGGCAACTCTGCCAAAGACTCCGCTATGTTGTGGCCGTCCTTTGTATGACTTTGGTTATTTGGATCTCGCTAAGCAAAAACTAGAGAAAATTCTGGAAGCTATTGGAGATGAAATTAACGCAGATCTAAATGCACCTATCGCTGTAGTGGGTCTTGAGCCTGGTTGCATGTCGGTCTTTAAAGATGAGCTATTAAAGTTCTTTCCTCATGATCCAAGAGCGCAACTCTTGGCTTCTAGCACCTATTTGCTTGGAGACTTCCTGCATGAGAAGGGCTACACACCACCACCTCTAGACTGCAATATTTTGGTTCACTCCCATTGTCATCAAAAGTCTTTATTTGGGACCAAAGGTGATGTAGCCTTGTTAGCTGCTTTGGGCGCAAAGGCGAATTACATCGATAGCGGTTGTTGCGGTATGGCAGGTTCATTTGGATTTAATCCTGAACATGTAGAGATATCTAAAGCCGTTGGAGAATTGGTTTTACTTCCAGCTGTCCGAGCTGCCGATCAAGAAACAATCATCCTCACCAATGGCTTTAGTTGCCGAGAGCAGATTGAACAAGAAACTGGCCGTAAGGTAAAGCATTTGGCAGAGCTTTTACAGATGGCACATCAAGCTCAATAACTGCCTCAGTAGTCCAAAAGAATAAAGCCCCAACTAATGAACTGACCCACAAAAGTTGGACACCCAATCCAACCAAAAGGGGTCAGCTTCATGAGCAAACACAGTGCGCAGTTCAAGTTAAAAGTAGTTAATGATTATCTAAGAGGTGGAGGCTACCTGAGGGTAGCTAATCATTACGGCATCAATACCACCGATGTCCGCAAATGGGTTTTGACCCATAAGCTACATGGAGTATCTGCCCTGCAAAAGAGGGGTTATCAACAGTACACCCCACAGTTCAAACTATTGGCGCTCGAGCACATGAGGGCCAACAAAGCATCCCCACGATCCACGTCCGCCCAATTTAATATTGCCTCCCCTAGTACCATTTTGGTTTGGCAGCGCCTCTACAATGAAGGCGGCATTACAGCCTTGCAATCAAAACCTCAGGGACGACCGCCCATGTCAAAGCGCAGTGAGATCCAAGCACTTCTCGCCAAACCTTCAGAACAACTCACGCATGAAGAGCTCTTACTGAAGGCGCAGTATTTAGAGGTGGAGAACGCTTATCTAAAAAAGCTCGAGGCCTTAGCACAGCAAAAGAACTTGGCAAGCAAGAGCAAGCCCAAGTCGTCACTGAGCTAAGGCAGCAATACCCTTTACAAACGATCCTAGGCATTGCCAATATGCCTAGAAGTGTCTATTACTACCAACTGAGCGTAAGCAATAAAACCGATCCCTATCTGGATGTCAAAACTCGGATTGGCGTGATCTACCATCGCCACAAGGGTCGTTATGGCTATCGACGGGTGCAAACAGAGCTCGGGCACGAGAAGTGCCATCTCAACCCTAAGACGGTGCAAAAGCTCATGAGTAAGCTCGGTCTTAAGTCAACCGTTCGCCCTAAGCGCTATCAATCCTATAAGGGGCCTGAAGGCAAAGCAGCGCCAAACTTACTGGAGCGCAAGTTCAATGCAACTGAACCTAATCAAAAGTGGGTGACTGATGTCACGCAGTTCAATATCGCAGGGAAAAAGATATATCTCTCACCCGTCCTAGATCTGTATAACCAAGAGATCATCTCCTATGAGATCGCTGATCACCCCCAAATGAGTATGGTGATGCAAATGCTGAATAAGGCCTTTAAACGCCTTCAACCTAAAGACAAGCTCATGCTGCACTCAGACCAAGGTTGGCATTATCGAATCGCGCCATACCAAATGGCGCTCAAGCAAAAGGGTGTTGCGCAGAGCATGTCAAGAAAAGGTAACTGCTTAGATAACGCCGTCATGGAAAACTGGTTTGGGATCATGAAAACAGAGTTCTTCTACCAAAAGAAGTTTGATGATGTCCAAACATTTAAAACTGAGTTAAAGGAATATATCCACTACTACAACCATGATCGGATCAAGCAAAAACTAAAGGGATTGAGCCCGGTGCAATACCGAACTCAATCCCTTCTGGTAACCTAATCAAACTGTCCAACTTTTGTGGGTCAGTTCAAATTCGGGGCTTTTCTACATTCAGATCTTACTAAGAAGGGTTATGACCGAATCAAGTAATCAAATGCTGAGAGGGAGGCTTTTGCGCCTTCACCCATAGCAATAATGATTTGCTTGTAAGGTACGGTGGTGCAATCTCCTGCAGCAAATACACCAGGCATAGATGTTTCTCCTTTAGCGTCAATAATGACCTCGCCGCGAGGGGATAAATCAATCACGCCTTTGAGCCAATCGGTATTTGGCAATAGACCAATTTGCACAAAGATACCCTCAAGCGCAATGTCATGCATTTGATTATTGGCGCGATCTTCATATCTCAGGGTGGTTACTTTGCCATCAGCACCCAAAACTTCTTTACTCAAAGCGTTGGTAATGATGGTTACGTTAGACATGCTATTTAATTTCTTTTGCAAGACTGCATCGGCACGTAGCTTGGTATCGAATTCAACCAATGTGACATGACTCACAATTCCTGCCAAATCAATGGCAGCCTCAACCCCAGAGTTTCCTCCGCCGATCACTGCTACACGTTTTCCTTTGTAAAGGGGTCCGTCACAGTGCGGGCAGTAAGCCACGCCTTTACCGCGATATTCTTGCTCGCCCGGTACATTCATTTCACGCCAGCGTGCGCCAGTACTCAAAATAACGGTCTTGCTTTTCAGAACTGCGCCATTCTCTAAGGTGATGGCAATTTCATCGCCAGTCTTGCTTAAGTTCTTGGCAGTTTGTAGATTCATTAAATCGACTTCGTATTCCTTCACGTGCTGCTCAAGAGCCATCACTAATTTAGGCCCTTCAGTTTCTTTAACAGAAATGAAGTTTTCAATGCCAACAGTATCTGCAACTTGGCCGCCGAATTTCTGGGCTACTACACCAGTTCTAATGCCTTTACGAGCGGAATAGATCGCTGCTGAGGCGCCTGCTGGACCACCACCAATGATGAGGGAGTCATAAGCAGCCTTACCACTCAATTTTTCTGCATCACGGACTGAAGAGTTGGTATCCAATTTGGCGGCAATTTCTTCAACGCTCATCCGGCCTTGTCCAAACACTTCACCATTCAGAATCACTGTAGGCACTGCCATGATTTGATATTGATCTACCAAGCCCTGGAAGAGGGCGCCATCAATCATTTCATGTTCGATTTCAGGATTCAGTGCAGCCATGAGATTCAAGGCCTGAACGACATCTGGGCAGTTGTGGCAAGACAAAGAGATGAATGTCTGAAAACGCTTCTTACCCTCTAAACCCTTAATACTTTCGATCACATCTTGCTCCACTTTTGGTGGGTAACCACTGCTTTGCAAGATTGCTAAGATGAAAGAAGTCATCTCATGACCCATTGGCAGGCCTGAGAATGCAATGCGGGCAACTTCATTAGCTTTGGCAACAGTAAAGCTCGGAATGTTTTTGCTGCTGCCAGAAGTCTGTACTGTGATCTTGGCAGATTGTTCGGCAACCTCATTTAAAAGCTCCAACATCTGAGCCGACTGAGGGCTGTCATCTAAAGTAGCCTCCAAAACAATGGGGCTCTCAATTTTTTCAAAATAGGTCTTGAGTTGGGCCTTAATGTTGGTATCTAACATGGTGTATTCCTTGATATTGAATCTTGATGAGTCTATTGGGCAGGGCTGCTACTGCTCATCCTGCCCAATAGACTCTCCGAAGAGAGTCTATGGATTGCTAATGCGATGTACTGACTTTGATTAGATCTTGCCTACGAGGTCTAAAGATGGAGTCAATGTTGCTGCGCCTTCTTTCCATTTGGCTGGGCAAACTTCACCTGGGTGAGCGGCTGTGTATTGAGCTGCTTTGAGCTTGCGCAATGTCTCAGAGATGTCACGAGCGATTTCGTTAGAGTGAATTTCAGCTGTTTTGATAACGCCTTCTGGATTGATGATAAATGTGCCGCGCAATGCAAGGCCTTCTTCATCAATATGCACATCAAAACCACGTGTCAATGTGTGTGTTGGATCGCCAACCAATGGGAACTTTGCTTTACCTACTGCAGGTGAAGTCTCGTGCCATACTTTGTGTGAGAAATGGGTATCTGTAGTGACGATGTATACCTCTGCACCCATCTTTTGGAACTCAGCATAGTTATCAGCTGCATCTTCAATTTCTGTTGGGCAGTTGAATGTGAATGCTGCTGGCATAAAAATTAATACAGACCATTTGCCTTTGAGAGACTCGTCGGAAACAGTGACAAACTTACCATTATGGAAAGCCTGGGTTTTGAATGGGATTACTGGTGTGTTGATTAATGACATAGGGTTCTCCTGAAAAAATGAAATAGTTGATTCACAACAGGACTCATTCTAGAGACTATTTATTTATTTGCATAATGAATAATTTAGATATTAATGATCTATTTATTAGATAATTAGCAGATGCCTAGTTGATGCTAAATTCAAGCTGCAATTGAGGGTTTAGATGGCCATGATTTGCTTGAGGTTCCAGTTATCAGATATCAGGGAGCCCGTTATAAACTGTCTTGATGACCCCAGTTTTGTATTCTTACCGACGATGCCCTTATGCCATGCGTGCTCGCATGGCATTAAAGTATGCCGACATTCAGGTTGAGCATCGTGAGATCGATTTCAGAAACAAGCCTCAATCTATGTTGCTTGTTTCACCCAAAGGTACTGTTCCAGTCCTCTGTGTCGATGGAATTATTTTGGACCAGAGTCTGGATATCATGCATTGGGCCTTAGGCAGGTCTGATCCAGATGGTTGGAAGCAGGTCGATAACGTGGTCTCTCAAGCTTGGATTGAGAAAAACGATGGCCCATTTAAGGTGCTGCTAGATCAATATAAATACCCTAATCGGTTTCCAGATCTAAACGAAGGACATGTGCTGAATAGCGCCATAGACCTCATGCTGAAGCCCATGGAGAGTGCTCTTCAATCTAGTAATTATTTACTAGGCAATAAAATATCTTGGGTAGATGTGGCTATTTTTCCGTTTATAAGACAATTTGCTGCAGTCAATCCGAAGCGGTTTGAAGAGCTGCCATTTACCTCAATCAATGCATGGCTCAATCAACATCTGGAGTCAGACTTATTTAACTCGGTGATGGATAAACACCCAACTTGGCTTGATTAATGTTTAGCCTGATGAGAATGATTTTGCCCGTCCATCATTTTCGGCTTACTTGATAATCTGCAAATTTTCAAAGTACGTCTGTACCTAGGTAGCAGTAAGTGTCATCCGCGTCGTAGCGTGACATAACGTTGTTTGGTTTCTTCCAATATCTGGGCAATACTCTTTTTGCCGGCAACGAATTCAGCAAGGTTTTGCTCTAACTGCTTAGTTGGAACAATACCTTCAATCCGAGCAGATGCCACAGCATTGGAAACGTTGTATTGGCGGGATTGAGATTGGGTAGCAAACTTAGTTGGCATCGATCTACTTTAGTGGATTTGGGGCTGATTTCATAGTCAGAATATAGCCCTAAAACATGCTTTAAAGAGCTATCTCGAAGAATGATGTGAGTAATAAAAAAGCCCCGCAAAAGCGAGGCTTAGTATTGCTTGGTGGGTCGGGCGAGATTCGAACTCGCGACCAACGGATTAAAAGAAGTTGTGGCGCTTTTAAAACCGATATAAATCAATGGTCTATACGGCTAAAAAGTAACTGTGCGATTGAGTGTGCGATTGCATAATGACGCATAGTTCGAGTCTGTGGGCCGGACACCAAATTTTGAGCGTTACCTTAAGTAATGGCGCTGACGCTAAAGGCCATTCTTGTAATGGTTGGAAAATAATTCACTGCTGATTATGAAAACATCGGCATCATAATTGCTGATAGGGCGAACTGCCATATCGATACTGGCTTCTTAATTGCCACCACCCCAATTAGTGCTGATGTTCCAGAATGTGCTTTTCCCTCACTTAATTCTGCTTCATAGCTTTTTAAGACTTCAATTTTTGTATTCTTAAGCAAAATATTTATCATTCGTTCTGTGTACAAATTTTCAATCTGACTTGGCCCACCGGTTTTATATTCCAATTGCTTGGGTGTGTAACCCTGCAGGATTAAGACGCCGCCCGGCTTTAATGCTAGTAGCATATCTTTAAATAATCGTGAGCGTTCTTTGGGGTTTGAGAATTGAATGAATATCGCAATGATTGCATCGTAATCGCCCGCCTCCCAATTGATTGACTCGCAATCAGATACAACGTAATTGACCTCTACATTTTTACTGCTCGCAAACTTTTTTGCTTTCTCAATTGCAATATCAGAAAAGTCAAACGCATCAACTTGGTGATTCTGCTGGGCTAGCCAAGTAGAGTTTCTGCCTTCGCCATCTGCAATACACAAAATTCGGGCATTTTCTTTGAGGTGCTTTGGGGCCATCTCTTGTAAAAATGTGTTTGCTTCAGTTCCGAATAGAAAGTCTTCGCTATTAAAGCGCTCATCCCACATTTTTTTAGCTTCTAAATGCCTCATCTGATTTCCTTCGTTCTTTTAAGTTTGCCTTGTTGGATCAATTAAGGTATGCATTTACCATTGAAAGATCCTGCTCTGAGATTTCACCCGTAAGCGCAGCTAGACGTAATCGATTAAGAAGATAGTTCACTTTTTCCATATAAAGCGCATAGTCATTGGCAATGAGGTCGCTTTCAGCTCCCAAAAGTTCCATCGTGGTGCGAGAGCCATTCGAATACCCGACCCGAGTAGAGCTTAACCTTGCTTCCCCAGTCTTTTGGGCGCTTGATAATGCCGTCAGCTTATCCTTTGCGCTATTGAGTGAATACCAAACTGATCTTAAGGTCCTCTCTAGATTCTGCTCAGACTGGTTGTACTCGGCTTTAGTTTTTTCAACTAAAAGCAATAACTCTTCTTGCTTAGCCGTGCGGTAGCCGCCGGTATATAGAGGGATTGAAAGCTGTAATCCAACGAGATAATTATTGGTTGCTGTATTGCTAGCGGGGCCAAAATTGCCAGATCCACTTAAGTTATCTTTGGAGGACTGTGCAACCGCATCCAACTTAGGTGAGGCTGCTGCACCATACTTTTCAGCCTCTTCTTTCGCTACTTTTTCTTGCGTTGAAAGCATTTGCAGTTGGATATTCTGGGACTTAAGCTTTCCTACATGAGTTTCGAGGTTTGGAAGTGATAGTTGCGCAACATTTAAGTTGATTTTTGATTTCTCAATATTAACTACGCCCCCGAATAAGTCCTGTAAGGCAAGTTTTTTGACTGCAAGATTATTGCTTGCATCTAGAGCGCGTACTTTTACCGTGTCCAATCTCTCGTTTGCTTCTTGCATATCAGTTTGACTGGCATCGCCAAGCCTAAAGCGCTTCTCAATTTGTTGGCGCGTATTGGCAATTGCTGCTTCTTGTTTTTTGACCAATCTAACAGACTCTTCGGCACTAAGGACATCGAAATAGCGTTCGGCAACCAACAAGATCAGATTTTGGTTCGCTACTTGAGCACCAAGATTGGAGGCATCGGCTGAGAGATTGAGCTGTCGGCTTTGGGCGAGGCGCTCGCGGTTATAAATTGATTGGGTAGCGCCGACGGTATATCGGTTAACGAAACCATTATTAACTGAGGTATTGAAATTGGCCCCATTAAAAGTGCCCATGCCTGGTGCATAGAATTGCGCGCCAGTAGTTGAGGTGTTGTAGCTCATGCTTCCGGTGAGAGCGGTTAAGTTGATGCTTGGAAGCCATAAGGAAGTTCCCTGATCACGCCTCTTCTCCCCGGCCATCTGCTCATAGCGACTAGCAATGAAATCCGGGTCTCTATTTTGTGCCTCATGCCACACGTCCATTAAGCTTGTTGCCATAGCCGAATTGGATGAAATGGCTAGCAACGCCATAGCAGCGGCTGCAAATGGTTTTATATCGAGAAGTTTCATTGGTAACCTTTGAATTTATGCGCCAGCTTTAGCGCCCAACTTGCGAACAATTGTTTCCATAAGGCACCAGCGAGTTAAACCACTTTGCAAAATGTTGACGCCAACAAAAG
Organism: Polynucleobacter sp. 78F-HAINBA; assembly: GCF_018882325.1. Taxonomy (GTDB): domain Bacteria; phylum Pseudomonadota; class Gammaproteobacteria; order Burkholderiales; family Burkholderiaceae; genus Polynucleobacter. The sequence continues at coordinate 193,623 of NZ_JACVOQ010000001.1, read as the reverse complement.
CGGTAAAGGCTAAGAACCATTCATTTGCAAACCATGGACTTCCGGGAGCGCCAAGCGCTACTGAGATGAAAATAAATGTGCCTGCAATGATGCGAACAATTTGCCAAGATGTCATGATGAATTCCTTAAATGAATTAATGGGTTGATTGGAGAATTTTGTCTACTCGATGTGCATAAACTGAGTAATAGAGCAGGGGGATTACTACTAAGGTGAGCGCAGTAGATACCAGGATCCCAAAAATTAATGAGATTGCAAGCCCATTAAAAATCGGATCATCTAATATAAAGAATGCTCCCAGCATTGCCGCTAACCCTGTAAGTGCAATAGGCTGGGCTCGCGTGATGGCAGCATCTACCACGGCGTCCTTAAAAGCAATTCCTTGGCGAACCTGAAGGTTAATAAAGTCAACTAGCAGTATCGAGTTACGCACAATGATGCCTGCCAGTGCAATCATGCCAATCATGGATGTTGCTGTAAATTGCGCGCCGAGCAGAGCATGCCCAGGCATTACCCCAATAATCGTGAGGGGAATCGGCGCCATGATGACGAGTGGTGTGAGATAGGAGCCAAAGTGCGCTACAACTAGTAGATAAATGAGTATTAAGCCAACTGCATAAGCAGCGCCCATATCACGGAAGGTCTCATAAGTAACTTGCCATTCACCATCCCACTTGATGGCATAGCTTTGGTATGGGTCACTTGGAGCAGCGGTAAAGAATTCTTCCACTTCTTTGCCGTTTGGATCTTTAATTTCCTTGGTTAGCGATCTGGCCTTAAATAAGCCATATAAAGGGCTATCCACTTTTCCGGCGGCATCTCCGATAACATAGCTTACCGGCAAAAGATCCTTGCGATAGATGATTTGCTCTCGGTCTGCGTCTACGATAGATACTAATTGGCTAAGAGGCACTGCCTCCCGCTGTGAGTTTCTGACAGTCAATTTCAGCAACTCTTTTAATGAGTCCTGTTTATTTTCTGGGAGCCTGATTTCAGTGGGCGCAGGATATTTTGATTCATCATGTAAATAAGCAACGTTTTCTCCAGCAAGTCCAGCCCTTAAGGTTGTCACAATCGCTTGTTGAGAAACGCCCATTAAGCTTGCCTTGCGACGATCAACTAACAGGAACTGCTTTGGCGATTTTGCGATGCTACTGTCATCAATATCGACAATGCCATCGGTTCTCTCAAGAGCGGATCTCACTGATTTACTTACACTCAGTCTGCCCTCTGGGGTAGGGCCGTAGATCTCAGCAACGATTGGTGAAAGGACTGGGGGGCCTGGAGGCACCTCTACCACCTTGACATTGGCGTTATATTTTTTTGCAATCTCTTGCAATGCTGGGCGAATGCGACTTGCAATAAGATGGCTTTGATCTGAGCGATGGTGCTTATCTACGAGGTTAACTTGAATATCGCCTAATGCTGGATTTTGTCTAAAGTAGTACTGGCGTACCAAGCCATTAAAGTTTATCGGGGCGGAAGTGCCTGCATAAATCTGGTAGCTACTTACTTCAGGAGATTTAGATAAGGCTCCCCCCATTTCCCTCAAAACCTCTGAGGTCTTTTCGACCCTAGTACTTGGCGGCATATCCAAGATCACTTGAAATTCTGATTTGTTATCAAATGGCAGCATCTTTAATACTACTAAGCCTGTCATTGGTAGTGAGAGTGAAATCAAGATTGCTCCGATCACCCCACCTGCGAGTAGCTTTCTATTTCTTTTTCCAGATTGATCGCTGAGTAGGGGGTCAAATATTTTCTTAAACTTTGGGCTGATCCACAGAGCGAGATTAAAGTGTGTCTTTTGACTATCTGAATGTTGAGCAAGCCATATTCTTGCCATCCAAGGTGTCACCATGAAGGCAATGGCAAGTGAGAGCAGCATGCCCATGCTGGAGTTAATAGGGATGGGGCTCATGTAGGGACCCATCAGACCGGTAATAAATGCCATGGGTAGGAGTGCAGCAATCACGGTAAGTGTTGCCAAAATGGTGGGCCCGCCAACTTCATCTACTGCGCCAGGAATGATTTCTTTTAAGCTTTTATTAGGGAATAGTAGTTGATGTCGATGAATGTTTTCAACCACCACAATGGCATCATCCACCAAGATTCCAATTGAAAATATCAAGGCAAATAGGGAGACTCTGTTGATAGTAAATCCCCAAGCCCAGGAGGCGAATAGTGTGGCGGCTAAGGTAAGTACAACCGCCGATCCAACAATCATCGCCTCTCTACGACCTAATGCAAAGAAAATTAGAGCCACTACTGACAATGTCGCAAAAATGAGTTTCTGGATGAGTTTGCTAGCTTTTTCATTAGCAGTTTCACCATAATTCCGCGAGACTGCTATCTCGATATCTTTGGGTATTAGGGTGGATCTTAAGGATTGCAATTGGCTGAGTACTTGATTGGAAACATCGACGGCATTCTCACCAGGTTTCTTGGTAACTGAAATCGTGACTGCTGGATGATCTTCAGAGTCTTTATCAGTCACGTCCGTATGCCAAACTAAGCGTCGATTTTGTATCGGCCCCTCAACGACTGCAGCCACATCCTTGACGTAAACGGGGTTCCCTTGGCGAACCCCTAAGGCAATGCTCTCCACATCTTTTAAGTTTCTTAGAAAAGGGCCGGTTTCAATGGCAACGGCTCCTTGTTCTGTAAGAAGATCACCGACTGGCATGCCTAGATTGGCAGTTTCTAGCGCCATTCTGAGTTCTGGAATAGTGACACCCTTGAGTGCCATTTGCTCGGGGCTAACCTCAATTCGGATTGCCCGTTTTGGGCCTCCAATGGTGGCGACTTCTCGTGTCCCTTTTACTCGTTTCAAATCAATTTCAATTTGATTGGCTATTTTTTCCAACTCATACGATGTGATTGAAGGATTTTTTGAAAATAGCGTCAGTGACAGTATTGGAACGTCGTCAATTCCCTTGGGCTTAATGATGGCGGGCATGACCCCGAGATCTTTTGGCAACCAATCTGAATTGGCTGCTACGGTATCGTGCAGCCTTACCAGGGCTTCTGTTCTCGGGACACCAACCTTGAATTGAACAGTGATTACTGAAAGACCTGTTTGAGACATCGACATGACATGTTCAATGCCGGCAATCTGCGAGAGCACTTGCTCAGCGGGAATCGAGACCATTTCCTCTACGTTTTTAGCGCTTGCACCAGGAAAGGGGATGATGACATTAGCCATCGTCACATTAATTTGAGGCTCCTCTTCACGCGGAGTCACGATGATGGCAAATAAACCTAAAAGCAAAGCAAGAATCGCTAGCAGGGGGGTAATTTGTGCCCCTTGAAAGAATGCTGCTATTCGGCCTGAAATCCCTAGTTTTTTATCCATGACTCTGCATTCGGTTATTTAATTTACTTAATTATATTATATAATAAAGTAAAATGAATGAGATGTGCGAATTTGTTCTAAAAAATCTTGGGGGCCTGATATGGCTGTGAATATGGATCTGGAAAGAATGCAGGAGTCTGCAAATGAGGCTTGTAGGCTACTTAAAACGCTAGGAAATAGCGATAGATTGCTATTGTTGTGCCAGATAAGTCAAAGTGAAAAGTGTGTTGGAGATCTCGAGAGTGCCTTAGGAATACATCAACCCACGCTTTCTCAGCAATTAACTGTATTACGCAATGAGGGTTTGGTTCAAACTAGGAGGGAAGGCAAGCAGATTTATTATTCACTATCTAGTGAGGTAGCGCTTGATGTAATGGGTATTCTCTACAAGACCTACTGCAATCACTAGTTAAATTATTGATTTAATGCATTTTTTAAAGTATTCGCAAAATAAACTGATCTAACTGTTGGGCAGAAAGTGCTCCACTCACCCTCTCTATTTCGGCACCATTTTTAAAACCTGCCAAAGTTGGAATTGATCTAATTGAAAATTCCTGACCGATTGCTGGATTTGCTTCGGTATCGAGTTTGATGTGAAGAATACTTTCGCCATGCTTTTTAGCGCTAGATAGAAAGGTGGGGGCAAACATTTTGCAGGGACCGCACCAAGGCGCCCAAAAATCAACAATGACAGGTATTTTACTTAGACTTAAGATTTCCCTAAAGCTTGCTTGATCGGCGTCGATAGTTCCCAAGAGTAAGCTCGATTTACAAATCCCGCAAATGGGCTTTTGATTGATTCGGTCCAGTGGTAAGCGATTAAATTTTTGACAACTAGGGCACTTGATCAGCATTATTTCACCTTTTAATCATTGAATTACTCAATAGATTGATGTACTTGTAGTAGTTTATAAATTGATTCATCAATTGGCCCTGGTAGGGGTTCCATGCCAGAGTCTCTAACCTGAATGCAAATTTGCCCTCTTAAAATGATCAGGCCTTTGAGGGTTTCGCGTTTATGGAAATGATCGTGCGCACGATCAATATCTGCTGTTAAGAACTCATGTAAGTACGCATGATTAGATAAATCCAAATTCAAGGCAAAGGCAAGTCTGACAATTTCACGATTAAGCTCATGAATTGTTTTTTTCATACTCATTTTCTTGTAGTGGGCCTGAAATTGTATTCATAGTTTTTTATTGTAGTGGGCAAATCTTGAATCAATGGAGTATTTGATTAAAGTTCGATCTTCGCAAGTTATCTTCTGTTAAGAGCATAAAGATGTTTTCATTTGATGTTCTTAATGCATTTAATGGAGATGATGCTACTGAACTGTTTTTGAACTAGCCTTGGTCGCAATCGGGATGTAGCTTAACCGCCTCCGGGCAGTTGTTTATTCAAAAGCCTTTTTTTGGTCTTGAATTCAACCGATCGATGCAACACACTACAAACTGCGTAAGCGCAAGGAGTGTTGCTCATGAAACAACGACCTCGAATCTATTACACTGCCACCCAGAAGGCTTTAATGTGGGAGCGGTGGCAAAAAGGCGATAACCTTCATCAGATAGCGCAGTTATTTGATCGGGGTCACTCCTCTATCCAGCGTATTTTGGCTGAAAGTGGTGGCATCAGACCGCCAGAGCGAACTCGATCCGTTTTAGCGCTAACTTTGGCTGAGCGAGAAGAGATCTCCCGCGGCCTAGCAACGGGACAATCCCTTCGCTCCATCGCTCAGCTTTTAGGTAGATCGCCCTCTACGGTTAGTCGGGAGGTTAAGCGTAATGGTGGCGCCAAAGACTACCGATCAGCTGGGGCTGATGGAGCCGCTTGGGATCGAGCACTTCGTCCTAAGACTTGTAAACTGGTCTTGAACAAGCCCTTGGCAACTATCGTGACAGATAAGCTGCAGTTCTTGCAGTGGTCGCCACAACAGATTGCCGGATGGTTAAAGCAAACGTATCCAGATGAGAAAAGCTATCAGGTGTCACACGAGACAATTTATCGCAGCCTCTTTATCCAAGCCCGTGGAGCCTTAAAGAAAGAGCTCGTGGCGCACTTACGTCGCACTCGGATCATGCGCCGCTCACGTCATCACACACTCAAAGATGTCGGCCTTGGCAAGATTGCCAATGCAGTCTCCATTAGAGAGCGGCCAGCAGAAGCAGAAGATCGCGCGGTGCCAGGACACTGGGAAGGCGATCTACTTTATGGGGATGCCAACAGCCAGATCGCTACTCTCGTTGAGCGCCAGACTCGCTATGTAATGCTAGTAAAGGTTGCCCGTAAAGATAGTCAAACTGTCGTCAATGCCTTAATTAAGCATGCGAGAAAATTACCGGACGAGCTTTATAAATCGTTAACGTGGGATCGGGGTAAAGAGATGTCTGAACACAAACGTTTTACCTTAGCCACGGATGTTCAAGTGTACTTTTGTGATCCCCAGCATCCTTGGCAACGAGGATCGAATGAAAATACCAATGGATTATTAAGACAATACTTCCCTAAAGGAATGAGTCTGGCTAACTACTCCCAAGCCAAGCTCAATGCAGTGGCAAGGAAACTAAATGAACGCCCTAGAAAAACACTAAACTATCAAACACCGGCAGAACGTTTTGCTCAATCTGTTGCGTTGACCGGTTGAATCCAAGGTTGTTTGCAGACATTGAGACCTGCGGATACACTAACTGTTACTCTGATTTTGTGACAAGCGGTTTTGTAGGTCGTTTTCTAAAACTATTAATTTCTGCAATGAAAAAGCCCCGCAAAAGCGAGGCTTAGTATTGCTTGGTGGGTCGGGCGAGATTCGAACTCGCGACCAACGGTGTTTAGGCCGTAAGTTGCCGCTGCTTAATGAGTTCTGCGGCAGGGATCCGCACTATCTTGCCATTAACTGTGGTCACGATTGCGGTATTGGTTTGGATTGCCAAGTCTATCGCTGCTTTTCTAGCACGTTTAATAGCGAAGTAGGAGCCTGATATGTCAGGATCTGGTGAATTGAGGATATCTGGAGTTGGAATAATCATTTCTAGCCTTGAGCAATCTTTTCTAATTCCGTTAAATCACCATCAAGCAGTACCCATGAGTTTACAGCTTTTTGATACTTTGGGAGATTCTCTAATCCTGCTCGATAGCGCCTACGAATGACTTCTTCAGGAATATTGTGTCCGCCCTGTGCAACTCGCTCTGCTACTCGAGAGATGGCTAATTCAGGAGAACTTAGGGCAATAAACCAGAGCTTGATTGTGTAGCCCAAGTCTTTCCACTCTTGAATGCGTTGTAGATAATGGGTGCCGGATAACGTGGTTTCAAATGCAAAACTTTCACCTGCTTTGGTGTATTCATCCAACTCATTGAGCATCAAGCGAGCCGCCTTGAATGCAACAGATTCAGGATTAAATGGTGCCAAACCAGCCGCTATAAGATCAGCATTAATAAAACGAAATGTATGAGCTTCTTGCGGTAAGAAGTTTTTGGCAAAAGTAGTTTTACCAGCCCCATTAGGTCCTGCAATGATGATAATTTTTTTATTTATTGCGGACGTCATTTGGGTCGATTTGCGGCATAACGTTGTTTGGTTTCTTCCAGTATTTGTCCGATACTCTTGTTGCCAGTAACGTAATCAGTAAGGCTTAGCTCTAACTGTTTAGTGGGAGTAATACCCTCAATCCGAGCAGAGGCCACAGCGTTAGAGGCGTCGTATTGGCGGACCTGAGATTGGGTTGAAAACTTTGTTAGCACGGATCTATTTTAGTGACTCTAGGTCTATTTTCCTAGAGAATTATGCTCAATTATCTAGTCATAAACCCCTGATATTTCAGAGGGTTATGAGTGTATTTGCTGAATTATTGATGATATCGATATTCCTGGGTCTTGCCACCATACCCATAGCTAGCAGCCCTGACATCTTGTACGTAGATATAGCTTTCTTCATGAAGATTGCCTAGGACACGTTCAAAACTCTCAAATGCTTCCTTGATGTACCGAGCCTTCTCATCTTTGGTACCCTCAAACCTTACTTTGGATATAACTTAAGTAGGGATATTGCAAAACAGTCAACAGTAAGAATCCCAGGACTCCTTGAGCGAAAGTTGATGCTTCCATTTGGCTTTATTCAGTCAGCAATACTGGCTTCTATCTGTCTTGATAAATCTAGCCTAGGGATTTTCTTAAAAAGAATTAAAAGGGATAAATCTTTATCTTTGAGCGTCTATATGGACGATATCTTGATTTCTTCGAATGATCAGCAGAGATTAATTGAGGTAACTGCGGAACTTAAGAGCTATTTTTCTAAATCTCATTGGGTATCGAATGCTGGCAAGGAGGTTAGTCACACAAACGCTCCAACATCGATAAACAGGTGAGGTAATACCTTGAAATCCCAGTGGTTTTCTTTGGATATCCGCCTCATAGCGAAAGTTGTGCCTTATGCGTGGAAACTGCATAAGGGATGGTGTCAAATTCGGAGAAAGCTAAGTTCAGAAATGAATACGCTAACGTCGAGCCAAGCTTCAGTGCGAAAGTGCTATTGAAGGTATAGAGACTAGACGGCAACCATCTAAGTAAGGATGCAAATCTTTATATGATGAATGCATAGTCCATGGAGGAGTGAAAGCCACACAAACCGGAATGCTTTGGCCCCTGGTTCAAGTCCTGTGGGGGCTTTGTCTTTTAAGCGGTGATTTAATTAACCGCGGAGCGACTCTAGCAATAACAGATCGTTCATTTATATTCTGATTTCTTCAGATGATTAAAAGACTTTCGATCATCTAGCCCCCAGCTTTCCCAGCCATCTCCAAAAAGCTCATGGGGATGCTGTGTTCTATCGGATCCATTTCCACATGCCATTGAATTCGACGGGCAATATCTCTCGCATCCCCAGCATACTCGTTCTGGATGTGGTGGGTTGAGGGGAAATTTTTTTAGCATATCAATTTTTATGTGTATTTAAACCTATGTTTATCTCCAAGTATTTGATTTATGGCAAATGAAGTCTGCATTTCAAGCGTTTAAAGAGACCTTATTGTTGGGCATAGTTCTATAGAGCTATTTCAATAACCCATGGTTACGTGGAGAATCCAAAAATCTAAAAACAATAGACCTTTTGATCCCTAGCTTACGGAGTTTGTCTGAATATGAAATACCAAGTTGATTTTGAGAAATTAGCCAACGTGATGGGTGATGGTGTTGTGATTTCAGATGCCAAAGGTGATATTGTTTTTTGGAATGCATCTGCAGAAAGAATTTTCGGATACTCGGCTGCTGAAGCTCTAGGCAAAAGTTTGGACATCATTACGCCAGAGCGTTTTAGATTACGGCACTGGGATGGGTATAAAAAATCCATGGAAACGGGAACGACCCGCTACGGTTCTACCTTGCTCACCGTACCGGCCCTTCACAAAGAAGGCAAAGCTTTATCAATTGCTTTTACAGTGGCAATGCTGATGGATGAAGATGGCAATGTAGGCGCTATCGCAGCCATTGTTAGGGATGATACAGAGCGCTTTCAGACAGATCGTGAACTCAAAAAGCGCATTGCAGAATTAGAGGCGAAGTCTTAATTAAAGTAGATATGACAAAAAAGACCACCCCTCTTTTTGCGCTAGGCTTTAGACCATTTTATTTATTGGCGGCATTTTGGTCTGTAGCGGCTATTTTGGAATGGCTGATGGAGCTTAGTGGTTCAGGCATTCGAGGGATTGGCTCGATTCCTGGAATTCAGTGGCATGCTCATGAAATGATTTTTGGGTTTGCAACAACAGTTGTAGCTGGCTTCTCCCTAACTGCAGTTAGATCATGGACGGGACTTGAGACACCTAAGGGCAGATCGTTAATGCTGCTAGCATTTTTCTGGATTGCGGGACGACTTGGTCCGTTATTTAGTTCGTATTTTGTGATTATTGACATTCTGTTTTTGCCGATCATCGCAATGATTATTGGTAAGTTGATATTACAAAGAAGTATGGTGAGAAATCTTTTCCTGCCTCTTATTCTCAGTGTTTTGGGGATACTGAATGGATTGTTCTATATGTCTGCTTATGGACATATCGGTATTGATAGCAATGTTCCTTTGATCTCATCGTTATTCTTAATTGTGATGATTGAAATCATGATTGGTGGTCGAGTTATTCCAAGCTTTACCGCGAATGCCATTGTGGGAATAAAGCAGTTTCGCAATAAATCATTTGCAACTGTTGTGCTGGCATTCAGTGCGACGTCCTTTTTGCTTTGGATATTCTTTTCAGTCAGCGTTGTTACTGCTCTCATATGCATTCTGACCGGCGTATTACAGTTTATTTTGCTGTTAGGTTGGAAGCCTTTGGCTACACGATCCAAGCCAATCGTATGGATCCTACACGCTGCCTATTTTTGGATTCCTTTAGGTTTTATCCTCCTCGGCTTTTCATCTTTTGGGCTGGTCTCCATGTATATCGCTCTGCATGCTTTTGGTATTGGTGCTACGGGCGGCTTAATTATTGGCATGATTACCAGAACGGCTATGGGGCATACAGGCAGGCTGATTAAGGCAGGGGCAATAGAAGTGAGCTGTTATGTATTGGTGCAGGTGACAGCAGTCATTTGGATGGTTGCGCATTTAACAGTGGGCGTTTGGTTCCATTTTACGATTGGGTTAGCTGGTATCTGCTGGTGTTTGGCTTTCATTCTTTACATCTACAAGTACTTTCCTTGGCTTACCAAGCCCCGCTTGGATGGGCAACCAGGGTAGTGGCGCTATTGAGTTGATAGCGCAGTCTCTTATATGGGTATGCCAATGAATATGATGATTCCTTCCTTTTCAGGAGATCTACTAACTAAGAGCGGGATTACACCGCTAGTCATCAAAGGCAAGACAATTCTTCCTATTGTGCAAGGCGGTATGGGTGTAGGGGTATCAGCTCATCGTCTTGCGGGCGCAGTTGCAAAAAATGGAGGCATGGGAACGATCTCCTCCATTGATTTGAGACGTTTGCATCCAGACTTAATGCAAGAGACCCAACACCTATCTCCTTGTTCGGATAGTCGAGAGGTCATTAATAAAGCGAACATTGAGGCATTAAGGCGGGAAATTACCCAGGCTAAAGTAGATTCTGAGGGATTTGGTTTAATTGCAGTAAATGTCATGAAGGCTGTGAATGAGTATGCCGCCTATGTAAGGTGTTCCTTAGAGAATGGAGCTGATGCCATCGTAGTGGGTGCCGGCTTACCGCTTGATTTACCGGATCTAGCGGCAGATTTTCCGGATGCCATTTTGATTCCAATTCTGTCAGAATCTAGAGGCGTTCAATTATTAGTAAAAAAATGGATGAAGAAAGGGCGTCTTCCTGATGCCATTGTGATCGAGAATCCTAGATTGGCTGGAGGGCATGTAGGGGCATCTAGCGTGGGGGATATTCACAACCCAAAATTTGATTTTGAAAATGTCATCCCTGAGGTGCTTACTTTTTTTAAATCCATCGGAATTGAAGGGCAGATTCCGCTAATTGCAGCTGGCGGAGTTTCTTCCTTACAAGACATTAAGCGCTTGCAGGCACTTGGAGCATCTGGCGTCCAGTTAGGCACTGCTTTTGCGGTAACTTGTGAGAGCGACGCTGACGAGGCATTTAAACATGTGCTGGCTAATGCCAAACAAAAGGATTTAGTTGAGTTTTTAAGTGTGGCTGGACTTCCAGCTAGAGCAGTCAAAACTCCCTGGCTTGGAAAGTATCTAAAGGTTGAGAGCATTCTGCAAGGTACGGCTCGCAAAAAACCACGTTGCACAATGATTTTTGATTGCCTTCATGATTGCGGCTTGCGTGATGGTAATAGTTCATGGGGTCAATTTTGCATTGATAAGGTCCTTGGGAGCGCCCTTACTGGCAATGTACAGAAAGGGTTGTTTTTTCGAGGGGCCGGCGCCTTACCTTTTGGCAATCAGATACGCCCCGTCATCGAATTAATTACCCAATTATTGTCAGAAGTGGAGCCAGAAAATTATGGTTATGCAGCCAATTAGTTTTGATGTATTAGCTGAAAAGTATTTAAAAAATGGTGAAAAAGATGAGCAAACTATTTTTGCAAGGGTGGCAAAAAGTCTCGCCTCAGTAGAAGAGCCGTCTCTACGCGAAGAAGTGGAGAAGAAATTCTTGGAGAATTTCAATGCAGGCGCCATTGGCGCCGGTCGCATTATGAGCTCAGCGGGAACTGGGATTAAGGCAACTCTAATTAATTGCTTTGTGCAGCCGGTTGGAGATTGTATTCAGGACTTAGATGAGGATGGTTACCCTGGTATTTATGAGGCTTTAAAGCAGGCTGCCGAAACTATGCGTCGTGGCGGCGGGGTTGGGTATGACTTTTCTAGAATTCGACCAAAAGGTTCCGAGGTCAAAGGAACCGCCTCAATTGCTTCAGGCCCTTGTAGTTACATCAATGTATTTGATCAATCCTGCTCCACAGTAGAAAGCGCTGGATCAAGACGGGGGGCTCAAATGGGCGTATTGAGAATAGACCACCCAGATATATTGGATTTAATTACGGCAAAAAGAACGCCGGGTCGATGGAATAACTTCAATGTCTCCGTTGGCGTTTCAAATGATTTCATGCGATCGGTTGAAAATGATGGGGAGATGGAGCTAGTACACAAGGCAAAGCCTGGTGAATTATTGATTGCGGATGGAGCTTACCAAAAATCGGATCAAATCTGGGTATACAAGAAAGTAAAAGCAAGAGATGTTTGGGATGCGGTTATGCAATCGGCCTATGATTTTGCCGAGCCTGGAATTTTATTTCTGGACAATATTAATCAGGATAATAATTTGTATTATTGCGAGAGGATTGAGGCGACCAATCCTTGTGGTGAGCAGCCCTTGCCTCCCTATGGTTGTTGTGACCTAGGCCCTATAATTCTCCCCAGATTTATCGTCAATCCTTTCGGGTTTTCAGGTGAACCTTATTTTGATTTCGATAAATTCTCTGAAGTAGTGAAGGTTCAAGTACGCATGCTTGATAATGTCTTGGATGCAACATACTGGCCACTTGAAGAGCAGGGATTAGAGGCCCACTCAAAGCGACGTATTGGCGTAGGCTTTACCGGTCTTGGAGATGCCTTAATTATGCTTAAGCTGGCATACAACAGCGCTCCAGCGAGATTAAAGGCCGCGGAAATATCAGAAAAGTTGCGTGATATTTCCTACGAGGCTTCAATTGCATTGGCTCAGGAGAAAGGGTCATTTCCAGATTTGGATATCGACCAATATCTTTCGGGTGGAAATTTTGCGAGTCGACTTGGTGAGGATTTGAAGAAAAAAATTCGGCAGTTTGGCTTGAGAAATAGCCACCTGTTGTCGATAGCGCCTACTGGAACAGTGAGTCTTGCATTCGCAGATAATGCATCAAATGGAATTGAGCCTCCTTTCTCATGGACATATACCAGAAAGAAAAGAGAGGCTGATGGCTCAACAAAAGAGTATGCGGTTGAGGATCACGCTTGGAGGATGTATAAGGAATTGGGTGGAGACGTCAATGTATTGCCAGAGTATTTCGTAACTGCCTTAGAAATGTCTGCTGAAGATCATATTTTGATGATGGAAGCAGTTCAACCATTTATTGATACCGCCATTTCAAAAACGGTAAATGTTCCGGCAGATTATCCTTATGAGAAATTTAAGGATCTATATCTAACGGCATGGAAGTCCAGGCTCAAGGGAATGGCCACCTATCGACCCAATAGTATTTTGGGTTCGGTATTGCAGGTAACTCCTAGTCCAAACGAGAATCCCTTAAGCGCAGATCTAGATGGCGAGGATTGGAGAAATAGTCCGTCAAAAAAAGTGGTGGATCGCCGTCCTAATGGCGAATTACCTGCGGTGGCTGAGAAAATTAATTACTGGACTCAGGATGGGCAAAAAACGCTGTATTTAATTATTTCCTTTTTGACTGTTGAGGGGGTGGTTGCTGGCAAGAAAGCAAGTGTTGAGAGGGCAATTGAATTTTTTATGCCTGTAGGTCAAAGTGGAGAGTCTCAGCAGTGGATTACTTCGAGTATGCGAATGCTCTCTCTTGCAGCGCGGGGAGGCTTTCTTGCTAGAGCTTTAAGCGATATGAGGAAGGTTGCTTGGGATAGAGGGCCTGTTCGATTAGGAACGAAGAAAAAGCAAGATGGTGCTGTAGCCCCAATGTGGCATGACTCTGAAGTGGCTGCTGTAGCTTTTGCTATTGAGAATATCCTAGCCAAAAGGGGAATTACAGAATTTAAAGCTGCAGAGGAGTTTACGATTGGTGAGCTTGATTCTCAAAAAAGCACGGGCGGGGGCCTAATGGCTGGGAAAAAATGTCCGGACTGTGGCGCTCATGCGATGATAAAAAAAGATGGCTGTGATTACTGCACAAGTTGTGGTTACGTCGGAGCGTGTGGCTAATCATCTGTGGATGCAGTGAGTTCAATATAGTTTTTGTTGAATCAACAAGATTATTGTTCGGGCTAGCAAAAATAGAACAAGCGCAGTAGAAATAGCAATTGCAATCGTCGCAGCTTGATGGGGCCAGCCTCCTCGTATAACCGCCTCAATGACGCAAGAGGTGGTTGCAGCAGCAGGGAATGCAAATGACCAAAATCCAAATGAAAAGGGGACCGCCGTCCAAGACCGCCATCTCGTGAGTACTGCAAAAATAGGACCTGATGCAATACCCAAACCTACCAAGATGGCATCAACTGGAAGGTTTGGCCAAATCGTAATGGCGGTGATGGTGCTAACTGCTGCTGGACCCATTTCAATTCCAATGGTTGGGCGAAATTGCGGTGGCAGAGGGCCTGCAAACAAGCGATGCAAAATGCGCATTTCTAATAACGCCCAACCTCCAAGACCCATTCCCCATACAAGATATCCAAATCCAGGCAATCCAATTGCAGCTAACGCAGCGCCTCCAACTAAGCCGCCAGGAACAATGGGTAGATACAGCGCTGGTGTTACTTGGTCAGTGGGCATATTACCCATTGAGAGCATATGAACCACTCGCCAAGCAATGGTGACTTGAATAATGAGCGCGATAGCAGTTAACGTATAAGCAAACGTAGAGTATTCCGGAAATCTGGGGAATAGTAGAGCGATAGCAAGCATTGTGCTAATAGGAAAATAAGCCATCATTGGGCCTAAAACCGGGTTTAAGAACTTCTCCCTAATCGCTTGAGGATAAAAAATCGCCTTAATACTCCAGAGTATTGTTAGAAAGCATAGAATGAAGATGCCGAGTACAAGAAAAAAACGTTCAATCCAAAAAGTTGAAATTGAAGTGACGTGAGAGTATTTACTCCATGCGAAGGAGAGGCTAAGTAAGCTTAGGGACATGCCAAATAGTCCTGGGTGTAGGCGATGAAGCCAATTGGGCTCTTTGTCTCTTTGTATCATTATTTATATGTTGTGGAATGAAGAATACCGAATTTACCTTAAAAAAGAAACTAATGATCATTGGCACGACACTTTTGGTGTTGGCGATGATTTCTATTAGCTTTACTTTATGGGTTACTTGGAAGCTTGAGGGTGGCGCGGCAGCAATCAATGAGGCTGGCCGCATGAGAATGCAAACTTATCAGTTAGCCCTTCTGGTAAATGAGGGTGATGCTGCGGCAACAACTAAGCTAATAACTAAGTTTGACAACAGCATCATTACCCTTAAATATGGAGATCCAGCTCGGCCGCTATTTGTGCCTTGGAATCAATTAAATAAACAATTGTTTCTAAATATTTCTGGTCAATGGAGCAGCATCAAAGATGATCTACAGACGAGGAAGGCTACCAGTATTTCTGTATCGCGCATTGATAATTTTGTTGCGAATATTGATCGGTTTGTCGGGTCAATAGAAGTCGAGGTTGATTACTGGACAAATATGCTCCATCTATTCCAGTTTGCTATGTTGGCTATCTCTCTTTTTGCCACATTAGTCATCATGTATGTGGGGTATTCCGTTATTTTAGATCCAGTAGAGAAGCTGCGCATTGGTTTTGATGGTGTGAGATCCGGAAAATTAAATACACGAGTTCAAATCGAGGCAAAAGATGAATTTGGTGATTTGGCAATCGGCTTTAATTCAATGACTGAAACTATTAGTGACTTATATAGCGGGTTAGAGGCAAAGGTCCGGGAAAAGACATTCCATTTACAAGAGCGACAAAATCGTTTGCAAGCGCTATATGATTTGAGTTCATTCGTTTCAACAGAAGATAATCTGGAAAGATTGGCTCAAGGATTTTCAAAGCGAATTTTGTCTATAACGGACGCTTCTGCCATCGCGATACGTTGGACAGATCAGGCAAATAAGAGATATTTTTTATTATCTGGCGCAAATTTACCCTCATCCATTGCCGAGGAAGAGCAATGTTTGGTTGCTGGAGACTGTTACTGTGGACAGTCTAGTGGTAATGCAGAAATTCAGGTAATTACATTTGATCCAAAGATAGAGACGGATCGGCATTGCGTAAAGGCAGGTTATAACGCCCTTATTTCGGTTCCGATCCTATTTCAGCAAGATTTACTTGGCGAAATTGATATTTTTTATACTAAGGAGCAGTCGATAGATTCAGATCAGAGGGCCTTGCTAGGGACCTTGGCGCATCATTTGGCTGGGGCAATGGAGGCTTTGAGAATTAAAGCTTTGGAGAAAGAGGCGGCAATTTCTGAGGAGCGCAGTTTATTAGCAAGAGAGTTGCATGATTCAATTGCGCAGTCACTAGCGTTTTTAAAATTACAGGTTGGAATGCTCAGAGATGAGATCGTAGAGCCCGCTACGGAAAAGGCCAAAACTATCCTAGGTGAGCTGGATGAAGGCTTGAGAGAAAGTTATAGTGACGTGCGCGAGCTTTTGTTGCATTTTAGAACGCGTACTAATACCGAGGATATTGAACCTGCGATAAAGACGACTTTACAAAAATTCGAGCACCAATCCGGTATTCATACTGAGCTATCTGTTGAAGGGCAAGGACTTCCTTTAGCGCCAGATGTTCAGATTCAGGTAATGCATGTCATTCAAGAGGCCTTATCAAATATCAGAAAGCATTCGAAAGCGAGCATTGTAAGAGTCGAAGTAGCGCAATCGCCAAAATGGACGTTTAGAGTAATTGATGATGGGATTGGTTTTTCAACAGAGCTAAATACGGTTGATAGCACGCATGTGGGGATGAGTATCATGCAGGAACGTGCCAATAAAATTGGAGCCAAGCTGGAGTTGAGCTCGGAGGCATTGGCAGGAACCTGCATATCGTTAACTTTACCTACGTAGGTGATATTCTGTTATCTCAATATTGAAGGTGTGGAAAAAATTGGAAAAAATCCGGATTCTAGTTGTTGACGATCACACCTTATTTAGGCGAGGTTTGATCGCTTTAATTTCGCAGGCCAGTGACTTTGATGTTGTCGGCGAAGCTGGGGACGCTATTGAGGCGTTGCGCTTATGTAAATCTCTAAAGCCGGATGTAATCTTGCTTGACAATCATTTGCCTGGCGCCAGTGGCATTCAATCGCTCCCTGATATTTTTCATGCATCCCCTGATTCGACTGTCATCATGCTTACAGTGAGCGAAGATGAATCTGATTTAATGCAAGCTTTGCAAAATGGCGCCCAGGGGTATTTGCTTAAAACTAGCGAGAAAGACGAGCTTCTACTTGGCATTCGGAAGGCGTTTGAAGGTGAGTCGGTTATTAGCAAGGAGCTGACTCATAAGCTAGTTAGTGCCTTTAAGACCAATACCAGAAAAGAAGATAAGCCCTCAAATACTTCTTTGGCGGCTACGTTATCACCCAGGGAGATCGATACTGTCCGCTTGATTGCCGTTGGGTCAAGTAATAAAGAAATCGCTCGGCAGCTTGGCATAGCTGAAACTACTGTCAAGATTCACGTACAGCATATTTTGAGAAAGCTCAACTTGACTTCTCGAGTACAGGTGGCAGTGTTTGCCAATGCTGAAGGCATTATTTCGTAAGTACTAGTCCTAAAGAACTATAAGCCACAGCTGCCTATAGTTCGACTGCTTTTTGAAAGTAGTCTTTTGGAGGATATTCTTAATCCCCGTTAGTTTTGATAATTAACTCATGACATTAAGGGGTATTCATGAGTTCGATAGCCAAAACTAGCGCTAAAGCATATTCAGTTTTGATTGTCAGCACATTTGCCTTCACCGTTTGCTTTATGGTGTGGATGATGTTCGGGGTGATTGGTATACCGATTAAAAAATCACTCGACTTAAGTGCAACTCAATTTGGTCTTTTAACAGCTACCCCTATTTTGACTGGTTCACTTGTACGTGTGCCCCTGGGAATCTGGACCGATCGATTCGGTGGTCGCATTGTGATGTTTTTACTGATGCTCTCTACAGTTATTCCTATCTGGATGATGAGTTATGCCAGCCAATATTGGCACTTTCTGGTTATTGGTCTATTCGTAGGCTTGGCTGGCGGATCGTTCTCTGTCGGCACTCCTTATGTAGCAAGATGGTTCCCAAAAAATCGTCAGGGTTTTGCAATGGGCGTCTATGGTGCTGGTAACTCTGGTGCCGCAGTTAACAAATTTATAGCGCCTGCCTTGGTGGTGGCATTTGGTTGGGCTGTAGTACCGCAGGTATATGCAGGCGTTATGTTGGGCGCAGCACTCTTATTTTGGATTTTTAGTGCTAGCGATCCTTCTCATTTGGTAACGAGCAATATTTCCTTTAAAGATCAATTAAAAGCCCTAAAAGACCCGAAAGTATTGCGCTACTGCCAGTACTACAGCATTGTCTTTGGTGGTTATGTTGGCCTCAGTTTGTGGATGGTGCAGTACTACGTCGGTGAGTTTGGTCTGGAAATTCGGACCGCCGCATTACTTGCTGCATGTTTCTCATTACCTGGTGGCGTATTAAGAGCAATTGGTGGATGGTTATCTGACAAATATGGTGCCCATCAGGTCACTTGGTGGGTAATGTGGGTAAGTTGGATTTGCCTTTTTTTACTCTCTTACCCCCAAACCGATTTCACTATCCAAACGATTAATGGGCCTGAGACTTTTCACATTGGCCTAAATATTTATTTGTTTACTGGCCTCATGTTCATCTTGGGCATTGCATGGGCGTTTGGTAAGGCCAGTGTTTTCAAATATATCGGCGACGACTACCCAGAAAATATCGGCACCATTTCAGGAATTGTTGGTTTGGCCGGTGGTTTTGGCGGATTCATTCTGCCGATTATGTTTGGCGCCATTTTAGATATCACAGGGATTCGTTCAAGTGCATTCATGCTGATGTACGGCGTAGTGTGGGTATCGCTTATCTGGATGTATCTCACTGAAGTTCGTAAATCTGAAGTGATGGGTGCTAAATCCATTCCATCGCTTTCTTAAATATCGCAAAGAAAAGGAAACATCATGTCCTCGACCGTAATTTCGCGCTGGGAGCCGGAGAATAAGCAGTTTTGGGAATTTACTGGAAAGCCGATCGCGAAGCGCAATTTATTGATCTCGATTCCGGCATTAACCCTCGCATTTGCAGTCTGGATGGTGTGGTCAGTAGTAGTGGTGAACTTGCCGAATGTTGGATTTAAATTCTCGACGAATCAACTTTTTTGGTTGGCATCCCTTCCTGCATTATGTGGCGCTACTCTGCGAATTTTTTATTCTTTTGCAGTTCCAGTCTTTGGAGGCAGACGCTGGACGGCAATTTCAACGGCATCATTATTAATTCCTGCTGTTGGCATCGGATTTGCAGTCCAGAATCCGGCAACCCCTTATGAGTTTTTCATCTTGCTAGCCTTGTTATGTGGGTTGGGTGGCGGAAATTTTGCTTCCTCAATGGCTAATATCAGCTTCTTTTACCCCAAAGCGCAAAAAGGCACGGCATTAGGCCTTAATGCAGGTCTAGGTAATTTGGGGGTATCTATTGTTCAGTTAGTTGTACCGCTAGTGATTACAGCAGGCGTATTTGGTAGTTTAGGTGGTGACTCCACAATAATTTTAAAAGCCGGTAAAGAAGTTCCAATGTGGCTGCAAAATGCTGGCTTCATTTGGGTGCCTTTTATTGCGGTATCGGCAATTGCTGCCTGGTTTGGTATGAACGATTTGGCTGAGGCAAAAGCCTCTTTTGCTGATCAAGCAGTGATTTTTAAGCGCAAACATAACTGGCTCATGTGCTGGTTGTATTTGGGTACCTTCGGCTCTTTTATTGGCTACTCAGCTGGCTTTCCTTTGCTGATTAAGGGCCAATTTCCTGGCGTTAACGCGCTTAGTTATGCATGGCTTGGACCATTGGTTGGTGCATTAGCAAGACCTATAGGTGGATGGCTGGCAGATAAGCTAGGCGGCGCCAGAGTTACATTCTGGAACTTCATTGCAATGGGTGCTGGTGTACTTGCAGTCTTGAATTATCTGCCTCACAAAGGCGCGGGTGGTGACTTCTACGGATTCTTGTTTGCATTTATGGTGTTGTTTGCAACATCTGGAATTGGCAATGGATCAACTTTCCGCATGATCCCAGTCATTTTCTTGACAGAGCGTCAACGTGCCGCTGGCAATACTCAGGCCGACAAGGACCAAGCAATTCGTGATGCCAATAAAGAAGCTGCAGCAGTGCTCGGTTTTAGTTCTGCAGTAGGTGCTTACGGAGGATTCTTCATTCCCAAGAGTTATGGAAGTTCTATTGCTGCTACAGGCGGTCCTGAAGCTGCCCTGTACTCGTTCATTGTTTTTTACGTTACCTGTACGTTCATTACCTGGTGGTATTACAGCCGTAAGAACGCACCAATGCCTTGCTAAGAAAATATTAAAGGATTGATATGAGTCACTTTTTAGATCGCCTCAAGTTTTTATCTGCAGATAAAGAAGAGTTTTCAGATGGCCATGGTGTGACGGTCGGAGAAGACCGCACGTGGGAAGACGCTTATCGTTCGCGCTGGCAGCACGATAAGATCGTACGTTCAACGCATGGTACCAATTGCACGGGATCATGTTCTTGGAAAATTTATGTCAAAGGCGGCATTGTTACTTGGGAAACTCAGCAAACTGATTACCCGCGCACTAGACCTGACCTGCCTAATCACGAGCCTCGGGGTTGTGCACGCGGCGCGAGCTACAGCTGGTACATGTACAGTGCCAATCGCGTGAAGTATCCAATGATCCGCGGCCGACTGCTAAAGCAGTGGCGTGAAGCAAAGTCGGTCGCCAAATCTCCGGTAGATGCTTGGGCAAATTTAGTTGAAAACACTGCTAAGCGCAAAGAGTGGATGGAGTTACGGGGTAAGGGTGGTTTCGTTCGCAGTTCGTGGGATGAGGTAAATGAAATCATTGCCGCAGCGAATGTCTATACGATTAAAAAGCATGGACCCGATCGGATTATTGGCTTCTCTCCGATCCCAGCAATGTCAATGGTGAGTTATGCAGCTGGATCGCGTTACTTAAGTCTAATCGGTGGCGTATGCATGAGCTTTTACGATTGGTATTGTGATTTGCCGCCAGCTAGCCCCCAGGTATGGGGTGAGCAAACCGATGTGCCGGAATCCGCTGATTGGTATAACTCTACTTTCATCATTGCATGGGGCTCTAATGTCCCTCAAACACGTACTCCCGATGCGCACTTTTTTACTGAGGTGAGATATAAGGGTGCTAAAACGGTGGCAATCACTCCGGACTATGCCGAAATTTCTAAATTAGCAGACATTTGGATGCACCCTAAGCAGGGTACAGATGCTGCGATTGCGATGGCCATGGGGCATGTCATTCTGAAAGAGTTTTATTTCAATAAGCGCACTGAGTATTTTGATGATTACGTACGTCGCTATACAGATATGCCAAATCTGGTGATGCTGGAAGAAAAAGTATTGGATGACGGCAGAAAAGTATTGGTTCCTGGACGCTATGCGCGTTCAAGCGATTTTGATGGCAAGCTTGGCCAGACTAATGGCGCCGACTGGAAAACGGTTGCATTCGATACAGCTGGCAAGCCGGTAGTACCGAATGGGTCCATTGGATTTAGATGGGGTCCGGAAGGACGTAAAGACCAGGGTAAATGGAATCTAGAATCAAAAGAAGCTAATTACGGTAATGATGTGAAATTGAAGTTATCACTAATGGAGGATCAGTCAATACATGATGTTGTCCCCGTTGGATTCCCATACTTTGGTGGTATTGATACACCATATTTTGATGCAAATAAGCAAAGTGATGTTCTTGTTCAGAATATACCTGCTAAGAAAATTATTCTTACTGAGAATGGCGTTGAAAAAGAAGTATTTGTAGCAACAGTTTTTGACTTATTGGCAGGTAATTATGGAATTGACCGTGGATTAGGTGGTGAATGCGCCAAATCTTATGATGACAATGTTCCCTATACTCCAGCATGGCAAGAATCTATTACCGGAGTAAAGCGTGAGCAAGTAATCGCAGTGGCTCGTCAATTTGCAGAAAATGCAGAAAAGACTAAAGGCAAGTCAATGGTCATTATTGGCGCTGCGATGAATCATTGGTATCACTGTGATATGAATTACCGCGGCATCATCAATATGTTAATGATGTGTGGCTGTATCGGCCAGAGCGGTGGTGGCTGGGCTCACTATGTAGGTCAAGAAAAATTGCGCCCACAAACTGGTTGGACCCCCCTGGCTTTTGCACTGGATTGGATTCGTCCACCGCGTCAGCAAAACTCTACCAGTTTCTTTTATGCGCATACCGATCAATGGCGCTATGAAAAACTTGGTATGGAGGAGGTGTTATCGCCCCTAGCAAATAAAGAGGAGTACACGGGCAGCATGATTGACTTTAACGTCCGTGCAGAGCGGATGGGTTGGTTGCCATCAGCTCCCCAGTTAAAGACAAATCCCCTTGAGGTTGTAAAAGAGGCTCTTGCTGCAGGTAAAGATCCTAAGAAATATGTTGTTGATGGCTTGAAGTCTGGAACATTACAAATGAGTTGCGAGGACCCAGATCATCCAAGCAATTGGCCGCGAAATATGTTCGTATGGAGATCTAATATTTTAGGATCCTCAGGAAAAGGGCACGAGTATTTTTTAAAACACCTACTGGGAACAAGTCACGGTGTTCAGGGCAAGGATCTTGGAGCTGATGAGGCAAGACCTTCTGAAGTCGAGTGGCATGATAAGGCGCCTGAAGGCAAGCTTGATTTATTAGTGACCTTAGATTTTCGGATGAGTACTACCTGTTTGTATTCCGACATTGTTCTACCTACTGCTACTTGGTATGAGAAGAATGACCTTAATACTAGCGACATGCATCCATTTATCCATCCGTTATCTACAGCCGTTGATCCCGCTTGGGAGGCTCGTAGTGATTGGGATATCTATAAAGGATTTGCGAAAAAGTTTTCAGAGGTGTGCGTAGGTCATCTGGGTGTTGAAAAAGAGATTGTGATGACTCCCTTAATGCACGACACGCCCGCTGAATTAGCTCAGGCATTTGATGTGCAGGAATGGAAGAAAGGTGAGTGCGATCTCATACCCGGAAAAACTGCGCCTCAAATTGCCGTAGTAGAGCGTGACTATCCAAATACTTATAACCGCTTTACGGCCTTAGGTCCGCTCATGGACAAGGTTGGAAACGGCGGGAAGGGTATTGCTTGGGATACCAAGGTTGAAGTGGAGCAGTTGCGGGAGCTCAATGGTCGTGTTGAGCATGGCGAGATGAAGGGGATGGCAAAAATCTCAACGGATATTGATGCTGCTGAGGTTGTATTAATGCTTGCTCCTGAGACAAATGGTCATGTAGCAGTCAAGGCTTGGGATGCATTATCCAAAATCACGGGCCTTGAGCATGCGCATTTAGCTTTGCATCGCGAGGATGAGAAGATTCGTTTCCGTGATATTCAGGCGCAGCCAAGAAAGATCATCAGTTCGCCAACTTGGTCTGGACTGGAGAGTGAAAAAGTTTCTTATAACGCTTGTTATACAAACGTTCATGAGTACATTCCTTGGAGAACATTGACTGGCCGTCAACAGTTCTATCAGGATCACAAGTGGATGCGGGCATTTGGCGAAGGATTTGTTTCTTATAGACCGCCGGTAGATTTAAAGACCATTATTGAGGTCAAGGGCATTAAGCCTAATGGAAATAAAGAAATTGTTTTGAACTTCATTACGCCGCATCAAAAGTGGGGCATTCATTCCACCTATAGCGATAACTTGATGATGCTGACTCTGAATCGCGGTGGACCAGTCGTTTGGTTGAGTGAAGATGATGCGGTTAAAGCTGGCATTGTGGATAACGATTGGGTTGAGCTATATAACGCCAATGGAGCAATCGCAGCGAGAGCTGTCGTGAGCCAAAGGGTAAATCCAGGAATGGTCATGATGTACCACGCACAGGAAAAAATTATTAATACTCCTGGATCTGAAATTACAGGTATGCGTGGCGGTATTCATAACTCAGTAACTCGAATTGTTCTTAAGCCTACGCACATGATTGGTGGTTACGCACAGCTAAGTTATGGATTTAACTACTACGGAACCATTGGAACCAACCGAGATGAGTTTGTAACGGTTCGGAAGATGCGAAACATAGATTGGCTTGACACTGAAAATGCCAATTCAGTTCAGGCTTAACGGAGAATAAAGATGAAAATTCGCGCACAAATTGGCATGGTTTTAAACCTGGATAAATGTATCGGCTGTCACACATGCTCCGTTACTTGCAAGCAGGTTTGGACGAATCGTCCAGGGATGGAGTACGCCTGGTTTAACAACGTAGAAACAAAACCAGGAATCGGTTACCCAAAAAATTGGGAAGACCAAGAGAAGTGGAAGGGTGGCTGGAAACGTAAGAGCAATGGCAAGATTGAACCCAAACAAGGTGGTAGGTCCAAGATTTGGATGAACTTATTTGGGAACCCTAATTTGCCAGAAATCGACGATTACTACGAGCCGTTTACATTTGATTATGAGCATTTACAAAGCGCTCCCGAATCTAAGGCCACTCCGACTGCTCGCCCAAGAAGCTTGATCACTGGCAAGCGCATGGAGAAGATAGAGTGGGGCCCTAACTGGGAAGAGATTTTGGGCGGTGAATTTGCTAAACGAAGCAAAGATGCTAACTTTGATCAAATGCAAAAAGACGTATGGGGCCAGTTCGAAAATACATTCATGATGTATATGCCACGTCTGTGTGAACATTGTCTGAATCCTGCTTGTGTTGCATCTTGCCCATCAGGTTCTATTTACAAACGTGAAGAGGATGGGATTGTTTTAATTGACCAGGATAAATGCCGTGGATGGCGTATGTGCGTCTCTGCATGTCCGTATAAAAAGATTTATTACAACTGGAAAAGCGGTAAAGCAGAGAAATGCATTTTCTGCTATCCACGTATTGAGGCGGGTCAACCAACAGTCTGTTCGGAAACCTGTGTTGGCCGTATCCGTTATTTAGGTGTCATGCTTTACGATGCCGACCAAATTGAAAGCGCTGCCAGCGTTGAGAACGAAAAAGATTTATATAAAGCACAGTTGAAGGTATTTTTGGATCCAAATGATCCAGAAGTACAGAAACAAGCTTTAGCTGACGGCGTGCCTCCATCTTGGGTGGAGTCTGCCAAAAAGAGTCCTGTATACAAAATGGCGATGGATTGGAAAATTGCATTACCACTTCATCCAGAATATAGAACGCTTCCAATGGTTTGGTATGTTCCACCACTTTCCCCGGTTACTGGGGCAGTAGAGGCTGGTTATGTCGGAGTAAATGGCCATATTCCAGATGTGAAGCAGTTACGTATTCCGGTGCAATATTTAGCCAATATGCTAACTGCTGGAGATGAGGCTCCGGTGATATCCGCCTTAGAAAAAATGTTGGCAATGAGGGCATGGCAGCGAGATAAGCATGTGGATGGCACACGCAATCTAGAGGCATTGAAACAGGCTGGCATCTCTGAGGATCAGGTGGAAGATATGTATCAGACCATGGCGATTGCTAATTATGAAGATCGCTTTGTCATTCCAACATCGCATCGTGAGTATGCAGAAAATACATTCGACATGAAGGGAAGTTGCGGCTTTACTTTTGGAAACGGATGCTCTGATGGCGACTCTGAAGCAAGTCTCTTCGGCGGCACTAAGCGTCGCACCATTCCAATTAAGCCGGCTGTTTAGGAGACATGATGAAACATTCACTACCATTACGAGCGCTTTCTAGATTTCTTCAGTATCCAGATGCAGAGCTTATTCAGCATTCAGCCGAAGTGACTAGTGCGCTATTGGCAATGCCAAAGCTCACTAAAAGGGTTCATGCCGGTTTAGTTGATTTTGTTAACCACCTGGAATCTGCAGATTTGTATGACCTGCAGGAAGAATATGTAGAGTGCTTTGATCGAGGTAGGGCGACATCCCTGCACTTGTTTGAGCATGTTCATGGAGACTCTCGTGAGCGCGGTCAAGCTATGGTCGACTTACTTCAAACTTATAAAGATGGTGGTTTAGAGTTAAGTGCTAATGAGCTTCCCGATCACTTGTCGGTAATTCTCGAGTTTGCCTCAACACTACCCTTAGATCAGTCCAGGCAATTTATTGGGGAAATGGCCCATATCTTGAATGCCGTCTACTCCACTTTAGTTGCTCGTAACAACCGTTACGCATGGTTGATAGCTGCAGCTATAGAGTTCTCCGGTGAAAAATTCAAAATTGTTGAATTGAAGATTGAGGAAGAGTCTATGGATGAAGAGTGGGCAGAGCCTCCAGCATTTGGCGGATGCTCAACCCGTGGCCAATCCAAACCTGGTGAAGAGCAACCGCTTCAATTTGTCAAACGTGCGAAAGAGTTCAAAGGAGTTCAGCCATGAGCTATCTAGATACATTTATTTTTGGAATTTATCCTTATATTTGCCTTGCGGTATTTTTTGTAGGAAGTCTTATTCGGTTTGATAGGGATCAGTACACCTGGAAAAGCGACTCAAGCCAATTATTACGTAAGAAACAATTGCGCATAGGCAGCATCTTCTTTCATATTGGCGTGCTCTTTTTATTCTTTGGCCACTTCTTTGGCATGCTGACACCACATTTCTTGTATGAGCCATTTATTACGGCCGGTCAAAAGCAAGTAATGGCTATGGCTAGCGGGGGAATTGCTGGGGTGTTTGGATTTATCGGCCTAACAATCTTATTGCACAGACGTTTAACTGATGACCGCATTCGCGCGACATCTAGGCCTAGCGATATTTTGATTGCAGTTTTGCTTTGGCTTCAGTTATTTCTTGGCCTTGCAACCATTCCTCTATCTGGCCAACATTTAGATGGTTCGGTCATGATGAAGCTGGCAGGCTGGGCTCAACATATAGTCACCTTACGTGGTGGAGCTGTTGAGTTATTAAGTGGGGTAGATTGGGTATTTAAATTGCACATGTTCTTAGGAATGACAATTTTCTTAATCTTTCCATTTACCCGACTTGTTCATATTTGGAGTGGGTTTGCATCCATCACCTATCTGGTAAGACCATATCAAATTGTACGTAGTAGAAAATTCGGTATGGGTCGTAAGTAAACGATGAGAGCAATTGACGATGCCAGATGAGTTATTAGATCGACTGCGCAAATTTCGGACAGAATATTTCCCGGCGCATCGCCAAGAATTTACAAGCCTTATTCAAAATGGGCAGACACCTAAAACCTTATTTTTAGGTTGTTCTGATTCCAGAATTGTTCCATATTTACTTACCGGAACGGGGCCTGGAGACTTGTTTATTTTGCGCAATGTAGGCGCCATTGTTCCACCTTACGATGGTTCCTATGGTATTCATGGGACGGCTGCAGGAATTGAATTTGCAGTAATGCAACTTAATGTTAGTCGAATTGTTGTATGTGGACATAGTCATTGTGGGGCAGTCAGGTCAGCTTATGAAGGGGTGCCAGAAGAGGCGATTAATTTAAGTGCTTGGCTTGAATTAATTGATGAGGCACTTTTGCCGGTCTGCCAAACCCCTGAGGCACTCCGAAGGGTGGAGCAACGCTCAGTCATCTTGCAGCTAGAACGTTTAATGGAATACCCAATGGTTCGCTCACAAGTTGAAAACAAGGAGTTAACCCTTCACGGTTGGTATTACGTAATTGAAGAGGGTGAAGTGCAGGTATTTGATGTAACTGAAGGAAAGTTTATCCCGGCGCACCATGCAGATAGCTGCGGAACCGGGCCTTACGCTGATGATCATTTTGATGGAGATCCAAAACATGTCGAATAACCAGACTGCAGAAATGGCGGCAGCATTAATTAGCTCAAGACAATCATTTTTGCCTAAAAGGCTATTTCAGCCTGGGCCTACCCCAGAGCAATTGGAAACTATTTTTTCGATGGCTGCGACGGCGCCTGATCATAATTTGACTCGTCCGTGGCGTTTTGTTATCTGCCCTCTTGAGTGCAGGGGGTTATTAGCGGACGCCTTTGCAAAATCATTGCTTGAGCGGGACCCGGGCGCAACTGAGCAACAAGTTCAGGACGCCATGGTTAAAGCCCATAGAGCACCTTTGGTAATGCTAGCAATTGTGAATGCTAGAGGTACGGATTCAGAAGTTCCACCTAGCGAACGAATTATTTCTGCTGGATGTGCCATACAGAACGTCTTTTTAATTTCCCATGCTATGGGATTTGGTGCAAGTCCAACAAGTGGTAAATCAATGTATATGAAGCCGGTAAGGGAGCTATTTGGCCTTCAAGATTACGAGGATCCATTGTGTTTTATTAATATAGGCACCCCAGATAGATCCACCCCTCCAAAGTCACGTATGGTCCCCTCCGAATTTGTGACTACCTTGGAGTTCTAAGCGCCTAATTAACTAATAACCTAAACAAATATAGCTTGAATATTGATTTCTGCTAAATTCTCTAATATATGAGTAATCGTTGGGAAAGCTATCTATCTAGACTTAAAAAGTACATCCCACCAGATCCTTATGGATTTTCTTGGTTAGAAATCCTTAGGATTTGCTTTGGGGTAGATGTGCTGATCATTGCTGTTGTGATGTTTAATGAGCTAGTTGGCGTACCTGAGCAAGCGGTGCCTATCAATGCTGCTTTTTTGGTGATGGCGCTGATGATTTTTCTAATGCCATCTAGCCCGATGTTTCATCCTAAGGCAATTATCGAAGGCAACGTGGTTTCTGCATTACTGGCTGCAGCCAGCGCCTCTATCTTCCCTTCGCCATTTGTGGGAATGCCAGCAGCGGTTGTCGCTTCAGCTTTAGCTATGTATAGTTTAAAGTGCTTTAGCCCAACAGCTTTATTACTGGCAATGTTTATCGCCGCTGGAAATATTAGTAGCTATTACTTTGCGATCTATCCTATTTTTGCGGACTCGTTAGTCCTGGTTGCCGCTGCATATCTGTACGGAAAATTAACCAAGAAACCCTACCCGATTAAGGAACTTAGCAAACAGGGTTAAAAGCAACGCAACATATGTAATTTAGAATAAGTCCTAGTCTTGGGATGCGCTTTAAATTACCTCAATGCAGTATTTTTGACTAAGTGGGGGTGTGTATGGGAAAGAAAGATTCTTGCCCGTTGGACGGAAGCTGGACTCGCGATCATTGCACGGCATATAACGATCGTAAAAAGCATCAAACTCTGTCTGAGTGTGTGCATAGAGATAATTGCACTAATTTTAGGAAAATTATAGAGTCTGATCTGGATGAGTCAGTATCAAGTTCAAAAAAAATTTTATTAAATGGAATTCCTAATATTTTTGAGGATTAATTTCTTTTTTGGAGGCATTAATCGATACACTTGAAAACGCAAAATCTCCAATCTGAAATTAAACTACGAGAACCTTTAAATTTAGTTGGGTTATTTATCTAGGCGTTGCTTTGACTAAGGTTTAAGCTTCAAAAGACTTCGCAAATACCCAAATCTACAATAGAAGGACAGCTATTGCTAGATTAAGCGATCACATATTGGCCATTGAATTCTTATTATCAATGTTGTGTTTTTTGGATTTATCTTCGGGTACAAATAATGCATTTTTAGTTTATTTAATTTTTTTGCTGCCTGAAGATCATTATTCATTATATCTTAAAATATAATGAATAATGATCCAAGAAAAAGCAAAGTAGACAAAAAGCGAGAGTTAACTTTGATTGAGTTGATCTCCTGTGAGATGGGTAATTAAATCGCTATTTGACAACCAAAAGGAGCATCATTAAGGGACACATCTCGTTCACTTAAGTTTATTGATGGTTCGCAAAATATAAACCTAGATTCAAATATGAATACCACAATTAAATTAAAAGAACTTTTTAGTTCACTGCTGCTCCGAATGCGTGAATTGGACATTACCCGTCGTCAATTACTGATGGGTCTCACGCTTACATTTTTATTGGTCGTATTTGGATTTGTTGTTCTAAATTCTGGGCCTTTAGCATCAACTAAAGTGACGATTATTAAAGTTAGCGACCAATCGCTTGCGCCTACGCTATTCGGGGTAGGAACAGTTGAAGCCAGGCGGGCGTATTTGATGGGGCCGGTAGTTGCTGGACGCGTTTTAAACGTATATGTAGATGTGGGCAATTTGGTTAAAGAAGGGCAATTACTTGCCGAGATGGATTCTATTGATCTGAATCAGAGAATGATTGCTGCTCAGGCACAAGTGACTGATGCAAAGGCACGCTTACTGCTGGCTTCTGAAACGTACAAGCGATATGTGGAGTTGGGAAAGAAAAATTTTATTAGCCCAATTGTTGTTGAAGGCAAGTCACAGGAACTCAATTCAGCAAAAGCGATTGTTCAAAAAACAACTGCTGATTTGGCTGGACTTAAACAACAAGAGCTTAATATTAAATTAAGGGCTCCAGTAGATGGGATCATTACATCTAGAGATGCCGAGCCAGGCTCAACTGTTATTGCTGGTCAGGCGGTTTTAAAATTAATCGACCCAACGAGCCTATGGATTAAGACGCGTTTTGACCAAGGTAAGTCAATGGGATTAGCCGTTGGCTTAGATGCAAATGTGATATTGCGCTCTAATCCACATCACCCAATCTCGGGCAAGGTAGTTCGCGTTGAGATGCTCAGTGATAGTGTTGCGGAAGAACGCATTGCCCAAATTGAAATGATAGATATGCCCAAGACTGTTTCAGTTGGGGAGATGGCAGAAGTGACATTGCAATTAGCCCCCAGTGAATATGGCCTTAGCTTGCCCAATGCAAGCATTAAAAAGAGGGGTGATGAAACTGGGGTATGGGTGCTCAAAGATGGCAAGCCCTACTTTGCTCGAGTACAAGTTGGACAAAACGGCTTAAATGGTCAAGTGGTTATTCTGAGTGGACTTAAGAGTGGTGATGAAGTTGTTCTCTATAGCGATGCTGAAATTAAAGAAGGGCAGCGTATTAAGGTAGTTGATTCTTTATTGAAGAAAACACCGTGATTAGCCTAGCAGGTCGTGACATTGCGCATTCTTGGGGTAAGTTTGCTCTAACGGGATTGGGTCTCGGACTGCTAATCGGTGTCACTCTAACAATGGCAGGGGTATATCGAGGCATGGTGGATGATGCCATGGCCCTACTAAACAATAGTGGTGCAGATCTTTGGGTGGTACAAAAAGATACCCAAGGCCCTTATGCTGAAGCATCCAGTATTCGAGATGATTACGTCAGGGGCGTGTTGGGGATGCCGGGCGTTGCACGCGCAGCTAACATCACCTATCTCACAATGCAGGTTCGTAAAGGGCAGAGTGACACTAGAGCCATGGTGGTTGGGGTGGAAAGTGGGCAGCTTGGTGAGCCGGCTTATTTGATTTCTGGTCGACACATAGTCCAATCACACTATGAAGCTTTAGCAGATATCAAAACGGGGTTTGAGCTAAACGACCTGATTCAAATTAAGCGCCATCAGTATCGGGTAGTAGGTTTAACTCGCCGTATGGTTTCATCGGGCGGCGATCCAATGGTATTCATTCCGATTAAAGATGCACAAGAGGCGCAATTTCTAAAGGACAACGATGCGATTCTGAATGATCGCGCCAGAAATACAGCTAATCCAAGTTTGAATCGCCCCATTCCTGGGTTATTGGATGCTATTACGGCATCGCAATCTACCAATCATAGCGTTAATGCCATCCTTGTTCAAATCCAAGAGGGAAGAACTCCGGAGGAGGTGGCTAAACCAATCCGTCGCTGGAAACATCTTGAGGTGTATACAAGGGCGCAGATGGAAGAAATCCTTGTTGCCAAGTTGATCGCAAATTCTGCGAAACAAATTGGTATGTTTCTAGTGATCTTGGCGGTAGTAAGCGCTGCCATTGTGGCTTTCATTATCTACACCATGACCCTAGGAAAGATTAGGGAGATTGCCGTGTTGAAATTGATTGGCACTCAAAATAGTACTATTGGCAGCATGATTCTGCAGCAAGCCCTTGGCTTGGGGTTAATTGGTTTTGTTGTGGGAAAAACTTCTGCTACTTTTTGGGCGCCGCTGTTTCCAAAGTATGTTTTATTAGAGCCTGTAGATGCAATCATCGGATTCATTTTAGTGATGGTCATATGCGCTTTAGCTAGTACCTTGGCGATTAGAGTTGCTTTGCTGGTAGATCCCGCCCAAGCAATTGGAGGCTGATATGAGTACTTACAGCATTCAATTAGAAGGGCTTAGAAAAACTTACGGACATGGTGACGCTGCTGTAGATGCCCTCAAAAATGTCAATATGCAAATTGCTCCAGGTGAAGTGGTGGGGCTTATTGGCCCATCTGGATCCGGAAAAAGTACGCTACTGAAATGTCTAGGGGCAGTCATTGAGCCCACAGCAGGTCGCATGACTTTGGGTGGTGAAGTGATCTACGAGAATGGTTGGAAGATTAAGGACTTAAGAGCTCTGAGAAGAGACAAAATTGGCTTTATTTTCCAGGCGCCTTATTTAATTCCATTTCTGAACGTGACGGATAACGTGGCGCTTTTACCTATGCTTGCGGGGGTGCCAAACAATATTGCTAGAGCGCGCGCTAGAGAGTTGCTAGAGGCTTTAGATGTTGCACATCGGGCTAATGCTAACCCATCAGAATTATCCGGTGGAGAGCAGCAACGCGTCTCTATTGCAAGAGCATTAGCCAATAGACCGCCTGTCATTTTGGCTGATGAACCGACAGCTCCTTTGGATAGCGAAAGAGCCTTAGGAGTGATGGGGATCTTAAATCAAATGGCTAGCCAATATCAGACTGCAATTATTGTGGTTACTCACGATGAAAAAATCATTCCTTTATTTAAGCGGATTTACGCTATTAGAGATGGGCAAACTATTGAGGAATCTAGATAGAAATCCATTATTAATTTCCCAGTCAATAAAAGTCACCTTAGGTCGTTAGTCGCAGTTCACCAAAAAAGCGTTAGTTAAAGTAATGCTTAATAGCCTTGTAAAATTTTTTTGGAGCAACAAGGTGTTCAGAGCGCTGCCCCAAAGCTTTTTGATTTAGAAGGCCAAAGAGTGAGAGAGCGCTTCTTTTGCTTTCATTGAATTAGTCGCACAAATATATACACACGCCGATATTTTGGAGGCTTAACCTCTTGAAATTCTGGTGGCTTTCATTAGATGTATCCTCTCATAATCCTTTGGTGCCGGGTTCAAGTCCTGATGGGCCCACTAAAAAACTCTTAAACCATCTTCGGCTGATTTTGCTAGCTGCCCGTCCCTTATGGGTCGTTAGCTGCCTGCCAGATATCCACATATAAAATGTCGGTTAACCCGACAACCGTCCTGTTTAGAGACGCTCAGTCTCTCCCGGCGCCTGCCATCCTGACTCATCACGGCTCAATAGATTTTCCATTGAGCCCATACAGTGGCCAACGCGTTCCAAACAGCCAAAAGAAAAGGGACCACATTGCTGTGATCCCTTTGTATAACTGGTGGGTCGGGCGAGATTCGAACTCGCGACCAACGGATTAAAAGTCCGCTGCTCTACCGACTGAGCTACCGACCCAGTAAGACTGAAATTATAGCAAGAACTTGGTTTGACTTCCCGCGGTTTGCTGGGTTTTCCCTCTACGCCTTGTAGCTACAAGAGCGTTACGCGTTTGCCCGTCTGGCTACCGGCGGGTTTTTGGAGAAATAGTCCTTAATTCCTCTCAAAATTGCCTCTGCAATACGGTCTTGGTAGGCGTCGTCATTGAGGCGAGCTTCTTCCTGGGGGTTGCTGATAAAGGCAGTTTCTACCAGGATGGATGGGATATCGGGGGCCTTAAGAACCGCAAAGCTAGCTTGCTCAACTTTGGCTTTGTGTAATGGGGCAAACCCACTAATCTGCTTGAGGATCGATGTGCCTACTTGCAGCGAGTCTTTGATCTGGGCGGTGGTCGACATATCTAGCAATAAATTCGCCACCTGCTTATCTTGCGTCTTGATATTGATGCCACCAATTAAGTCGGAAGCATTTTCTTTATTAGCCATCCAGCGTGCGGTTGTGCTACTGGCACCCATTTGGGATAGAGCAAAAACTGATGCTCCTTTTGCTCTGGGTTCAATAAAGGCATCCGCATGAATAGAGACAAAGAGATCTGCCTCTACTCGGCGTGCTTTTTGTACCCGAGTATGTAGCGGTACAAAGTAATCGCCATCTCTAGTGAGGAATGGACGCATGTAAGGATCATTTTCAATCTTGTCACGCAAACGTTTGGCAATCGAGAGCACCACATGCTTTTCTTTGGAGCCCATCGTGCCAATTGCACCTGGATCCTCTCCGCCATGACCAGCATCGATTGCAATAGTAATAAGACGTTTATGTTTTGCTTGAGCGGACGACTCTTTAACGTCCGGAATTGCTTGAGCTACCGGAGCCTTTGGAGCTTCTTTTTCTTTTTTGGTGGCGAACTGTGCAATCAGATCAATTTCTTCATTAGCTTTTTCTAGAGCGCTTTCTTTGCGGGCGCTGCTCTTGACTAATTCCATCAAAGGATCAGGCGGGATTGCTGGGTAAAGATCCAGCACCATGCGGTATTGATATTCCGCAATAGGGTCTAGCGTAAAGAGTTGAGGTTTAACTGGCTCCTTAAGATCAAATACCAAGCGAACCATTCCAGGTTGGAATTGACCCACTCGAATTTGTGAAACATAAGGATCATTCGGTTTGACTTTGGCAACTAAGTCTTTGAGTGTGGAGTTCAATTCCATGCCTTGAACGTCAACCACCAAGCGATCGGGGTTGGTGAGTAGTTGCTGGGTAATGGGTAATGCTTTATCCGACTCGAGGGTGATTCGTGTGTAATCCTCTGCTGGCCAAATACGTACACCCAAGATCTTGGCGCCCCAAGCGATCTCTGCCTCGCTAAAGAAGAGTATGAAACCCAACATCTTTGCTGAAGTCTTGAGATGCTTTCTTCTAGAGGAATTAATCAGGGGCTTGCTCATCTCTATTGGGTTTGCATCTCTTCGATAACGGCTATTCCCTGGCTGGAGCTTGCTTTGAAGCTAATATTTCTGGCACTCTCATCATCACCGGCAATGAGATGAATTTCAATATCAAAAGCGGGGAGGGTGCCTTCGGCTTTTTCTGGCCACTCCACCAAACAAAATCCGGGCTCATCAAAATGTTCTGCAAAGCCGGCTTCTTGCCATTCAAGTGGATCCCGCATGCGGTAGAGGTCGAAGTGGTGGGCTGTGATGTTTGTAGCGGTGGATGGATTGCTACTGTTGATTTGAATAGGATAAGGCTCACACAAGGTATATGTTGGGCTCTTGACGCGACCCTCGAATCCCAAGGCTTGTATTAGATGGCGAGCAAAGGTGGTCTTGCCGGCTCCCAGATCACCCTCTAGGGAGATATTGAGGTGAGTGCTTTGATCTGCTTGGAAAAGATGGCTAAGGCTGCTGGCAAGCTTTTGCGCTAAAGCAGTGGTATCCGCTTCTTGCCTACAATATTGATTAAATGAATTCTGAGCCATTTGCCTAGTTTATTCAATTATTAAGCTACATTCTGTATTCCTAATGACTTCTTCCCAAATACCGAACCCTGTTGATCAGGCCAATCTTCGTGAATGGCTAGATGAACAGTCTCGTACATTGGGTTTTGATGGTTTACGTATCACTGATACCCATCTTGGTTTAGCTACAGAGCGGCTTCACGAGTGGTTAGAGCAGGGTCGCCATGGTCAGATGGAATATATGTCTAGGCATGCCAATGTTCGCTCTGATCCGAGCATGCTGGTTCCAGGAGCTGTCAGGGTCATTTGCGTCACCATGAATTACCTATCACCCACAATTGATTTTGACCCTGAGTGGGATAGATTGAGGGATCCCACTCAAGCTGTGGTCTCAATGTATGCGCGAGGGCGCGACTATCACAAGGTCATGCGTAATCGTTTGCAAGAATTTGCGCAGCTGATAGAAAAGAGAATTGGATCATTTGGTTATCGTGTCTTTACGGATTCAGCACCATTGATGGAGGTCGAGTTGGCTCGTAAGGCTGGCTTGGGTTGGCGAGGTAAACATACATTGCTACTCAATCGTGAATCTGGATCGACATTCTTTTTGGGAGAAATCCTAGTCGATGTTCCGCTACCAATTGATCAAGAAGAAGAATCGCATTGTGGAACTTGCCAAGCCTGTATTGATGTTTGTCCAACACAAGCAATTACTGCGCCTTACCAGTTGGATGCCCGACGTTGCATCTCCTATTTGACGATTGAAAATCCTGATGCCATTCCGATAGAGTTTCGTAGGGCGATGGGTAATCGTATTTACGGATGTGATGACTGCCAATTGATTTGCCCTTGGAATAAATTTGCACAAAGATCTACCCTGCCAGATTTTGCTGAGCGTCATGGTCTTGGTAGGGCAAGCCTCTTGCAGCTTTGGTCTTGGACTGAAGATGAATTTGAAAAGCGCCACGAGGGCAGCGCCATCCGCCGTATCGGTTATTCCCGCTGGCGCAGAAACTTAGCGGTCGCTATGGGTAATGCTCTAGCTGATAGTACTGTTCCTGAGATGGATAAAGATTTGCTACGAGCAGCTTTGTCTGATGTTTTGCCCGTGGCGGATGCCTTGGTGGCCGAGCATATTGTTTGGGCGCTAGGTTCTTAAGTCCATCTCACTTACAATCATTTCATGTCATCAGCCGATCAGCCCTATATAGACCCTAGCGAAATTGCTCTCGAAGGTTCAGCAGCGCAGCGTTTTAAAAATCGCAGCGATGCTTTCTGGACGGGTATTCGGGATGCTGCAGGCGCGCCAGCCATGGTCTTATTTGCAGGCATGGTGGGCTTTGGAGCGATGGGCAAAACCAATGGCGTAGATGCTTGGTTTACTGGAGCGACTAGCTTCTTAATGTTTGCCTTGCCTGGCCAGGTAGTTTTGCTAGAGATGGCGATTACGGGATCATCAGTCTTGGCAATTATTTTGGCCGTCTCCCTAACATCTACTCGCTTCATTACGATGACGGTAACCCTCTTTCCGCAGTTCCATGAAAAAGATCGTAATCATCGCCTCTATGCTTCGGTGCATTTATTGGCAATGACTGCTTGGGCTATCTCGATGCGCGAGTTTCAGACGATGGAAGCAAAGCATCGACTGAGTTACTTTGTTGGCTTGGGATTGTTGTGTTGGCTAATATCTATCCCAGGAACTATCTTGGGATATTTTCTGGCCGGTATGGTGCCCGCAGCCATCACGCTTGGCCTCGTTTTCATTAATCCCCTATTCTTTTTGCTGACCTTTACTGAGGTGAAGCCTTGGATTAATCGGATTGCGATTGGCCTGGGATTTGTGCTCGGACCTTTTTTCTTTATCTTGGACCGCGATACCAGCTTGCTTACTACTGGCTTGGTAGCAGGAACTGCCGCTTACTTCTTTGATCGCAAGGTATTGCGTAAGAAAGCAGGGGTGATCAGTTAATGAATACCGCTCTTCAAGGATGGGGTTTGTGGATCGCTTTGGCTGGCGCCACAGTCGGGACCTACTTCTGCCGCGCAATTGGTGTCTTACTTGCAAAACGCATTAATCAAGATAGCGAGATCTTTCGTTGGCTTGCAGCGGTGACTTATGCGATGGTTGCTGCCCTAGTTGTCAGAATGATTCTGATGCCGATTGGTCTTCTAGCAACCGTCCCCGTATGGATTCGGATTCTCATTTGTGTGCTTAGTATCGGTGTGATGGTTTCTAAGCCAACACGCCGTCTTGTCCCAGCCTTATTGACTGGAACGCTCTTGATGCTCGCTTACGGGGTAATGCGCTAAGTCAATCGCCTCAATAATTTGGTTTAGAGATGGGCTGCCAAAATTTTGGCAATGTGTACGGCGTCTCTTTGTGTGCCATCAGTAATTTGGTGGCGACAGCTTGTCCCATCTGCAACGACCCAACTATCTGGCGCTTTCCGTATTGCTGGCAATAGGCTGGCTTCTGCCATTTGCTTTGACACTTCAATATGTTCAGCTTCATAGCCAAAGCTACCCGCCATACCGCAACAAGAAGACTCAATGAGCTTGGGCTCCGCGTTGGGAATTAACTTTAAGAGTTCCATTGCTGGTGTAACGGCAGCAAATGATTTTTGATGGCAATGCCCATGAAATAACACAGGGCGCGAAGCAGGTTTTAATTGCAGTTGGAGCTTTTCACTCTTTGCTTCGCCAGCTAAGAATTCTTCTAAGAGTTGTACATGCTTGCTTACCGTTACTGCGCGTTCACCAAAACCCATCACCAATGCTTCATCCTTCAAGGTAAAGAGACAGGAAGGCTCGAGACCAATAATCGGGACGCCTTGTTCAGCAAATGGGGCAAGATGGTTAACCAATTCATCCAAGCTAGCTTTAGCCTTATCGACCATGCCGGCAGCTAAATAGGTGCGACCACAGCAGAATTCTTTAGAACAGGTATTTGGTGTTGAGCTTACTTCTGAGTTTTGCTTATCCAAGCGCTTCTGTGGAATATGTACGCGATATCCAGCAGCCTTTAGAACAGCTAATGCGGCTTGTAAGTTTTCATCTTCAAAGTAAGCGTTGAAGGTGTCAGCTAACAGCACAACCCCTTTATTACCATTCGTATCAGCGTGGCTAAGCTCCGCCGGCGTAAATTGATAAGGCGCATTGGCACCCTTGTCGCTCCAGAATGTTTTTGCTTTCCACGTTGGCAAACTTCTTTGTGCAGAAATACCCATGACCCACTCTTGTAATTTAGCAATCGGCGCAATGTGGTTGCGAAGATTAAGTAGGGCGGGGAGTCCAGGAATGCTGCTAATAATTGGCGCATATTTAGGTAGGTAGGCCACCGCTAAATCGCGCAGCGTATGACCAGTTCGCTTCTTATAGGCTGACAAAAACTCAATTTTCATCTTGGCCATATCTACGCCGGTTGGGCATTCACGACGACAGGCTTTGCAGCTAACACAGAGTTCCATTACCTCTTTAATGGCATCGCTTCCGAGAGGCGAGCTTTCATCCTTGACATCTAGCTGATTGGAGAGTGCGAGACGCAGTGTGTTGGCGCGACCACGAGTGAGGTGTTTTTCATCACGTGTAACGCGATAGCTTGGACACATCACTTCAGCGTCGAACTTGCGGCAGTGGCCATTGTTATTACACATCTCGACTGCTTTAGCTAAGCCCATCGCAGGGTCGCCACCAGTGCCAGGCGCACTTGTTTCTTCTGTGACTGGATTATTCTGAACATTCCACGCAGACCAATCTAAAGCCGGTTGTAGTGGAATGACTTTGTAGTTTGGTGGAAAGCGGAAGTTGCTCGCGTCATCCATTTTGGGGGGATTAATGATCTTGCCGGGATTAAATAATCCGTTTGGATCAAATGCATGCTTGATTTCTGCGAGAGCTTCAGTAATCTTGGGGCCAAACTGCCAAGAGATCCATTCGCCACGGCAGAGTCCATCGCCGTGCTCACCGCTATAGGCGCCTTTGTATTTGCGAACAAGTGCTGATGCTTCTTCTGCGACTGCACGCATCTTTTGTGCGCCATCACGACGCATATCTAAGATCGGGCGAACGTGAAGGGTGCCCACTGAAGCATGTGCATACCAAGTACCGCGTGAACCATATTTAGAAAATACATCTGTCAGTGCTTGGGTGTATTCAGCAAGACTTTCTAATGGGACTGCACAGTCCTCAATGAAGCTAACTGGTTTGCCATCGCCCTTGAGGCTCAT
The DNA here is from genome assembly GCF_018882325.1 of Polynucleobacter sp. 78F-HAINBA. Classification (GTDB taxonomy): domain Bacteria; phylum Pseudomonadota; class Gammaproteobacteria; order Burkholderiales; family Burkholderiaceae; genus Polynucleobacter. Next base: position 154,240 of record NZ_JACVOQ010000001.1, on the reverse strand, counting down.
CATGATGTTCAGACCAGCCTTACGAACTTCCCATAAATTCTTTTGCAAGCCGGCATCAGGCATCGCAACTACTGAACCCGGAAGTCCTAAGTCACCCATGAGGCTTTGCAAAGACTTTAGTTTCTCGAGCAAGGGCGCATGCGCTTCTCCCGAGAACTCTACTAATAAGATGGCTTCAGGTGTTTGGGCGTTAGCATCAATCAGTGCCGTCTCAATAGTTTTCTTGAAACTTGGGTTGTGACGCGCCAAGTCAATCATGGTGCGGTCTACCAACTCAACAGCCGTAGGCCCCAATTTAACGATATGTTGCGCACTATCCATTGCTTTAAAGAAGCTTGCAAAATTCACTACGCCAAGCACCTTGTGTTGCGGTAGGGGTGCTAGTTTCAGTTCAAGCGATTTGAAATAGGCTAAGGTGCCTTCGCTGCCTACTAAGAGGTGCGCTAGGTTGACACTGCCATCCTGTGTGTAAGGGCGCTCGCTTTGCGGATGAAATACATCGAGGTTGTATCCAGCAACACGTCGCAATACTTTAGGAAAGTGCGCTTCAATTTCAGGCTGGAGTGTATTGGCTAGACCTTTTACAAAGTCACCAAGTTGTTTTGCAGCGCCAGAACTATGTGCGTAATTGCCGAAGCTAGCGACCTGCCCATTTGCTAACCAGGCATCAATTCCTAAAACGTTGTGCACCATATTGCCGTAAGCAATCGAGCGGCTGCCGCAAGAGTTATTGCCCGCCATGCCGCCAATCGTTGCCTGTCCTGCGGTAGAGACGTCTACGGGATACCAGAGGCCGTGCGGCTTGAGAGCAGCGTTGAGGTGATCTAAAACAATGCCAGGCTCAACGACTGCCGTCGCTTTTTCTGGATCCGCATGCAAGAGTTTGCGAAAGTATTTGGTGTTATCAATAACGAGTGCTGTACCAGTGGTCTGGCCACACTGACTGGTGCCTCCGCCACGCGGCAAAACTGGGACACCTAGATCGGCTGCAATTTGGATAGCGGTCGCAATATCTTCAGCGGTCTTCGGTACGAAGACCGCAACAGGCATGGCTTGATAGATGGATGCATCGGTTGCATAACGTCCACGACTGGCCATGTCCGTCATGACTTCGCCGGTGGTTTCTTGTTTCAGGCGCTTGGCTAGCTCTGCCTTATTGGCAACGAATTCCGGTAAGGGCAAATCCAGTGGCTTGTTCATGCTGCAACCTTCTCGTTAGATTCTGAGTCAACTAATTGAATAACCACATCACGCTTATTCATGACATGCTGCATCATGACTTTGCGCATACGAACGCTATCGCGCGCCTTTAATGCATCCAACATTTCTTGATGCTCACCTACGGCTTTCTCCCACTTCACGCCATCTTGATTGGAGCGAAAGCGGAGCGCCTCGATGCGCGCGTTAACCTGAGTAAATAGTTGACTTAAGAAGGGGTTGTTCGCTGCGTGATTAATTGCTTGATGAATCTTGAGATTGAGTCGGTAGTAGCTAGAAAGATCTCTACGCGCGTACGAGGCCATCATTTCGTATTGAAGTGCTTCAAGTTCAATGAGTGCTTGATCGCTAATGTTTTGTGCCGCTAGCTCACCAGAGTAGCCCTCTAAATTTGCAATCACATCAAAGGTATGGATGATGTCGTCCCGCGTCAATTGAACTGCGATCGCACCGCGATTGGCGATCAGTTCAACCAGCCCATCGGCAGCCAAGCGACGAATCGCCTCCCGAATAGGGGTGCGCGATACATTGAGTTGCTCTGCTAGCTCGCGTTCATTCAGTTTGCTACCGGGGGTGATTGCACCTTCCACCAATAAGGATCGGAGCTTTTGGAAGGTTGCTTCGTGCAAGTTTTGTGTATTTGGGGGTACTGTGAGCATCATTTGAAATGCCTTAAATTTGTATACATATTTACTATAACCCATCAATAAGCATAAATAACGCTATAAAAGCCTTATTTTTTACTTATTTGATAAATATTTTGCATACAAAATTGTAAATTGCCAAAAAGTACCTTACACTGGTTTGCAAGATTAACTACAAAAACCAAGCGAGACTCAGCATGCTAAAACTAGATAACCACCTCTCAGGACGTCATTTCTTACACATTCCTGGTCCAAGCCCAGTGCCTTCACGCATTCTGCGGGCAATTAGCTATCAAACGATTGATCACCGCGGCCCTGAATTTGGTGCATTTGGTCTCAAGGTTTTGGATGGCATCAAGAAGATTTTTAAGACCGAACAGCCTGTGATTATTTATTCCGCTTCTGGCACTGGTTCTTGGGAGGGCGCTTTAGTTAATGTCCTCAACCCTGGCGATAAGGTGCTCTTTTATGAAACCGGTCACTTCGCAAACTTGTGGCGCGCTCTAGCCAAAAAGATTGGCATTGAAGTTGAGGTAGTAGGTAAAGCAGGTGCGGATACTTGGCGCTGGGGTGTTGATGCATCCGTGATTGAAGAGCGCTTACGCAAAGATACTCAGCATGAAATCAAAGCGGTTTGCGTAGTTCATAACGAAACCTCTACTGGCATGACATCCAATATTGCTGCGGTTCGCAAGGCGATTGATGATGCAAAACATCCAGCGCTATTACTTGTGGATAGCGTATCTGGATTGGGTTCAGCGGACTATGAGCATGACAAATGGGGTGCTGACGTAACCGTTTCTGGTTCACAAAAAGGTTTGATGTTGCCTCCAGGAATTGGCTTCAATGCATTGTCACCAAAAGCGATTGAAGCAAGTAAGCACAGCACAATTCCAAAGGCCTACTTAGCTTGGGATGAAATTTTAGAATCGAATAAAACGGGCTACTGGCCGACTACGCCAAGCACCAATTTGATGTACGGTTTGCATGAAGCCATCGACATGATGCAGACCGAGGGCTTGGATACGATTTTTGCTCGCCATCAACGCTTGGCTGAAGCTTGTCGTCGCGCGGTTGCGGCTTGGGGTCTCGAGAACCAGTGTTTGGATCCAAATGCGTATTCACCAGTATTAACAGCGATTGTGGTTCCGGAGGGAATGGATGCGGATGTACTACGTAAGCATGCTCTGGAAAAGTTCAATCTTTCGCTCGGAACTGGCTTGGGCAAGCTCAAAGGCAAGATTTTCCGTATCGGCCACCTTGGCGATTGCAATGAATTGAGCCTAATGGCTGCATTAAGTGGCGTAGAGATGAGTTTTAGCTCTATTGGCTACAAACCCAAGGCCAGCGGTGTAGTTGCGGCCCAAGAGTACCTAAAGTAAGGCTTGGTCGGCAGACTCAACCTATAATTCACCATATATATCAATAGCATTAGAGACAGAGAGATTAATCATGTTGGCAACTAAACCGTATTTAACCCAGGCTGATGTTCAAAAGATTTTGGATGCAGCAGACAAGCATGCTGCAGCAAATAACTGGGCAGTGACTATCGCCGTTTGTGATGATGGCGGACACGTTTTGGGTTTAACTCGTCGCGATGGTTGCGCTCCTGTCTCTGCTTACATCGCTCAAGAAAAAGCGCGTACTGCTGCAATGGGTAAACGTGAGAGCCGCGTATACGAAGAAATTATTAATAACGGACGTATCTCCTTTTTATCTGCCCCACATATTTCGGGCATGTTGGAAGGTGGCGTCAATATCGAGGTAAATGGGTTTACCATCGGCGCAGTCGGCGTTTCCGGCGTTAAATCGACTGAGGATGCCGAAACCGCGAAGGCCGGCATTGCAGCCATTCTGTAAGTTACCTTGACAAATACTGTTCCTGAAATAAATTCCCCTACCGGCGCTACTGAGAGTAGCGCCACCCCAGCAACAATTACCTTTGCTGACTTTGGATTAGATCCAAAGATTCAAAAAGCGGTATCTGAGCAGGGTTACAACACCCCAACTCCGATTCAAGCGCAATCTATTCCGCACGTTTTGGCGGGAAGCGATTTGATGGGCGCGGCTCAAACGGGTACTGGTAAGACGGCTGCTTTTGTGTTGCCGATCATTCAAAAGATTCTGCGTCACGCGAGTAGTAGCGCATCGCCTGCTCGTCATCCTATTCGCGCCTTGGTGTTGACACCGACACGTGAGTTAGCTGTTCAAGTTGCTGAGAATGCAGCGAGCTATTCCAAGCACACTGATTTACGCGCTGCCGTGGTTTATGGTGGCGTGGATATGAAAGAGCAAGTCGCCACACTGCGTGGTGGCGTAGAAATTTTGATTGCCACTCCGGGTCGCTTGCTTGACCATATTGGCTCCAAAGTAGCCAATCTCTCTCAAGTAGAAATTCTGGTTCTGGACGAAGCAGATCGCATGCTCGATATGGGCTTCTTGCCTGACTTGCAACGCATCATTGATTTGATTCCAGCGCAGCGCCAAACACTTTTGTTCTCGGCAACGTTTTCTCCAGAGATTAAAAAATTAGCGCAAAGTTATTTGCGTACACCGGTCACAGTTGAAGTGGCTCGTCAGAATGCTGCAGCAGATACCGTCAAGCAAGTGGTGCATATGGTGTCTAGTGCGGACAAGCAACGTGCGATTGTGAAAGTGCTTGAAGCGCGGACACGTCAAGGTTTGTCCCGTCAGTGCATCATCTTTACTAATAGCCGTTTGGGTTGTGCTCGATTGGCTCGCTCATTAGAGCGCGATGGTATTAAAGCGGGTGCGATTCATGGCGACAAGAGTCAAGGTGAACGCACTTTAACGCTGGACGCATTCAAGTCTGGCGCGATTGAGGCTCTGGTTGCAACAGACGTAGCTGCACGTGGTTTGGATATTCCTTCGATGCCTTGCGTAATTAATCACGAGCTACCATTTAATGCAGAAGACTTTATTCACCGCATTGGGCGTACAGGTCGTGCGGGCAGCAAAGGTGATGCGATTGCATTGGTCGATGCCAGTGAAAAACGTTTGCTCGACGATATTGAAAAGTTGATGAAACGAAAGCTGGATATTCAGCCGCTACCTGAAGGAAGTCCTAGTTCTGCGCCAAGCAGAAGCTTATCAAGATCAGATGCGCCAGCCAAAATGTCAGATCCATTTTTCTATAAGCCGTATGAGCCTAGCGCTGCAACTAAGCCATCTTCAGAAACTACCAATCCTGAAGAGAAAAAAGTCGGTATCACGCCTGCAAGGCCAGCTGTTGGTGCTTTGCTCGGCGGCTTTAAGAAGAAATAATTTTTCTATTCCAAGCCTGGGTGGCTGCTAAAAGCCACTCAGCAATCGAAGTATCTTTTCCATCCGGAAGATCTCTCAATCCTAAATGTCCTGCAGCTTTACGTAACTCCTGTAAAGCCTGTTGTGCATTCTCAGTTTGAATACCACTCGCTAAAGTTTGCTTGCTAAGCTTTTCACCATGCTCATCCAGCACCAGGGGCAGGTGTAAATAGTTTGGCGTTGAATATCCCAAAACATCTTGAAGATGGATTTGTCTTGCCGTGTTATTAAGTAAATCTGCACCACGCACAATGTGCGTTATTCCTTGCTCGGCATCATCCACCACTACCGCCAGTTGATAGGTGAATACGCCATCTCGACGGCGCAGTACAAAATCTCCCACTTCTCGATTGAGATCCTGGCTTTGTTTGCCTAGAGCTAGATCTTCAAAATGAAGGCTGAGGCCTGGGGGAAGGGCGAGTCTCCAAGCCACCCCATCCAGGAGGACGCTTTCATCGTTGTATGTGGGGATTTCTTGGGGGCGGCAGGTTCCAGGGTAGACCATCTCTTGATTGCGCGGGGTAATGACTCCACGAGCCTCTAGGGTGTTTGCAATGCTTTGCCGGGAGCAGGTGCAGGGATAGACGATTTGGAGCCTATTTAAGCGCTCTAGAGCCCTTTTATAGCGCTCTTGACGCTTGGATTGCCAGGTTGGCTCCTCGTCCCAGCTGAGGCCGCAGGCAATCAATTGGCGCAGGATTTCTTGATCCGCCCCCGGAATGCAGCGAGGGGTATCTAAATCTTCGATTCTGAGCAGCCATTCCCCTTGATTTTGTCGGGCATCTAGCCAGCTTCCCAGGGCCGCAACTAGCGATCCCGCATGAAGCGGGCCAGTAGGCGAGGGGGCAAATCGCCCGCGATAGCCGTCGGCTGGGGGTGAGGGGTTTTTAAGGTTAGGCACAGCTAAAATGATCTCATGGCTTCACCCCGTTTTGTTCATCTGCGCGTCCATTCCGAGTTTTCAATTACGGATGGTGTCGTTCGCATTGACGATGCGGTTGCTGCAGCTGAAAAAGACGGGATGGGCGCCTTAGCGCTCACTGATTTAAGTAATTTATTTGGTTTAGTTCGTTTTTATAGCGCCGCACGTTCTGGCGGAATTAAGCCAATTGCGGGCGCGGATGTTTGGGTGAGCAATCCTCAGGACCCGGATCAGCCCTACCGTTTATTGCTCTTAGTTCAAAACCACTCTGGTTATCTCAATCTATGTCAGCTGCTGAGTAAGGCCTCCCTAGAAAATCAGACGCGTGGTCGCGCTGAAGTGGATCCTAAATGGTTTAGTGAGCCCGCATCTAAGGCTGAAGATAAAGCGGCAAAAAGAACCTTGGCGTATGGATTAATTGCGCTCTCGAGCGGACGTTGGGGTGATGTTGGTGCCGCACTGTTGGCTGGTCAAGAGGATCAAGCTAAAGATGCCGCTAAACGCTGGGCAACATTATTTCCAAACGCTTTTTATATTGAGGTGCAGCGTGGCGGTCATCCTCAGGATGAAAAGCAGCTTCAGCTGGCTTGCCACCTAGCAAGTGAATTGGATTTACCAATCGTTGCCACACATCCTGTGCAGTTTATGCAACGCAGTGATTTCACAGCGCATGAGGCGCGTGTGTGTATTGCTGAGGGTGAGCTCTTAGGTAATCCCCGTCGCACCAAAAAATTTAATGAAGAGCAATATTTCTTATCTCAAGAGGAGATGGAAAAGCGCTTTGCAGATCTACCTGTTGCACTTGCAAATTCAGTAGAGGTTGCCAAGCGATGCAATCTTTCCTTAACCTTGGGTCAGCCACGCTTACCGGATTTCCCAACACCACCTGGTATTACGCTCGACGATTATTTGTTGCAGCAATCGGAGGTTGGCTTGAAGCGCCATATGGAGCGCAACTTCCCCGATCCAGGAGATCGCGCCAAGGAAGAAGCCCGCTATCACGAGCGTCTAGTCTTTGAGGTGAAGACCATTGCTCAAATGGGCTTCCCGGGCTACTTCCTGATCGTTGCGGACTTTATCAACTGGGCAAAAAACAATGGCGTACCAGTGGGTCCTGGCCGTGGATCTGGGGCTGGTTCTTTGGTTGCTTACTCACTTGGTATTACTGACCTAGATCCATTGCGCTACAACTTGCTCTTTGAGCGCTTCTTAAATCCTGAGCGGGTATCGATGCCCGACTTCGATATTGACTTCTGTCAGCATGGGCGCGATCGCGTTATTCAGTACGTAAAGGATAAGTACGGAAAAGATGCGGTCAGTCAGATCGCTACCTTTGGAACCATGGCTGCTAGAGCGGCTATTCGTGATGTTGGTCGTGTGCTGGAGCAAGGCTATAACTTCGTTGATGGTATTGCTAAGTTGATTCCGAATAAGCCAGGTCAGTACATGACGATTGAAATGGCAAAGAAGGAAGAGAAGCAATTAGGTGAGCGCGAAAAGAATGAGGATGAAGTACGCCAGCTTTTATCTCTTGCTCAGCAGTTAGAGGGTATGACTCGCAACGTTGGTATGCATGCGGGCGGCGTATTAATCGCTCCTGGCCGCTTAACGGATTTTTGCCCGCTCTACACGCAAGAAGCAAAAGACTCCAAAGATCAAGAGAGTGGTTCTGTTATTAGTCAGTTTGACAAAGATGACGTAGAGGCTATTGGTCTGGTGAAGTTTGACTTCTTGGGCCTAACAACGCTGACGATTTTGGCGGCTGCTGAAAAATGGATTAAGACATTACATGCCGATCGCAAAGACTGGAATATTGGCGAAATTCCACTCGATGATCAAAAGGCTTTTGAAGTTTTAAAGAATGCAAATACTGTTGCCGTTTTTCAGCTAGAAAGTCGCGGCATGCAAGGCATGCTTCGTGAGGCTAAGCCTGACCGCTTTGAAGATATTATTGCGCTCGTCGCGCTTTACCGCCCAGGTCCAATGGATTTGATCCCAGACTTTATTGAGCGTAAGCATGGGCGTCAAAAAGTAGAGTATCCAGATCCACGTATCGAACCCGTTCTGCAAGAAACCTACGGCATCATGGTCTATCAAGAGCAGGTGATGCAGATGGCCCAGATGATCGGCGGCTACTCACTTGGCGGCGCGGATATGTTGCGTCGCGCGATGGGCAAGAAGAAGCCTGAAGAGATGGCGCAGCATCGTAAGATTTTTAGTGACGGTGCAAAAGCAGGTGGTATTACCGAAGGCAAAGCCAACGAGATTTATGACTTGATGGAGCGTTTTGCAGGCTATGGATTTAATAAGTCTCATGCTGCTGCTTATGCGCTCTTGGCATATCAAACTGCTTGGTTAAAAGCGTACTACCCTGCTGAATTTATGGCGGCCAACTTATCGCTCGCAATGGATGACACCGATAAGGTGAAGATTCTGTATGACGATTGTTTGGTCAATAATATTCGCGTGTTCTCACCTGATATCAATACTGGCGTTTATGTATTTACGCCATTACGTGCCCCAGACGCAGCTCCGGATTCTCCAATCAGTCATATTCGTTATGGCTTGGGCGCAGTGAGAGGCACTGGTGAGGCTGCAATTGAAGTAATTGTGAAGGCACGTGAGTCGGGCGGTCCGTTTAAAGATCTATTTGATTTCTGTGCCCGTGTCGATCGTAGGCAGGTGAATCGTCGCGCGATTGAGGCATTGATGCGTGCAGGTGCTTTTGATAGCTTGTATAAAGACTCCATTCCTGCCGGTGGTAATCCTTACGATATTCGATCTACTTTATTAGCTTCTTTAGCGCGGGCAATCGAGGCGGCCGAACAAGCAGAAGCTTCAATCAACCAAGTGAGTTTGTTTGAGGTAGCAGGCGAAGAAGATCGCCATTTACCTGAGTTAGTGCGCGAACCAGTCTGGTCTGAGAAGAAGCGCCTGCAGGATGAGAAAAGCTCTTTAGGCCTTTGCCTTACAGGACATATGTTCGATGCCTACCGTAATGAGACTGCGCATTTTATTCGCCAGCCACTATCTAAGGTGACCGAGGGCAAAGATCAGTTGATCGCCGGCATCATTACTTCTGCCCGTATGCTGACTGGTCAGCGCGGCCGCATGATGATTGCAACCATTGATGATGGAACTGCTGCAATTGAGGTGACTCTCTATAGCGAGGTGTATGAACCGAATCGTTCTTGGCTCAAAGAGGATGAGTTGCTAGTAGCGAAAGTTAACGTTACGCCTGACAAGTTTTCTGGAGGGGTGCGGATCGTGTCAGAAGCCGTGATGGATATAACGGGTGCTCGTATGCGTTTTGCGCGTAATGTGCATCTATCTATCGATTCAGCGATTGATCTCAAGTCCTTACGTAGCCAAATTGGACCTTACTTAATGAGTAATCGTGTGCGGGATCCCAAGTTGGGGCCTGCAGCAGCCTCTATGCCAAGCACTAGCGAGGGCCTTAAAGGTTTAATGCTGACAGCTGCAGTCACTACGAGTGGTGGAGCTTGTCTAATGCAATTCCCCGAGGAGTTGCGAATCTATCCTGATGATGCTTGCTTGCATGGCTTGAATCAAATTTTGGTCGCCAAGCAATCCAGTACCGTTCAGGTTCAGTACCACTAAATCAGCAGCAGCAAAACTACCCAGAGTGCTTTATTTATTTGTAGCAGCTTGAAGCGCTGCAATCACTTGATTTGGCTCTAAGTGATCCAAGCATTCGCTATTGCTAGTCGCGCGATCTTCACAACCTGCTTTGCGGCAGGGGACGCACTCACCAGGCCCTTGCAAAATCGTGACATTGCCAACCGTCTGCGAAAGAGCTCTCAATTGATAGGGTTGTGTGCCAATAAAGCCATTTGGCCATGGGCCAAAGTTGGTGGGGGGCGTTGGGCCAAATAAGGCAATGGTAGGCGTGTTACATGCTGCCGCAAGATGGGTGATCGAGGTATCGACTCCAACATAGGCTATCGCTCCACGAATTAGTGTGCCCGCTTGAGGGATGGTGAGTAGACCTGCAGTGTCAACAACCTGGCTTCGTGTTTCTTCATCTAGCAATGAAAGAATATCTTTATTGAGTTGTAGATCTTGCTTGGCGGGGGATGCGCTCAATACAACTTGCCAACCTTGTTCTGTAATCCACGTCAGCAAAGATTGCCAATAAGCGAGCGGCCAGCGCTTGTAAGCTGTTAAAGGGCCGGGATGAACCACCACATAGGGGGAGTGAAGTTGAGCGGCAATGCTTGGGGTAATGGGATCGCCAGCGGGAGCTGTTACTGAGACTGGTTTTTTAAATAATCCCAGTGGATTCTGATAAAAGATCTCGAGTAGGCGAAGCTTTTCGGTGATGACATGTTGTACAAAATAATCCACATCAACTGTATGTAAGCTGATGGCCTTTTTCCAGGCGTTTTGCTGATCACTTTTACTTTTCTTTGCTTTATCTTGCTCTGTGAGCCCTTGAGGGTGGCCACCTAATACACCTACGCGTTGATGAGCTGCTACTAAACCATAGAAATAGGCGCGATCACTGGGTTGCGTGACTACTGCTAAGTCGTAACGTTGAAAGAGTTTAAAAAATAAGGAAAGATATTCTTTGAGTTTGGGGCGGTCTGAAGTTTCGATTATCTGGGCAATATCAGGATTGCCTTTGAGCATGTCGAGCTTGCCGCGATAACCCAAGAAGTGGAATTCCGCATCAGGCCATAGTTCACGCGCTTGTGAAATTAGCGGTGTAGTGACAAGGACATCTCCAATCTGGCGAGTCGCAATGAATAAAACTTTTTTCGGCTTTAGTGCTGAGAACGCGGTCATAGGGCTAATGTAACTCAATCCTACTGAGCTTTAGCCAGAATTTTTTCACGGACGCGCCGCGCATTTTCTGCCGCATTGGATTGATCGTTAATGCGATGATAGAGATGGAGTACTTCGGTGGACCAGGATCCAGATTTACGAATCACACCCTTATTTTGTAATCTAAAAACAAAATCAGCATCTTCATGACCCCAGCCTGTCATGGTTTCATCGAAGCCGCCAATAGCCAAAGCATCCGCCTTCCAACAGGCCATATTGCAGCCTTTAATGCGCCGCCAGACAAATTTCTTATAGTCGCGCCAAGCGCCATCCCCTAACTTCAACTTGAGAGGCCAATACTTATTGATGCTGCCAGAGAGGCGATAGTTGAATAAGTTACCAGCAAACTTCTTGAAATCCCAGTGTGACCATGAGAGCAATTGTTTGCTGAGCTCATCGCTAAGCAGGACGCGACTACCAGTTACCAGATGATTAGCTTGGGATAGTCTTCGATGTTGAGCGATAAAGTCTGGCTGAACAACGCAGTCGCCATCTAGAAATATCAAATACTCACCAACAGATGCTTCTATAGCTTGATTGAGAATGCGCGTCTTACGAAAGCCCTGATCCTCTTGCCAGAGATGCGTGATTTTTACTGGGAAATCAACCTGAGTGGCGGCAATCACTTCTTTGGTATCTGAGGTAGAGCCGTCATCAGCAATGATGATTTCAAAATCTAAATCAGTTTGAGTGCTGAGCGACTCAAGACATAGTTTGAGAGCTTGCGGCCAGTTGTAGGTCGCTAACAGTACAGAGATCATTTGCTGTGATGTGGATGATTCGAAGCTTCTTGATGCAATTGCCATAACTTCATGTAGCGATAGTAGGTACCTTGCCCATTGGAGATTGCCAAGGCAAAGCCTTGGGGGCCGTCCAAGAAACCAAGGCGAATGAAATAGGTGCGAATAAAGGCCCAAATGCCATGAAGTACTGCTTTTAAGGGGCTACTCTTTTTCCCTTTAGAAAATGCCTGCTCTGCTGATGCTGTTGAATATCGGTCAAGTTTCTGCAGCACTTGTGAGTAGTTCATAAAACTGAAGTGCAGCATGGGATTTTCTAGCTTCGCTACTTGACCATTTGGGATTAAGCGCTCATGAACGAGATCATCAGAGAAGCGGGCAGTGCCGCGCTTGAATAATCGATCTACATAGTCAGGGCTCCAGCCAGAATGGCGAATAAAGCGTCCGCAATACCAGGAGAGGCGCGGAATCGCAAAACAGTCGACATGAGCCGAATGATGGATTGCCGTCAGAATTTCACTTCTGAGGGCAGGGGTAAGGCGCTCATCGGCATCTAGGGAGAGAATCCACTCACCAGTGGCCAGGTCCAGAGCGCGATTCTTTTGAGGTCCAAATCCAGGCCAATCCACCGGTTGGCTAATGACTGCACCATGGTTATTAGCGATTTCTAGGGTGCTATCGGTGCTGTTGGTATCGACCACCACGATTTGCTGGGCAATCCCCTCCAGGGAGGCCAAACAATCGGCCAAATTGGCCTCTTCATTGCGAGTGATGAGTATGACGGATAAGGTGGGCATAATTCATTATATGAATGCTCAAGACCGTACCGCCCTAAATCGCTTAATCCAGTACCTCAAGCCCCATATTGGCTTAATTATTGGCTCTTTATTGGCTATGGCGCTAGTTGCCGGCGCAGAAACCTCCATTCCAGCCTTGATGAAACCACTATTGGATCGGGGTTTTACTGGGCAGATGAATAGCAAGCTCTGGCAGGTACCGGTTTTCTTGGTGGGTTTAGCGCTTGTCCGTAGCTTGGCTCAGTTCCTATCAAATTATTTACTCACTCGCGTCATTAATTCGGTACTGCTTAAATTACGTGAGCAGATGTTTCAAACGCTATTAAATGCCTCAACTACTTTTTTCCAAAAGAACTCCGCATCAAGTTTAATTAATGCAGTTGTTTTTGAGGTGAACAACGTTCTCTCCATCATGGGTGGCATGTTGATTAGTTTGGTGCGAGATTCGCTCACTGTAGTTGGTTTAATTGGCTACCTTATTTATTTAAATTGGCAACTGACTTTAGTGGTGCTGGTGATCTTCCCTATCATCGCCTTCATTATGAGCAAGATTAACAGGCGTCTGCGAACTTTAAATCGCGAGCAGCAGACCCTGACCAGTGAGTTGGCCTATATCGTTGAGGAATCTGCTGCTGGATACAAGATCGTGAAAGTACATGGCGCAGAAGAATATGAGATGCGACGCTTTATGAATAAGGCAGAGCGCTTACGTCAGTTTGCACTGAAGTCAGCAGTGGCTGGGGGTTTGAATCAGCCCATCACGCAACTGATCGCCTCTATGGCGCTGTCGATCGTCTTGGTGATTGCCTTGATGCAGTCAGCTTCTGAAGGCACTACAGTGGGTGGCTTTGCCTCTTTTATTACCGCCATGATGTTGGTGATTTCGCCGATTAAACATTTGGCCGATATTAATCAGCCATTACAGCGCGGCTTAACTGCTGCAGAGATGATTTTCTCGCTCATGGACCAGCCTTTTGAAGAGGATGAATCTCGCAAAGAGAATATGAAGTCCTTAGGCAAAGCTAAGGGTGGAATTCGATTTGAAGATGTTGGTTTTTCTTATCAGCAAGAAGCTGGGCGTAAAGATGCGCTCACTGGTGTAAATTTAAACATTAAGTCTGGTGAGGTAGTGGCTTTTGTCGGCCCATCTGGCGGTGGTAAATCTACGCTGGTCAATTTATTGCCGCGTTTCTTTAAGCCCACTAGCGGACAAATTTTCTTAGACGATATTCCTCTTGAGGATATTGTCTTGGCTGATGTACGCAAGCAAATTGCTTTTGTAAGCCAGGATGTTATTTTGTTTAATGACAGCATTGCAGCAAACGTAGCCTATGGTGCTGTGGGTCCAGAAGGCATTGACCGTGGGCGCGTGATGGAGGCGCTTGAGGCGGCAAACTTATCCGCGCTCATGAAAGAAATGCCTGAAGGTGTTGATACGCAAATTGGAGATAACGGCAATCGCTTATCCGGTGGTCAACGCCAGCGTTTAGCCATTGCAAGAGCGATTTATAAAGATGCGCCCATCCTGATCTTGGATGAGGCAACTTCAGCCCTGGATTCCGAGTCTGAGCGTCAAGTACAAGATGCCTTGGAGCGCCTGATGGCTGGACGAACTACTTTGGTTATTGCGCACCGCTTGTCTACCATTGAGCATGCGGACCGGATTGTGGTACTCGAGCATGGTCATGTGATTGAGAATGGCTCGCATGAAGAGTTAATCGTTAAGGATGGCATGTATGCCAACTTGCATCGCATTCAGTTTTCAAATGCTTAATCAGTGATTAACTGAGAACAATATCGTATTGCTCTTGGCGGAAGCTACCTTCTGCTTGGAGTTTGATAGGTTTGGCGATAAAGTCGCCTAATTGCGCTAAAAATTGATTTTCTTCTTCAAGGAAGAGGTCGATTACATCGGGTGCAGCAACAATTCTAAATTCACGGGGATTAAATTGGCGATGCTCTCGCACAATTTCCCGCAAAATCTCATAACAAATAGTCTGCGCTGTTTTGACTTCGCCTTTGCCCTGGCAGGTAGCGCAAGGCTCGCAAGTAATGTGGGCGAGGGATTCTCGAGTACGTTTGCGCGTCATCTCCACCAAGCCCAATGAGGAAAAGTCACTCACTGAGGTTCGAGCATGATCACGTTCTAAATTGCGATTGAGTTCGTGCAAAACGGATTCTTGATGGTCTTTGCTCAGCATATCAATAAAGTCAATGATGATGATGCCGCCAAGATTACGTAAACGGAGTTGGCGAGCAATGGCCTGAGCAGCCTCAAGATTGGTTTTAAAAACAGTGTCATCGAGATTGCGTGCGCCCACGTAACTTCCAGTGTTGACATCAATCGTAGTCATTGACTCTGTTTGATCGATCATCAGATAGCCGCCCGATTTGAGGTCAACTCTTCTGCCTAAGGCTTTATTGATTTCAGCATCAACATCAAATAAATCAAATAGGGCGCGCTCGCCACGATGTAGTGTGAGCTTATCCAGGAGATTGGGCATGTAGAGCGTAGCGAAACCTTTGAGCTTTTCAAAGTTCTCCGCGGAGTCAACTCGGATTTGGGTAGTTTCTTCACCAGCAACGTCGCGTAATACCCGTTCAGCTAAGCTGAGATCTTGGTAAAGCAAACTAGGGGCAGCCTTGTGGTTCACTGCCTCTCGGATTTTCTCCCAGGTGGTGCGTAGGTAATGCATGTCGTGCTCAAGCTCAGTATCACTGGCGTCTTGTGCGCTGGTACGCACAATGATTCCACCTTTTTCATCGGCAGGCATGAGTCCGGCAAGGCGCGCCTTAATTGCTTCGCGTTCCTCGGGTTGATCAATTCTTTGGGATACACCAATATATTTCTCGGTGGCTGCATCAGTACCAGCTGGGGGTAGATATACCAAGTTTCGGCCAGCAATACTGAGTTGGGTTGTAAGGCGGGCACCTTTAGTTCCAAGAGGATCCTTAAGAACTTGGACTAAAACATTTTGCCCCTCAAAGAGCAACTTTTCAATTTGAGCTTGAGGATTGTTTTGGGTGATATCGGCAACGTGCATAAATGCAGTGCGCTCTAAGCCGATCTCAATGAAGGCAGATTGCATACCAGGTAGTACGCGCACTACTTTAGCCAAATAGATGTTGCCGACGATGCCTCGTTGACGCGTGCGCTCAATCTGTAGTTCTTGAACGGCGCCTTGCTGAATTAATGCCACCCGTGTTTCTTGGGGTGTAATGTTGATCAGAATTTCTTCATTCATATGCGGGCAACTTTAGCGAAATCCAATAATTGGTTAACTTCGAAAATAGGTAAACCCATGATACCGCTATAGCTACCCTTAACTGAGGGAATAAAAGCCCCTCCAAGACCCTGAATACCATATGCCCCAGCCTTACCAAAAGGCTCACCACTCTGAATGTAGCTATCAATTTGCGCTTCAGATAAGTGGGCAAATTCCACTTCGGATACTTGCACCAAACAAAGGGGGTTGGTTTTGGGGTCGATCGTGAGAACAACTGCAGTAAGTACCTCATGTACCTTACCGCTGAGCATTTTGAGAATACGTACTGCATCGGCGGCATCACTGGGTTTTCCAAGGATCTCGCCGGCAGGATTGCCAGGCAAGCTAACGGTAGTATCTGCGCACAGAATGGGTGCCCAAGATTTGCCGCTGTTTTGCCATCTTGCTAATGCAATGGCGCTTTTGGCAAAGGTGACCCGCTCAACATATTGACGGGCTTTTTCATTGGGGAGGGGCGCCTCAAGGGTCTCTGTATCTTCACCTGGTGCCGCAATCAGCATCTCAAACTGGATGCCAATTTGTTTTAGTAGTTCTTGGCGTCGTGGACTTTGTGAGGCAAGGTAAATATAAGAAAACATCAATGACTTACTCGCGGTGATAAGGATGGCCTTGCAAAATGGTCCAGGCTCGATAGAGTTGTTCGACCAACAAAACTCTTGCCATAGCATGGGGCAAGGTTAGGCTTGAGAGGCGCCACATAGCTTGTGCACCTTCTTTGAGGCTGGCATCAAGTCCATCGGCACCACCAATTAAAAAAGTGATGTCAAAACCTTCTTGACGCCAGTTTGCTAACTGCGTAGCTAAATTTTGTGTAGTTTGATCTTTGCCACGCTCATCCAGCGCAATGACTCGAGAGCCTTTCGGAATGGCAGCTGCAATTTTTATAGCTTCTTTTGCTGGAGTGAGATCGGGTTTAATCTCTTTGATTTCAATACAGCAATCAGCGGGCATGCGCTTAATGTAATCATGGGTTGCAGTTGCAACCCATTCTGGCATTTTGTGACCAACAGAAACAATCGTTAAGCGCATTGCTAAAGCATTACTCTTCGTCGTCAGGTTCGCTTGCTTTCACAAGACCTTTGTCGGCTGCCAATTTGACGCGAACCGGCTTTGCGCCCCACATACCTTCAAGTTGATAGTACGCACGCAATGCAGGTTGCAAAATGTGAACCACGATATCGCCACAATCGACGAGCACCCACTCACCAGTCTCCAAACCTTCGACTGAGATGACTTCGCCGCCTTTAGCATTGACGGCCTCTTTAACTGACATGGCCAAAGATCTGGTCTGGCGATTGGAGGTGCCGGTGGCAATGATCACGCGATCAAAAAGCTCACTGAGCTTAGTAGTGTCATAAACACGAATATCTTGCGCTTTGACATCTTCCAGGGCATCGATCACTACGCGTTGTAATTTAGTTAAGTCCATAGTTTCTTTAATATTTTTCTCAGATTTTTGTATATAGGGGTGATCTTAGCCTGATTACTTATACAGACCTAGATTTGTGATGATTTCTAAGGCGTGAGACGGAATGTGCTCGGAGGCAATGGCGCTACGAGAAGTGCTTTTAAGCTGATTTCGCAACTCGGTTGATGAAAGGTCTACTGAAAGACTGTTATCTAGGTAGATGCGGCCAAATCGGCTTTTTTCAAGGGTGTCTGGGTCCATACATTGATGATTTGCCAATAAAGCCTCAATTTCAGGGCTCATATCCGCAGAAATCTTATGGTGGGGCCTGCTAGCTACTGCGAAATTCACAAAGCCTAGTAATTGATCCCAGGAGTTCCAGGAGGGGAGATTAAGAAGGGAGTCCGCTCCCATTAACCAAGTTAGGTTGATATCAGGCCCAAAGCGCTCCCTCAAGGCTTTTGCAGTGTCGATTGCATAGCTCGGACCTGCACGATCAATTTCGATGCGATCAACGCCAATTTGAGTGGGGATTTGTAAATAGAGAAATGCTCTCGCTAGATCAATACCCGCAGCTTCAGTAAGTTGTAAGCGGATTTCTGCGGGAGTGATGCCAGCATCTTTTTGCCAAGGCTCACCACTAGGGATTAGCAGTAAGGCATCAAGATGCAGGACCTTTGCAAAATGTGTGGCCAGCTTTAGGTGACCAAGATGCGGCGGGTCAAAAGTACCGCCTAAGATGCCAATTCTTTTTGGAGCGTCCAAATGTACTGAGCTCAAGTTAGGCTAGCCAGTCACGCGGCTTAAGGTAGTGGTCGTAGAGCTTGGCTTCTGGCGTACCGGGTTTTGGTTGCCAGTTGTACCACCACTGAACTACCGGTGGCATGGACATCAGAATGGATTCAGTGCGTCCACCTGAGTGCAAGCCAAAAATGGTGCCACGGTCGAATATCAAGTTGTATTCCACATAGCGACCACGACGATATTCTTGAAATGCTTTTTCTTCAGCAGTGAAGCTGTCTTTATAGCGACGCTCCACAATCGGTAAGTAAGCATCAATAAATGCATCACCAACAGCGCGTGTCATCGCAAAGCTTTGCTCAAAACCAAGGCCATTGAAGTCATCAAAAAAGACACCACCAATACCACGGGGTTCTTCACGATGCTTTAGGTAAAAATATTCATCACACCATTTTTTAAAGCGTGGATACAGATCCTCACCAAATGGATCTAAAGCATCTTTTGCTGTTTGATGAAAGTGTTTGCAATCTTCATCAACGCCGTAATAGGGCGTGAGATCAAAACCACCACCAAACCACCAGACCGGCTCTTTATAGGGGGCTTGTGCAATAAAGCAGCGCACATTCATATGGGTAGTTGGTACCTTAGGATTGTTTGGGTGAAACACCAAAGAAACGCCCATTGCTTCAAAGCTGCGCCCTGCAACTTCTGGGCGATGGTGGGATGCTGAAGGCGGCATTTGATCGCCGCGGACATGCGAGAAGCCCACGCCACCTTTTTCTAAAATATTTCCGCCATCCAAAATGCAGGTACGTCCATAACCCTTTAACTTACTATCCTCTGGCTTTTCCCAGGCGTCCACCATAAAGGCTTTGCTATCAAGTGCACTCATTGCAGTGGTGATGCGATCTTGCAGGCCTAAAAAGTAATTCTTTAGGGCTGCAAGATCAATTTGAGTATGTTCGGCAGATGACAAGGATGAAAATTTCTTCGTATGGGGTGATAAGAGTTTGCTTAATTATTTGACTGCGCGATAGCCAATATCTTTGCGATATTGCATGCCATCAAACTGGATCTGAGAGATAGCGTCGTATGCTTTTTGTTGTGCACCACGAACAGTATCTGATAGGCCTACTACACACATCACGCGACCACCCGAGGTGACAAGCTTGCCATCTTGCAGCTTAGTGCCAGCATGAAAGGTCAATTGATCTTCAGTGTCAGCTGGTATGCCAGTAATGACATCGCCATTACGCGGAGTGTCTGGATAGTTGTGTGCTGCGAGCACAACACCTAAAGCGGTGCGACGATCCCAATCCAATTCCACTTCATTGAGTGTGCCATCTACCGCATGATCGAGTGCATTGACTAAATCACTGCGTAGTCGCGCCATGATGGGTTGTGTTTCTGGGTCACCCATACGGCAGTTAAATTCCAAAGTTTTAATCTTGCCGTCTGGAGAAATCATAAGACCTGCATAGAGGAAGCCAGTGTAAGGAATGCCATCAGCCTCCATGCCCTTCACGGTAGGCATGATGACTTCGCGTAAAGCGCGCGCATGAATTTCTGGTGTGACAACCGGGGCGGGGGAGTAAGCACCCATGCCGCCAGTATTAGGGCCTTGATCAGCATCGAGTAAACGCTTGTGATCTTGGCTGGTAGCTAAAGCTAAAACATGTTTGCCATCCACGAGCACAATAAAACTAGCTTCTTCACCGGTTAAAAATTCTTCAATAACAACGCGTGCACCTGCATTACCGAGTTTGTTATCGGCAAGCATCATGTCGACAGCTGCATGCGCTTCTGCTAAATCCATGGCTACAACTACACCTTTGCCAGCAGCTAGACCATCCGCTTTAATGACGATCGGCGCACCTTTGGCATCAATGTAAGCATGTGCCTCTAATGCGTTTGAGAAAGTTTGGTACTCCGCCGTTGGGATGCCGTGGCGTTTCATAAACGCTTTAGAGAAATCCTTTGAGGACTCCAATTGAGCCGCTAGCTGAGTTGGTCCGAAGATGCGCAAACCATTGTTGCGAAATACATCTACGATGCCTGCGGCTAATGGAGCTTCAGGACCCACTACTGTGAGATGAATTTTTTCACGCTTGGCAAAGTCCGCTAACTCTTGAAGACCAGAAATGGGAAGATTTTCAATTCCCGCAGCAGCTTGTTTTGCTGTGGCGGTGCCGCCATTTCCTGGTGCCACATATACGGTTTGCACTTGTGGAGATTGAGCCAGCTTCCATGCCAATGCATGTTCACGACCACCGGATCCAACTAAAAGAATTTTCATGACGAGCTAAGAAATAGGTTAATGAATGGGATTTATAAATTCGATGACTTACAAGGATGCATTCGTAAATACTTCTTGAACATCATCTAAGTTTTCAAGTGCATCCAAAAGTTTTTGCATGCTCTCGGCTTGTTCACCCTCGAACTCGGTTTCGGTTTCTGGGCGCATTGTCACTGTGGCAAGTTCTGCTTTTAAGCCTGCCTGGGTGAGCGCGTCTTGCACTTTAGAAAAGTCAGGCACTGGCGTGAGCACCTCAAGTGATCCATCATCATGGGTGATGACATCTTCTGCGCCGGCATCGAGTGCGATCTCCATGAGTTGATCTTCATTAGTGCCTGGGGCAAACAACATCTGACCGCAGTGCTTAAACATAAAAGCAACTGATCCCTCGGCACCCATATTGCCACCATTTTTATTAAATGCATGGCGCACTTCAGCAACGGTACGTGTGCGGTTGTCGGTTAAGCAATCAACGATGATGGCAGCTCCATTGAGGCCATAACCTTCATAACGAATCTCTTCATAGTTAACACCCTCGAGTGAGCCTGTGCCGCGCTGAATTGCACGCTGCACGTTGTCATTGGGCATATTGGCATCTTTAGCCTTATCGATTGCTAGGCGTAAACGCGGGTTCGTAGCAATATCGCCGCCGCCTAATTTAGCTGCAACCGTGATTTCTTTTATGAGTTTGGTCCAAATCTTGCCGCGCTTTTCGTCTTGACGTCCTTTGCGGTGCTGAATATTGGCCCATTTCGAATGGCCGGCCATACGGGTAAGTCCTTTTGAGTAATGTGGCTTGAAGACCTCATTTTAAGGGCTTCTGAGACCAAGAATGGGGGTGCTACAACTTTTTTGTTACACTCTCACCTCTTAGTAAGCTTCAATGCAGTTTTTCCACTGCAAACACCTGCCCCGGTGATGGAATTGGTAGACGTGCCGGACTCAAAATCCGGTGCCGCAAGGCGTGGCGGTTCAAGTCCGCCCCGGGGCACCAAGTACTTTTCTTTAGTTCTTGAGATCCCCCTTTTCAGATCACGGCTGACAAGCCTGCTTGAATAAGCTTGCGCGCGCATACCCACCGAGCTTGTTCTTTCGCCTACTCGCTGGCCTAGAAAAGCCGCTCTTCAATTGCTGAGCCGTTGTTTTTTTGTTTTAAATATTCAAATTGTTAGTTAATTTGTGATGATTCAGGGAGAATCTCGAGTTAGCCATATGGCTAATAGCCCATCCAACCAATAAGATCCCCATGAATTCGTTCAACCTTAGGAAAACATTTTTCAATGTTTTTACCTCGGCGATATTGTTTAGCTCTATCCAAGCTTATGCCGATTCGACATTTCGATTGGAATGGTCGGGCGCTAGCTTTGGTAATACTGCAACTGCTGTTGGTTCCATCACCTTTAATCCAGCTGGATTAGCATATCTAACAACCGCGAATAGTACGAGTCCTCCGACTTCAGCTATTGGGGTTACAGCCTTCACTATGACCATTAACGGTGCTGGCATTGGAAATCAAACGCTGTCCCTTGCGAATAACGGGGGGGGACTTTACGATTTGGTCTCCATCCCCATTAAATTTGACTAGGCAGTTAATTGGTCAGCCCGTTGGGGGAGGTTTGTTGTACGGTCAAACAACTTCAACTGCCGGTGACTTTAATTACTTCCCGGTAAGCGGCACCACTTCAAGGGGATCTTGGTATTTTACGTATACCGCTGAAGATGGTTCAGCTATGCTCTTGACCTATTTTGGAATTTTCGGCCCCTCCGTCGCCGACACTCAGCAATCTCTAGTGAACACTGCTGCCGTTCTTCAGGGTACGGTTACATTGCAAAACTCTGTGATGGTGAATAGCTTTACTTATGACTGCCCAGTCTTTGATAAGTATGGAGTGTGCGTCTCTGCTGGTGGCCGCAATACAACGGTACAAGCCCAAGGTATAAACAACACAAGTGGCTTGTTGATTGCTTCATATCGTTTGGATGCTAATAATTCTCGCGTTGGCGCTTATGCAGACCAGAACTTGTCCATAAGTGGCCCAGGAACAGTTCAGTTAGGCAATAACACTCCAATGCTCGGTATATTTGGTGTGTGGAGCGAGCGTCCTGACGGGGTTGGTGCTGAAGTAAAAGTTTCAGCTGCCTATGGTCAAAAAAGTACTACTGTGACTCGTCAAGTGGTTGGCACATCTGAAGCAGGCATTGGTGGATCAAACCTCACTAGCCAAGGCGCTCAGGTAATTGCAAGGTATGGATTTGGCGTTGCCGATCAATTAGTCGCATCTCCTTACGTCGGCGTTCGTTATACCCAAAATAATCTTGGTGGCTACACTGAGGCCAGCTCTACTTCGGTTACAGCCCCCTTGAGTTATGGGCAGTTAAATACCAATGCAACGACAGCTCTGGCTGGTGCGGAGTTGAAGTACAGGGGTATTCCGCAAACAACTTTGTTTGCGAGCGCTGGAGTGGAGACCGATACCAACACTGCTAATGGTTCCTATAACGCTAGTAATGCATCTATCGGTACTTTGGCGCCAGTAAATTTCAATCCTAATCCAGTGAAGACTCGTCCAACAGCATCTATTGGTGCTTACTATGATGTTGAAAAGAATCACCGTTTAGGGGTAACTGGCATCTATCGTCAAGAGCCATTCCAGGCTGTCTCTACAACGACTGTAATGGCTACATATACAGTTGGTTTGTAAGTAATCGACTAACTTAAAAAGAAACCCGCTACGGCGGGTTTTTTATTGGATAGTTATTGCGAGAAAACTCTCCCGTAACGCTATTTCAACTCTTTAAATCTCGTAAGTTTCTGACTCGCTATTCATGGCTTGCTCAACAATTTTCTTGGTAAGCGTTGGCGAGAATAGTTCGATGAAGGTATACACAAAAGAGCGTAAGTAGGCTCCCTGCTTAACACCTAAATGCGTTACGTTGTTACCAAACAAGTGCCCAACTGGAATAACTCGTAGATTGCGATCTCGATCTGCATCGTATGCCAATCCAGCCACAATACCCACGCCCATTCCAGTTTCAACGTAAGTCTTAATCACGTCTGCATCGATTGCCTCCAAAATAATATCGGGGCTTAGATTGCGTTGTGCAAATGCAGCGTCAATTTTGCTACGACCCGCAAACGCTTTGTCGTAGGTGATGAGTGGGTACTTTGCAATCTCTTCTAAGGTGATTGTTGATTGATTCAGAAGGGGGTGGCTTAGCGGCACCATGACAACGTGTTGCCATTGGTAGCCTGGAAGTGCCAGTACACCAGGGGTATTGGCAATACCTTCAGTTGCAATTGCAATATCTGCACGATCATGAATCAACAACTCTGCAATTTGACCCGGACTTCCCTGTTGAATGCTCACTCGAACCTTTGGAAAGCGTTTAGTAAATTCAGTAAGCACCTTTGGTAACGCGTAACGTGCCTGCGTATGAGTGGTTGCAATCACAAAGTTGCCTTGATCTTGACTGGCAAAGTCTTTACCAACTCGTCTTAAAGTTTCTACTTCATCCAGAATGCGCTCAATCGAGGCGAGAATGCGTTTACCTGGCTCGGTGAGCGAGCGAATGCGTTTACCGTGGCGTCGGAATATTTCCACGCCCAACTCATCTTCCAGCTCAATGATGGCCTTGGAGACTCCAGGCTGAGAGGTAAAGAGGGCCTTGGCAGCAGTAGTCAGATTGAAGTTCTGTCTTACGGCCTCACGAACAAAACGAAATTGGTGAAGATTCATATGGATTCCATTCTTTATATCAACTGCGATATATGAATGAGATTCTATATGATTTTTAGGTATTAAGCTCTAGATACCCAACGTAAACCCACAATCGCCAAGATGAAATAAAGCAATGGCGGCGTTAGGGCGGTAAGTAGTGCGGGCCAAGAGCCTAGGAGTCCAACATTAGAGAAGAGGGAGTTAAAAAGTTGAAAGCTCATGCCTAGCATGATGCCGCCAAATACCTTGATGCCAACGCTACCGGCGCGCACCTTGAGGTAGGCAAACGGCAGTGCCAATGTCAGCATAACGAAGATCGTAAATGGGTAAATTACTTTTTTCCAGAACGCAATAGAGTGACGCTGAGCATCCTGTTTGTTATCTCTCAAGTGTGAAATAAAACGCCCCAAGCTAAAGATCGACATTTTTTCCGGACTGACTAAAAGTACGCTCAAAATTTGAGGTGTGACTTCGGAATTGAGGCTAACAATTGGATGTACAAAAGTCTGGGCTGAATAGACGGGATTGAGTGGATCACTCTGCTTGGTTTCTTTAAAGCGAGTTTCAGTGACGTCATCCAGAATCCAGGTTCCCGTTTGATCAAAGCGTCCAGATACTGCGCTACGAATAGAAAGTAGACGATACGCATCATCAAACTCATACATGCGAATGTTTTTGATTTCGTTATCTTGTTCAATCTTGCCAACGTTGACATAGCGAACTCCTGGCCTAATAGGACCGCTACCATCTTCATCTCGCAAACGATCTTTTACCCATACCCCAGTTTTGAATTGCGAGCTATAGGAAGAGCCTAAGGCCTTCATGCGAATCTGCTCTGAGAGATTCTCGGTATAGGGCCCTAGCCACTCGCTCATGACGAGCGTCAGAACAACTAGGGGTAATGAAATTTTGGCTAGTGTAGTCAAGCCTCTGCGTATATCTAATCCAGCAATGCGCAAGATCGTGAACTCGGACTGACTAGCTAGCATCGCAAATACATAAATACTTCCAATCAAGCCAGCAATAGGGATGATCTCAGAAATACGACTTGGAGCTTTTAATAAAACATGCAGCAGTGCTAATGGCAGGGTGTATTGACCCTTTACTGAACCAAGCTCGCTGAGGATGTCAAAAAATAAAAACAGTGCTACCAAGGCAAACAGAATGAAGCCAAACGCAGCATAGATCTGCCTGGCTAAGTAGCGTTCAAATATGAAGGGGAATAGATATTTCATCTATTGGCCAAGAATGAAGGTAGTTGACGGCGCCACCACTTCAGCGAAGGGTTGATGCGATTACGAATGAGTAGAAAAGCTATGCCAAATGCCAATATATGAATGGGCCAAACAGCGATAACGGCGTTTACTTTTCCTTGCGCAACGAAACTTTGAGTGAGATTTAATAGGTTGCTATAAATCAAGTAAATCAGTACGGCATAAAACATCGCAGTGTAGTTACCTAGCCTTGGGTTGACGTAGGCCAGTGGAATGGCAATTAACACTAGGCCTAAAGCCATTAGCGGCAATCCAATCCTCCACAGTAGCTCAGCACGATTTTCGTTTAGTTGCTGTGGGTTTTGTTCGTTTAAGAGTTCCGAAACCGTCTTTTCTCGATCGCGAGGTGGTGGTTCTAGAGATTCTTTACTGTGAATGTTTGTAAGGTATTCAGAAAATTCTAGGATCCTAAAGTCCGGTTGCGTGGGGACCCCTTCATACCGACGACCGTTATTCAGAACGATTGATTTACCACCACCCTCTGCGTTTTCAATAAACCCAGTTGAGGCAACGGCGACGCTCAGTCGTCCATTTTTAGTTTCTGCAGCGAAGATATTTTTAACTTCACTTTTATCAACATCCAGCTCTTCAATAAAAAATACGCGCTCCGCTTTGGCGGACTCTCTAAATTGACCGGCAGCAACCATCGAAACGTCACTGCGCTGCTGAAATCTTTGGCTGATGAGGGTTGATTCACGATTGGCCCAAGGCCAAACAAACAAAGCCAATAGGGCGATGATGATGATGAGGGGTGTCGCAAAACGTAGGATTGGTTGAATCAGGCTAGCAATACTGAGGCCACTAGCAAACCAAACAATCATTTCTGAGTCTTTGTACCAGCGCACCAGCACAATTAAGACGGCTACAAATAGGGAGACCGTGAGCAATACGGCCATATAACCAAGAGTGGCCAGAGCTATGAGAACCAGGGCATCTTCTGGGTTTACTGCACCATTTGCCGCAAAGCCCAGAATTCGGATGACTAGGGTGGTAATCATGATGGTTACCAAGACCAAAAAAACACCACCAGTCGTAAAACTGAGTTCGCGGCGAAGGGCTTGGTGAAAAATCATGAGTAGATAATGAATTGGCTGTTATGGGCTCACTCAAGATGTGAACCTGCATCTCGGAGGATAATGGATAAACACCCACTTTTTCCCTTGAATTGACTTAAAAATACCGTAAGACATTATGACTATTCAATTTAGCACCAAGATTTTCGCGCATGCCGATCTAAATAACCCCAAACAACTTAAGGCGAGCCTAAGCACCCTATTGGCGCAGAGCTCCGATTGTCTGGTTTTGGCGTACTCAAAGACAGATTTAGATGCTTTGACGGCGGGTAAATCCAAGTCTGGACTTTTGGTTGAGCTTGATCGTTTGCTTGGTGGTTCGGTGACTCATGCAAATTTGGTAGGCGATCTTGACAGTCAGTCAGCCTCTACCTGCGTAATCCGCGCTGAAAAATCCTGGGCAACGTCTGGCGCAAAGATAAAGCGCATTCTTTTGGTGTCTTTGGGTGATGTTGCTCCTGCTAGCGCACGTAGTCTCAATGCCTATTCAAAAATTGCTCGCGCTGCATTAAAGCAGTTAAGTGGTGGCTCCATCCAAAGCGCTTTGTGGTTTATCCCCAGTTTTGCTTTGGGACACCGCGCTGAGTTCATTGCCGAAGAGGTGCGTCTGACAATTCAATATGCCGGTGATCAGGCATATCGCTTTGGAGTGCGTCAACCTGCCATGAAATTCAAGGCTAAAGATAAGGCTGATACTTTTACTCACCTCATCTTTGCAGGTAACGATACTTGTGCCAAGGAGTTGAAGGCTGCTGTGCCAGAGGGTTCAGCAATGGTTGAGGGTATGAACTTAGCCAAAGATTTAGGTAATTTGCCTCCGAATATTTGTACCCCAACTTATTTGGGTAAAGCAGCGCAAGGCCTAAGCAAAAAGACTGGCCTCAAGGTTGAGGTTTTGGGTCGCAAGCAAATTGAAGCATTGGGTATGGGCTCATTTTTATCGGTAGCCAAGGGTTCAGATACGCCACCACAATTTATTGTGATGCGTCACCAAGGTGGTAAAGCAGGCGAGGCTCCGATTGTGTTGGTGGGTAAGGGAATCACTTTTGATACCGGCGGAATTTCTTTGAAGCCTGGTGAAGCTATGGATGAGATGAAGTACGACATGTGTGGTGCTGCATCTGTCATTGGCACGATGTATGCAACTGCCTTGATGAAGTTGAAAAAGAATGTCATTGGTGTCATTCCAACTTGTGAAAATATGCCCTCTGGTCAAGCTACTCGTCCAGGTGACATTGTGAAGAGCATGTCGGGACAAACAATTGAGATTCTGAATACCGATGCTGAAGGCCGTTTAATTTTGTGTGACGCCCTAACTTATGTAGAGCGCTTTAAGCCTAAGGCTGTGATTGATGTGGCTACTTTAACAGGCGCTTGCATCATTGCATTGGGTCATGTGCATAGCGGCGTGTTCTCTGATGATGAAGGTTTAGTTACTGCACTTACTAAGGCCGGCCATGCTTCTTTAGACACCGTATGGCGTTTACCTTTGGATGCGGCTTACCACGAGCAACTTAAATCCAATTTCGCAGATGTGGCCAATATCGGTGGGCGCCCAGCAGGTAGCGTAACTGCAGCCTGTTTCTTATCGCGCTTCACCGAAAAATATAAATGGGCTCACTTAGATATCGCTGGTACTGCATGGAAAAGTGGTGCCGCTAAAGGCTCAACTGGGCGCCCAGTTCCCTTGCTCGTAAATTACTTGCTAGAGCAAAAGTAGAAGACAGCACTTATGGCCCGTATTGATTTTCATAGCAACGTTAGCGATAAGCTGGAATATGCCTGTCGCTTAACGCGCAAGATCTGGAGTGCGACTCCCGCTGGCGAACCTGTGCGTCATATCGTGATGGTGGGTGAGAAGGCTGATCTCAAGAAGTTAGATGAGCTTCTATGGGCATTTAGCGCAACGGATTTTTTGCCGCATTGTTTTATTGATGATGAGGCAGCAAGCGATACACCTATTTTGCTGACTGATGATTTCTTGTCACCGGCTTTGTCTCAACTCCCTCATGCAGATGTTCTTATTCATCTAGGAATGCGTATGCCTTCTGATGTTCCAGGCTTGCTTGCGCGTTTTCCTCGCATTGTTGAGGTTGTGACTATCAATGAGGCAGAGCGCCTTGCAGGTCGCGAGCGCTATAAAGCCTATCGCGACTTAGGTCATGAGTTACACAACTTCGATCAATCTAAAGCGTGAGTATTAGCCGCCTCCAAGTATGCTGATTCATCCAGAATTTGATCCTGCCGCCATTCGTATTGGCTCGTTTGCCATTCATTGGTATGGCTTGATGTATCTCTTGGCCTTTGCTCAATTTTTGTTGCTGGGCCGTCTGCGCATACGCGCTGCGCGCTATCAATCTTTAGGTTGGTCATATAAAGACCTTGAAGATCTTTTGTTTGCCGGTGTTTTGGGTGTCGTGCTTGGCGGTCGTTTGGGCTACACCCTGTTTTATATGCCCGGCTACTACCTTGCAAACCCTCTCAGCATCTTCAAGATATGGGAAGGCGGCATGTCCTTTCATGGTGGGTTGCTCGGTGTTTTGCTTGCTTTGCTTTGGTTTGCTTATCGTCGTAAGGTTTCTTTCTTTGTTGTGAGCGACTTGGTTGCGCCACTGGTTCCTTTTGGATTGGCATTTGGCCGCTTAGGTAATTTCATTAATGGTGAGTTGTGGGGTAGGCCGACAGACTTGCCTTGGGCCATGGTTTTTCCAATGGTCGACTCCATACCTCGTCATCCTTCTCAGATCTATCAGTTCTTTGGCGAAGGGATTTGCTTGGGCATCGTTCTGTGGATCTATTCCAGTAAGCCACGTCGAGTGGGGCAAGTTTCAGGATTGTTTTTGTTGGGTTATGGGCTTTGCCGCTTTTTGGCAGAGTTTGCCCGTGAGCCTGATGCCTTCTTGGGCCTCTTGGGTCTTGGCCTTTCTATGGGGCAGTGGCTTTCTGTGCCCATGATAATTTTCGGAATTTACCTTATAGTGAGAGTAAATACGAAAAACGGCAGCTATCAGTAGTTAAAAAACGGTTTTTCTGGGTCTTTTGTAGTCAATTCCTTAAAATTGGCCAGATTTCCCATGAAAACATCGACATTTTGCTGAATTTGCCCAATTTCTGACTAATTCCACCTCAATTGAAAGATGTCCATGCTGGAGAAGCTAACAAAAGCTCGAAATTTGTCTAAGGCAAATAACGCCATTAAGCGTTTGATATCTGAGCGGGGGGAATCTAATGCGTTGAGTATGGCTGATGATGTGGTCAATAACTATCGCAAATTAGCAAAAGATCAACACGTCTCATTTTTTACTTTTCTATTTGAGAAGCTCAATCCCCAAGCGGATGCAGTTCTCAAGGCGGCACAAAATTTTGTAGCTGACTCCAGTGCTCGTAATTACATTCAGTTGCAGAAAGTTTCCGAGTCTCCTCGCCAAGAATTTTTTCGCCGCCTCAATCGCGCCAGTCAAGGCACTGCAGCCGTAGTGCAAATGCGTCGCGATTTGCTGCAGCTACTAGATAAAAAACCAGAATTGGCTGCGGTAGATTTCGACATGCGCCACTTACTATCTTCTTGGTTTAATCCGGGCTTCCTCAAAATGCATCAGGTGGACTGGAAGTCCCCGGCAGAGGTGCTTGAGAAGTTAATCCAGCATGAAGCGGTGCACGCCATTGATGGCTGGGATGATTTGCGTCGCCGCCTGCAGCCAGACCGCCGTTGTTTTGCCTTCTTTCACCCGCAACTACCAAGCGAGCCCCTGATCTTTGTGGAGGTAGCGCTCTTGCCTGAAATCCCAACTGTGATCACGCCTTTGGTCGATAAAAAAGCAGAGACAGTGGATCAGGCATCTCAATATAAGGTTGCCGTGTTTTATTCCATTAGTAACTGTGAGTCTGGTCTTCGCGGTGTATCGATGGGTAACTTTTTAATTAAGCGGGTAGCTGAGCAGTTACATGCTGAATTCCCTGGCATAAAAACCTTTGTCACTTTGTCGCCGATTCCAGGATTTATGGATTGGGTTGCCGCAGGTGCCAATTTGGGTGAAGGCGTTCCGGCTGATAGGCTGAAGCCTAACCTCAAGGCAGCAAGAGATGCAGCCTTGGCAGTTCTGAAGCTCGAGAGTCAATCATGGAGTGAGCGATTGGCAGGTGGCTGGCACCCTGATCTCGCTTCAGAAAAAGAAAAAGCAGCTTTGCTGAGCTTGGCAAGTATGTATTTAGGGCTCGCCTCAACTGGCCGCGATGGTAATCCGGTGGCGAAGTTTCATTTGGGTAACGGCGCTAAGTTGCACTTGGTGAACTGGGCTGGAGATTTATCTCGCAAAGGATTACGCCAGTCTGCTGGCCTGATGGTGAATTACCTGTATGACTTGGGAAGTGTTGAAGATAACCATGAACGCTTTGCTAATGGTGAAATTGTGTATTCCAGGGCAGTCGGTCGCTTGATGGCGCCTTAGTATTAACGCTGAGGCTAACTTCTGCTGAAAAGTGGAAGTCCCCTTAGAATAAGGGCTTAGAAATTTGTTGCAAAAATAAACCGACGCAATAGTTGGTAAAAATAAAGGAGACAATCATGTTTACTAAAGCAAGCAGTAATTCCATATTCTCATTAAGTACTTTGAAAAAAGCGCTGTTTTTAATTTGCGCTGCGCCCCTGGCAGTAATAGCTCAAGAGTGGCCAAATAAACCCATTACTTTTGTTGTGCCATTTCCCGCTGGTGGTGGTACTGATGCATTTGCTCGCCCACTAGCAAATCAATTAACTAAGCAATTGGGTAAGCAAATCATTATTGATAACCGTGGTGGCGCAGGTGGCACGGTAGGTGCCTCTATTGCAGCTAAAGCGGCTCCAGATGGCTATAGCTTTTTTGTTGGCGCAGCTCACCATGCAATCGCTCCTTCGATGTATCCAAACTTGGATTACGACATTGAGAAGAGCTTTATTCCAGTTGCAATGATCGCTAGCCCACCGCAAGTCATCGTGGTAAACCCAAAGAATGTTCAAGTTAAAAACTTAAAAGAATTTATTGAGCTCCTGAAAAAGAATCCGGGTAAGTTCAACTACGCAAGTGCTGGTAATGGTTCTTCACATCACTTGGCTGGCGAGCAGTTCAAAATGTTGACCAAAACCTTTATTACCCATATTCCTTATCGCGGTGCAGGCCCAGCTATGCAAGACCTGATTGCAGGCCAGGTGGACGTGGAGTTTGATGGTTTAGGTTCATCAGCAGCACAAATCAAAAATGGTTCAATCGTTGCTTTAGCGGTTGCATCACAGAAGCGTTCTGCGGCATTTCCAAATGTACCTACTGCAGCTGAAGCTGGTTTAGTGGGTTACGAAGTGTCAACTTGGTATGGTTTATTTGCTCCTAAGGGAACGCCTCAGCCTATCGTTGACAAGATGATTTCCGAGGTGCAAAAAGCCCTGAATTCTCCTGAGTTAAAAACTATTTGGGCTAATAATGGTTCAGATACACCAACTTTGACTGGCGATGCTTTCGGCAAATTTTTATCCGCAGATATCAAGCGCTGGGCTGCAGTTGCTAAAGCCTCTGGCGCAAAGCTTGATTAACAATTTGATTTAATTTACTGGTTTGGATTTGAGGCTCTAATGAATTTATATTCCTTATTGGAAAAAGGTTTTCCAAAAGATAAGCAGGCGTGTGCACTAGAAACGCATGATGGGTTGTATTACTCCTGGAGCGATCTAGAACGCGCTACTGCCAAAATGGCAAACCTTCTTAAGAGCCTCAAACTACCTGCAGGATCTCGTATTGCAGTGCAGGTTGAGAAATCACCTGAAGCACTCTTTCTGTATCTAGCGACTATTAAGGCGGGCTACGTTTATCTGCCTCTGAATACCGCTTACCAAGCAGCCGAAATTCAATACTTCTTAGAGAATGCTGAGCCTGCAGTTGTAGTTTGCAGTAGCAAGAATTTCTCTTGGGTATCTAAAGTTGCTTTTAAGGCAGGCACAAAGCATGTCTTTACCTTGGATGAAGATCGCAAGGGCACTTTATTAGAGCGTGCCGCTGGTCAAGGCGATAAATTCAAAACAGTTGCAGTGAAAGATGATGATTTAGCAGCCATCCTGTATACCTCCGGCACAACCGGCCGTAGTAAAGGCGCCATGTTGACCCATAAAAACTTGGGAAGCAATGCGCAAGTGCTGCAGAAGTTTTGGGGTTGGAAAAAGGGCGATGTTTTATTACATGCACTCCCGATCTTCCACGTTCATGGATTATTTGTGGCTGCACATGGCGCATTAATTAACGGCAGCAAAATGATTTGGTTGCCACGCTTGGATACTGCGCAATTAATTCATCACATGCCGAACTCCACTGTGATGATGGGTGTGCCAACCTTCTATGTGCGCCTACTGGCAGATAAAAACTTTAATAAGAAAGTTACGCGCAATATGCGCCTATTTGTTTCTGGCTCCGCACCCTTATTGACTGAAACATTTAATACATTCAAAGAAGTGATTGGCCAGCCGATTCTTGAACGCTATGGCATGAGTGAGACTGTGATGCTGGTTTCCAATCCATACAAAGGTAATCGCGTAGGTGGATCAGTTGGTTTGCCTTTGCCGGGCGTCAAAGTTCGTGTGGTGAATGAAAATAACAAGCCTTGTGGCGTTGATGAAATTGGCAGTATTCAGGTTAAAGGTCCAAATATATTCAAGGGCTACTGGCGCATGCCAGAAAAAACCGCCGAGGAATTTACAAAAGACGGTTGGTTCAAAACGGGTGACGTCGGTCGCTGGGGTGGTGATGCTAATGGTGGTAAAGCCCCTAAGGATTACCTCTGCATCGTTGGTCGCAGCAAGGATTTAATTATTTCTGGTGGCTACAACGTCTACCCAAAAGAGATCGAAAGTTTTATCGACGATATGGACGGCGTAGATGAAAGTGCTGTGATTGGTATTCCACACCCAGACTTTGGTGAGGCAGTAATGGCGGTGGTGGTACCAAAAGCAGGTGCCAAATTAGATGCGCAAGCAATGATTGCCACACTCAAAACCCAAATTGCGAATTTCAAGATTCCAAAGCGTTTAGAGATTGTTTCTGACTTGCCTCGCAACGCCATGGGCAAAGTGCAGAAGAATATTCTGCGTCAGCAATACACCAGCTAACACCAAAAATACTGACTTAGAAACCGAACGCCTTGCGGCTTTCATTAAACATGAAGGCTGCAAGCATAAATAGCATCACACCAAAGATGCGCTTAAGTTGAGCCACATTGAGTTTTCTGGCCATTTTTGCGCCAAGCGGGGCGGTGAAGATGCTTACAGCCACAATGCACAGCACCGCTGGAAGATAGACAAACCCCAGTGAGCCTGCGGGAAGATTGGGATTACCCCAGCTTCCATACATATAACCGATTGTCGCTGCAGCCGCAATCGGAAAGCCTAGGCCTGAAGAGCTTGCCATCGCTGTATGTGGTTTTACATTGCACCAAAGCATAAATGGCACGGTAATAAATGCACCTCCTGCACCAACTAGACTGGCAATCACACCCGTCAATGCTCCGAATGAGAAAAGACCAAGGGTGCCCGGCAACTCTCTTCCGGCCGCAGGTTTTTTATTGATGATCATTTGTATCGAGGTGTAGACGATAAAAATGGCGAAGAATAGAGAGAGCCAGGAGGTATTGATTGCTTCAAAAATCTCACTACCACCAACAAGGCTGCCAATCACTAGACCTGGACTGAGTGATGCCACCAGCTTCCAATCAATGGAGTTGTGTTTGTGGTGCGCCCAGATGGCTGAGGTGGTTGTAAAGAGAATCGTTGCCATCCCAGTTGCAATCGCCATATGTACGATGACATTTTGACCAAAGCCTAAGTGATTGAAGACCACAATCATGAATGGCACCAGAATCATTCCGCCGCCAATACCCAGGAGTCCGGCTAGAAAGCCCGATATACTCCCGCACAACATCAGCATGGCGATATCGGCTATTGACATGAATTCCCCGCCTTAGCCGCTAGGCCGTCATCCTGAACCCTAAGGTTCAAGGTGGAACGGCTACTCTGCTTCGGGTGCATTAAGAAGTTCAGGGAGTGAGCAGCGCGAAGCTGCCACTGTGAAGATTCGAAACGCTCACGCCCACAGTGTAAAGATCGTTCCTGATGCTTGCGCATCGGTTCAAGGAACTATTGGCCTTGGCGAACCAGGCAGGGAAAGGCTTTGCATCAGAGCATCCACTTGATCTTCCAGGGTATGAATTTCATTCTGGAGTCGAGCAATCTCTTCTGGATTGGATGAATGACTCTGAGCTGGAGTTTGCTCAGAAGCGGTTTGCAATTTAATGAGATCACCAGCGATCTTCAGTGCAGCCATCATGCTGGCACGCTCAATGCTGCGATTACCACCATTAATTGCTAATTGAATTTGTTCATCGACTAATGTGCAAGCCGCACGAAGTAATGGCTCATGCTCGGCGCTGGTTGCTAATGTGATCTTTTGACCGGCGAGGGTTACTTCAATGCGTTGTTGGCTCATTGTCATCCTCTGGATTGGTTGGTGTCACGGGCTCGCCGAGTAGGTTCAATTGACGTCCGTCACTTTGTTCTGGAAGGCGACTCAAAATATGTTGAATCCGCTTTTGTGCATCCTCAATTTTGGTTTCTAGCTGACTGCGATCTTGATGCAGCGCTTTAACGGCGTCAGAGATCAGTTGAATTTTCTTGGATAATCTCTGCAGCGATGCAGCTATCGAATCGGATTCAGTAGAGTCGCTCGGGATATGAGGGGTGTACTCGGTCATATAGGCATTGTAGCCTTAGGGAAAAGCTTTGTGAAACCCCTGATTTTGGGCTTAATTGGGTAAAGCCACCCAATCACCACCAAGCTTTTCTAGGCGAATACGGCCATCAAATAAGCTAATGAGGGCTTGATGGGTTGCAGGATCTTGACTTGATCCTTGAAAATGGACTTTGCCCTTATTGAGCATGACTACATGGTCAGCTCTGAGCGCAAAATGAATTTCATGCAACACGGTTACCAAGGTTTTGCCTTGTGCCAGCAAAGTGCCTTGCCATTTTAAGAAATCGGCTTGATGAGGAGGGTCTAAATTAGCTAGTGGCTCATCCATGAGAAGGATATCTGAGCCGACGGCAAGAAGACGGGCCAATAAGACTCGCTGGCGCTCCCCTCCTGATAGCTGCTGTAGTGGGCGTTGGCGTAAATGCCAGGCATCTGTTTGTTGTAAAGCTTGTTCAACTACTGCGTTATCGTTCTGGGAGGGTAGATGTAGCCAGCTTTGATGGGGTAGGCGGCCCAACATGACGGTGTCATACGCGCTAAGAGAGTCGCCAAATTCATCTGAGGTGTTTGAGGCTTGATCAAGCCAAGCTATTTTCCTTGCAAGATCTTTTTGAGTGAGCGCTGAAATATTGACATCATCAACTGTGATTGACCCATCACACTTGAGTAAGCTTGTTATGGCTTGTAGTAGAGAAGATTTACCTGCACCATTGGGACCAATGACACTAGTCCACTTTCCCCGAGGAATATCTACATTCAGGTCAGAGAGGATGGCGCAGGGGCCTCTATATACATTGAGTTGGCGGATTTTCATGAGCGCACTCCAATAGGCGCTCTTCTCAATAGAACCAGCAAATAGATGCCGCCCAAGACTGCTGTCACAACACCAACGGGGATTTCAATCGGTGCAAAGAGGGTGCGTGCAATCAGATCCGAGCTGAGTAATAAGATGCCGCCGCTCAGGCAGGAGAATACAAGTTGAGCTCGTTGCCGCCCACCAGAAAGTTTTCTGACTAAGTGCGGAGCTGCCAATCCAACAAATGCTACAAGGCCAGTTTGCGCAACGGCACATCCAGTAGCAAGAGCAAGAATGCCAATCAATATCAGACGTAGTTGATCTAGTGGCAAGCCTAAGGTGCGGGCGGTATTTTCACCGAGCGATAAGGCGTCAAGCACAGGGCTGATGATGAGGGTGGTGAGTATGCAAATAAACAAAGCAATAGTCATCATCTCGACGCCAGACCAATTCAATAATGTTGTATTGCCCAGCATGAAAGATTGAATGCTTTGAAATAGATCGGGTCGGATGAATGTAAATAACGAATTTGCGGCGCCCAAAATGACGCTGATGACTACTCCAGACAATAAGAGGCGCAAGGAGCTGCGATAGCCGCCAGCTAAAACAAGTGAGGCGAGAACGCCAATCAATGCCCCGAGGAATGCGCCACCATTGAGCCCAATAACTTCCAGCCAAGAGTTACCAAGATAGGCAAAGCATAGAATGCTGCCGACACCAAGTAGCGCGCCAGATGCACTCCCAAGTAAGTAGGGATCAGCTAGGGGGTTACGAAATAAGCTTTGCGCAATACCACCAGCAAGCCCTAATAAAGCGCCAGCAAGATAGGCGCCCAATGATCGCGGAAGTCGAATGTCAAACAAAATAGTTTGATCTGATCCTTGCAAATTCCAGCTAGAGCCCGCGCTTCCAAGCAGGGTCCCAAGCAGCACTAGAACCGCACTCAGAATGAGGAGGCCTGATAACTTGCCAAGAAAATGATTTTTTTGCATTACCGAGATGATGACATCTTCTGTTGAATGCAATTAGAAATGATGAGTGCAGCTTCTCCCATTCGAGGTACCGGTCGAACTAAGACGTCGTTTTGATCGCCAGTAAATGCGCAAATTCGGTTCTTAGCAACTGCTGGAATGGAATTCCATCCAGGACGCTTCCGAATATCAGCCACCGTTGATTCGGTCAGGAGGATGACATCTGGTCTAGCTTGCACCACAAACTCAGGATTGATTTTCGGAAATGGCCCTAGCGCTTTTGGAATGATGTTAAACAAATTTAATTGGGTCAGAATTTCACCAATGAAAGAAGTGCTGCCAGCTGCAAATAGCGCAGGATTCACTTCAAAGTACACGTGAATATTTCCACCTTTAGCAGGTAGTAGCTTGTTGGCACGTAGGATTTCTTTCTGGATTTGATTCCATACTCGACCGCTCTCGGAGGTTCCCAATACAAGATCTAACTTCTGAAGGGCGCGCTCCTCGTCACTCATAGATTTAATATCCAGCGCGAATGTTTTGATGCTCAAGCCATTTAATCGAGCAATCACAGGGGAGGCTTTCTCGAGCAAGACAACATCGGGCTTGAGTTGCACGATGCGCTCGATATTGACATCTCCCATGCCACCAAGCTTAGGCAAGTCTTGAATTGATTTTGGCCAATTGGAGAATCGATCAACACCAACCAAAGCACTGCATTTACCCAGGGCACAAACAGACTCGGTGAGAGAAGGTAGCAAACTCACAATGCGCTGAGGTGGTTTATCAAACACCACTACAACCCCTCGGTCATCAGCTACCGAAACCGGTGCAGCAAAAACGGCTAAGGAGAATCCCAAGAGAAATATAGCAACCCCGACCGCCAAATAGTGCGACCGGGTCGAGGGTTGGGTGAATATTTTCATGAATTACTTCATTGCATAGCGGATGCCGGCAAAGACATTAGAGCCTGGGGTGTTATAGCCATACGTTAGCTGATAATCCTTGTTCATGACATTATTCCAGCGACCAAACAATGTCCAGTCTTTTGAAAATTCATAACTGCCGTATAGATTAAATATTGCGTAACCTCCCATTCCGGCATCTGCAGGATAACTATCGGACCTTCTTCCGGAGAAGGTTCCTTCAACACCTGAAGTTAAAAATCCCTTTTGATATTCAATGCCGGCATTCCCGAATTGTTTTGCGCGTTTAGCGAGGACTGTCCCTGTGCCTTCGTTAACTGGATTTTGTTGGTCAAATGAAGCCCGAAGATTGAAGTGGCCAATTCTTGCAATATTTCCAAACGAGATACCCGTGATTTTTGCTGCCGAGACATTTATAGCGCACCCAGATTGACCCCACGTTCCGGCGGGACAGCCAGTCGCAGAGCTACCTGAACCTTGAATAAGGTTGCTTATAGTGTTGCTATATGCAGCCAGCTTTGATTCAAAAATTCTTGTTTCGTACTGCAGGCCAACCTCTGTATTTTTACTTTTTTCTGCTTGAACGGCTTGATTCCCATAACCTGGATAGTACAAATCATTAAAAGTTGGAGCTCTAAACCCGGTGCCATAGTTAATATTTGCACGCAACTCTTTTGTAAAGAAGTATCCATAAGAAGCGCTGCCTGTATTTTGCGAACCATAGCCTGAAATGTTGTCATTTCTAATTGCAAAGTTAGCTAGATGGGCATTACGTGCGAGTTGATACATTGCTGCAACTGAGTTTGTATTGCGAGTTTGGCTAAAGTCCTCAGGAAGGTAAGATGTATTGTAATTCGGCTGATTAGTAAAAACGCTCTGCACCCTTCTTTCCGCCAGGATTTGCAATGTATCAAAACCAATTTTGAAATCGTTTTGCCAGTTATAGATATTTTGTTTTGTGTTAGCTATCGGATTGCCAGTGGTTGTTATGTCCTGCCCGAGATCATATGATTGCGATGCTTGTAGCAAGCTTTTCCAGTTTTCATTAATTTGATTTTTTGAGAAAAGTGTATATGTGCTCTGGCTGTTTATTTGATTGCCAATTCCGTTGTATCCGGGATATTGGGATCGATTTCTAGCGGCAAAAAATTGAATACCTATTTCTTGCCCTTTTAGATACTCATGGCTAATTTTCCCGGCTGCCCCATCTTTAACATAGCCAGTTCTATATGCAAGAGATGTTGGTGCGTAGTAGCTTCTCTCGGCATTATTTTTTGCAATCGTATTAAACCCCATGGAGATTTCTTGAGTTGCACTCAATGCATATTTTGTGTTTTTGTCAGCCCCAGTGCTTCCAAAAATGCTTGCTTCTGAAATAGATGTTCCGTAAGTCCCATAGCCAGCTGATGCGCCAACTTGCATCGGTCCTTCACCAGTTTTTGTAAATATCTGTACTACACCACCAATTGCATCCGAGCCATAGAGACTGCTTTGTGGGCCAAAAATAACCTCAATATGATCAATGATTGAGAGTGGGATAGCCCACCATGAGGGGCCACCAAGCATCCCCGAGTCAGACCTTACTCCATCGATTAGCAACAAGCTTTGTTGATTACTAGTGCCTCTAAGATAAACGCTGGCAACTGAGCCGGGGCCACCATTATTTGATATTTCAACTCCCCGCTGTCTTTGTAATAACTCAACTAGGCTTGTCTGTCCTGCTTGAGCAATCTCTTCGGAGCCAATGTAGATGTTGTCTGCCAACACATCACTTGCTTTTGTGGGCGTTCTTGTTGCCGTCACAATGATTGGATTCATAGGATTCGGTGAATTGGTTACCGAAACCGTTGAGTTGCTTTGTGGGAATGCTCCTGTACTGAGTGTTATTGCTGCGCCGCAAAGAAGGGCGACTAGGGTTTTACTACTGAACTGCTGTTTCATGATGAACTTTCTGCCTTCGAATCACCTAGCTAACTTCCCCGTAAGCTGGGTCGAACAGAATTTCACTTTTTGAGAGTTCAGGCGTCAATTGGGCATCTAGCCAGCTTGACTAGGGATGCTTCATCGGCGCGCGAAGATCCCCGTCCGCAAAATTCCACCTGTCTTGGCCGGTATCCGGGCTAGCAAATCTCAGAATCTGGCCTTCCCATGCAATTGACACGCACAGTGGCTTACTCAGACTCCTGACACCTTCACCTTGAAGTTAGGGCGCATTTACTTACCGTTGCGGGGGCAGCACACGTTTAGTGTTTCCCGTTTAACTTTATTGCACTGCAATAAAGCACCACGACCCCGCAATTCTATCTCAGAGTGGCTCTGGATCGGCTGAAAAAGCCAAAAAAGCCTACAATACAGGCTCTAGGATTAAGGATTCATGACAGCATTAGACAAGCACCCCGAAAAAAATCTGATTCGTTTGCAACTGAGCCAAAACTCGGTGTTAAAAAGCTTGGATCCTGAGGCAATGGCTGATTTAGAGCGCCATTTAGTTATCTCAGACCTCAAAAAATCAGAAATTCTGCTTCATCAAGGTGATCACCAAATGGAGCAGTACTTTGTTCTGGACGGAATCTTGAAGCGCATTGTTTCTAGTGCTGATGCAAAAGAGATGATTTTGCGTTTTGCTATCGAAAAAGATATCGAGACGAGTTATGCAGCTTGGCGCCTCAAGACCGCAGCTCCATATAGC
The DNA here is from genome assembly GCF_018882325.1 of Polynucleobacter sp. 78F-HAINBA. Lineage (GTDB taxonomy): Bacteria > Pseudomonadota > Gammaproteobacteria > Burkholderiales > Burkholderiaceae > Polynucleobacter. The sequence continues at coordinate 113,805 of NZ_JACVOQ010000001.1, read as the reverse complement.
ATTGCCTCGGTAACCAAAGCCCGTGTTGCGCGTATGCCGCTCAAGAAGTGGGCTGAGTTTTTAGATGCCCACAAGCCCCTCAAGGAAAGCTTTGAGTTTGAAGTGATGCGCCTGATGAGCGAGATCATGGCTCATACGATCACCTTGCATATGCTCGATGCTCCAGGCCGTGTAGAGCGGTTTTTACGTAAATACGAAGACTTATTTGAATTACTCCCTAAAAAAGAGCTTGCCGCCTACCTCAACCTCTCCCCAGAGACTTTGAGTCGCTTAAAAACAAAGCATAAAGAGCTCTTCGTCTAATTAGAAACCCCAGTTGTTTCTAGATTTCAGGGGAAATTGACCGAAGTCAATGATGAACCCCATGCCCGAGCCTAAGATTCATCTCAGCCTAAACGGGTATGCTTATAGTTACTCGTGGCATTACTAATAACTTAATTGGAGACAGTTAGCGAAAGCTAAATTGCACTGAACAGCTTGTGGGTTCGGGCGGTGTAATTAACTATAAATTTCTATGACAACAGATAATCAAAATACCCAAGTCACCGATGGCTTCCATCTTGTTATTGATGCCTTAAAAGCAAATGACCTAGATACTATCTTCGGTCTCGTTGGTATTCCAATTACCGACTTGTGCCGCTTGGCTCAAGCTGAAGGTTTGCGCTTCATTGGTTTCCGTCACGAGCAGCACGCAGGTAACGCTGCAGCAATTGCTGGTTACATGACTCAAAAGCCTGGTATTTGCATGACTGTATCAGCACCTGGTTTCTTGAACGGTTTAACAGCATTGGCCAATGCCACTGTGAACTGCTTCCCAATGATTTTGATTTCTGGTTCAAGCGAGCGTGAAATCGTTGACTTGCAACAGGGCGACTACGAAGAGATGGATCAGCTCAACGCTGCTAAGCCATATTGCAAAGCTGCATATCGTATTAATCATATTGAAGATATCGGCATTGGTTTTGCGCGCGCTATTCGTGCAGCTGTTTCTGGTCGTCCGGGTGGCGTGTATTTGGACTTACCTGCACAACTATTGGCTCAAACAATGCCAGTGGAAGAAGCTAAAAAATCCATCTTTAAAGTGATCGATCCAATTCCACGTCAAATCCCTGCAGCCGATGCTGTAGAGCGTGCATTGAATGTATTGAAAGGCGCTAAGCGCCCATTAATCCTCTTGGGCAAAGGCGCTGCTTATGCTCAGGCTGATAAAGAGATTCGTGACTTGATCGAAAAATCCGGCATCCCTTACTTACCAATGTCGATGGCTAAAGGTTTGTTGCCAGATAATCATGCGCAATCTGCTTCTGCAGCACGTTCATTTGTATTGGCTGAAGCTGATGCGGTGATGTTGGTTGGTGCGCGTTTGAACTGGTTGCTTGCACACGGCAAAGGTAAGACATGGGGCAAAGATCCTAAGAAATTTATCCAAATCGATATCCAAGCAAACGAAGTTGATAGCAACGTACAAATCGATGATCCATTGATTGGTGATATTGGCTCTGTTGTTGGTGAGTTATTAAAAGGAATCGCTTCTGTTCCGAAGCCAAGCGCTGAATGGATCGGTGCAATCAATGAGAAGAAAGACAAGAACACAGCGAAGATGGCCGAGACTCTTGCTAAAGAAGCCTCACCAATGAACTTCCACGGTGCTTTGCGTGCGATTCGTGATGTGATTAAGAAGAACCCAGATGTGAACTTGGTTAACGAAGGCGCAAATACACTCGACTATTGCCGTGCAATTGTCGATATGTATAAGCCACGCAAACGTTTCGATTCCGGTACTTGGGGAATCATGGGTATCGGCATGGGTTACGCCATCGGTGCAGCCGTAACAAGCGGCTTGCCAACTGTTGCAGTTGAGGGCGATAGCGCATTTGGTTTTAGCGGTATGGAGTTGGAAACAATCTGCCGATACAACTTGCCAATTACCGTAGTTGTTTTCAATAACAATGGCGTGTATCGCGGTACCGATAAGAACCCAACCGGCGGGGCTGACGTTGCTCCGACTGTGTTCGTTAAGGATGCTCGCTATGACAAGATGATGGAAGCATTTGGTGGGGAAGGTTACTACGTGACCACTCCAGCTGAATTAGAGGCAGCGTTGACTAAAGCAATTGCCGAGGGCAAGCCAGCCTTAATTAATGCAGTGATCGATGAGACAGCTGGTACAGAGAGTGGGCGTTTAACTAACTTGAACCCATCCACTGCTGCTGGTAAGAAGTAATTCGAAGGTAATACGTAATTTTTTAAGAATAAATTTAGCAACACATAAGAAAGACTTTAAGGAGAATCAAATATGACTAAACCATTAGACGGCATTCGCATCATCGACTTCACACACGTACAAGCAGGTCCTGCATGTACTCAGCTATTGGCTTGGTACGGCGCAGACGTGATCAAGGTAGAGCGTCCAGGTGCTGGTGACGTAACTCGTAGCCAGTTACGTGACATCCCTGGAGCAGATGCTTTGTACTTCACTATGTTGAACGGCAATAAGCGCTCTTTGACTTTGGACACTAAGACTCAGGAAGGTAAAGAAGTTTTAGAGAAGATGATCAAAACATCTGACGTTATGGTTGAGAACTTCGGTCCAGGCGCTTTGGATCGTATGGGCTTTAGCTGGGCGCGCATTCAAGAATTGAATCCAAAGATGATCATGGCATCTGTAAAAGGCTTTAGCGATGGTCACTCATATGAAGACTTAAAAGTGTATGAGAACGTTGCTCAGTGTGCTGGCGGTGCCGCTTCAACAACTGGTTTCTGGGATGGTCCTCCAACAGTTTCTGCCGCTGCCTTGGGCGATAGCAACACTGGTATGCACTTAGCGATTGGTATTTTGACTGCACTGATGCAACGTCAAAAAACCGGCAAAGGTCAAAAAGTATCTTGCTCAATGCAAGACGCTGTATTGAACTTGTGCCGCGTGAAGTTGCGCGATCAACAACGTTTGGACAAAATTGGCTACCTCGAAGAGTATCCACAGTATCCACACGGTACATTCTCTGACGTAGTTCCACGTGGCGGTAACGCTGGTGGCGGCGGTCAGCCAGGCTGGGTGTTGAAGTGTAAGGGTTGGGAAACAGATCCTAATGCCTATATCTACTTCACAATTCAAGGTCATGCTTGGGAGCCAATCACACGTGCGATTGGTAAGCCAGAGTGGGCAACTGATCCAGCTTACATGACTGCTGAAGCACGTCAAGACAAGATCTTTGACATCTTCGCAACAATTGAAGAGTGGCTTAAGGACAAAACTAAGTACGAAGCTGTGGATATCCTCCGCAAGTTCGATATTCCTTGCGCACCAGTGCTCTCAATGAAAGAATTGGCTGCTTCACCAGACTTGCGTAAGAGTGGCTCTATCGTTGAAGTTGATCACAAAGTTCGTGGCAAGTATTTGACAATTGGTAGCCCAATCAAGTTCTCTGATTTGGAAATTGAAGTTGGTCCATCACCAGTATTGGGTGAGCACACTGATGAAGTGTTGGCTGACCTTGGTTATAGCGCGGATGACATTGCTAAGTTGCACGCAGCAAAAGCGGTTTAATAAAAATAAGTAGTATTTGTTTTGGTTTCGAAGGCGCTCCTAGTGGGCGCCTTTTTTAATCTTTCAATTCTTGGGAAAGTCTTTAGACTGACAATATGAAAACAAACATAGATTTAAGCCAGCTGCTCGACTGTATTGGCGATGCAGTAGTTGTGGCTGACGCCCATGAAAAAATTGTTCTTTGGAATACCGCAGCCACCAGAATATTTGGCTACTCTGAAGAAGAGGCGCTTGGCAATACTTTGGATCTGATAGTTCCCGAGCGTCAGCGCCAAAAGCATAGCGAGGGTTACAGCAAATCGATGGAGACGGGTACAACCCGTTATGGAACTTCATTATTAAAAGTCCCGGCAAAACACAAAGATGGACGTACTTTATCCATCGCCTTTACGGTGGGTATGTTATTTGATGAGAAACATCAGGCCAATGGTGTGGCAGCAGTGATTCGTGATGAGACTGAGCGTTTTGCTGAAGAAAGGGTGCTTAAAAAGCGACTTTCTGATCTTGAAAACCAATAAATTTGCGCCCAAATAGCTAATATGGGGCATCCCTTGCTTGATGTGCCCAATAAATAGGCATGCCATGTTGCACCGCAATCTGTCGCTGGTAAAATTGGCTCAATTCAAAATTTCAATCTTATTAGGACTTTAATCATGGCAAAAGCATTAGAAGGGGTCAAAATCCTTGACTTCACGCACGTTCAATCTGGCCCAACTTGTACTCAGTTGCTAGCTTGGTTCGGTGCAGACGTAATCAAAGTAGAAAAATCAGGTGAGGGCGATGCCACTCGCGGTCAATTGCGCGATATTCCTGATGCAGATAGTTTGTATTTCACAATGTTGAACCATAACAAGCGTTCAATCACTGTAAATACGAAGACGCCAAAAGGTAAAGAAATTCTGGAGCGTTTGATTAAAGAGTGTGATGTTCTCGTTGAGAACTTTGCGCCAGGTGCATTAGATCGTATGGGTTTTTCTTGGGAGCGTATTCAAGAACTCAATCCAATGATGATCATGGCTTCTGTAAAAGGTTTTGGTCCTGGTCCTTACGAGGATTGCAAGGTTTATGAAAACGTTGCTCAGTGTGCTGGCGGTTCAGCATCTACTACTGGTTTTGATGATGGTCCTCCGATGGTGACTGGTGCTCAGATTGGTGATAGCGGTACTGGCTTACATTTGGCGCTCGGTATTGTGACTGCGCTGTATCAACGTACTCATTCTGGTCGCGGTCAAAAGGTATTGGCAGCAATGCAAGATGCAGTATTGAACTTGTGCCGTGTGAAGTTGCGTGATCAACAGCGCTTAGAGCGCGTTGGTTTGATGCAAGAGTATCCACAGTTCCCGAATGGTGACTTTGGTGACTCTGTACCCCGCGCTGGTAATGCTTCCGGTGGCGGTCAGCCTGGCTGGATTGTGAAATGCAAAGGCTGGGAAACTGATCCAAATGCATACATGTATGTCATTGTGCAGGCTCCAGTTTGGGAGGCAATTTGCAAAGTGATCGGTCGTGAAGATTGGATTACGGATGTGCGTTTTGCTTCACCAATGGCTCGCTTGCCGCACTTGATGGAAATTTTCGGTGAAATTGAAAAATGGACTATGACTAAGTCGAAGTTTGAAGTCATGGACATTTTGAATAAATACGATATTCCTTGCGGCCCAATTTTGTCGATGAAAGAGATCGCAGAAGAGCCAGCATTGCGCGCAACTGGAACAGTTGTCGAAGTAGATCATCCAATTCGTGGCAAGTACCTCACTGTGGGTAATCCAATCAAGATGTCTGATAGTCCAACTGACGTTACACGTTCACCATTGCTGGGTGAGCACACTGACGAGATCCTCCATGAGTTAGGTTATTCAACGGATGAGTTGATTAGTCTTCGTCACGATAAGGTGATCTAAGATGCGTGTTGCGCTGATCGGGAGTGCGGATTTTGGTAAGGCGGCCTTGGAGGCTTTTTTAGATCGCGGCGATGAAGTCGTTGCGGTTTTTTGTCCGCCGGATAATCCCAAATCTAGCAAACCCGAGGTGCTTAAAGAGGCGGCTATTGCAAGAGGTCTAACTCTCTTGCAATTTGCCTCTCTTAAAGGCCCTGAGGCAGCGCAGGCAATGATTGATAGCAAGGCTGATATCTGTGTGATGGCCTATGTGCTTCAGTTTGTACCGCAAGAGCTTTGCAAGATTCCAAAGCACGGCACTATTCAGTATCACCCTTCGCTCCTGCCTAATTACCGTGGTCCAAGCGCCATTAATTGGGCGATCGCATTGGGCGAAGAGCAGACGGGCTTAACTATCTTCCGTCCATCTGATGGCTTGGATGAAGGTGAAGTTATTTTGCAAAAAGAAGTAGCGATTGCGTCTGATGACACTTTGGGAAAAGTCTACTTTGATAAATTATTCCCATTAGGCGTTCAAGCACTGCTTGAAGCTGCCGATCTCGTGGTTGCCAATAAGCATCAAGAGCTTGTTCAAGATGAATCCAAGGCAAATTACGAAGGTTGGTTTGATGCGAATGCTGCTCAAATTCATTGGGCTACTCACATTAGCCAAATCTACAACTTGATTCGTGCATGCAATCCTGCGCCCGGCGCTTGGACAAAGTTTGGCGAGCAAAAGATTCAGATTTATGACTGCCATAAGCATGTGGCGGCTACTTTTGGTGCGGTAAAAGGTAAGCCAGGTGAGGTCACTCAAATCACTCTAGATTCGCTCTTCATTACCTGTCATGGCGGACAAATTGAAGTCCTCAAAGCAAAAGGTGCTGCAGGAAAAGTAACTGGTGCTGAATTAGCTAAAGAGTTGAGCTTGGAAGTGGGTCAGTTCTTTGCGCTGTAATTCACAGCGTAAATCCAATACCTAGAAACTAGATTTCTAGGTTATCAATCAAACGCGTTTTACCAAGCTTGGCAGCCGTCAGAATGACTAACGGCTCGCCTGCCTGCAAGCTTTCATTAGAGGCTGGAGCTAAATCGCTTTGCTGACGAATGGCAATGTAGTCCGGTTGCCAACCGCGGCCAGCAAGAAGATCTACCGCGATTTTTTCAATCTCGATCAGTGAATGCGTATTGCGCTGACTCAAATCTAATACTCGCGTACGAACCTCTTGTAAGGCTCTCTGCAGCTCAGGTGCTTCTGCGCGCTCTTCAATGGAGAGATAGCCGTTGCGAGAGGAGAGAGCGAGGCCATCTTCAGCGCGCACTGTTTCACCTGGAATGATTTCTACAGGGAGAGCAAATTGTTTTGCCATCTGGCGAATAATCATCAGTTGTTGATAATCTTTTTTACCAAATACTGCCACTTTAGGTTGTACGCAAGATAAGAGCTTCAGTACAACTGTGCAAACACCTTTGAAGAATCCAGGGCGGAACTCACCCTCAAGGATATCGCCTAGTTGCTGTGGTGGATCCACTCGGTATTCTTGGGGTTGTGGATATAGGTCACGCTCGGTTGGCGCAAACAAGATGTACACACCTTCTTTTTCCAACTTATCGATATCTGCCTGCATAGTGCGCGGGTAGCTATCAAAATCTTCATTTGGACCAAACTGCAATCTGTTTACAAAGATGCTGGCTACTACCGGATCACCATGTTGTCTGGCAAGGCGCATGAGGGACAAATGACCTTCATGGAGGTTTCCCATGGTTGGCACAAAGGAGGCGCGATTTTGGCCACGTAAGTGGTCACGCAACTCTTGTATATCGCTAATAATTTTCATGCAACAGGGGTGTAGGCGAGTCGGACGTAAATAGGAGCATATGGCTCAGCTTGAGTGATTTCAACTAAGGCTTCGCGTGATAGTTCGAGCATTGCAATGAAGTTGACGATCACTACTGGAATGCCTTTTCCAGATTTGATAGCTTCTTCAAATAGCTCGCCGAACTCTACAAATTTAGTACTTTGCAAGCGACGCAAAATACGTGTCATGAAATCACGTACGGACAGCTCTTCGCGAGTAATGGTGTGGTGTTGGTTTAGTTTTGCGCGGTGAAGCACGTCACGCCAAGCCATTTGTAGATCATCTTGATTAACGTCTGGCCAGGTAACAGCAACAGTCGTATCAACATAGCCATGGGCAATTTGAAAATCACGCCCTTGTTGCGGAATTTGGTCGAGCTCTTGAGCGGCCAATTTCATGCGCTCGTACTCTAAGAGGCGACGAACGAGTTCTGCGCGCGGATCTTCAACCTCTTCATCGCTATCAGCCTTCTTCATTGGCAATAGCATGCGAGATTTAATCTCGATCAACATAGCTGCCATCAGTAAGTATTCGGCTGCTAACTCTAAGTTGTGGTGACGGATTTGATCGATATAGCTCAGGTACTGTTGAGTCACCTGCGCCATCGGAATATCGAGGACGTTGAAGTTCTGCTTACGAATCAGGTAAAGCAGGAGATCAAGAGGACCTTCAAATGCTTCTAGAAAAACTTCTAGCGCATCTGGTGGAATATATAGATCGGTAGGAAGCTTAAATAATGGCTCGCCATAGAGTTTGGCAAAAGCTGAAGACATTCCATCGGTTACCGATGGTGTGCTATCCAATAACTCAGATTGAGCTCCCGGCTCAGCTCCCAACTCAGTCATTCGAGTACACGTAAGCGCGTTGCTTTAATTTGGCTGCCTTAGCGCGACGTTGGTCTTCGGTAGTCAAAGGTTCTTTGTCCCAAAGGAGTGCGCGACCAGCTTGCTGGCCCGCTTCGAGCTCTGGTTTCTCGGATTTGAGCTCATTTAAGAACTGGGTGAATTCGGATGTATATCTAGCCATCATATTTCCTAAAATTCTCAATTAATTCAATAACTTGCAAAAATTACCGTGCAGCAACTGACTGCCTAGCCCATCATTATTAACGATTTTTCCTACAAACCTGCCGACTTTTTGGCTAATTCCTGGAAATTAGCCTATTTAGGGTCGTTTTTAGAGGTTTGCTGCCAATAAAGCCTCGATTTGGGGCGCTTCGACCCGGGTCATGAGGTGTTTGTAGGCCTTAATCGGATTTTGGCTGGAGAGCGGTGTTTTAACGTCATTCCAGGTCATGGCTGGGACTGAGAGGAAGTCCTCAACTCCAGCTGTGACTTGAGGCAGCACTGGCTTGAGATAGAGGCTCAATAAACGGAATGCCTCTAAGGTGATGCTGCAGACTCGCTGTAAGTCAGCTTCACGCTCAGGATCTTTAGCGATTTCCCAAGGCTTGTTTTCATCAACAAAGGCATTGACCTTGTCGGCTAATTCCATGATTGTGCGCAATGCTTTGGCATACTCACGCGCCTCATACAACTCAGCAATTTTTTCACTGGCAGATGCAATCTCAGTCAGTAGTGGATTGTTCATCGCCGCATCAGAAACCACTCCGCCAAAACGTTTCACCAAGAAACCGGCGCTGCGACTTGCGATGTTGATGTACTTACCCAATAGATCACTGTTCACTCGAGCAACAAAGTCTTGAAGATTTAAATCTAAATCTTCCATGCTGTCATTCAGTTTGGTTGCAAAGTAATAGCGGAACCACTCAGGATTAAAGCCAGATTCAATCACGCTGTGTGCGGAAATTAAAGTGCCACGAGACTTACTCATCTTCTCACCATCAACAGTGAGGAAGCCATGAGCAAATACATTGGTTGGGGTGCGATAGCCTGCAAAGTGCAGGGTCGCTGGCCAAAAGAGTGTGTGGAAATACAGAATATCTTTACCGATGAAATGGTACTGCTCGGTAGTCGTATCAGGTCTGACCCATTCCTCAAAGTTCAAGCCTTTGCTTTGGCAGTAGTTGAGGAAGCTGGCGTAATAGCCAATTGGCGCATCAAGCCATACATAGAAGTATTTGCCTGGTGCATCAGGGATTTCAAAGCCAAAGTAGGGCGCATCACGCGAGATGTCCCAGTCTCCAAGCTTGCTATCTCCAGGCTGTCCAACCCATTCTTTCATCTTGTTGCGAGCTTCTGGTTGCAAGGGAGTTTTGACTTGAGTCCACTCGCGCAAGAATGTCTCGCAGCGTGGATCCGATAACTTGAAGAAGTAATGATCAGAAACCTTTTTTATCGGTGTTGCGCCACTCACTACAGAGAATGGATTCTTTAAATCAGTTGGGGAGTAGGTTGCTCCGCATTTTTCGCAAGAGTCACCGTATTGATCTTTAGCGCCACACTTTGGGCACTCACCTTTAATAAAGCGATCCGGTAAAAACATTTCTTTAACGGGATCATATGCTTGCTCAATAGAGCGCATTTCAATTAAACCGGCGTCACGTAGCTTGAGGTAAATGCTTTGAGAGAGTTTTTCGTTCTCAGGGCTATCGGTGGTGTAGTAGTTGTCAAATGAGATTAAGAAATCATCAAAGTCGCGTTTATGTTCTTTCCAAACATTAGCGATAAGTTCTTTGGGGGTGAGGCCCTCTTTTTCGGCGCGCAACATAATCGGCGTGCCGTGGGTGTCATCTGCTCCAACGTAATGGACTTCGTGACCACGCATTCTCTGGAAACGAACCCAAATATCCGTCTGGACATATTCCACCAAATGCCCAATATGAATCTGGCCATTGGCGTATGGCAGGGCGGAGGTAACTAACAGGCGACGTTTGGGGCTACTCATGCGTACTTAAATAGAAATCATTTCAACAAATGGGAATACAAGATTATGGGGCTTGAGCCTTCACTTCAGCAGCAATTTTAGTCTGCGGTTAAAGTTAATACCGATTTGAACCTATTTAAGAGGCGTTTTTATGGCTTTGCCCCACAACATTCAGATGTCCCACGCTTCCGTGCCTTTAGTGCATGAAGTGCAGGTCATGGATGAGGCAGGGCGTATTAAGACCACCCACATTCCTGGGGAGCGCCCTTTAACTATTTATCTGGACAAAAGGGAAGTCGTCACCCTGATGACCTTGGGAAGTGCCCCTGAAGCCCTAGTGCTAGGTTATTTGCGTAATCAACGCCTAGTAGAGTCACCAGACGATATTGCCAGCATTCAAGTGGACTGGGAGACTGATTCGGCGGCGGTTAAGACCCACCGTAGTACGGTAGATATTGATGCCCTCACTAGTAAGCGTGTAGTGACTACGGGTTGTGGGCAGGGCACGATGTTTGGTGGCTTAATTGAGGAGATGGCGGAGATTAGATTGCCAGATGGCCCTCAATTAACCCAAGAGGCAATAGTCGCCCTCATCGACAGTATTCGAGTTCACGACACCATCTATAAGAAATCCGGCTCAGTACATGCTTGTGCAGTATTTGAGAGAGAAGGTAAGGATAGCGTCCGCCTGCTTCACTTTATTGAGGATGTTGGACGTCACAACGCCGTTGACTCTATCTCCGGTCTCATGTGGCTCGCCGACAAGCCTGGCAAAGACCTGATCTTCTTTACTACGGGGCGTCTAACCTCCGAGATGGTCATTAAAGGCGCTCAAATGGGCATCCCATTCCTGATGACCCGCTCTGGCATGACCTTAATGGGTCTGGAGCTTGCCCGCAAGACTAATCTCACCTTGCTATCACGCTGTTCCGGGAAGCATTTTGAGATCTTCAATGCCCCTGATAGGGTGATTTTTACCTCTCCGCCTGCTGTCTCGTAAATTCGTGGGCATACGGCCTGCGATGGTTTTACAATTCGGCCATGACTATTAAATCTGACCACTGGATCCGCCGCATGGGCGAGCAAGGCATGATCAGCCCATTTGAACCTGGGCAGGTCCGCCAAGATGCTGCCGGGCAAAAAATTGTGAGCTATGGCACCTCAAGCTATGGCTATGACATTCGTTGTGCTGATGAGTTCAAGATTTTCACGAACATCAATAGCACTATCGTTGATCCCAAGAATTTCGACGAGCAATCCTTTGTGGATTTCAAGGGTCCGGTTTGCATCATTCCCCCAAACTCTTTTGCTTTGGCAAGAACCGTTGAGTACTTCAAGATTCCACGTAGCGTATTAACTGTTTGCGTTGGTAAGAGTACTTACGCACGTTGCGGAATTATTGTGAACGTCACTCCATTTGAGCCTGAGTGGGAAGGTTATGTCACGCTCGAGTTTTCTAATACGACTCCACTGCCTGCAAAGATTTATGCCGGCGAGGGATGTGCACAAGTTCTGTTCTTTGAAAGCGATGAAGTATGTGGCACATCGTACAAAGATCGTGGCGGTAAGTATCAAGGCCAAGTCGGCGTAACTCTGCCGAAGACTTAATCTGCTTAATCTGCTTCATCGCCATATTGGCGACTCTAAGGGGTACTCATGAAATTTCGTTTTCCAATCATCATTATTGATGAGGACTTTCGCTCTGAAAATATTTCAGGTTCGGGTATTCGCGACCTAGCGGAGGCGATTGAAAACGAAGGCATGGAAGTCATTGGCTTAACTAGCTATGGTGACCTGACATCCTTTGCCCAGCAGGCCTCCCGGGCTTCTAGCTTTATTGTGTCGATCGATGACGAAGAGTTTGTTTCTGACTCTGAAGACCATGACTTACCTGCGCTAAATAACTTGCGCGCCTTTATTACTGAAGTGCGTAAACGCAATGAAGATATTCCAATCTTCTTGTATGGCGAGACTCGTACTTCACGTCATATGCCGAACGACATCTTGCGTGAACTGCATGGCTTCATTCATATGAATGAAGATACGCCGGAGTTTGTGGCACGTCACATCATTCGCGAAGCAAAGGTTTACCTGGACTCATTGGCCCCACCATTCTTCCGTGCGCTGACTAATTACGCCTCTGAAGGTTCTTACTCTTGGCATTGCCCGGGCCACTCTGGTGGTGTAGCTTTCTTGAAGAGTCCAGTGGGCCGTATGTTCCATCAATTCTTTGGCGAGAACATGCTGCGTGCTGACGTTTGTAACGCAGTGGAAGAATTGGGTCAGTTGTTAGACCACACTGGACCCGTATTGCAAAGCGAGCGTAATGCTGCCCGCATCTTTAATGCCGATCACTTGTTCTTCGTCACTAACGGTACCTCCACATCAAACAAGATCGTTTGGCACTCTACCGTTGCCCCTGGCGACGTGGTGTTAGTTGACCGTAACTGTCATAAGTCGGTGATTCATTCGATCACGATGATGGGAGCGATTCCGATCTTCTTGATGCCAACCCGTAATCACCTTGGCATTATTGGCCCGATTCCAAAAGAAGAGTTTGAGTGGAAAAACATCAAGAAGAAAATTGATGCCAACCCATTCATTAAAGACAAGACCGTAGTCCCTCGTGTTATGACGCTCACGCAAAGTACGTATGACGGCATCGTCTACAACGTCGAGATGATTAAAGAGATGCTTGATGGCAAAGTGGATTCATTGCATTTTGATGAAGCTTGGTTGCCGCATGCTGCATTCCATCCTTTCTATAAAGATATGCATGCTATCGGCTCTGATCGTAAGCGTACGAAGAAGAGTTTGATGTTTGCCACCCAATCAACCCATAAGTTATTGGCTGGCCTCTCACAAGCTTCGCAAGTGTTGGTGCAGGACGCAGAAGAGCACAAGCTCGATCGCGACTGCTTCAATGAAGCCTATTTGATGCACACCTCTACTAGTCCGCAGTACGCGATCATTGCTTCTTGTGATGTGTCTGCTGCCATGATGGAGGCTCCAGGCGGCACTACCCTGGTTGAAGAATCTATTGCTGAGGCGATGGATTTCCGTCGTGCGATGCGTGAGGTCGATGATAAGTTTGGCGCAGACTGGTGGTTCAAGGTTTGGGGCCCAGATCATTTGGCTGAAGAGGGTATTGGTGAGCGCTCCGATTGGATTCTGGAGCCTAATGCCAACTGGCATGACTTCGGCAAGGTTGCTCAAGACTTCAATATGCTTGATCCAATCAAGGCGACTGTTGTCACCCCTGGTTTGGATATTGAGGGCAACTTCGGTTCTATGGGCATCCCAGCCAGCATCGTTACAAAGTATTTAGCTGAGCACGGCGTGATCGTGGAGAAGTGCGGTTTGTATTCCTTCTTCATCATGTTTACCATCGGCATCACTAAGGGTCGCTGGAATACTTTAGTAACTGAACTACAGCAATTTAAAGATCACTTTGATAAGAACGCTCCCTTGTGGAAAGTATTGCCAGAGTTTGTTGCTAAACATCCTCGCTATGAACGTGTTGGCCTGAAAGATATCTGCCAGCAAATTCATGAGTTCTATAAGAGTCGCAATGTGGCCCGCATGACTACGGAGATGTACACCTCAGACATGGTGCCAGCGATGATGCCTTCAGAAGCTTGGGCCAAGATGGCACATAAAAAGGTGGATCGCGTTCCTTTGGATCAACTCGAAGACCGCATTACTGCAATGCTAGTAACGCCATATCCTCCAGGTATTCCATTACTGATTCCAGGTGAGCGTTTCAACAAACGCATCATTGACTATCTCTACTTTGCCCGAGACTTCAATGAGCGATTCCCAGGCTTTGAAACTGATATCCACGGCTTGGTTAAAGCCGATATTGATGGACGCAGCGAGTACTACGTTGATTGCGTGAGGCAAGAGCCGGATATCACCCTGTGATCCAGCTTAAGTAAATCATCCTCTAATACCCTGCATTTGCAGGGTATTTTTTTACCTCAGACAGCGTGTATATAGCTGTACTATGCCCAATCTACATTGGAGGTCGTGATGCGAGTAATTCAGTTTTCTGATGCAATCAATCAATTGCATCAAGTGATTAATCAAGTTGTGAGTGATTATGATGTAGCTATTATTTCTTGTAAGGGTGGTGAGGCTGTAGTTCTGATGTCAGGGAGCGCATACAACGGCATCATAGAGACAGTACATTTATTAAAATCTTCGACCAACGCTGAGCATCTGAATACCTCGCTGACTCAATATCGTAAATGCTAGCAAATAGGATGGGTGTCGAACCCTCTATCTACTTGGCTTATCCAATTGAAAGACTACCGGAGCATCTTCATCCACTTTGCTTGAAGATGTCTCCGATTTAGCGTCATCACCCTCAGTGAAATTAAAGTCCTGACTCTGAATGACTGCTGCCGGCTTATCCAAGAAGGTGGTGACTAGTGCTGGGAACGCTGCCACCACAACAACCATGACGAGTTGTAGCGCAACCCAAGGTAACGCACCCCAATAAATATCACTACTTTTGACTTCTTTCGGTGCAACACCACGCAGATAGAACAGCGCAAATCCAAATGGTGGATGCATAAATGAGGTTTGCATGTTCACGCAGAGCATTACGCCGAACCATACCAGTGCAGCGCTAGCTGCAGCTTGAGGATTGCCATTCATGGAGGCAAGTAGCACTGGTGAAAGTAGTTTGACAGCAACTGGTGCCAACATCGGCACAACGATGAAAGCGATTTCAAAGAAGTCTAAGAAGAAGGCTAAGAAGAAAACAAATAAGTTCACAACCACTAAGAATCCAACCCAACCGCCTGGCAGATTGGAAAACAACTCTTCTACCCAGTGGCCACCATCAACACCCTGGAAGACAACTGAGAAGCAAGTTGAGCCAATCAAGATGAAGACCACCATCGCAGTAATGCGCATGGTGTTTTGATATGCCTCTTGTATTAATCCCTTCAGATTGGGAATGCTTGCTCTGCGTATCCAGGCTAAGAGCAATGCACCCATTGCACCCATGGCGCCAGATTCGGTTGGGGTGGCGATGCCAGTCATGATGGTTCCCAGCACTAAGAAAATCAGCACTGCCGATGGAATGATTCCCATGAGGCATTTTTTCCAGAGTGCCCAGCCTGTGAGGGTGAGTTCGTTTTCAGGCGCGGCGGGTAAGTAGTCGGGCCTAAAGCGAGAGAGGAAAAAGGTGTAGAGGGCAAAAAGACCAATTTGCAGTAGGGATGGACCCCAGGCGCCTAAGTACATGCTGCCCACATCCGCACTGCCGCTTTGGGTTTTTAACTGGTCCGCCAGCACAATCAGCACTAAAGAGGGTGGCACTAACTGGGTAATGGTCCCAGAAGCTGCTAAAACGCCCGTAGCGTAGCGCATGTTGTAGCCGTAGCGCATCATCACTGGCAGGGAAATCATCGCCATAGCGATCACCTGAGCCGCTACAGTGCCGGTAATCGCCCCCAGAATAAAGCCCACAATAATCACTGAGTAACCAAGGCCGCCCCGTATGCCTCCAAAGAGTTGACCCATCGAGTCCAGCATTTCTTCGGCAAGACCGCAGCGCTCCAGAATGGCGCCCATGAAAGTGAAGAAGGGAATTGCTAGCAGCAGGTCATTAGCGAGGACACTGCCAAAGATGCGTTGAGGGATGGCTTGTAAAAACGGCATTCCAAAGAAATTCTCAGCAATCGCAATGCCAGCAAAAAATAATCCTGCAGCCATCAGAGAAAAGGCTACCGGAAAGCCGATCAACATAAACACAATGAGTCCGCCAAACATGAGCGGTGGCATCCATTCAAGCGGAATCATTGCATGGGCTTTTCATAATGGAGATCGGCAGCAGGTAATGTTTCTTTGCCTTTGAGTGCGCCAATACGTTTAATGATTTCGGATAAGCCTTGCAGGCTCAACATAAAGAAGCCAAAAGGCACAACAAACTTGATGGGGTAGCGCGACAAACCGCCTGCATTGAGTGAATGCTCTGAGACTAACCATGAGGGATAAAACAAAGTCGTCCAAGATAGCCAGGTAAATAATATGCAGGCTGGCATTAAAAAGACAATCAAGCCAAATAGATCAACGTAAAGACGGCCGCGATCAGAGAGTTGTGAGTAAATTAAGTCGACTCGGACATGTTCATTGCGCTTGAGGGTATACGAGGCGCCTAGCATCACAGCTGCAGCAAATAAATACCACTGCAATTCCAGCGGCCAGTTATTGCTCATGTCTAAGCTATAGCGGAGTACAGCGTTGGCGGCTGACACTACACAAGACAGCAAGATCATAATGCTAGCAATCTTGCCCAGGAATTGATTTAGGCGGTCAATTCCTGTCGAGAGTGTTCCCCAAAAGCCCATGCAGTTTAGAGATCTGCACGACCCCGTTTGATCGCAGCAAGCACTTGCGCTGGGGCGGTGCCACCAGCATGTTGACGAGAGTTAACAGAGCCATCAACAGTCAATAAAGCAAAGACATCATCACCCATCAACTCTGGGCGATTATCTAAGCCACAAGCAAAGCGTAATTCAGGAAGTGTTAAATCGGTGAGCATGCAGTTACGACCAACGCAGGCCTTAACAGCGTGGGCTACTGCTTCATGAGCATCGCGGAAGGCTAAACCTTTTTTTACCAAGTAATCAGCTAAGTCGGTTGCTGTTGCAAAGCCTTCTTCAGCGGCAGCTTTCATCACATCGGCTTTTACCTGAATATGTGGAACCATATCAGCGAAGATACGCAATGTATCTTGTACGGTATCTACCGCATCAAACAAAGGTTCTTTGTCTTCTTGGTTATCTTTGTTGTATGCCAATGGCTGGCTCTTCATCAAAGTTAATAAAGAGATCAAGTCGCCATACACACGACCTGTTTTTCCACGAGCTAATTCAGGAACATCTGGGTTCTTTTTCTGCGGCATGATCGAGCTACCAGTGCAGAAGCGATCTGGCAAATCAATAAAGCCAAAGCGTGGGCTAAGCCATAGCACTAGCTCTTCAGATAGACGAGACACGTGCATCATCAAGATGGATGCAAAGGCGCAGAATTCAATTGCAAAGTCACGATCGGATACGGCATCAAGTGAGTTATTGCAGATGCCATCAAAACCTAGGGTCTTGGCAACTTGCTCGCGATCGATCGGATAGGTCGTGCCGGCTAAAGCAGCTGCACCGAGTGGCAAGCGATTAAAGCGGGCGCGCAAATCAGCTAAGCGGCTTGCATCGCGACTAAACATTTCGTAATAAGCCATCAAGTGATGACCGAAAGTAATGGGTTGCGCTACTTGCAAGTGCGTGTGGCCAGGCATGATTGTGGCAGCGTGAGTTTCTGCAAGATCCAGCAAGGCAATTCGTAAAGTTTTGAGGGTGGCTGCAATTTGATCAACGCTGCCACGTAACCACAGACGTAAATCCGTAGCGACTTGGTCGTTACGTGAACGACCGGTATGAAGACGCTTTCCAGCATCGCCGACCAATTCAGTGAGGCGGGCTTCGATATTGAGGTGCACATCTTCCAGTGCGAGTTGCCAGTTAAATTCACCGGCTTCGATTTCGCCTTTGATTTGAGTCATGCCCTTCTGAATATCGGCCAAATCTTGGGCGCTAATAATCTTTTGGGTGGCCAGCATTTCAGCATGAGCCAAAGATCCAGCGATGTCGACTAAGGCAAAGCGTTGATCAAAGCCAATAGAGGCGGTATAACGCTGAACTAGTTCGTCAACGGGTTCGTTAAAACGGGCCGACCAAGCTTGGGCTTTGTTGGCAAGGGAATTTTTTGATGAGCTCATAAACGCAGTATATTGGTGTAGGTCTTTGATTATTTTAAATGTTATGTCCCAAACCCCCATTTCTAGCTCTACATCCCCTGTATCCGCCGCCCCTCGGCGCCTGGTAATTGCCTCCCGTGAGAGTCGCCTTGCCATGTGGCAAGCGGAACACGTCCGGGATTGCCTTAAAAAGCTCTACCCAGCGTGCGACGTGCAGATCCTGGGAATGACTACCCGGGGAGACCAAATACTGGATAAGGCCCTCTCTAAAGTGGGCGGTAAGGGCTTATTTGTGAAAGAGCTCGAAACTGCCTTAGAAGATGGCCGGGCTGATTTAGCCGTGCATTCCCTAAAAGATGTGCCCATGGTCATGCCTGAGGGCTTTGATTTATCTTGTGTCATGGCGCGAGAAGATGCCCATGATGCATTTGTCTCTAACGATTACGCCAGCCTAGAAGATTTGCCAAAAGGCGCAGTAGTGGGCACCTCTAGCTTGCGCCGTGAGTCGGTCCTGAGATCCAAGTTCCCACATTTAGTGATTCAGCCTTTGCGTGGCAATTTAGATACCCGCATGGGTAAGCTCGATCGCGGTGAATATCAAGCCATCATTTTGGCTGCCGCTGGTCTCAAGCGACTTGGTTTGGAAAGCCGTATTCGCGCGCTACTACCGATTGACCCATACACGCCAGCCGCTGGACAGGGCGCGCTCGGCATTGAAACCCTGAGTAAGCATCCCAACATTAAAGCGTGGCTAGCGCCACTCAATGATTTACCAACCCTCTATGCAGTGACTGCTGAGCGCATGGTGTCGCGCCAATTAGGCGGCTCTTGTGAAGTGCCTTTAGCAGCTTATGCCACTTGGGGTCAAGATCATATGAACATCCGCTCTTTTGTTGCTAGCGTTGATGGCACTGCAAGTTGCTTAGCTAGTGCTCAAGGCGTAGTAAAGAGTTTGGAAGACGCAGAGGCTCTAGGTCTCTCAGTTGCGCGTGATTTGATTTCTCAAGGCGCTGAGCATTTATTGCCTAACGGTTTACCAAAGTAAGTAGCAACAAGGTAATTCGCTCATGAGCAATAAGACCATTGTCATTACTCGTCCCAGCGGACAGGCGCGCCAATTGTCGGAAGCGATGCGGGCAAGTCTAGTAGATAGTGGCTTTACAAAAGAAACCTTCCCCCAGATTATTTCTTTACCTCTACTGACCATTGCTCCTAAGGGCGATGATGTTTTGTTAGCTCAGATCACTGCAATACTCAAGACTGCAGACCTAGCAATTTTCGTTAGTCCAAATGCAATTGAATGCACGATGCGTTTACTCGAGCAATCTTGGCAAGCATTCTCTGACAAGCCCTTGCCTGTTGGAGTTATGGGGGGCAGTAGCATGGCGGCCCTCAAAAATCATGGCATCGGTGTTGAGAGCAATCCCACGACAGTCATTCTTCCTCAGAGTAATACGCAATGGGATTCCGAGGGTTTATGGGCTGAATTGCAGAAGCTGAACTGGGATTGGTTCACTAAGAAAGTAATCATTTTTAAAGGTGAAGGTGGGCGCGATTGGCTGGCTGATACTTTGAAGCATGCTGGTGCGCAAGTTGAAGCATTCTCAGTTTATGCGCGCGTACCTTTAGATTTCAATAGCCCTGCCTGGGATGATATTCATGAGATGGATTTTGCTAAATCGCTTTGGCTTCTCACATCATCCGAGGCGGTGCGCTATCTAGGGCAAGCAAAATTACCACTCGATCTCGCAACAGCCATTTGTCCGCATCACAATATTGCTGATGCTGCCGAGCAAATTGGTTTTGGTGAAGTGTTTACTTGCGAGCCTGGCGATGAGGCTTTGATTGCCGCATCACAAGCTTGGCTATCTATTTAATTATTAGGATAGTTGAGTAGTGCAGGTAGGAATACTTCGCTCACCAGGAGTGGACGCCCTTTAAGTTGATATAGCGTCCGTCTTGCCCAGCTAACTGATGGCAACTCTGGATATTGCTGGAAGCATTT
Organism: Polynucleobacter sp. 78F-HAINBA; assembly: GCF_018882325.1. Taxonomy (GTDB): domain Bacteria; phylum Pseudomonadota; class Gammaproteobacteria; order Burkholderiales; family Burkholderiaceae; genus Polynucleobacter. The sequence continues at coordinate 93,926 of NZ_JACVOQ010000001.1, read as the reverse complement.
TTTCCATAAAGCGTTTTGCTGATCTAAGCGGGCAATTTCACGGAATGGTTTCTGTTTGGAGTGCATTCGTGTCTTAGCAAAGAGCACGGCACCCAACGGTTTCTTGCCTAGGCGCAAAACCTCATGGTTACTGCCGCTCGAGCTAGTACTGGGGATAATGCTATGCGCCATCACCAATGGAATGCCGTTGGCACAAAGCAATACTTCTCTGATGCGACAACGTTTGATCTTGAAATGAAAATAGCGACTTTCGTCGCTATTGAGATTTTGACGGCAATCTCGCAAAACTAGAACTTCTAGCTTTTGTCCAATTGCGCGTTCAATTTTTTGGGTTAAAGAACCGGTATCGCTGAGCCAAGACTGCCACTTGCGTGGCGCTTGATGCAATTCACCGGAATCGACTCGATTCCATGCAGAACGGAGACGACGACGGTGAATCATTTTTAGCTACCGCTAAAGTTTCTACGTTGACCGCCAGATTTTGGTTTAGCAAAACGTGGACCAGCAGACGGGCGTGAGTCACCAGAGCGATTGCCACCAGCAGGACGTGAGTCGCCAGAGCGTGCAGGGCGTGAATCAGCAAAACGATTGCCACCAGCAGGACGTGAGTCGCCAGATGGACGGGAATCACCAGAGCGAGATTCGAAATGATTGCCTGAGCGATTGCCACCGCCTCCGCCACCAGAACGAGACTCTGAACGAGCACCTGAGCCATAACGACCACCACCGCCACCAGAGCGATTGCCACCGCCAAAGCCACCACCAGAGCGACCGCCACCTGGGCGACCACCGCCACCACCAAAGCTAGGCTTGGCTTGTGGCTCAAGGCCAGCGATAACAGAAGCAACGATGTCTTGCTGTGTAAAGCGTTCGATATTGCGAATCTTGGCGCGATCACGATGTTCAACCAAAGTAATAGCAACACCATTACGACCCGCACGACCAGTACGACCGATGCGATGCGTATAGTCTTCTGGTTTCATTGGCAAGCCAAAGTTAATCACGTGACTAATACGTGGCACATCAATACCGCGAGCCGCTACGTCAGTCGCAACCAAAATCTTGGTGTGACCTTTACGCAAAGACTCAAGACGACGCATACGAACAGCTTGAGGCATTGCACCGTGTAAGGCGCTAGCTTCGTAACCATTGGCACGTAAGGTGTCAGCAATTTTTTCGCTTTCCATCTGAGTGCTTGCAAACACAACCGCTTGATCCAAAGAGGCATCAGCCAAAATGTGCTCAAGCAATTTATGCTTGTGTGACATGCTGTCAGCCCAGTGGAGCTTCTGCTCAATGTTTGCGTGCTTTTCGCCAGCATGAGCAAGCTCAATACGTTTAGCGTTAGTAGTTAACTCATTGGCCAAAGACATAATCTTCGGTGCAAAAGTTGCAGAGAACATCAATGTTTGGGTGCGAGCAGCACAACGCTTATCAATCGCCTCAAGATCATCAGCAAATCCCATGTCGAGCATGCGATCGGCTTCGTCGATAACGAGTTGTTTGACGTCATCTAGGCGAATTGCTTTGCTATCGGTCAGGTCGAGTAAGCGACCAGGAGTTGCGACAACTAACAATGCGCCTTTCAGCGCTTGGATTTGCTTCCCATAAGGCATGCCACCCATGACGGTTGCAATACGGATGCCTTTCATGCCGCGAACTAAGTTCACTGCATCAGCGGCAACCTGCTGAGCTAATTCACGAGTAGGGCAGAGCACTAACACTTTAGGTTGTGCGCGACCTGGTACAGGTGAGCCATTTGGGTTGTCTTCGATGAGTTGATTAATCAAAGGCAATAAGAAGGCTGCGGTTTTACCGCTACCGGTTTGGCTGCTGACCAATAAGTCACCGCCAGCGAGAGCTGCAGGAATAACCTTAGCTTGCACTTCAGTGGCTTGGGTGTAACCCAGTTCAGCAACGTTTTTAAGGAGTGGCGCCGCGAGGGCGAAATTCTGGAAATCATTTCCAGAGGGATTGGTTTCTTTAGAAAAAGTCATGCTATTACACATCCCTTTAAGGGATGTCTCCGTGTATACACTCTTTGTTTTTTTGAGTGTGATGGTCAAAGGCATCGACCATCAGACAGGCGGCAGCGCGTTTTTTGAACTTCGGTGTTTATGACTTCTAAACGGTACGCTGAAATATAGCTGGGGGGCGATGAATCAAATTGCTTTAAAAAGCCTCCCATTATGGCATTTTCAGATGCTAATTACAAGGGTTTTCCCGAATTTAATTATGATGGGCTGATGGATTGGTTTATTTCACCCTCGAGTGTCGGCATTGTTGATTTCCCTACATATCTTCTGGGTGTGATTTTTACCATCCTATTCCCGGGTCCGAATTCTCTTTACGTATTGACGATTGCATCAATCAAAGGCTGGCGTGCAGGAGTATGGGCATCGCTAGGAATCTTTATTGGCGATGCTATTCTGATGATTGGTGTTGTCTTAGGTGCCGCCACTTTACTGAACTCATCGCCCTCGACATTTAATTTCATACGCATTCTGGGCGCCGCCTATTTGGCGTGGATGGGCTATGGTTTTATTCGAGATGGTATCGAGCGCTGGCGCGGTGCTAAGGTAGTTGCAACAGGGGATGGCAGGGCTCATTATCTAAATGCGCTACACCCATCTATAGCTGCGCTAACTTTGTCCTTAACTAATCCTAAGGCAATCTTTTTCTTTGTCTCTTTTTTTGCGCAATTTATACAGCCGGGGTACGCATATCCAATGTATACCTTTTTGTACCTTGCCCTAGTTCTGCAAGTGGTCAGCATGTCTTACTTAACGGGCTTGATTTTTGCGGGACAGTTTTTTCTTAGCTACTTTAAAAAGCATCAACGTTACGCCGCAGCTCTCTGGCTCATCGTTGGAATGCTCTTAATTGGATTTGCCGCAACACTCTTGCTGTAATCCTGAGTCTGGTGTCAGCAATTATTTAATCCAACGCAATAAGCGCTCAACACCAGCGCCGTAGGGCGGCCTCGCCAAGTTGGTGCCACGCAAGAAATTAAGGCCAAAGAAACCGCGAACTTCTAAAACCGATTTGCGATGACTAAAAGCCTCAAAACCTGTTTTGCCATGATAGGCGCCCATACCGCTCGCACCGATGCCGCCAAATGGTAAATCTTCGATAGCTGCGTGCAATAGGGTGTCGTTGATTGTGACGCCGCCAGAGCAAGTCTCATTCAGAATGCGCTGCATCACTTTCTTATCTTTGCCAAACCAGTATAGAGCTAATGGCTTTGGACGTTCATTGATGTAGCGAATTGTCGAGTCGATATCGTTGATTGCCACGATTGGTAGGATCGGTCCAAATATCTCTTCTTGCATGATGAGCGCATCTTCAGAAACATTGAAGAGTGCCACGGGCGTGAATGGCAACTCAGTGTTATCAGCAGAATGGATGAGTGGAATTGCTTGTGCCCCCCGATCTACCGCATCTTGAACTAGTTGCTGCCAACGCGCTAGTTGCTGCTCATCAATCGCACCAGTCAATTCCTCTGGATTGGAGAATTGTTTTTGAGCTGCATTCTGTAGCTCTTGAATAAATACCTCGCAGTCACTTGCATGAACTACTGCGTAATCTGGAGCAATGCAAGTTTGTCCGCCATTCACCAGCTTGCCGTAAATGATGCTAGCGGCAGCATCTTTGAGCTTAGCTGAGGAATCGACAATCGCCGGCGATTTACCGCCTAACTCAAGGGTAATTGGTGTTAGATGATCTGCAGCTGCGCGCATCACTTTCTTACCAATCTCTCCTGAGCCCGTAAAAAAGAGGTGGTCAAAGGGGAGTGCTGCGAAAGATTCGGCAACATCCGTGCCACCAATGCTCACGCAAAATTCGCTAGGGTGAAAATATTCTTGTATCAATGTCGCCAAAAATCCAGATGTGCGTGAACTTCTTTCTGAAGGCTTTAGCCAAACGCGATTGCCAGCTGCAAATGCTGCAATGGCTGGAACCAGCGCCAGTTGCACAGGGTAATTCCAAGGGCTCATGATGCCAACGACACCCATGGATTGCATTTGAGTCCAAGCATGAGATGAGCCTAAGAATCCTGGCGTTGCCACTAGCTGAGGCTTCATCCACTCTTTAAGATGTTTGCGAACATGTTTGCATGCCTGATAAATCATCTGAAATTCTAGAAGTCGACTCTCAATCGAGTGGCGAATACCAAAGTCTGCAGCCAAGACCTTGCAGATTTTTTCTTCATTGGCGGAAATCATTTGCTCAATACGCCCAATTCGTTCAAGGCGAACCTCTAGTGTAGGGTTGGGTTCTGCAGCATAAGCTGCCTTGATTTCATCTAATTGGAGTGTGAAGCGATTTATCGACATGGGGTTTTATGTGGCAAGCAAACGATTGAATAAGGTATTAGGATAAAGGCATGAACGAAACCATCCTAAAAAACCCCCCCAGCCTTGAACGCGCCACTCTGGGAGGTGGCTGTTTTTGGTGTCTAGAGGCGGTTTACCAGCAAATCTCTGGCGTGAGTGCGGTAGTTTCAGGGTACGCAGGAGGGGCGATGTCAAACCCTGACTATGAGTCTGTTTGCTCAGGTCAAACAGGGCACGCTGAAATAGTTGATGTCTATTTTGATCCGGAGCTAGTCTCTTACCGTGATTTATTAGAAATCTTTTTTGTTATTCATGATCCAACTACCTTGAACTATCAGGGTAATGATCATGGTACCCAATACCGTTCAGTGATCTTCACTCATAGCGATAGCCAAAGCAGAACTGCCCATGAGGTAGTTAAAGAGCTGGAGGAGGAGAAGATCTATTCCAATCCAGTGGTGACGCAAATTGATGTGGCGCCGGTTATTTATCCAGCCGAGGATTATCACCAGAATTATTTTCGTCAGCATCCAGGGCAGGGCTACTGCATGGCAGTAGTTGCTCCTAAGTTGGCAAAATTTAGAGCAAAGTTTCAATCTCTGATTGCGCCAGAGTTTCAATAAGTCTAGGGCGCTAGACGAGCAATTCGCCAGCTAGATCCTTCTAGTTGGTAGTGGATGCGATCATGCAGGCGAGAAGGTCGACCTTGCCAAAATTCAATTTCAGTAGGGTGTAAGCGATATCCACCCCAATGCTCTGGTCTTGGTGGATTATCCCCAAAGTCAGCTGCGAAACGTTTTTCAGCTTCTTCAAGAAATTCTCGATTGGGAATCTCGGCACTTTGTGGCGAAGCCCATGCCCCAATACGGGAGGCGGCTGGGCGAGAGTGGAAGTATTCATCGCTCTCGGCGGCGCTAACACGCTCAACTATCCCTTTAATGCGAACCTGGCGCTCTAGTTCGTGCCAATGAAATAACAAGGCGGCTTGGGGGCGAGCAGCCAAATCCTTACCTTTTTGACTTTCGTAATTGGTGAAGAAGGTAAAGCCTGCCTCATCAGCACCTTTTAGTAAGACAATACGAGCTGATGGATTGCCTGCTGTATCTGCTGTTGCCAGAGTCATCGAGTTGGGTTCAGGGCATTCTGCTTTGACGGCCTGATCAAACCAAACTTGAAATAAGCTCAGTGGATTGGGCGGCACCTCGGTCTCTGAAAGCTGGCCAAAGGTATAGTTTTTGCGGAGTTGAGCGATGGAGTCCATTTTTTCAGTATAAAGAGAAGCTATGGCAGAAGACAAGATAGAAGACAGTGTGGGAGATCGTCGCTTTGGGGGTGTAGCACGGCTGTATGGACCAGAGCTGCGTGAGCGTTTTCGTCATGCCACAGTCGTCGTCGCTGGATTGGGTGGAGTGGGTTCTTGGGCTGCTGAAGCTTTAGCTCGTACTGCCATCGGTCATCTTGTCCTGATTGATTTTGATCACATTGCCGAAAGTAACACCAATCGTCAGTTGCATGCGCTTGAGGGCGAGTTCGGTAAGGCAAAAGTACAAGCCATGACTGATCGCATTAGACTCATTAATCCTGAGATCAAGCTCACCACTCATGATGCATTCTTGGAGCCAGAAAATCTAGATTCTTTGATTCCTGAAAATGCGATTGTTTTAGATGCTACGGATTCCGTGCAAACCAAAATTGCTTTAGCAGTTTGGGCAAACAAAAATCAGCGTGCTTTGGTGATGTGTGGAGCGGCTGGCGGAAAATCAGATCCTACATCTGTGAGCTGTGATGATCTCTCTCGAACTGAGCAAGATGCGTTGTTGGCAAAGGTGCGTCAAGGTCTTCGACAGGATCACGGCTTTTCAAGAAATCTCAAAAGAAAAATTGGGATTCGCGCAATTTACTCGCACGAGCCTCGCGCAGGGGTTGCTAGTGGCGGCCTAGCTTGCTCTGGTTATGGTTCTACAGTGATGGTTACTGCTGCCTGCGGTTTGGCTGCAGCCGCCGAAGTTTTAAATCTAATTGCTGACCAACAAGTGATTTCTTCAAATCAGCCAGCAAATCCTTAAGGGGAATCCCTGTAGGAAATTACGGATTCTGATGTCATCCCAAATTAATTAATACCCCATTGAGCTCGTACATTCGTAGAGCGCTCATTTATATCGCATCACATTTATTTATTTAGGAACTTTGCGCATTTCTATCCTCTAGTGCAGAAGCGCAGTCCTCCCTAGACTTTGTCTCGTTGGTGATTTACCAACGACAAATCGAAAGGAGGTCTCTTTTGCAGACTGAACAAACTGGTTTACAGCGTCACCTCAAAGTGCGGCACATTCGCCTCATGGCATTAGGGTCCACTATCGGGGTTGGATTATTTCTAGGCTCTGCAAGTGCGATTCAGATCGCAGGACCTTCAATCTTGTTGGGATATCTGCTGGCCGGCATTGTTGCCTTCATCGTCCTTCGCACTCTGGGTGAGATGGCAGTTCATGAGCCGGTAGCAGGTTCTTTTGCAGCTTATGCCAATACTTATGTGGGACCACTTGCGGGATACATGGTGGGCTGGGGTTATTGGACTTACTGGATCGTTGTTGGAATAGCTGAAGTTACTGCGGTTGGTATTTATATGGGAATTTGGTTCCCTGAAACGCCACAGTGGATCTGGGCTTTGTCTTCCATTCTCATGATGGGCTTAATTAACCTCATAGCTGTGAAAGTATTTGGTGAGTTTGAGTTTTGGTTTGCTCTCATCAAAGTCGTTGCCATTGTGGCCATGATTGCATTGGGTGGTTCAGTCATTTTCTTTGGTTTTACCAATGACTGGAATCCCATTGGCTTTAGTAACTTATGGCAGCACGGCGGCTTCTTCCCAAATGGTATTAGTGGGATGCTACTTTCATTACAGATGGTTTTATTTGCCTACGTTGGTATTGAGATGATTGGTTTATCTGCTGGCGAAGCCGAGAACCCTCGCAAGACTATTCCGATGGCGATTGATTCTCTAGCGTGGCGCATCTTGATTTTCTATATGGGTGCAATCCTCGTGATCTTGGCGATCTTTCCTTGGAATGAAGTTGGTCAACAAGGCAGTCCATTCGTTGTGATGTTTGAGCGGATTGGTTTGCGTGAAGCTGCTGGAATCATTAACTTCGTAGTGATTACTGCGGCATTGTCATCCTGTAATGCCGGCATCTTTAGCGGTGGTCGTCTCTTGTATGCACTCTCAGTTAATGGCTATGCACCTTCACCATTTGCGAAGCTATCCAAATACGGCGTGCCACATCGTGCAGTGATGGCAACGGTGGCGGTTTGTATGACCGGAGTGGTACTCAACTACTTTGTTCCAGATAAGGCATTTCAATACATCATGGCTGCCGTTACCTTCGTTGGTTTGATGGTGTGGATTGCCATTCTGTTTACTCAAATTCAATTCCGTCGCTCACTTACAAAATCCCAGGTTGCCGAGTTGGCATATCGCGCGCCATGGTGGCCCTATTCCTCGTGGTTCGCATTGGCATTTATTGCCCTAGTGGTGGTGTTGATGGGCTTTCATGAGGATGCGCGGATTGCATTGGTTTTAGGTCCGTGCTTATTAGGTGTGTATCTCGCCATGTTCTACATCGTTGGCTTGCATCGCAAAACAAAACTGAGTCGTGAATTCAAATAAGGAGACATAAATGATTGTTGGCGTACCTCAAGAAGTAAAAAATAATGAATTTCGTGTTGGCTTAACCCCAGGCAATGTGAGGGGCTTATGTAAACAAGGTCATTCAGTCTTAGTACAGCGAGGAGCTGGTGAGCAAATTGGTCTGAGCGATGAATCGTATCGTTTAGCTGGAGCCACTTTGATTAATAGCGCTGCTGAAGTCTTTGCAAAAGCAGAGATGGTGGTAAAAGTGAAGGAGCCTCAGCCGCAAGAGTGCGCAATGTTGCGCGAAGACCAAATCCTGTTTACTTATTTACATCTAGCCCCAGATCCACAACAGACTAAGGCGTTGCTTGCCTCGGGTGCGAGTTGTATTGCTTACGAGACCGTAACTTCCTGTACTGGCGCCTTACCGCTATTAGCTCCAATGAGTGAAGTTGCGGGCAGGATGTCGATTCAGGCGGCTGCTACGCATTTGGAAAAAACAAATGGCGGCTTAGGTATCTTGATGGCGGGTGTACCAGGAGTGGCGCCTGCAAAGGTAGTCATATTGGGTGCGGGCGTAGTGGGGCGAAACGCTCTGCAAATGGCCGTGGGTATGGGTGCAGACGTTTGCATTTTCGATCGCAATATTGATTGCTTAAGGCAGATTGACATGCTCTACGGCAATCGCGTGAGAACCTTCTATGCTGACCCACTCTTAGTGGAGCTAGAAGTCTGCGAGGCGGATGTTGTGATTGGTGCCGTATTGTTGCCTGGCGCTGCAGCTCCTAAGCTAGTGACCAGAGAGATGGTGCGCAAAATGAAAGCAGGCGCAGTAGTAGTGGATGTAGCAATTGATCAGGGCGGCTGCTTTGAGACATCTAAAGCCACTACTCACGCAGATCCTACCTTTATCGTAGATGGTGTGCTGCATTACTGTGTTGCGAATATGCCAGGAGCGGTTGCCAGAACCTCCACCTTTGCTTTAACGAATGCAACTTACCCATTCATTGAGGTCTTGGCTAATAGTGGAATGGTGAAGGCGCTCTCTCATAACCATCATCTGCGAAATGGCTTGAGCGTGCATCGAGGTAACCTCACTTCTGAGCCAGTAGCTAAGGCGCAGAAAGTTGACTTTGTAACGGCAGAGGAGTTGTTGGCAGCATAAGAGGTCTTGAGTAACGCTAGCATCCTTTGGGATGCTAGCGTTTGCAGTCAGGTCAAAAGTTGTCATATTTATCCGCTATGATTTCAGTAGATTAAAACTTTTTGTAAATGTGAAGACTGCTGAATTTATGGACTTATCTGCATTAGCACTTTCTACTGGTGTAGTCGCTCTCGCTGAGATGGGTGATAAAACTCAATTACTCTCCTTGATGCTGGCTGCGCGTTATCCAAAACAGGCGCTCGCCATTATTGGCGGTATATTGATTGCGACAATTGCCAATCATGCCTGCGCAGCTTTATTGGGGAGCTGGTTAACTACCTTTATGAGTCCGGATTTGCTTAAGTGGATTTTGGGCTTGAGCTTCTTGGGAATTGGACTTTGGCTCTTGGTGCCGGATCATATAGATGATGCAGCGGGATCCAAGGTGGCTGATAAGGCCTTTCAGGTATTTATGCTGACAGTGGGGCTCTTTTTCTTAGCGGAGATGGGGGATAAGACCCAGATCGCTACGATCGCCTTGGGCGCAAAATATTCCGATGTCTTTTCTGTGACGGTTGGCACCACTTTGGGGATGATGTTGGCTAATGCCCCGGCTGTTTGGATTGGTCAGAAATTCACCAAACGTATACCTATTAAGTGGGTACATGCTGTAGCTGCTGTGACCTTCATCGCTATCGGTATTGCCACCCTTATTTGGGGTTAGGTCGAATTTTTCCATGGGGCTTAAAATTGCCCTATGAAAACTGATCTGCCACAGAGCTTTCGCAGGCTCGAATACCGCGCTCCCAATTACACCTTTTCACAGGTTGAGTTAGACATTGCTTTAGATCCTGCTAGGACGATTGTGAAGAGTCGCCTAGAGGTTCTTCCTGGCGCTGGTCATGAGGCTGGTACGCCTTTGGTATTGCAAGGTCATGAACTTGAGTTTGTGAGTTTGCGTATTAATGGTGAAGCACACCGTCAGTTTGAGTTGACTCCAGAAACATTAACGATTCATGCTCTGCCCAATGAAGGTAAGCAAGTTTTTGTTGTTGAGATCATCTGCGTTTGTGTGCCTGAGAAAAATACCTCCCTCATGGGTCTGTATGTCTCGAATGGCAATTTCTTTACTCAGTGTGAGGCCGAGGGATTCAGAAAGATTACTTACTTCCTCGATAGACCGGATGTGATGGCACGCTATCGCGTAACGCTCCGTGCTCGTGAGGCAGAGTGCCCGGTATTGCTATCCAACGGCAATCTCATTACCACTGAAAAATTACCCAATGGTTGGCATAGCGCTGTTTGGGAAGATCCATTTCCAAAGCCATCTTACTTATTCGCCTTAGTTGCTGGAAAGCTCGAGTGCATTGAAGAAACTATCACCACCAGTAGTGGCGCAAAAAAGTTATTGCAGATTTGGGTTGAGCCACATGACTTGAAAAAGACCCGTCATGCAATGGACTCCTTGATTGCATCTATTCACTGGGATGAAAAGCGCTACGGTCTTGAGCTCGATCTCGAGCGCTTCATGATTGTGGCGGTAGGTGATTTCAATATGGGTGCGATGGAAAACAAGGGTCTCAATGTTTTCAATACCAAGTATGTTCTTGCTCAAGCAGAAACTGCAACGGATGCTGATTTTGCCAACATCGAAAGCGTGGTAGCCCATGAGTACTTCCATAATTGGACGGGCAACCGAGTTACCTGTCGAGATTGGTTTCAGCTATCTCTTAAAGAGGGTTTAACTGTATTCCGTGATCAAGAGTTCTCGGCCGATCAAATGGGTAGTGAATCTGGCAGGGCGGTAAAACGCATTGAGGATGTGCGCTTATTGCGTCAACTGCAGTTCCCTGAGGACGCGGGTCCGATGGCACATCCAATTCGTCCAGACGAGTATCAAGAGATTAATAATTTCTACACTGTGACGGTATATGAGAAGGGTGCTGAAGTCGTGCGTATGTATCAAACCCTATTAGGTGTGGAGGGTTTCCGCAAAGGCATGGATCTGTACTTCAAGCGTCATGATGGCCAAGCAGTTACTTGTGATGATTTCTTGGCGGCGATGGCTGATGCCAATGACCGCGATCTTTCCCAGTTCAAGAATTGGTATAGTCAGGCTGGCACCCCTAAGGTTGAGGTGCAAGAGTCCTACAATGCGGACAAAAAGCAATATCAAATTACTTTGACGCAAAGCCCTGCAGCAAATACGGGGAACAAAGATAGCAAGCCGTTTCATATTCCATTGAAGATGCGCTTATTGACTCCTGCAGATGATCAGGTCGAGACATTATTGGAGTTAACTCAAGATCAGCAAACCTGGACTTTTGATCAAGTGACAAGTCGCCCAGTGCTGTCGATCAATCGTAATTTTTCAGCCCCGATCAATTTAGATTTTGATCAAAGTGAGGCCGACCTACTGACTATGTTCTCGAGCGATGACGATGCTTTTAATCGCTGGGAAGCTGGTCAGAAACTAGCAATGCAAATGATTTTGGCTAATCGCTTACCTGATAAGGAGCTGATTGAGGCTTATCGCACTCTTTTGACTGATCCTGAGTTAGATCCTGCGTTCAAAGAGCTGGCACTGACTTTGCCTGCTGAGACTTATCTATATGAGCAGTGCGCAAGCGTTGATCCCCAACAGATTTATGCTGCCCGTCGCGCTTTCCGTCACGCTATTGCGAGCGACTTGCGAATTGAGTGGGCGGCTCTCTACCAACAGATGCAAACGCCAGGACCATTTAATCCTGATGCAGCAAGTGCTGGCAAGCGCGCTTTGAAGAATCTTGCACTCAGCATGCTGCTTGAAGCCGATCCGTTGATCTGGGCACCTATGGCCGTCAATCAATATCAGAATGCTGACAATATGACTGACCGATACGCCGCCTTAGCTGGCTTAGTGATTCATGGATGCAAAGCGGCTGCAGCTTGTCTGGAAGATTTTTATACCCGATTTGCTGATGATGCTTTGGTGATTGATAAGTGGTTTGCATTGCAATCGAGCAGACCTCCGGTAGCGAACGCTGAATCTACCTTGAGTGAAGTCAAACATTTGCGTGAGCACGAAGCTTTCAAGATGAATAACCCCAACCGGGTTCGTAGCGTGATTCATGCTTTCTGTATGAACAACCCCGCTAGCTTTCATCAAGTGGATGGCAGTGGTTATGCATTTTGGGCTGAATCCGTTCTTGCCTTAGATCCAATCAATCCCCAGGTTGCTGCTCGTTTGGCCAGGGGATTGGATCGCTGGCGTCAGTTTGCCCCGGTTTATCAGGAGCAGATGCTGTCAGCCCTAAGGCAGGTGGCAGCATGCGAAACCCTCTCTGCAGATGTGAAAGAGGTGGTTTCTAAGGCTTTAGGCAATTCAGTCAGCTAGAACAAGGCAAAATAGAGCCCATTCAGAAATAAACCCATCACGGAGAAACTCCTTTTGAGCGCTTCAAGTACTTTTAATACCAATTTCAAGCAATACCTGACTTCTACCAAGGTGAAGGGTGCAGACGTTCCTGCGGGCCTACAAGAGTTGCTATTAGCAGTTGCTGATACTTGCTCAACCTTGAGTCATGAAGTTGCTCAAGGCGCCTTGATTGGCTTGCTGGGCTCTGCTGGCACTGGCAATGTCCAGGGCGAAGTTCAGCAAAAACTGGATGTGATTGCCAACGACTTATTAATTGATGGTGTACAGGGATGTAAATCATTGGCTGGTCTAGCCTCTGAAGAAATGGAGTTGCCGCTCCCGGTTCAAGGTACTGGCGATTATTTATTGCTATTTGATCCATTGGATGGCTCTTCAAATATTGATGTGAATGTATCCATCGGCACTATTTTTTCTGTGCTCAAGAAACAAGATCCTGCAGCGCCATTACAGACGGAAGATTTCTTATTGTCAGGCCGTCACCAGGTGGCAGCCGGTTACGTTGTATACGGCCCACAAACCACTATGGCATTAACTCTGGGTGATGGCGTAGTGATGTTCACCCTCAATAAAGTGACCGGTGAATTTGTCTTGATTAAACATGCTGTCGAGATTGCTCACTCAACCAAAGAGTTCGCTATCAATATGTCGAACATGCGCCACTGGGCTGAGCCTGTCCGTCGCTATGTCGATGAGTGCTTGGCTGGCGTGAGTGGAGAGCGTGATAAAGATTTCAATATGCGCTGGATTGCATCCATGGTTGCTGATGTGCATCGCGTCTTATCGCGTGGCGGTATCTTTATGTACCCTTGGGATCAACGTGAGCCGCATAAGCCAGGAAAGCTCCGTCTGATGTATGAGGCAAACCCAATGAGCTTCTTAGTAGAGCAGGCTGGTGGTGCATCGACCAATGGTGATCAACTGATTATGGATATGGTTCCCACCGAACTACATGAGCGTGTCTCTGTCATGTTGGGCTCCAAGGAGGAGATTGAGCGACTCCAGCACTATCACTCTCAGACATAACTAGCTCCCAATATCTCTTAGTTGGCAGTAAATTAAAAAAGCCCAATCAGTGATTGGGCTTTTTGTATTTCAGATGGTCGCCTGAAAATCAATCACAGGATTAAGGTTGTACCTTCTCTTTAAGGTAGGCCAGAGATTCTTCTACCTGGTCAATCAGGATTAGGCAAATATCGCCAGCAGATAAATCATTGAGGGCGGTGTCAATGGAGAGGAATTCACCGGTAATTTCTTTAACTTGTTTGGCTTTCTTGGTGCCTACCAAACCTTCTTGTAGAAGCTTAAGAACTTCCCCATCTTCTCGACCACGTTGACACTGATCTTGATAGAGGATGACATTGTCAAAGCTATTGCCAAGAATGCGGGTTAAATCACGAATATCTTCATCGCGACGATCGCCGGCACCGCTAATGACGACATGGCTCTTTTTGGGCTTCATAGCCTCGATAGCACTTGCTAAAGCACGCATGGCATCTGGATTGTGACCATAGTCAGCAATCACAGTGGCGCCTTTGTGCTGGAATTGATTGAAGCGTCCTGGTACTGCGTTAGCTGAGCTCTCAAAAGAATGAAGTCCACGTGCAATTTTTTCGGCATCTAGACCTAAAGCCCAGCCAGCACCGATGGAGGCCATTGCATTTTCAATTTGGAAGCCTAAAACACCATTTTGAGTTAACGGAATCTCGCTCACAGGGAAGCGGAACAGTACGCGTGCTCCTTTTGAGCAGACGATATAGGTTCCATCAAAATAGATTACTTTTTTATTCTTGGCGCGATGGGCTGCAATGACGGGGTGGTGTTGATTCTGTGCAAAGAAAATCACGCGACCAGTGCAAACATCGCCCATCTTCACAACTATCGGATCAGCAGCATTCAGAACTGCAGCGCCGGTTGGTGCAACGTTCATCACAATGACGCGTTTCAGAATCGCCAAGTCTTCTACGCTAGTGATGTAGTTAAGACCTAAGTGGTCACCTTCACCAATATTGGTCACAACCGCAACTTCACAGCGGTCAAAGCCAAGGCCTTCACGCAACATTCCTCCGCGGGCTGTTTCTAATACGGCAGCATCGACATCGGGATGCATGAGGACGTTGCGTGCACTCTTAGGGCCGCTGCAATCACCAGAATCAATTAGGCGATGGTTGATATACACACCATCAGTAGTTGTCATGCCAACGCGTAAACCAGTCTCATTCAATAAATGAGAAATCAGACGAACCGTAGTGGTTTTGCCATTGGTACCGGTGACGGCTACCACTGGAATACGACCATCTTCGCCTAGTGGATACATCATATTGACGATATCTTCGCCAACAGGGCGGCTCTTGCCATAGGAAGGCTTGAGATGCATACGTAGACCTGGTGCAGCATTAACTTCAACAATGCCGCCACCTTGAGTCTCTAAAGGCTTATAAATCGCCTCACATAGAATGTCGACACCAGCTATATCTAAGCCAATCATTTGGGCGGCTGCAATTGCGCTGGCAGCTACATCTGGATGAACATCATCAGTCACATCGGTGGCGGTGCCGCCAGTGCTGAGATTGGCATTATTGCGAAGTAAAACGCGCTCACCAGTCTTGGGAACATACTGTGGGCTTAAGCCATTACTTGCTAAATGTGCAAGAGCGATGTCATCAAAACGGATTTTGGTTAATGCAGTTGCATGACCATCGCCGCGCAATGGATTTTTATTTTCTAGTTCAACTAGTTCAGCAACACTATGCCTGCCATCACCAACCACTTGAGCGGGTTCGCGACGTGCGGCAGCGGATAAGCGATTACCAACCACTAGCAAGCGGTAGTCAGCGCCAGGTAGGTAACGCTCAACAATGGTTTCACGTCCGAAGGCTTGCGTAACTACAAAGCCTGCGCGAACCTCTGATTCAGTTTGAATGTTGGCGACAACACCTTTGCCTTGATTGCCGTCTTTAGGCTTAAGAACAATCGGACCGCCAATCTTTTGGGCAGCGCGCCACGCATCATCAGCAGTCGTAACCACTTCGCCAATCGGAACGGATACACCCGCAGCTGCCAACAGATTCTTGGTGAGCTCTTTGTCTTGCGCAATGGCTTCTGCGATTGCGCTGGTGTCACTAGTCTCGGCAGCTTGAATGCGCTTTTGCTTGCTACCCCACCCAAACTGCACCATGCTGCCTTCAGTCATGCGGCGATAGGGAATGTTTCTTTGTACAGCAGCATCTACGATAGATCCGGTACTTGGTCCTAAGCGCACATCTTCATACAAAGCTTCTAATTCGGAGAGGGCGGCCGCTAAATCAAATGGCGCGTCATTGAGGGTCGCTTGAATTAAACCGAATGCAAAGTCAAAGGCCATGCGCCCGACAACTTCTTCGGTGTACTCCACTACGACTTGATAAACACCTACTTCAATCGTTTGCACTGTGCGGCTAAAGGTTACTGGACAACCTGCTTGAGACTGAAGCCCTAAAGCAGCATGTTCTAGAGCATGTGCGAGAGAGAGGATTTCATTATGTCCGCCACGGCGCATGCTACCTAATTGAGGAAAGCGCTCACGAATCTTGATTTCAAACTGTGGGATTGAATCGATGGAGCGTTCTGTTTCGTCGCAAGAAACAATTGCCTCTAGGGCTGTGTGGCGGCTCCATAAATTTGGGCCGCGCAACATGCGAATACGGGTGATTTCCAATTAAGCCCCTGCTGGAATAGTGGCGTCAGAAGCAAAGGTTTCAGCGCCAGCTTCGATTACGTTGAACGGAATATCTAAGGCCCAAGCTGCAGCAATCGCAGCGCCGAGATTCATGGGTTTCCATGGTTCGCTGGCGCTAGACTCCGAGTTGCGTGGCACCGGAATGCTCTTTTGATCGTGCTTTGCAGATTTCAGGGTAATTTGTTGATTACCAATCATCACGACACGACCACCATTCTTAAGATGCTCTTGCGCAATCGGGGATGCAGAGTCTTGGGTAAAGAAGATCACTTCACCATCACACAGCTCTGCCATGTCTGCAACCATAGGATCATCTGCATTGAGAACAGCAACTCCAGTTGGTAGCACTACGTCAACTTGAGTCCTAACAATGCTAAATACTTGATCTTCATCATAGATAGCGTATTGCGGGAAGTTGGCTTTTGGATCGATATTCAAAACAACGCCTACTTGGCAGCGGTCATAAGCTAAGCCTTCTATCAGCATGGATAGATTGTTGTTCTCGATAACGGCCGCTTCAACGGCGCGATTCAATAAAGTGCGACGGGCATTTTCCCAGTTGGCAGCATTGCTCTTTTGGATTGAGCGATGACCAAAAAATAAACCCTTGCTACAAGACAATCCAACATACAAATTAGTGAGTCGCAAGAAGTGGGCAATCATTTCAGCGACAGGAGTTTTACCTCTAGCACCGCAGACGCCTACTACTGGAATGCGGAAATCAGTGCCTGGTGGGAAAAGATGATTTGCAATCTCTTTACCAACAGGTTGAGGTTTACCGCTCGCAGGTTTTAAATGCATCAATAAACCTGGGCCAGCATTCACTTCAACAATTGCGGCATTCTGCTCATCTAATGGCTTGCTAATGTCTTGTGCAACAAGGTCAACACCAGCAATCTCCAGACCCACAACGCGGGCGGCTAGAGCCACTTGGCTGGCTACTTCTGGATGAACTAAATCGGTGACATCAAACGCTACGTTGCCATTACTTTGAATGAGTACTTTTTGCTCCAAGGCCGGAATACTTGCGCCAGTGAGTTTCTGGCGTGCAAGCTCTAATTCCACCGCAGAATCAATGCGCACGGGATTGAGGGGATGCTCTTCAGCAGTTCCTCGACGTGGATCAGAGTTAATCTGAATTTGAATGAGTTCAAGTACGGAATGTTTGCCATCACCGGTAACCCAAACGGTTTCGCCTTTAGCTGCTGCAACCACTTTGTTGCCAACGACCAGCAAACGATGCTCGTCACCAATAATGTGTCGTTCTACTAATACTTCGCTACCTTCATCAATTGCCACGGCATAGGCAGCTTCAATTTCTTGTTGGGTGTATAGATTGATAAAGACACCGCGACCGTGATTGCCATCGATTGGCTTGACTACAACTGGCAGACCGATATCTTGCGCCGCTTCCCATGCGTCATCAGCGCTGGTAACGGTACGGCCTTCAGGTGTAGGAACTCCTGCGCTAGATAGAAGACTCTTAGTAAGATCTTTATCACGAGAAATCGTTTCAGCGATTGCGCTGGTTTGATCTGTTTCAGCTGTCCAGATGCGACGCTGCTTAGCGCCATAACCAAGTTGTACTAGGTTGCCTTCAGACAAGCGAATAGAGGGGATGCCGCGTTCTTCAGCCGCATTCACGATGCAGGCAGTGCTTGGTCCAAGCAATAGATCGTCACCCAGCTCGCGCAGTTCTTCAATGATGGTGCTAACAAGAGCAACAGGATCTTTGGTGTCTTGAGCTAAAGCAAGGTAGAGGTCACGAGCGTATTTGAGCGCAGTGAGAGTAACTTCTTCGTTAATCGCGCTCACCATGACTTTGTAAACGCCACGACGATCACCGTCGCGTGCTTTACCAAAGCCGCCGGGGATGCCAGCTAAATTTTGTAATTCCAAGGTGAGGTGCTCAAGGATATGAGCAGGCCAAGTGCCCTCTTCTACTCTTTTGAGAAATCCACCAGCTTCGCCATAGCTGCAGCGGTGTTCTTGAAGGCTGGGGAGTGCTTTGACTAGGCGGTCATAAAACCCAGGAATGAGGTTAGAGGGGAAATCCTCTAACTCACCGATATCGAGCCAAACCTCAATAACGGGATGGTAGGTCCACATATTGGGGCCGCGGAGATGCTTGACACTCAAGATCTCAATGGTTTTATCTAGTAATTGGGGCATATGTGGAATGGGGTCTCAGCGCCACCTCAGAAGGTGAGGGCGTGGGTGACTCAGACTATCTCTCTGGTTCTAGTAATTATTCAAAATCCACAAAATTAGCAAAAATACACAAAAAAGCCTACTTCGTTAATTTAACGGCTTTCTGCCCTGTAAAGTTGACAGACTTACTAAATCTAAAAAATCTAGCTCCACTATACTTTTAGGACTAATGAAGCCAGAAATTTCCCTAATCGCCCCCACTTTGCCTACACAATGGACTGGCGTTTTAGAGGCACCTCAATCCCCAGTAAAAGACCCTAACTCAATACTGGCATGGGTTGAGTTGGATCTTGATGGTGAGATGCGCTTTGAAAAAAGCCTCCTTTGCCTTATCCCAACGGGCTTATTTTGGACCGATGGCACTCTCTCAGAATTCTGGCCTATTAGCTCTGGGGCGCATCTTTTGCATGGAGATCATGCTGGAGTGGGGCACCTCAAGCTAGAGTCCGAGACCAGTCTGTTGCGGCTTTGGTATTTCACCTTGGCTGTTAATCCTCAGGTATTGCGCCTACAAAGTAGCTTTAAGCGCTTAATAAGGGGTGATCAGGTCACTAAAGAGCCTGAGGCTTCTGAATATGACAAGCAGGTTTGCCCAGTTTGTTTAAGTCCCAAGCCTGCCAATTCAGATGCTTGTCCAACTTGTGACCCAGAGGAGGATGCCCCTCCATCGACTTGGACTTTATTTAAGTTGTGGCGTTTTGCCCGCCCCTACAAAAAGGAGCTTTTACTGGGTTTCGTGCTGACCTTGCTTTCTACCGGTGCCACGCTCATTCCGCCATATCTGACGATGCCTTTAATGGATCACGTCTTGATTCCCTATGAAAAAGGCAATCCGATTGATTTTGCTTTAGCTACTAAATACCTTTTGGCTTTATTTGCTGCGGCAATCGTAGCCTGGGGCTTGGGTTGGTGGAAGACTTATCTACTAGCCTTGGTGAGTGAGCGCATTGGTGCTGATTTGCGCAATACGACTTTTGAGCATCTACTCAAATTGTCTTTAGAGTATTTCGGCGGCAAAAGAACGGGTGACTTAATTGCGCGTATTGGCGCTGAGACTGACCGCATTTGTGTATTCCTATCCCTCTACGCTTTGGACTTTGCTACCGACGTCATCATGATTACGATGACAGCAACAATTTTGGTGTCAATTGATCCTTTGCTCGCATTGGTCACTTTGGCACCATTGCCATTTATCGTGTGGATGATTCATGTAGTGCGAGACAAACTCCGTTTTGGGTTTGAAAAAATTGATCGTGTTTGGTCTGAAGTAACCAATATCTTGGCCGATACGATTCCGGGTATTCGGGTAGTGAAAGCCTTTGCTCAAGAAGATCGTGAGCTCAAGCGTTTTGTCGATTCCAATAAACACAATTTACAAATCAATGATCGCGTCAATCGCGTATGGGGATTATTTTCCCCAACAGTCACACTTCTAACTGAAACGGGCCTCTTGGTAGTGTGGGGTTTCGGCATTTGGCAGGTTGCGCATCAAAAGGTTACTGTTGGTGTGTTGATTGCATTCCTTGCCTATATTGGGCGCTTCTACATTCGACTCGATTCAATGAGTCGCATCGTTTCTCATACGCAAAAAGCAGCTGCTGGGGCTAAGCGTATTTTTGATATCTTGGATCATGTCTCGAGCGTTCCTGAGCCAATCAATCCAGCGCCCTTGGACGAAGTTAAAGGCCGAATCTCCTTGCGGGGCGTTGGTTTCCGCTATGGTAACCGCGCAGTCTCTAAAGGCATTGATCTAGATATTGCTCCTGGAGAAATGATAGGTTTAGTAGGCCATAGCGGCTCTGGTAAAAGTACTTTGGTGAACTTGATTTGCCGCTTCTATGATGTGAGTGCTGGTTCTATTGCATTGGATGGGCGCGATATTCGTAGCATCGGAATTGCTGACTATCGCAAGCGCATTGGCTTAGTTTTACAAGAGCCGTTTTTATTCTTTGGCACGATTGCAGAAAATATTGCTTACGGAAAACCGGATGCAACTCGTGAGGAAATTATTGAAGCAGCACGCGCTGCACATGCCCATGAATTTATTCTTCGCTTACCACTAGGTTATGACTCATTAGTAGGCGAGCGCGGTCAATCACTCTCTGGCGGTGAGCGTCAACGTATTTCAATTGCACGTGCACTCTTAATTAATCCAAGCATTCTGATTTTGGATGAGGCTACTTCATCGGTAGACACCACTACTGAAAAAGAAATTCAGCGCGCTTTGGATAACTTAGTTAAAGGGCGCACCACCATCGCGATTGCCCATCGACTTTCTACCTTAAGAAAGGCAGACCGCTTGGTTGTGCTTGATAAGGGTGAGATTGTGGAGATTGGCTCGCATGATGAGCTCATGGATGCACGGGGCGCTTACTACGCCTTGTATCAAGCGCAGTTACGCCATGCTGCCGAGTTGGTTGAAGGTGGCGCTATTGGTGAAAGCATTGAAGAAAGCAAAAATGAGCGTGAAGAAGAGCGCCTGCAAGTGATCGCTAAAGAAACTGGGGGCGGTGTATGAGTCAACATCAAAAGCCGCATACGCTAGAGCGTGACGCCCTTGGGTGCCTAGTATTGATTGATGCCGCTGGCACACGCCACGTAGGCGTTTATCCCGTCAGAGCCTTCCCGATTACATCACCCAGCACCGGAATCTCCATCATGGATCAGTCGGGTAAAGAGTTATGCTGGTTTGATGGGATCACCGCTATTCCGGAGACTGAGTTAGCTCTGATTAATGAGGAGCTAGCTGCCCGTGAGTTCATGCCTGTGATTGAAAAAATCACCAGGGTGTCTACTTTTGCCACCCCGAGTATTTGGGATATTGAAACTGACCGTGGCCCCACCAGAATTCGTCTCAAGGGCGAGGAAGACATTCGCCGAATTGCTGGCAACACGCTGCTGATTGCAGACTCCAATGGCCTTCAATTTTTGATTAAAGATTCCACTCAATTGGATAAAGTTAGCAAGAAACTTTTGGATCGATTCCGCTAAGAATTTTTCCCAGAAAATTTTTATAGGGTTAGTACTTATAAGCTAGTGTTACCCCTAACTGCCCATTTAACAATTATTGATGGCAATCAAGTATTAGCACCTCTTTTTGGATAAAAATCCACACATAACAAAGAGAAGCCAAAGTAAGATTGGTATTCAAATTTTTTTGGAGGAGCGTTCATGAAGATGAAGTTAAAAGGGGCATTGATTTCCACCGCATTAGCCCTCGGTGCTGCTAGTGTTTCACCTGCTTTTGCTGCTTGGGAACCAACCAAGCCAGTTGAGTTCATTATTCCTGCCGGTCCTGGCGGTGGTGCTGATCAAATGGCTCGTATGATCCAAGGCATCATCACAAAAAATAACTTGATGAAACAGGCAGTGATTCCTGTGAACAAGGGTGCAGGCGCGGGAGCTGAAGGTTTCTTGGCAATGAAAGAAGCTAAGGGCGATCCAAATAAGATCGTGATTACGCTCTCCAACTTGTTTACTACTCCATTAGCAACAGGTGTTCCATTCAACTGGCAGGACATCACTCCAGTGGCGATGTTGGCACTTGACCAATTCGTTTTATGGGATAACGCTGACAAGCCTTACAAAACTGCCAAGGAATATATCGACGCAGCTAAAGCAGCTGGTCCTGGCAAGTTCAAAATGGGTGGTACTGGATCTAAGTCTGAAGACCAGATCATTACTGTAGCGATTGAAAAAGCAACTGGTGCTAAGTTCACATACATCCCATTCAAAGGGGGTGGCGACGTAGCTGTGCAACTCGTTGGTAATCACATTGATTCTTCTGTGAATAATCCAATTGAAGCGGTTGCTCAATGGCGTGCAAACAAATTACGTGCATTGTGCGTATTTGATGACACACGTATGCCTTACAAAGAAAAGATCACTGCAACTCAGTCTTGGAATGATGTTCCAACTTGTAAAGAAGCTGGCGTGTCAACTGACTACGTGATGTTGCGTGGCATTTTCATGGCTCCTGGCGTAACTCAAGAGCAAGTTGATTACTACATCAACGTGTTCAAAAAAGTACGCGAGACACCAGAGTGGAAGAAGTTCATGGCTGATGGTGCATTCAATCAGACATTCATGACTGGTAAAGAGTTCAGAAATTGGCTCACATTAAATGAAGCATTACATAAGCAGTTAATGGCTGAAGCTGGATTCTTGGCTAAGTAATTTTTGAGAAATTAAATAGGACCCCTAAAGCGGGGTCCTATTTTTTGAGCAAGCGTAACTACTAACTTTATTTAAAAATATAAAAATGTCTGAACATACAAACAATACAAATCAAGACTCAGTCATTAGCGTTAGAGCGATGGACATCGTTACATCGATCGTGTTCCTGGCAATTGGCCTGACAGTGATGATTGGTAGTCTGAAGTTGGGTGCTAGCTGGGGTGTTGATGGCCCAGAGGCTGGTTACTTCCCTTTCTACATCAGCTTAATCATCATGTTATCTAGCACGGTTACTTTGTATCAAGCTGCAATCGTGAACAAGAAAAAGAAAACCGAATCCTTTGTTGATAGTGAGCCTTCCAAGCAGGTGATGGCGGTATTGCTGCCGGCGATCATCTTTGTGCTTGGCGTGCAATTGATTGGCATTTATGTTTCTGCGGCCCTCTACATCGCGGTCTTCATGGTGTGGTTAGGTAAATATCCAATTTGGAAGGCAGTTGCTGTCTCCGTTGGAGTGAGCGCGGCTCTTTACCTCATGTTCGAATACTGGTTCCAGGTTCCATTGCCACATGGCTCATGGTTCAATCCACTCGAATTTGTGGGCGTGCAATAAAAACAATAACTATTAAAAAAGATTAAAAAAGGAGTCCAAGTTGGAAGAAATTAACGCTCTATTCAACGGCTTTGCCGTTGCAATGACACCCTTTAACTTGCTGTTAATGCTTGTCGGTGTAACTCTTGGTGTGATTATTGGCGTATTGCCAGGCTTAGGTGGCGCAAACGGTATTGCGATTCTGTTGCCATTAACCTTCACCATGCCACCAACTTCAGCGATCATCATGTTGTCCTGTATTTACTGGGGTGCATTGTTTGGCGGTGCGATTACATCCGTGCTGTTTAATATCCCTGGTGAACCATGGTCTGTTGCGACAACCTTTGACGGTTATCCAATGGCTCGTAATGGCAAAGCTGGTGAGGCGCTGACAGCTGCATTTACATCTTCTTTTGTGGGTGCGTTCTTTGCGATTGTGATGATTACCTTCTTGGCACCGTTGGTTGCGAAGTTTGCTCTCCAATTCGGTCCGCCAGAATTCTTCTCGGTCTACCTCCTGACCTTCTGTAGTTTTGTGGGTATGAATAAAGGTTCGCCATTCAAGACAATTTCAGCAATGATGTTGGGCTTTGCTTTGGCTACCGTTGGTATGGACACAGTGACAGGTCAGTTACGCTTAACTTTCGGTAACCCAGAGTTGATGCGTGGTTTTGACTTCTTGATCGCGGTTATCGGCTTGTTCGGTATTGGCGAGATTCTTCTTTCAATGGAAGAGGGCTTGGCCTTCCAAGGTGCTGCAGCGAAAATTCGCGGTAAGGTTGTTTGGGAAACTTGGAAGCAGTTACCAAAATATTGGGCAACTTCATTGCGCAGCTGCTTGATCGGTTGTTGGATGGGCATCACTCCAGGTGGTGCTACCCCTGCATCTTTCATGGCTTACGGTGTTGCAAAACGCGTATCTAAAGAAGGTGACAAGTTTGGTACTGGAAAAATGGAAGGTATTGTTGCTCCAGAAACAGCAGCTCACGCTGCTGGTACAGCTGCCTTGTTGCCAATGTTGTCATTAGGCATTCCAGGATCACCAACAGCTGCTGTGTTGCTTGGCGGTTTGTTGATCTGGGGCTTACAACCAGGCCCATTGCTCTTCGTTGAGAAACCAGACTTTGTTTGGGGTCTGATCGCGAGTATGTACTTAGGTAACTTGGCAGGCTTGTTTGTTGTATTAACTTGCGTTCCATTGTTCGCCTCAATCTTGAGAATTCCGTTCTCCATCATTGCTCCAGTCATTATTGTGATTTGTGCGGTTGGTGCATACACCGTCCACAACGCGATGTTTGACGTTTGGTTGATGTTGGGCTTCGGTGTGCTGGGTTATGTCTTCAAGAAACTCGATTACCCAATGGCGCCTATGGTCTTGGCCTTGGTGTTAGGTGATCGTGCAGAAGACTCATTCCGTCAATCCATGTTGTTCTCACAGGGAAGCTTAGATATTTTCTTCTCTAACCCATTGGTAGGCGGTATTACAGGTCTTGCATTGCTTTTACTATTCTGGCCATTAATTGGTAAGTTTGTAGGCAAGAAAAAAGCTGCTGCAGCATAAGAGTGAAATCAGCTAGAAATAGCGAATTCATAAGGGAAAAGGGGCGCAAGCCCCTTTTTTCATGCCTAAATTAAAATTCCGATAAAATCTTCCCATCATGAATTTCCGCAAAAATCGCCTCATTCACTGGATTGCCGCTTTAGCAATCGCAATGAGTGCGCTTGCGCCAGCAGTTTCTCAAGCGGTATCGCTAGCAAAGCATGGTCAAGGTTTTGCGATGGAAATTTGTGCAGCTGACGGCACTAAGTTGCAGATCAATATTCAAGGCGAAGATCAAACAGATCGTGCAGAAGCGCAGCCTTGCCCATATTGCATTGCTCATACCGCCATTACGCCAGCATTCAATACAAACCTCACATTCCAAGCGCCGCAAACACTTGCTTTGCTGCCACAGCTTTTCTATCAATCACCCAAGCCTCTTGCTGTTTGGGTAACACCTCCCTCAGCAGCGCCTCCTACACAAGCCTAAATCTTTTTAGGGCATAGCCAAGCTATGCGATAGGCGACAACAAGTTGCCGCAATCTTGTATGGAGAAGTACATGTTTTTATCTGACAAAGTTTCGTCTCGACTAAAGCGAGCCTATGTTGGCATTGCCATGGGCATAGCAATTTGGCTCCTGTATGCCGGCTCGCTCATTCTTTCAAATGCAATTTATACCTATAGTCCCTTGGGTAGCGCGGAGCTTGTGCTCGCGCCAATTGCATCCATTCACAAGTAAAAGAAATTCAATTAATTAGCGATTAAAAAAATTTTGGAGTCAATATGAATGCATTAAAAGTAACGCCGATAGCCTTAGTCGCATCTTTGATGCTCACTAATGCATACGGTCAAACCGCCCCCAATCTAGATACCCTTACTGTGACGGGTATTCAGGAGGCGCCACTCACTCAAACAACACTTGTGGGTAAAGAGCTTAATCAGTCGCGTGTAAATACCCCCAATACTGCAGCTATGCTGCTGAATATCCCCGGTGTAAGCATGTATACCGGTGGAGGTGTTTCTGGATTGCCATCAATCCATGGTTTAGCGGACGACCGGGTGGCAGTCAAAGTTGACGGCTTAGATTTAATCTCATCTTGCCCAAATCACATGAACTCGCCTCTCTCCTATATCAGCCCATCCAATGTTGGTAGCGTTAAGGTGATCACTGGCCTTTCGCCAGTGAGTACGGGTGGTGACAGTTTAGGTGGCGTAGTTTCAGTTCAATCATTACCACCGGTATTTGCTAATAAGGGGGAGACACTCACGCAAGGTGAGGTTGGCGCATCGTACAGTAGTAATGCAAATGCAATTGCGGGTAACTTAAACGTGACTGCTGCGGGCGATGAATTTAGCGTCAACTACACGATAGATTCTGCAAAGGCAGGTAACTACACAGCCGGCGGCAACTTTAAACCTGCGGCAAATGGTTTATCTGGAAACACTGTTGGCGCATCTAAATACATCGCCACCAACCAGCAACTTTCATTGGCCTGGCAGAAGGATAACCACTTGGTTGAGTTTAAGGCGGGATATCAATTCATACCATTCGAAGGTTATTCAAACCAACGTATGGATATGACCAAAAATCAAAGCGAACAATTTAACCTGAAGTACACCGGTAAATATGATTGGGGTACTTTAGAGGCTCAAGCCTATAACCAAATGGTCAACCACCAGATGGATGACAACACTGGCGCGCGAACATCGCCTGCAATGCCAATGCTTGCAACGAGCTCAACCAATGGCGCCGTTATTAAGGGAACACTGCCAATTTCTGAAACACAGCTCGCAAGAATTGGAACTGAGTGGCAGGGCTATAAGTTAAATGACTGGTGGCCACCATCAGGCACTGGAATGATGATGAGTCCAAATACCTTTCAAAATATTAATAATGGCACCAGAGATCGTTTAGCATTATTTAGCGAGTTAGAGCAACAGTGGTCTAAGGAATTGATGGGTTTGGCAGGGGTGCGTGTTGAACAGGTCGCTGCAAATGCAGGAAATGTTCAGGGATATAGCTCTATGTATCAGTCTCAAGCAAATGCGTTTAATGCTCAGAAACATCAGCAAACTGATTACAACTGGGACTTAACAGCGCTTTCTCGATATAAACCAGATAACAATCAAAACTACGAAGCAGGTTACTCGCGCAAGACAAGATCCCCCAATCTTTATGAGCGTTATTCTTGGTCTACCACTCCAATGGCAGCAATCATGAATAACTTTGTAGGGGACGGTAACGGTTATGTTGGACAGGTAACGCTAGCCCCTGAGGTTGCAAATACAGTTAGTTTTGCGAGCGATTGGCATGATGCTAATAAAGAGGTTTGGGGATTTAAAACCAACCCTTATTACACCTACGTGAGCAACTACATCGATGCAGCATGTAATACGACTTGTACTGTTGATAAATTTAATGTCCTTAAGTACGTAAACCAAGATGCGCAACTCTATGGATTAGACCTCTCCGGTAACGTAATGCTTGGCAAGTTGCCGCAGTTAGGTCGTTTCCAAATGACTGGTATAGCGTCATATACTCGCGGTCAAAACGTGACTACTGGTGGAAATTTGTACAACATCATGCCGCTTAATGGAAAAATTGGCTTTGTTCAGTACTTGGGTGCAAATTGGACTAATACTGTTGAAGCACAATTTGTGGCGGCCAAGACAAATCTCAATGCTGTTAGAAATGAGATTGCTACCGGCGGATATTCGCTATATAACTTACGCGCTTCGTATGACGATAAAAAGTATCGCGTCAACTTTGGTATTGAAAACTTATTGAACAAACTCTACGCGTTACCGCAGGGTGGCGCCTACCTAGGGCAAGGCAATACGATGTCTATGAATGGCGTGGCTTGGGGAACTGGGGTTGCAGGCATGGGAAGAACCTTGTATGTCTCAGCAAATATGAAGTTTTAATTAGTTACGAAAAAAGGAGTGTCACCATGTTTTTGAAATCACTTAAATCCGCGGTCATTACCGTATTGGCAACTTTATCTTTATCGGCCTTTGCTGGCGCTAATGACCCACTCTTCATCAATCTTTCAACTGATGAATTACATCGCTCAAGTATGGCGATTAACTTTGGTAAGCATCATTCCGCTAATGGCCACCCATTAACAATTTTCCTAAATGATAAGGCAGTGATGCTGGGCGTTAAGGCTGGAGCCGCCAAGTTTTCGGATCAGCAGCAGGCTTTATCTGAGGTAATTTCTAGCGGCGCTTTGGTGATCATGTGCCCAATGTGTCTAAAGCAGGCTGGCTTTACTGAGGCTGATTTAATCTCTGGCGTCAAATTAGGCGGCCCAAAAATTACTGGTGATGCTTTGTTTAAGGACGGCACAAAGACAATGAGTTGGTAGTAGAGTAAAGGAATTCAAGTCTTCTTGAACATGAGGATTAAAGATTAACTAGGAGGTAGTAAATATGAAAAGCAATACATTATTAAATGCATTATTGGCTGCTGTAGTGAGTTTTGGTTTGGTTGGTTTTGCGCAAGCACAAAATGCCAAAGTGGGTTCTCTGCAAATTGAGAATGCCTATACCCGTGCTACCGTGCCAGGCCAAATGGCTGCTGGCGGTTTTATGAAGATTGAAAACAAAGGCGGCGTAGATTTATTAGTATCAGCTAGCTCTCCAG
This sequence comes from Polynucleobacter sp. 78F-HAINBA, assembly GCF_018882325.1. Taxonomy (GTDB): domain Bacteria; phylum Pseudomonadota; class Gammaproteobacteria; order Burkholderiales; family Burkholderiaceae; genus Polynucleobacter. The sequence continues at coordinate 65,517 of NZ_JACVOQ010000001.1, read as the reverse complement.
TGGCTGGCGAGGTCCAATTGCATGAGATGGCCATGGAAGGCAATGTCATGAAAATGCGCCAAGTGAAAGATATCCCTGTGCCAGCAGGTGGTGCAGTGGAATTGAAGCCAGGTGGCTTGCATTTAATGTTCATGAGCATTAAAGCTCCATTAACTGCTGGTGAAACTGTTCCAGTCAAGCTCAAGTTTGCTAAGGCAGGCGAAGTGGAGGTAAAGTTTCCAGTAAATGCAATGGGTGCTCACGGTGGAGCCATGAAGCACTAAGATCTTCTGTGGAATGCATTTAGAGTTGGTAATAAACAAAGCCCCTAGTTTTAGGGGCTTTGTTTTGATGCTTTAGATTTATTGCTTATTTTTTAATCTAAGTTCAGATCGGTTACAGCGCCTTTACTTGCAGTGCTCGCAAGGTAAGCGTATTTAGCAAGCAATCCACGGGTATAGCGTGGTTTAGGTTGTGCCCAAGCAGCGCGACGCTTCGCAATCTCTTCATCACTCACATTGAGTTGAATGAGTAACTTATGAGCATCGATCGTGACTGAGTCACCCTCATGAATAAGGGCAATTACACCGCCCACAAACGCCTCAGGAGCAACGTGACCAACCACCATGCCCCAAGTGCCGCCAGAGAAGCGTCCGTCAGTAATGAGGCCGACTGTCTCGCCTAAGCCTTGACCAACGAGGGCAGAGGTAGGGGCAAGCATCTCACGCATGCCTGGACCGCCTTTAGGACCCTCATAACGAATGACCATAACGTCACCGTCTTTGATCTTTTGCGCCATGATGGCGGCCATTGCGTCATCTTCAGAATCAAATACACGAGCAGGGCCAGTGATGGATGGGTTCTTGAGTCCAGTAATTTTGGCAACGCAACCTTCTGGGGAGATGTTGCCCTTCAGAATGGCTAAGTGACCTTGCTTGTACAGTGGGTTGTCTAAAGTGCGAATCACCTTTTGATCGGCGCGCGGTACTGATGGAACATCTTTCAATGTTTCTGCAACGGTCTTGCCAGTGATCGTCATGCAATCACCATGCAAGAGTCCGCCATCTAGCAAGATCTTCATGACTTGCGGAATACCGCCAGCTTGGTGAAGGTCGGTTGCCAAATATTGTCCAGATGGCTTCATATCCACAATGACAGGAACACGCTTACGGATGCGCTCAAAGTCATCAATAGTCCAGTCGATCTCAGCAGCGCTAGTGATAGCTAGGTAATGGAGAACAGCGTTGGTAGATCCACCAACAGCCATGATCACGCTCACTGCATTCTCAATAGATTTTTTCGTGATGATGTCACGTGGACGTAAATTTTTCTTAATTGCCTCAACCAGGACTAAAGCGGATTCATGCGCACTGGCAACTTTCTCAGCATCTTCGTTAGCCATAGTGGAGGAGTAAGGTAGGCTCATACCCAAAGCCTCAAAGGAAGAGCTCATCGTGTTTGCGGTGTACATACCGCCGCAAGAGCCGCTACCTGGGCAAGCATGTTGCTCTACGCCCTTGAGGTCTGACTCACTCATGCGACCTGAGGTGAATTCACCAACGGCTTCAAATGCAGAAACAATGTTTAGATCCTTGCCCTTGAAATGGCCCGGCTTAATTGTTCCACCATAAACATAGATGCTGGGTACGTTAGTGCGTGCCATCGCCATCATGCCGCCCGGCATGTTTTTATCGCAACCGCCGATAACTACAACGCCGTCTTGCCACAAACCATTAACGCAAGTTTCAATACTGTCGGCAATCACCTCGCGGGAGATGAGGGAGTACTTCATACCTTCAGTACCCATACCAATACCATCGGAGACGGTAGGGGTGCCAAACATTTGCGCTTTTGCACCAGCTTCTTCAAGGGCATTTACCGCTGCATCTGCCAGTTTTTGCAACCCGCTGTTGCAAGGTGTAATGGTGGAATGACCGTTTGCTACACCAACCATTGGTTTAACAAAATCCTTCTCTTGGTAGCCCATCGCGTAATACATTGAGCGATTGGGTGCGCGAGCAACCCCTTCGGTGACATTGCGCGAGCGTTCATTGAGGCGTTTCATGCTGATATGGACTCCAGAAAAGAATTTGTCGAAAAGCTCTATTGTGCCGTGAGACTAGGCGGAACGCAGGGGTTTATGCAGTCTTTCCTATACTCCAGTCATGCACTGCAACAAGCAGATTTCTCTATTGTATTTGCTGATTCAGCCTCATTATTAGCTTGAGAGCTAATATCCTTGGAAAAAAAGCTGCGGTACATTGCCTTATCTATTATTTTTCCTTTTAAATTCAATGACTAAAGTTGGCCATATTTACCTAATCGACGACGATGAGTCGATGCGCACATCTTTAAGCAGAATGCTCAAGGATGTAGGTTATATCGTGGAAGATTTCTCCTCCGCGGTGACATTTTTAGAGTATTCAGTACCAGTGGCGCCCGCAGTCATCTTGCTCGACATGCAAATGCCGGATATGACTGGACTGGATTTGCAGGAAAAATTGGTCCAGTTAGGCCGTAAAACCCCGATTGTATTTGTTAGCGGCCAAAGTCACCCCCATCAAATCGTTAAAAGCCTGAAGCGCGGAGCGGTTGTTTTCCTCTTTAAACCCTTCAATTTAGAGGATTTATTAAAGGCTGTTGCTGATGCCCTGGAGTTTGATAGACGCCAGCTGAAGCGCGTTTCCAAAGAGGTCGAAACTAAGAAAGACTATGCAACTCTCACGCCTAGGGAGAGGGAAGTTTGCTTTTGGCTAGTCAAAGGCTTGCTGAATAAGGATATTGCCGTCAAACTAGGAACGACAGATGCCACGATTAAGGTCCATAAGGCTAGAGTGATGGACAAGATGCATGTGGAATCTGTCCAAACATTAGTAGCAAAGTATCTTGAGTCAGACTTAGAAAACATCCAGAATGGCTAGCTCTTGGGCTAATTTCCCTGGTGTTATATAGGCGCTATGATGAGGCAATATTTTGATAGATAAAGCACTTAAAGCACTTTTGTGACTACAAACGCCAAGCTCCCAGAGATTCGTAAAGAGGCATTTACTAAAGCTAGGGAAAAGCTCGCCCTGAGCGCGAAAGATCTCGGTGGGATGGCTTGTCTTTCACACCATCAAATATCTCAAATTGAAAATGGCGAGTCCAGTTATTTCTATGGAGCCCAGAACAAATTTACTGCTGCTAAAAAAGTAGCAAAGCTTCTCAACTTAAGTGATGAGGAAGCATTCGACTATGGCTCACAAGCCCCAGTAAAAATTAGTGAAGCGTCGAAAGTTGAAGAGTCAATTAAAGCTCCAGCAAAAAAAGCGCAGCCAAAAAAAGAAGCTATAGAAGTCAAAGAGTTGGTGGAGGAGACTCAAGTTCCCGCATTAGTGGCTGAAGTAGAAAAAAAGAGCCAGTCAAAAAATCAGAAGCTACAAAAGTAGAGCCTGCAAAAGTTACCTTAAAGCAAACTCCTTTTTCCGCGACTTCAGCAAGCCCAAAGCCTGCCTCATCAAAGAAGATGTTTCTTTGGCTCAGCGTATTGGCTGCACTGGTTTTCTCGGCAATTAACTTACGCCCACTCTTCTTTGCGGATAAGCCAGAAGAAATCCTTGTTGTCAAAGAAGAAATTATTGAACCGGCTCCTGCAGCAACTCCAGCTGAGCCTGCGCCAGTCGCTCCAGCCGCAGTTGTCCCAGCGGTTGCGACTCCTACGGCTAGTGCTGAGGCTTCAACAGCTTGCCCTGCTGAGGAAGGCATTATTAGTTATAAGCCAGATGCGCCCCGTAAGGCTGCAGACATGGTTTATGTGCAGGTTAAAACTAAGCAAGTCATTTGCGTAAGTGATGCTTCTGGAAAGATGCAGAACAAGATGGTTGAGCCTGGTGCAGGTGCATCTTTTTACGGCAAGCCGCCGTTTAAAGTGCTGACTAGTGGGCTTAATCAGGCGGACGTATTTTTTCAGGGCGCAAAAGTGCGCCTGACAAATTCGAATTACAAAACCTTGGTATTGGAAGCTGCTGAAGTGGTGGCTCTACCCGTAGACCGGACAGATTCTCAGCAGCGCTAACCCTTTAAGGGATTAGCGCATTGAATGCTGATGCTTAAACTGCTGAGTCGTTCGTTTCGCCAGTGCGAATACGAATAGCCTGCTCGATTGGGCTAACAAAAATCTTACCGTCACCAATCTTGCCAGTGCGTGCAGCCTTGGTAATTGCCTCGATTGCTGAATCTACGCGGTCATCGGCAACAACGACTTCAACTTTTACTTTAGGCAAAAAGTCGACTACATACTCAGCGCCACGATAGAGTTCGGTATGACCTTTTTGGCGACCAAAGCCTTTAACTTCAGTAACAGTCAGTCCAGTAACGCCTACTTCAGCTAAGGCTTCACGAACTTCGTCAAGTTTGAACGGCTTAATAATGGATGTGATTAGCTTCATATATTCCCCTTAATACAGTAATCATACCTAGAACTGAAAACGAATGCCCGGTTACGCCCTAAATTGGGATGTAATAGGGTAGCGCCAGTCACGCCCAAAGGCTCGGGTGGTCACGCGAACGCCTGGAGGCGCTTGGCGACGTTTGTACTCGTTGAGCTTAATCAGGCGGGTTACTTTTTCTACACTTTCGGGGTCAAAGCCGGCAGCAATAATCTCGGCGATGGATTGGTTTTGCTCCATGTAGCGCTCTACGATCCCATCCAATACTTCGTAGGATGGCAAGCTGTCCTGATCAGTTTGATCGGGGCGTAATTCTGCGGAAGGGGCGCGCGTCAGAATCCGCTCGGGAATGATTGGAGAAATGCTATTGCGATAAGCGCACAAGCGATAGACCAAAGTCTTGGCAATATCCTTAATCACAGCAAAGCCACCAGCCATGTCGCCATATAAGGTGCAGTAACCCACGGCCATTTCACTCTTATTGCCGGTTGTTAAAACTAGGCGGCCTGTTTTATTGGAGAGCGCCATCAAGAGAGTGCCTCGCACACGTGCCTGAATGTTCTCTTCAGTAGCATCGAGCTTTAAGCCTTTAAATTGCTCAGCCAATGCAAGCTCTAGAGCATCTACAGGTTTGCTAATGGGAATCTCATCGTATTGAACGCCTAGATTCTGAGCCATTTCTCTAGCATCAATCCAGGAGATGTCGGCCGTGTAGCGTGAGGCCATCATTACGGTGCGCACTTTGTCTGCACCTAAAGCATCCACCGCAATCGCTAGTACCAATGCAGAATCCACTCCACCAGACAAGCCAATGATGACGCCTGGAAAGCGATTCTTCTGAACATAGTCGCGCACACCTAAAACGAGTGCTTGATAGGCTTGAGCTTCTACGCTGGAGGATGACACTAGAGTTCCAGGCTCTAAATCAGCTGCTGAATTGACATCAACGTACCCGAGTGCGGTTTCAAACTGCGGCATAGTCATAACTACTTTGCCTGCACTACTTAAAGCAAATGATCCGCCATCAAATACCAATTCATCTTGTCCGCCTACTGCGTTGACATAGACCAAAGGCATCTTACTTACGGCAATCTGTTTACGGAGCACCTCAATACGTAAAGATTCTTTTTGGAGGTGATAAGGCGATGCATTGAGAACTAGCAGCACTTGGGCGCCAGCTGCATGAGCCTGCTTTGTAGGACCTGCATGCCAAGCATCTTCACAAAGAATAAGTCCGTACTGAATGCCGGCGTTTTCAAATACACAGGCTTCATTACCCGGCGTGAAATAACGTACCTCATCAAACACTTCATGATTGGGTAATTCTTGTTTGGCATAGCCAGCAATGACTTTGCCATCACGAATAACGGAGGCATAGTTTTGCAAACCAGCGGCAGTCTTTTTAGGGTGACCAATAATCACGGTCAGCCCCGGAAATTTTTGGAGCTCCAGCATTAAACAACTGAGCTCGCGATCGGCGGCCTCAATAAAAGCAGGGCGCAATAACAAATCTTCTGGAGGGTAGCCAGTGAGCGAGAGCTCTGGCGTAAGAACTATTGATGCGCCGTGTGCATAAGCATCTGCGGCGGCTTGAGAGATGAGCTGCGCGTTGCCAGGCAAATCACCCAAAAGAGGGTTGATTTGCGCTAAGGCGATTTTTTGCGAGCTCACTCCCAATGACTACGAAATTACTTCTGTGACTTAGCGTAACCTTCGATGCCGTCCAAGATTTCTTTATGGGCACCAGCAACACCAGTCCAACCTTTAACTTTTACCCATTTACCTTTTTCGAGATCTTTGTAGTGCTCGAAGAAGTGTTGGATTTGAGCGAGGAGTAATTCGTTTACATCTTCAGGTTTTTGCAAATGCTTGTAGATTGGCAAAATCTTGTCTTCTGGAACGGCCAATAACTTCGCATCTTGTCCGCCTTCATCTTCCATCTCTAACATGCCGATAGCGCGGCAGCTCACTACTGATCCTGGAACTAATGCAAATGGAGTGATAACGAGAACGTCCACAGGGTCGCCGTCACCAGCAACCGTTTTAGGGATGTAACCATAGTTGCATGGGTAGTGCATTGCAGTGCCCATGAAGCGGTCTACGAAGAGGCAGCCAGTTTCTTTATCTACTTCATACTTCACTGGATCCGCGTTCATTGGGATCTCAATAATGACGTTGAATGATTCTGGGATTTTCTTACCTGGGCTGACCTTGTCGTAACTCATAAATACTCCGGTTAGTGATTAATGGATACCTCGATATTAGCAAAGAGGTGTCATAGCGATTATTTTAAAGCTTTCCAGACTCACTTAAAGGCCTGTAATTAGTTAATTTGCTCGGGTAAACCTCTACGGGGGCTGGGCTGAAATAAAAAACGCCCAGCAGGGCCGGGCGTCATCTTGCGTTAGTGAGGCAGCTATTACTCCAAAGTCTCCAAATAGCGCTGAGCATCTAGTGCAGCCATACAGCCTGTACCTGCACTAGTGATCGCTTGACGATAGATATGGTCTTGCACATCGCCCGCTGCAAATACGCCAGGGATATTGGTAGCAGTGGCATTGCCTTCCAAGCCAGAATGAGTCTTTAGGTAGCCGTTATTCATATCTAGCTGACCAACAAACAACTCGGTATTAGGCTTGTGACCAATTGCAATGAAGGCGCCTGTTACAGCAATATCTTCTGTGCTGCCATCGGCTTTTTTGATGCGTACACCAGTAACACCTTTTTCATCGCCAAGCACTTCGTCAAGAGTCGAGTTCAATTTGAGCTCAACTTTACCTTCAGCTACTTTCGCCATGAGGCGGTCATTGAGAATTGGCTCTGCACGGAATTTATCGCGACGGTGAATCACGGTAACTTTTTTAGCAATGCCAGTCAGGTATAGCGCTTCTTCAACAGCGGTGTTACCGCCACCGACTACGCAAACATCTTGATTGCGGTAGAAGAAGCCATCACAGGTTGCGCATCCAGAAACGCCACGACCCATAAATGCCTCTTCACTAGGAAGGCCAATATATTGAGCGGAAGCGCCTGTAGAAATAATGAGGGCATCACAGGTGTAAGTACCTGAGTCACCAACTAAGCGAATCGGTTTTTCAGTCAACACAGCAGTATGAATATGATCAAAGATGATGTTGGTATTAAAGCGTTCTGCATGCTTTAAAAAGCGATCCATAAGCTCTGGTCCTTGGACGCCGTCTGGGTCCGCTGGCCAGTTTTCTACATCGGTGGTGGTCATTAATTGGCCGCCTTGGGCTAGGCCGGTAATGAGGGTTGGGCTCAAATTAGCACGGGCTGCATATACGGCAGCTGTGTAGCCGGCAGGGCCTGAACCCAGAATAAGGACTTTGGAGTGTTTTGGAGTATTTGTAGTCATCTCCAAATTATAGGATTGCTTGATTACAATCGGTAGAACATGGCAAGAACCGCATACCCGAAGTCCAAAACCCCTTTAAGCCCCCAGCCCCCTGAGAATCAAGGGCAGGGTAGGATGCCCCGCCTCTTATTGGAGGCCCGTTGGTTCATCTCTTTTGGTCTTTGTTTGGGCTTATTCGCTATTTTGGTGACCTATTCCAAGGCCGATCCCGCTTGGTCCCATGCTAGTTTTGAGGTTCCCAAGAACCTTGGCGGCCGTTTTGGGGCCTATTTAGCGGATTTATTGCTCTACATCTTCGGTATTTCGGCTTTTTGGTGGGTGGTGCTCTTTGGTCGCCGCGTTCTGAGTGGTTGGCGCGAGCTTTGGAGTATTCCTTTGCCCCCAGATCCCGATGCCAAGCCAGACTCCTTATTGATGCGATGGTTGGGCTTTGGACTGACTTTATTGAGCAGTATGGGTCTTGAGTCTATTCGGATGCATTCGCTTGCCTGGGAGCTTCCAAGGCCTCCTGGAGGCATTTTGGGAGAACTGATTGGCGATCCTTTGCAGATGACCTTAGGTTTTACTGGCTCCACCCTGGTTTTGCTGTTTACCTTGTGTGCCGGACTCTCTTTATTCCTCCATTTTTCTTGGCTAGATGTTGCTGAAAAAGTAGGTCGTTCGCTTGAGCTTGCCTATAACCGCTTGCGTGAACGTCGCGATAGTGAAGAAGATCGCAAGTTGGGTGAAGCTGCCGCTGAAGAGCGTGAAGAATTTGTCGAAGAGTTTCGTGGGCGTGTTGAGATTGCTAAGCCAGTACAGATTGTTCGTGCCCCAGTAGAGGTTGTGAAAAGTGCTCGAGTTGAGCGCGAGAAGCAGCAACCATTATTTGTGGACATTCCGGATTCAGAGTTGCCACCGCTGGCTTTGCTTGATCCTGTGCCAGAAGCGAAAGAAACGATTTCAGCTGATGTATTGGAATTTACTTCCCGTTTAATTGAACGCAAGTTGGCTGAGTTCAATGTGGAAGTGAAAGTCATTGCAGCCTACCCAGGCCCGGTAGTAACCCGTTACGAAATTGATCCTGCTGTCGGTGTGAAGGGCAGTCAGATTGTGAACCTCTCACGTGACTTAGCGCGTTCGCTGGGCGTAGTGAGTATGCGTGTAGTGGAAACCATTCCCGGTAAAACTTGCATGGCTTTGGAGTTACCAAACCCAACACGTCAATCGGTTTACCTCTCCGAGATTTTGAGTTCACAGGTTTACAACGACAGTCATTCCAACTTGACTCTTTCTTTGGGTAAAGATATTTCTGGTAGCCCAATCGTTGCTGACTTGGCGAAGATGCCACACTGCTTAGTTGCCGGTACGACTGGTGCTGGTAAGTCCGTTGGTATCAATGCGATGATTTTGTCCATCCTCTTCAAGGCCAAGCCTGATGAAGTGCGTCTGATCATGATTGATCCGAAGATGCTTGAGATGGCCATGTACGACAAGATTCCACATCTCTTGTGCCCAGTTGTGACAGATATGAAGCAGGCGTATAACGCGCTCAATTGGGCTGTAAATGAGATGGAGCGTCGCTACAAACTGATGAGTAAGTTTGGCGTACGTAACCTGGCTGGCTTTAATAAAAAGATTTTAGAAGCGGAAGAGAAAGGTGAAAAGCTCACCAACCCATTTAGCTTGACTCCGGATGATCCAGAGCCAATTTATAAAGCGCCAGTGATCGTCATTGTGATCGATGAGTTGGCTGACTTGATGATGGTCTCTGGCAAGAAGATTGAAGAGTTGATCGCACGTATTGCGCAAAAAGCGCGTGCTGCTGGTATTCATTTGGTATTGGCAACTCAACGTCCAAGCGTGGATGTGATTACTGGTCTGATTAAAGCCAACGTGCCAACCCGTATTTCATTCCAAGTAAGTTCAAAAATTGATAGCCGCACCATCCTAGATCAACAGGGTGCTGAAGCACTGCTCGGTATGGGTGACATGCTTTACATGGCTCCAGGTACTGGTTTGCCGGTTCGCGTTCATGGCGCCTTTGTTTCGGATGATGAAGTTCATCGTGTGGTGGAGTGGCTCAAAGAGAAGGGCGAAGCCAATTACATTGACGGCGTTCTTGAAGGCGCTGACGAATCTAATATTGATGCACTGACTGGTGAAGGTGGTGGTGAAGCTGATCCTTTGTATGACCAAGCAGTAGCCATTGTTCTAGAAAACAAACGTCCATCTATTTCCTTGGTGCAGCGTCACTTGCGCATTGGTTACAACCGTGCAGCCCGCTTGCTCGAGGATATGGAGAAAGCCGGCTTAGTTTCGAAGATGGGTAATGGCGGCAATCGCGAAATCCTTCATCGTCCTTCTGAATAAGGCGATCCCCTTGCGCAGATTTTTTTCAGCAGCAGCTTTAGGGCTCACAGTTCTTTTATCTTCAGGTTTGACATCAGCCGAGGGTGAAAGTGGTGCAGAACAGTTGCGTCAGTTTGTGCGTAACTCTAAAACCGCTGAGGGTGACTTTGTGCAACAGCAGTTACGTGCACCCAAAGCAAATGAACCACAAGACAAAGGTTTAAAAGTGGTTCGCCAAACACAAGGGCGTTTTGTGTTTCAGCGTCCAGGCCGATTTATCTGGGATACGCAAAAACCGTATGAACAAAAACTGATTGCCGATGGCAAGCAACTTATTTTGTGGGATAAGGATTTAAATCAAGCCACTTTCAGACCTGCTGGTCAGGCTTTGGCTGCTACCCCTGCTGCAATCCTATTTGGTGAAACTTCTCTAGATCAGCATTTTGATTTGGTTGAAGGCGAGGATCGCCTGGGTATGAAATGGGTTGCCCTTGTTCCCAAGAAAAATCCTAATGCCAAAAATGGCAACGACTTGCCGTACACCAAGATCTCCGTAGGTATGGCCAATGGCCTACCTAAAGCGCTAGAGCTGATTGATGGCCTGGGAAGTGTTGTCTTGGTCACGCTGGACAAGATCCAGCTCAACGTGAACCTACCTGCCAATCGCTTTACCTTTGTTCCGCCCGCGGGAGCAGAAGTCTTACGCTTAAACTAGAGCTTCAGTAGCGCCCATTACACCCTAACCAGTAGAGCATTACATGATTGATCCGCAATTACTCCGCAAAGATATCGCAGCTGTTGCTGCCCGTTTAGCTACTCGCAAATTTCAATTGGATGTTGAGAAATTCAACACCCTGGAGTCCGAGCGTAAATCTTTGCAAACGCGTACTGAAGAGCTGCAGGCTAAACGCAATCAATTGGCTAAAGCTATTGGTATGAAAAAAGGTAAGGGCGAAGATGCTGCTGCTGAAATGGCTGAAGCAACCCAGATTAACGTCGATATGGAATCTGGTGCTGCGCGCCTAGCAATTTTGCAAGCCGAGATTGCGGATTTCTTGATGGGTATTCCTAACCTGCCTGATGAAGCGGTTCCAGTAGGTAAAGACGAAACTGAGAACAAAGAGGTAAAACGTTGGGGTCAAGAGTCTATATTTGATTTTGAGATTAAAGATCACGTTGACCTTGGTGGACCATTAGGTCTCGACTTTGAGGTGGCAGCCAAGATTAGTGGCTCGCGCTTTGTAGTTTTGAAGGGGCCTATCGCTCGACTACATCGTGCTTTAGCGCAGTTCATGCTTGATACCCATACCACTCAACATAATTACCAAGAGGTCTATGCACCTTACATGGTGAACGCCGCTTCAATGCGTGGCACTGGCCAATTACCTAAGTTTGAAGAAGATCTATTCAAGGTGCCTCGTCAGATGGGCGGCGAAGATGGATCAGGCGAAGCAAAAATCGAAAACTTTTATTTGATTCCGACAGCAGAAGTGCCAGTTACAAATTTAGTCCGCGATGAGATTGTTAACGCTGATAGTCTCCCTATGAAATACGTTGCACACACTCCATGCTTCCGTTCTGAGGCAGGTAGTTATGGGCGCGATGTACGCGGCATGATTCGTCAACATCAGTTCGATAAGGTCGAGTTGGTGCAAATCACGAAGCCAGAAGATTCAACGCAAGCTTTAGAAGATTTAACTGGCCATGCAGAAAATATTTTGGAGTTGCTGGAGTTGCCTTACAGAAAGGTATTGCTCTGCACTGGCGACATGGGTTTTGGAAGCACCAAGACTTATGACTTAGAGGTATGGGTGCCATCACAAAAAGCCTATCGTGAGATCAGCTCTTGCTCTAGCATGGGTGACTTCCAAGCAAGACGCATGCAGGCAAGATTTAAAGCTGGGCAAGGAAAGCCGGAATTAGTACACACCTTAAATGGCTCCGGTCTTGCAGTGGGAAGAGCCTTAGTTGCCTTGCTGGAAAACAAGCAACAAGCGGACGGTAGCATTGCCATTCCGAAGGCTTTGCAAGCTTACTTGGGTGGTTTAGAGGTTCTCAGGCCAATCTGACTAAATTAATACAGTCTGAATTTTGAGAATGCCCGCATTTTTGGCCAAAACCTTATCAAGCGTTGCCAAGGATTTAGACTTTAGCTGCTTTGCTACGGCAAGGTGAAGGGCGTCGCCGGCCCTCAGATTTGATTTGCTATCAACCACTAAAATTCCGGCCGAATAATAAGCTTTGCTTTCGATCGGCAAGAGTTCGATATCGTTTTGACATAGGGCATCAAACTTTTTCCAGGCTTCTCGACTTTGCTTTTCAGTTATTTGGCTGGTTCTGACCTTAAGACTAAGTGCACTGGAGAATTCGGTAAATGCCCAGGTTGAAGAAAACATCTTTGCTGAGCTGTTTGTGTACCATTTAGCAACATCATCACTCTTTTGCTCTTTTGTGCATAAGGCTACAAAAACGCTTGTATCAATATAAATCATTAATAGCGTGCCTCTGATCGGACTTCATCCATTGCCGATTTGCCCATCTTCAATGTATCCCTGAATGCTTTAAGCTGCGCTGCAATTGCTTTGCGATCCAATTTCTGAGGCCTAATAATTAATGAGCCATCTTTTGACAGAGTTGCCTCAACCTTATCCCCATCTTTGAGTTGAGTTTGCTTAATTAGTGTCGCAGGTATACGCAAGGCTAGACTATTTCCCCATTTCGATATTTGGATGTTCATGGTCGAATCCTTTCTGATATGAATATGGATATACATTAATGTATATCCATAATAATGCGCTATATCAACCATGTCTACTGCATTTCAAAGGCAACATTGGCCTCAGGGGTTTATATATCGGTAGCTATAATTACACCTTGGTTCGGAGAGGTGGCAGAGTGGTCGAATGTACTTGACTCGAAATCAAGCGTAGGGTCAAACCTACCGTGGGTTCGAATCCCACCCTCTCCGCCAGCTAGTCTCTGTATTTCGTTCATACTGAGAGAATAACGAATAAGCCCCACAGTACGCGGGACTTTTTTGTTTTTAAATTCTCTGGGGTTGGTTTGTTCGGGGTATTGGCTTCTGGAATAACATTTCTCTTTGCGGACCAAAATGACGGTTGGTTTGGTCTGCCTCAGGCGGAGTAGTTCAGCTATTTTTGGTAAGAAATAGCTCTTTGATTAATCTCTTAAAATTATTTAGCCATTGGTCGTGTGCTATCGGAGCGGTAATGGATTGCGCTAATAATTTCCATAGCAAATTCAAAAGGCTGGAGCGGCATTTATTAAGTGTGTAATGGAGCGTCGTTTTAAACGACATTCCAAGTATTAGTTGACAAACATTTAGAGATCTTCCCGGGCGTAAGGTATGCTTTCTTCATCATATATTCGGTAGAGCAACTGCAACATTGCATTAATTTCTTCTGATTTGTCCATTGACCTAACACTCATAATGATTGGCGAGTAAGCATGTCTTTCTTTGAGATCAAGGTATGCAACATCATCGCGCTTCATTCCTTGGAGGCTTAAAGGGACTATTGAAACTCCTTCTCCCGCCGCAACCAATCCAATTGCTATTTGTAGCTCCCTTACCTCAATAACTTTTTTAGGGCGCACATTTCTATCTTTGAGTGCATTTAGGACTTCATCTGCATAGCTTGGTCTGGGCTGTTTTGGGTAAATTATGAGATTCTCGTCTGCCAAATCTTTAAATAGAATTGGCTTCTTTGCTTTTGCTAAAGGATGGTCAATTGGTGTAGCTGCAATTAACTTCTCTTCTTGCAGCACAATTCTTCGTATATCTGCATCTTCGTGACGAACGCGTCCAAACCCAATATCAATTTTTCCCTCTTTTAGGGCCTTGAGTTGCTCCATCGTTGTCATTTCGTACATTCGTAGTTCGACAGAGTTAAATTCGGCACGATACTTTCGGATTGTTTTGGGAAGTATTCCGTAGAGCAGGGAGGCAACAAACCCAATATTTAGGATCCGTCCAATGTTGCCCACTCTTTTGGTCATAGCTTTCAACTCACTCGTTTTGGCTAAAACTTGGGTTGCATGTTCATAGAAGAAGACGCCGGCTTTCGTAAGTTTTAGTGGGCGTGAGTCTCTTATGAATAATGTTGCGCCCAATTCAGCCTCTAATTGCTGTATTTGTCTGCTCAGAGGAGGCTGAGCAATGAAGAGTTTTTCAGATGCTTTGGTGAAGCTTTTTTCTTCTGCGACCGCAACAAAGTAGCGTAGATGCCTTAGTTCCATATATATACCTTATAAGTATGAAAATGATACCAAAACAGTGTTGGACTGATGAAATTCCCCAAATTACAGTTTACTATTCCTAATACTATACAAATTAAATATGATTGAAGCCGTAGATACCTTATTGGTGGACGTGCCGACAATACGGCCTCACAAATTGTCGGTTGCAACAATGAATGCACAGGCATTGGTGCTGGTTCGCATACGCTGTTCAGATGGCATTGAAGGCTGGGGTGAAGCAACTACTATTGGCGGCCTTAACTATGGTGAGGAGAGTCCTGAGAGTATCAAAGTAAATATCGATACCTACATAGCTCCACTAATCATTGGCATGAATGCCAATGAAATTGCAAAGGTGATGAATCAGCTCCGAAAGACTATTCAAGGAAATCGATTTGCAAAGTGCGCAATTGAAACTGCACTACTAGATGCAAAAGGTAAGCGACTTGGGATCCCTGTTAGTGAATTGTTAGGTGGTCGCCTGAGGGATGAATTGCCTGTCGCCTGGACATTAGCAAGCGGAGATACAAAGAAGGATATTGCTGAGGCGGAAAAGATGATTGAATTGCGCCGTCACAATATCTTCAAGCTTAAGATTGGATTGAGATCTGTTGGGGCCGATGTTGAACATGTCTTGGCAATTAAACGTGCATTGGGCGCAGATATTAGTGTGCGTGTGGATGTCAATCAAGCATGGAGCGAGTTGCAAGCTATACGTGGTATTGCTGCGCTAGAGGCTGGTGGCATTGATTTAATTGAGCAGCCCGTCAAGGCGATCCATAAGGACAGCATGGCACGCCTAACAAATAAATTTTCGGTTGCAATTATGGCTGACGAGTCATTGCACGGACCTGTGGATGCGTTGGAGTTGGCCAATAAATTTGCTGCAGATGTCTTTGCCATAAAAATTAATCAGTCTGGCGGTTTGTTTCCTGCATTACAGGCTGCAAATATTGCTGAATTATCTGGTATTGATTTATACGGTGGGACTATGTTGGAGGGAGCAGTCGGTACGGCAGCCTCCGCCCATGTATTTTCTACATTTCGTGATTTAGCTTATGGCACTGAATTATTTGGGCCATTATTGCTGACTGAAGAAATTTTGATCGAGCCTCTTGTCTATAAAGACTTTAGCCTTCAAGTTCCCAAGGGTCCCGGTTTAGGAATTAAGTTGGATATTCAAAAAATCAATCACTTAAAGCGCCGATCAAACTAATTCGAATTACTAATTACAAAAGGGGGAGACACCATGTTATTTCACGTAAGAATGAACGTAAATTTACCAACATCTATGCCAGAGGCTGAAGCAACTGCATTAAAGAAAAGAGAAAAGGAAATTGCTCAAGGCCTTCAATCTGAGGGTAAATGGCGTCATCTATGGCGTATTGCGGGTCAATACGCAAATATCAGCATTTTTGATGTTGAAAGCGTCGATGAGTTACACACGCTGATTTCAACTTTGCCACTCTTTCCATATATGCAAATTGAAGTAATGCCGTTGTGCAGACATCCATCGTCTGTAAAGAGTGATGATAGTTAAGCGACTCATGATTACGAGCAATCCAAAATTATTATGATTGATAAAACATCAACGTCTTTATACGACGCCATCAAAAAAATTGGCGATGGCTCTACGGTCATGATTGGCGGATTTGGAACTGCTGGTCAGCCTGCTGAGCTTATAAATGCCCTTATTGAGCATGGGGCTAAAGAGTTGACCGTTGTTAATAACAATGCCGGAAATGGTGACCATGGTTTGGCGGCGTTGTTAAAAGCAGGTCAAGTTAAGAAGATTATTTGTTCTTTCCCGAGACAGTCTGACTCCTATGAGTTCGACAAGCTCTACTTTGCTAAAAAGATAGAATTAGAACTGGTTCCGCAGGGTAATTTGGCTGCGCGCATTCAAGCTGCAGGCGCTGGCCTGGGTGCAATTTATACGCCAACAGGCTATGGAACTCTATTGGCTGAAGGCAAAGAGTGTAAGCAAATCAATGGTAAGGGGTATGTGCTTGAATATCCAATTTACGCAGATTTTTCCCTGATAAAAGCGCACAAGGGTGATAGATGGGGAAATCTTATTTATCGAAAGAGTGCTCGAAATTTTGGGCCCATTATGGCAACTGCTGCCAAATGCACGATTGCTCAAGTCGATGAAGTTGTGCCATTAGGTGAGTTAGATCCGGAGTGGATTGTGACCCCTGGCATCTTTATTAAACATGTTGTTGCTATTTGAAAAGGAAAGCTGAAATGGCATATCAACGGTTAAGTAGAGATCAGATTGTTCAAAGGGTTGCTCAGGATATTCCAGAGGGTTCCTACGTCAATCTTGGAATTGGCCTTCCAACAAAGATTGCCAATTATTTAGACCCAAATAAAGAAGTATTTCTTCAAAGTGAAAACGGTATATTGGGGATGGGTCCAGCACCAACGAAAGGCAATGAAGATCCCGACTTAATTAATGCAGGCAAGGAATTTGTAACGCTACTAAAGGGCGGATCATATTTTCATCACGGAGATTCATTTACCATGATGAGAGGCGGTCACCTGGATATTTGTGTATTAGGGGCGTTTCAAGTTGCCTCTAACGGAGACTTAGCAAACTGGCATACAGGCTCATCAGATGCCATACCTGCAGTTGGCGGCGCTATGGATCTTGCTATTGGAGCTAAAAACGTCTTTATCACCATGGAGCATGTAACAAAGAATGGTGAGTCAAAAATTGTAAGTACTTGCTCGTATCCATTAACTGGTGTGGGGTGTGTAAATCGGATTTATACAGACTTAGCCGTCATTGATGTAACTCCAAAGGGGCTAGTAGTTCTCGAAATGGTCGAAGGTATGCATTTTGATGAACTGCAGGCGCTAACAGGTGCTTCACTGTTGAAGGGCGAAATATGAGTGCGTTGGAGGCGGCATATATATGCGATGCCATTAGAACTCCCTTCGGTAGATATGGCGGATCATTATCTGGGTTAAGGGCTGATGATTTAGCTGCACTTCCAATTAAAGCTTTAATGGCGCGCAACGCTTGTGATTGGACGCAGATTGACGACATTATTTATGGGTGTGCAAATCAAGCAGGCGAAGACAATAGAAACGTTGCGAGAATGGCTGGATTGCTATCGGGCTTGCCAGCAGAAGTGCCTGGCTCTACAGTTAATAGGCTTTGTGGCTCAAGTCTTGATGCAATTGGTATTGCTGCAAATGCAATTAAGGGCGGCGGCAATCACTTGATGATTGCTGGTGGGGTTGAGAGTATGTCGAGAGCTCCATTTGTGATGGGAAAGGCTGAGACGGCTTTTTCTAGATCCGCAAAACTAGAAGACACAACAATTGGTTGGAGGTTTATCAATCCTTTAATGAAGGCGCAATATGGCGTTCACTCAATGCCTGAAACGGCGGAGAATGTTGCTGAGGATTTCAAAATTTCTAGACATGATCAGGATTTGTTCGCTTTTAATAGTCAGCAAAGAACAGCTAAAGCCCAGGCATTAAATATTTTTTCTGATGAAATTGTTTCAGTAGAAATCCCTCAGAAAAAAGGCGATCCAATTATTTTTTCTAAGGATGAGCATCCCAGGGCTAGTACGACTTATGAGTCCCTCTCGGGTCTATCTGGAATCGTCAAGACGGGTGGAACCGTTACAGCAGGAAATGCTTCGGGTATTAATGATGGGGCATGCGCTTTATTGTTGGCCTCTGATTCCGGAATAAAGCAACATTCTTTGATTCCTAAGGCTCGGGTTATTGCTGTTGCAGCAGCTGGAGTAGAACCAAGGATTATGGGTTTTGGGCCTGCGCCAGCAATTAGGAAAGTGCTAATGAAAGCAGGGCTCAAGTTAGAGCAAATGGATGTAATCGAATTAAATGAAGCATTTGCAGCTCAGGCATTGGCTGTAATTCGCGATCTTGGTTTATCTGATAACGCTGACCACATAAACCCAAATGGCGGTGCAATCTCTATAGGGCATCCATTGGGCGCATCTGGCGCTCGCCTTGTAACAACGGCAATGTATCAGTTGATTCGCACTAATGGCCGCTATGCGCTTTGCAGTATGTGCATTGGCGTTGGGCAAGGAATTGCTTTAATTATAGAAAGAGTGTGAACAAAATGAGTATTGCTCATATTGGTGGGGCAGATATCTTTTATCAAGTCGATGGTGACCCAAAGAATCCGCCATTAATTTTTTCCAACTCACTCGGAACTGATCATTCTATGTGGGATGGACAAGTTAGTAGCCTTTCTAAAAATTTTTATCTGATTCGCTATGACACTAGGGGTCACGGTCGGTCATCTTCGCCTAAGGGGCCGTACAGTATTGAGTTGCTGGGAAAAGATGTTTTAGGTTTGCTTGATTTTTTGGGCATTGAAAAAGTATCTTTCTGTGGAATTTCAATGGGTGGAGTAGTGGGGCAGTGGCTTGGTATCAACGCACCGCAAAGGATCGATAAATTAATTTTGGCGAATACAGCCGTTAAAGTTGGGACGGAGGCAGCCTGGACAGAGCGTGCCACTCTCGTAAGAAAAAATGGGCTAAGTCTTATTGCTGATTCAGCTCCTTCCCGCTGGTTTACTTCCGAGTTCTATGCGGCATCACCTTCTGTGGTTAATTCAATGGTGGTAAAGCTAAAAAATGAGAGTACAGAAGGATATGCAAGTTGTTGTGAGGCCTTGGCAGATGAAGATCTCACAGCAAAAGTTTCGGCAATTCAATCCAAAACTTTAATTATTTGCGGCGTGCATGATCCCGTAACCACCATTGCTGACGCACAAAAAATGCATCAGCTTGTGAGCGAATCCACAGTTGTTGAATTGCCTGCATCACACATTTCAAATGTCGAAGCTGGGAATGAATTTAATAGCTCACTAATTCAATTTCTGCAAACTTAATATTATTCCTATAGGGGTATTAACCATGAATAACTGCATTACAAATACGGATAAAGTTGTTGTTGGCTTGCTCGGTAGAATAGCTTCAACAGCTTTTTCAATTCTATTAGCAACTTCACTCTTGCTTATGGGTGGAGCCAATGCAAATGCTCAAGAATGGCCATCGAAGCCGATTCGCTGGATAGTGCCGTTCCCTCCAGGTGGAGCAATGGATGTTATTGCTCGGGCATTAGCTGATAAGTCATCTAAATCTCTCGGTCAGGCAATTATTGTTGAAAATAAGCCGGGTGCGGGCGGCAACATTGGAGCTGAGCTTGTGGCTAGATCGGATGCAGATGGCTACACTATGATTATTACTTCAATTGGCATGGCAACCAATAAATTCCTCTATCCAAAATTGCCCTACGATCCAGTAAAAGATTTCTCCCCGGTGAGCTTGGTTGCTGTTGTTCCAAATGTATTGGTAACCAATGCTACTCAACCCAATGTAAAAACTGTTTCGGATGTAATTGCCAATGCTAAAGCGCAACCAGGTCGCCTTACCTACGCATCTGCAGGAAATGGAACATCAATCCACTTGGCTGGGGAGGTATTTACATCACTTGCAAAGATTGATATGCAGCACATCCCTTATAAGGGAAGCGGCCCCGCAGTAACTGACTTGATTGGTGGCCAGGTGAACTATATGTTTGATAGCATTACTTCTGCAAAGCCGCATATTGCATCTGGGAAAATTCGTGCAATTGGATTGACAACGACTAAACGTTCAAAATCATTGCCAGGGGTACCGACAATTGCTGAATCAGGGCTGCCGGGTTATGACGTAACGCCATGGTTTGCAGTTTTTGTGCCGAGCGGAACGCCCGCTCCAATTATTAAGAAATTAAATAAGGCTTTAGTTTCTAGCTTGGAGTCACCTGAAATTAAGGAAAAGTTTGAAAATATTGGCGCAGAGCCAGTTGGCTCATCTCCAGAAGAGACGGCAAAGTATCTAAATAAGGAAATTGAACGTTGGGGTAAAGTTATCTCCACCAACGGTATCAAAGCAGATTGAATTTAATGTGACGCAGGTAGAAGGCTAAAGGCTTTCTACCTACTTTTAAGTTGAATTGTTTTTGTAAGGTCAAAAAGAAGCTCTCGGAGTGGTATTAGATCGCATCAACAATCATAGCAATTGATTTAATAGGCTAGCCTTGCTGTTCGAGTCTGTGTAACGTAGTGTGGCTGTATTGCCATTATCTGCGGTAGTTTTCTTGTATCTTAAGCTTTGCGAATGAATACTTCGTCAAAGTTGGTTATAGTTTGTTACTTGCCGAAACCTGCTTTACTCAATTCCGAGTAATCTTCGCTGATCTTCCCAGCTCAAGGGGAGTGGGGTATGCTTCTTTAGAAAATCCCCAGTCAAATGGTTTGGTTGAATGCCGCTCATGATTGACCGAATAATATCTGGCGCTAAAAAGGCTCGGTGAATCATATTGGTCACTGCCGTGTTGGTCATGCCCAGCTCAATGGCTAGCTCCCCAATCGATTTCACCTCTCCACCGGTCAATCGCCTCAGCCAGTTCTGACCATTGCGAATTGTTTGAATTAGATTAGCATCTAGCTTTTGATTGATCGATTTGTTGCCCACCATCAATCGCATTGCCATGCCACATCTCTCAATCTTCGCTTGCGCGGTCAATATGATGGGTTCAATGGGGTGGGGGGCATCTTCAAAGAGCGTCTGAGGATCAATCTTAATTTCTACGCTATCCGATAAGACGCTAACCTTCTTGATGAGCCTATGAATAAACTCATAACGCTCTTTGGTGTTTTGATGGATCAGAGCTTGATAATCTTTAATCACAATACTGAGTTCTTGGATCTGGTTGGCCTTGGGATTAAGGATTTTTAATACGGCAGATTCATTATCTAACCAATCTTTTAGTTGGCAAATTACCAGGCTCTCTAATTCTGGTGCCGGGATTCGAATAGCCTCAGGAGCAGACTGCCGATTCTCCATAATGAGGGGTTCGGATACATAGTAGCGATAGCGTTTACTCCGCTTTTGACTGTGTGAAGGAATCAACCAATGACCGCTTTCATCAACAACTAGCCCTAATAACAAGCTATCCGACGGAGTGGATCTACGCTTGGTTTCGCTTTGGCGATTAGATAGCAGCTGCGCTTGGACTTGATCCCAGATATCAATCCCAATAATGGCCGGATGCTGACCTTCATAAATTTGATCGTGGTGCACAATCTTGCCGATATAGACGGGGTTAGTGAGGATCTTGTACAGATGCCCCCTGGAAAAGAGTCTGCCACCAAACTGGCGCTCAGTACTGGTGAAGCGCTTGGGGGTGCTAATGCCTTGTTGGTCTAATTCCTTTTTAAGTAGTCGGACATTGCCAAGCGCTAAGTAGCGCTCGTAGATATGGCAAACCAGACTAGCTTGTTCCTCATTGATCTTCAGAGTTCGTTCATGAGCGATATAACCCATGTGAGGTGTGCCTCCCATCCACATACCTTTGGCTTTAGATGCGGCGATCTTGTCCCGGATGCGCTCACCAGTCACTTCCCGTTCAAACTGGGCAAAGGATAGCAATACATTGAGCGTTAAGCGTCCCATGGAGCTCGTCGTATTAAATTGCTGGGTGACCGAGACAAAGGAAACCCCTTTGGCATCAAACTGCTCCACAATCTTGGCAAAGTCCGCCAAGGATCTCGTTAGACGATCCACCTTATAGACCACGACAACATTAATCTTCTTCTGATCGATATCCTGTAGAAGTTGCTTGAGAGCAGGGCGCTCCATATTGCCACCCGAGTAGCCACCATCATCGTAAAAGGCGGGGATGAGCTTCCAGCCTTCATGCTGCTGACTCTTGATAAAGGCTTCGCATGCCTCTCTTTGGGCGTCGAGTGAGTTAAATCCTTGCTCTAGTCCTTCTTCAGAAGATTTGCGAGTGTAGATGGCGCATCGTAAGATAGCTCTGTTCATGGGTTGATTAGTTATTTAGCTTTCTTGAGTCCGAAGAAGACCGGTCCAGACCAGGGGGTGCCGGTAATGTATTTAGCTATGGCCGATAAGCTCTTCCAGCGCTTGTCTTGATAGAGATACCCATCCTCCAGGACGGTAATTTGATGAGTCTGATCTTGCCACACCCGAATCAGTCTGGTGCCAATACTCGGCTGTGTTGATGGTCTAGTAATTCCCGATTGAATTTGCCGTCTTTCTGCTAAAGAAAGTCCGCCCAGTGCTTGGGTTTGTAGATGCCAGGCAATCGCTTGACGCAATAGTGTTGAGCGAGTCAGATTGGGCGCTGGCACCCCAAAACACTCTTGCCAGCGCTTTGCCAATTGGTCTCGATTCAATATCTTGAGCTCTTCAAGTTGGGCTTGCATGAACTTAAGCTGCAGTTAGGTGCTCAATACGATAGTGCTGGGTACCATCTACTTTGCTGCTGACAATATTCATTCCCAGTTTCTTCTTTAGGACGCCACTAATCACACCGCGAATGGAATGGGCTTGCCATCCAGTAGCTTGCATGAGCATCTTGATGTCAGCACCTTTGGGGTCCTTCAATAATGCAATGAGCTGAGATTGTTTGTTGGGTATTTTTATGGGTGATGGTATTGGGGTGGATGAAGGGGTCTTTACTTGAGTGTTGGGTTTCTCAATCTCAGACTTTGGATTTGGTTTTACGACTTTGCTTGGAGTTATTTTTTTGACGGTAGGCTTGATCGATTTGCTGGTTGATTTATTGGTATTGGCTGATACTTTTTTGTTTGTTGCAGTGCGCATAATTGCTCCTGGTGTTGTTAACCCACTATTGGGATAACAACACCAGTAACGCTCTAAAAGGCAGGCTCATCAAGTCAATTGGGGTAACAGTGGCATAGTTCTGACTATCGCCCCAATTTTTCCCATATTGCCAACTTAGAGTTGTATTTATTCTTGATATATTCCAGCGCTTGAGATGTTGAATCTACCTGATCGTTGTACTTGGTCCCTGGAAAGCCGATTAATTCGGTTCGATAATCATCTAACCACGACGCAACCTTTGGCAGCCATACTTTGCCATCCGCAAACAAATCTGATTGCAATTCTAGACGCGCTCGCTTATCCATGCCGGGAGGTGGTGTGTGGGGTGTGATGCCTAGGATGCCATCTCTTTTGAGATCGTCGATGAGTGAACTACCCGAAGCCTTATCTTCAATGATGAGTTTATCGGGTTTGTGTTTCTTATATTGTTCCTTCACCGCAATTTTTAGATCCGGATACTGAAACCGTCCCCGCAATACATCTAGTAGATAGTATTTGTCTTTTGAAACCGCCCACGTAGTGCAAACACTAAAGTTGCTTTGTGCGGTATCTTTAAGAGCGGTATCCCAACTCTGAATAATTTGGGAGGACTCAAATCGAGTTGGGGGTTCTTCGTAATACTGTAGCCAGTTGATTTTTATGATTGAACCACCCTGAGGTATTGGGGTCTGCTGATACTGACTGAGAAAGTCATAATCCCCAATCGCTGCTCGCATCGTATTTAACGACGAGAGCGATTCCCTGGCGGGATTAAGTAAATCCCCTGTTTTGCGAATGTATTGCTTGGTCCCAAAAGCATTCTCAATGATAAATTCTTCATCTTCAGTGGCAATTGCTGGAAGAGAGACGACGTCCCAGTTTCCTTGCTCTAGGATGTGCCCCACTAAATCATCTTGGTGCAGGCGCTGCATGACCACAATAATGACTCCCTCGTCTTTATTGTTCAGGCGACTAAGAAGGGTATTGTCATACCAGTTATTGCACTTGGTGCGCTGGGGTTCAGATAGGGCGTCTTGGGGTTTAAGAGGGTCGTCAATAATGATCATGTCAGCGCCCCGGCCTGTTAATACACCGCCTACTGAGGTAGAAAATCTTCCCCCGTTTTTGGTGGTGGCAAAGTCATGCAAGGCTTGGCGATCAGAGAGCTTAGCCCCAGGAAAGACCCTTTGATACCAGGGCTGGAGCATGATGGAGCGACAATCTCGTCCAAACTTTTCTGAAAGCTCTTGTCCGTAGCTTGCGCAAATGATGTTTTTATCGGGATGGTTACCTAGATACCAGGCAGTAAAACCGATGGTGACGCAAATGGACTTGAGTTGCCGTGGGGGTACGCAAACAATGAGGCGTTTATTTTCCCCGCGAGCGCAGGCCTGAAGTTTGCTGGCCATCAACTCCAAGTACGGGGCCATGATGAGTTGCGCTTGGGGGTTGAGCTCATAAAAAGTGCGCGTTACAAAGCTCATTAAATCATTGCGCAAAATGAAATCGTATTCTTGGGAAGTGAGTTCAGACATGGTTCACTCCTTCGATACGGTATCGGTCGCATCTGGCGCATCAGATGCGCCAGATGCGGAAAGGGGGCCCTGGTTGCTACTTGCGCCAAGATCCTCGAAGTCTTCTGGGTGAGCCGTTTGGGTTGGCAAGATCATCTGCTGGATACGCTCGACAATACTGCTCATGACTAATTTGTCCTTTGATGAAATGGGCGCAGTCTCTACTCCTTTAGGTCGTTCGTTCTCCTTATCTCGATTGAGCAAAATGGGCAGCATCTTGATATCTCCCATGACCGCTTTATTGGCGAACTGTTTGGCTGATGCATGACTTCTTGGAATGCGTTTATGCTCACCGTGTTCTGTCACCCCGATGACTTTATTCATTTCAATATCCAAGAAGGTGGTAAAGTTTTTAGATCCCTTGGGTCGACCGCTGGGGTTGCCTGATTTGCCTTTTTTGAACTTTCCGGAAGTAGGTGGTTTTTTATAACCGACTTCATAGGCAGGTTTGTTATTACTCATGATGATTTTCCATTTCTTGACTTAATTGATTAAAGGTTTTGCCTGATTGAGTATGAATCGCTGATTCACCCGTAAGACGTTGCCAGCGCATGATCGAAACATCCACATAATGGGGATCAACTTCAATACCGTGACATACACGACCGATACGCTCTGCAGCAAGTACAGTGGTGCCGCTACCTAAAAAGGCATCAAGTACGATTTCATTGCGAGAGGTACAGTCAAGAATCGCATCGGCAATCATCGCCACACATTTAATTGTCGGATGCATAAGTAATAAATTGCCTTCCTCACTTTGCCTAGACATTGTGAGAATGCCGGGATACTCCCAAACGTTGGTGCGATTGCGACCGTATTTGCCTAGCTGGACGTTATTGCGTCGCGGACCTTTGCCATTGACATACACGAGCACGAGCTCGTGCCTGGAGCGGTAAAAACTGCCCATCGCCCCAGAATTTTTTACCCAAACTACGAGATTAATTAATTGATGGTAGGCGCTATTACCGGCTGACATGAATTCTTCTAGATGACGCCAGTCGCAAAATTGGTAGTGAACGGAGTTGTCTACGCTGTATTTAGATTGCAGCCTAAACGCTTGGGTCAAAAATTGTGTGAATTCCTCTTGGCTCATCTCACCTGAAGCAAATTGGAACTCCTTGTGTTTGACCTTGCCATTGCCACCAACATGCCCGTTAATTTTCACGTTAAACGGGCTGTCAGATATCACCATATGGGCCTTGAGCCCATTCATGAGCATTGAATAGGTTGATTCTTCCAAACTATTGCCACAAATAATGCGATGTCTTCCCAACGACCAAACGTCACCAAACCTGCTGATAATGGGACCGCGCTGCTCAATGATTTGATCGGCGGGATCGGGCTTATCTGATTTTTCTTCTAAATGGGAATCGATACGTAAGTCCATCTCCGTAACCGAGAAACCCGTTAACTCCAAGCTAATATCGAGATTTGCATTGGATAGATCTAGAAGAATTTCTGCCAGTAATTCATCGTCCCAGTCACTGTTTTCTACTAAACGGTTATCCGCAATAGAAAAAATACGAGCCTGCTCGGGGGTTAAATGCTCAAGCCTAATGACTGGCACATGAGTGGCGCCCAATAGTTTTGCGGCAGCATAGCGCCCGTGGCCACTAAGAATCTTATTAGACCCGTCGACAACAATGGGTACTACAAAGCCAATTTCTCCAATGCAGTCAGCAATTTGCCGAATTTGCTGTTTGGAGTGTTTTCTGGGATTTCGGTCATCGGGTTTTACAAGTTCAATGGGTTGATTGGTGATCAATAAATTGATCGGTTTGTTTTGATTTCCATGCTTCATTAGCTTCTCCATAAATAACCGTTAAACAACGGCACTTTGAGAAACTAAGCCTGGAAATCTCGCTAGCCCGTTAGCGAGAGGAGTATCTAATTTTCTGTTTTAGCTTTGAGTTGTTTTTTTGCACGACTTAGTCGAGTTCTAATGTTATCCAGGGTTGCAAAACCCGACTCTTTATCGGTTTTTCCCTTAAAGGAAATCCCCTCTGATGTGGCTTCAATGATGGGGGATATGCCTCTTTCAGACTGCAATTGAGAAAATAGATCTTTTAAAGAGATGCTAGGATTTTTTAAAACAATTTCCTGAATTCTGATTGCAAGGTGGTCTGGTCGAGATTTTTGTGCTCTAGCTTGATTGCGAGTACTTTCTCTTTTTATGGCTTTCTCTATTTGGCTTGAGAGGCTTGATTCTTCCAACATCTTTGCGTGATGTAGTCTGTCACCCTCAATGGTATGGGTCACAATTTCTGCTGCATGAGCTACCTCTTCTGGGTGTTTTTCAATAAATCGATCTATCTTCTGATTTAACTTGTCCCAGAATTCATTATTTCGCTCATTAAGTTTATTAATGGCTTTGGCATTTTTAGATTTGCTCATGTGCGCCTTGTGGTTGACTGCAGCAAAGATGTTCTGATGAGTATCTCAGCGCGTCAAATCATCTA
Source organism: Polynucleobacter sp. 78F-HAINBA (assembly GCF_018882325.1). Classification (GTDB taxonomy): domain Bacteria; phylum Pseudomonadota; class Gammaproteobacteria; order Burkholderiales; family Burkholderiaceae; genus Polynucleobacter. Next base: position 38,436 of record NZ_JACVOQ010000001.1, on the reverse strand, counting down.
ACTAGGCTCATTGTATGAGCTTTAGGTATGGCATAGTCAATGCCGAAGATTCTTTTAGGGGTAATACATGGCAATGATCTTATTGCTGGTGGCAATGGCTTTTGGACTCTTGGCAGTTCTCAGGTTGATTGAATTAGTCATTCATTTGATTTGGCCAAAAGCAAAGCCAGTCGCTTTGGAAGGCGACACCACCTTATATGTGCAAATTAGCCCAAAGGCGTCAGCAAATAGCGACAAAGAAGGGCTTTCTTTAAAATAGTTACCGCTAGCTCACTTTATGAGCCTGCCATATGCCACAGTAGGTGCATTCTTTAACGGAGTTATGAATGTCACCGGCTGCAATCAATCAGAATCGACTATTCCAAGAGGGGTCATGCACTATTGGTGATGCTTTGGAGAGCCTGCGGACGCATCTCCAAGGTGCAAGCCAAGGCATTAGCGAGCCCCATTTTCTAAAAATGGGGCTCGCTAATGTTGATGAGTCTTTCGGTGGTTTGGCTTTAGGGGCGGTAACAGTATTAGCGAGTCGACCATCAATGGGGCGCTCTGCGCTGGCTTTAAATATTGCCACTAATGTCAGTCTTTCTCAAAATCGTACTGTGCTCTACATGAGCTTAGGTATGCCAATCTGGCAGTTAGCGATTCGGGTGGCATCTCAAATTGGGGGTATTCAAGCTAGGGCGTTGCAACTGGGCAAGTTATCGCCAGATGAGCAAGGACGCTTTGCATTAGCCATAAAACAATTGCAAGATGCGCCATTGCACCTCATACATTGTTCCTATATTGATATAGATACTCTTTGCCAGAGGGTGAGAGAGTTCGCTAGCCATCAGGCAGTAGAGCATCCTTTGGCTTTGGTGATTGTGGACGATTTAGATCATGCATACCTGCAAAAACAGGAAAAATGCCTGGACGCTGCCTATGAAAAGGTCATGTATTTACTCAAAAAATTAGCCAAAGATCTTCATGTGGCGGTATTGGTTTTATCTGGTGTGAAGCGAACAGCCGAAGAGCGAGAAAATAAGCGCCCCATCTTTACGGATTTACCAAGCGTGGCATTGGCGCAGCAATCCGATGCTTTGCTCTTTTTATATCGAGATGAAGTCTATCACCCGCAAAGCAAGGACATTGGTCGTGCCGAATTAACCATGGTCAGCAATCGCCTAGGATTAACTGGTACGGTGTATTTGCCTACGGATTTGCAGTATGGGCGTTTTGGTGTTGATGCGTATCGGAGCTTAGAGTGACTTGGCGAACTGCAAAACCGCTTTTTTCTGGGAAGCTGATAGTTGCCCATAAAGCGCAATTAATTCTGCAAGCGATTCATCTTCGCAATACAGATAGGCGGTGGGTATGCCCAGGACTTTAGCCAAGGTTTTCGCGGTATTAAAGTCTGGCGCGTGTTTGCCTCGTTCGTATTGGTTAATTCTGGCAGAAGCCGAGAACTCATCAATGCCAGCGCGGACCCCTAGCTCCATTTGGGAGATCTTGATGCGCTCGCGAGCACTTTTGAGTCGCTTGGCAAGGAGGGTGGTGTCTTTAGCAGGGCTAACCATGCCTAAGATAATCTTAGTTTTTACTGGCTATTACACTAAGACTTCCTTAGTATTAATAAGAAGTTCCTATAAAAATGAGGTGAAAAATGGATAGTCTGAAGCTAATAAAGATTGAATATGAAGCATTAAATGCCAGGCAAAAGGAGCAATACAACTTTCAAAAGATATCTGCAGTGTTGGCGGATTATGGTTACGGCACCATTAAGTTATCTGATGATTGGCAAGGGGCGGATTTCATTGCGCAGTCAATGAACGGCGAGAGTTTTCTAAAGGTGCAGCTAAAAGGGCGTTTCACAATTGATCAAAAATACGCAGATAAAGATCTACATATTGCATTTCCATTAAAAGATGCTTGGTATGTATTTCCCCATGATGAAATCGTGAAGGCCTTAAACGATCGAAAAATCTATACCGAAACAGCCAGTTGGCTTGAAAACAAAAATTACAGCGTTTCAGAAATTGCAAACAAAGAGGTTCTGAATTTGCTTGAGCCTTATAAATTGAGTACTTAATGGTTGGTTGGGAATGAGTGCGGTATATATGAGGAAACTATGGCTTTATTAGCAGAAACATTGGTCGAGGAGTGGTTAAATCGCAATCGATTTTTTACGATGCGCGGCATTAAGGTTGGTGTCGATGAAATTGACCTATTGGCAATTTGTAAGACTGATGGCGGTATTGAAGCTCGTCACTATGAAGTGCAGGTCAGCACCAATCCCATCTCATACATCTCCAAATTAACGGCTGAGCAATCCAAAGAGCTTGGCAAGGCCAGAGGATCAGCATTTTCTAGGGAAGACTCGGTATTAGAGAAATCTGTGGAAGAGTGGGTCGAGAAGAAATTTACGAGCAAGAAAAAGAGGGAAGTGCGTGACCATCTTTGTCCTGGAGTTGAATGGAAATATTATTTTGTGCACGGTAATGTGCGGCACCCAACTGAGCTTCAGTTGATTGCTGGGCACCAGATAGAGCTCATCCCTTTTCAGGATGTCCTAAAAGAGTTGTGCGGTAATAAAGAAAGTATGTTTAAGGGTGGGTCAGGATCGGACTTAGTGGAAATCATGTCCTTTTTGTGATCAACATGCTGGCGCATGGGTCATGTAAGGCTCAAGGAATGAGTCACTCAGGTAGACTGATAAGGAATCAATAAATTGAAGAGGTCTTGATGAGTGATATGCAGCGCTTGCACCGCATTACTTACCTTTTGCAGGCAAAAAAGTGTGTTCCGCTTGTCGATTTCTTGAATGAACTGGAAATTTCCAAAGCCACCTTTAAACGAGACTTAGAGTATCTGCGCAGTCGCTTAAATGCCCCGATCGTATTTGATCGCTTTCAAGGCGGTTATCGTTTTGAGAGTCTTGATGATGTTCAGAAGATAGAGTTGCCAGGACTTTGGTTTAGCGAGAAAGAAGCCACAGCTTTGGCCTTAATGCATCAATTACTTGCTTCTTTGGATAAGGGCGGTTTGATTGGTCCTCACATAGAACCACTTTCAACAATCATCGACAATATCTTAGGGCAACATCAAGCATCCGCAAAAGAATTACGTAAGCGAATCAAAGTATTACCCATGGCTCAGCGCAAAACCACCGTTCAAAGTTTTGCTGAGTTGGGTAGCGCCTTGCTCAATCGTCAGCGTTTGCAAATCACGTATTACGCTAAAGTCAAAAATGAAACTACGCAAAGAGAGGTTTCGCCCCAGCATCTCATTTATTATCGAGACAACTGGTATCTCGATGCATATTGCCATCTGCGAGATGGGTTACGTAGCTTTGCGGTAGATGGCATTCATAGTGCGGTTATTTTGAATCAGAAGGCAAAAGAAGTGCCCGAAAAAGAGCTTAAAGACTATTTTGGGGAAAGTTATGGACTCTTTTCAGGTAAGGCCAATAAGCGGGCTAAGTTACGCTTTACCCCCGAGCAGGCTCGTTGGATCTCAACTGAAATCTGGCACCAAGATCAAGTGGGATATTTTGATGGGGAAGGGTATTACATCTTGGAGTTTAATTACAACCAGGATCCTGAGCTTGTCATGGATATTTTGAAGTATGGCTCGGCTGTAGAAGTATTGGCGCCAGTTAGTTTGCGTAAAAAGGTAATTGAGCAATTAGAGGATGCTATTGCTGGCTATAAATAGCCCCACTTCCTTTTAGGCGTGGTTGCTATTACCCCTTATTATTAGGGTGTTTAAAGAAAATAATGCATAAATTAAGGGCTTAAATGACGCTGACGGAAAGTCAAATTGAGAAAGGCTTTATCGAAAAGCTGGAGCAGCTCAAATATACCTACCGGCCGGATATTCGGGATCGGGAAGCTTTAGAGCTAAATTTTCGCTCTAAATTCGAATCCCTGAATCAAGTTAAATTAACTGATTCGGAATTTGCTCGCCTGCGTGATGAAATTACTAATGCAGATGTGTTTGTTGCTGCTAAAACTTTGCGGGAGCGCAATACCTTTATTCGCGAAGATGGTACCCCGCTGCAATTTACTTTGGTGAATATTAAAGATTGGTGCAAAAACGAATTTGAAGTAATTAATCAATTGCGCATTAATACGAATAACAGTCACCATCGTTACGACGTGATTTTGTTAATCAATGGCGTGCCTGTGGTGCAGATTGAACTGAAAACTTATCAGATATCCACACGCCGAGCAATGGAGCAGATCGTTGCTTATAAAAACGATCCCGGTAATGGCTATACCAATACGCTATTGTGCTTTATGCAGCTATTCATTGTGAGTAATCAGAGTAATACACTTTACTTTGCTAATAATCAAAGCCAGCATTTTAGTTTTAATGCGGATGAACGTTTTTTGCCGATTTATCAGTTAGCCGATGAAAATAATCAAAAAATCGCGCATTTGCATGATTTTTCTGAGAAGTTTTTGGCTAAATGCACTCTGGGACAAATGATCAGTCGCTATATGGTCTTGGTTGCTAGTGAGCAGCGGCTAATGATTATGCGCCCTTATCAAATCTACGCGGTTAAGGCGATAGTTGATTGCATTCATGAAAATCGCGGTAATGGCTATATTTGGCATACCACAGGTAGCGGTAAAACACTTACCTCATTTAAGGCGTCAACCTTACTTAAAGACAACCCTGATATTGAAAAGTGTTTGTTTGTAGTCGACCGCAAAGACCTGGATCGACAAACTCGCGAGGAGTTTAATAAATTTCAAGATGGCTGTGTTGAGGAGAATACCAATACTGAAACCTTGGTGCGACGCATGCTGTCAGATGATTATGCCGATAAAGTCATTGTGACCACTATTCAAAAGCTTGGACTTGCCTTAGATGAAAATGGCAGACGTAATCTGAATAACAAATCAAAAGGCGAGCTTACTTATAAAGAACGTCTAGAGCCTCTGCGTAATAAGCGGGTGGTATTTATTTTCGACGAGTGTCATCGATCCCAGTTTGGGGAAAACCATAAAGCCATTAAAGAATTTTTCCCTAAAGCACAATTATTTGGTTTTACGGGTACTCCTATTTTTGAAGAAAATGCTACATACAAGCAAATTGATGGAACTATCGGCGCTTTTAAAACCACTGAAGATATCTTTGAAAAAGAGCTGCACGCTTACACGATTACGAATGCGATTGATGATAAAAACGTCTTAAGTTTTCATATTGATTATTTTGGCAAAGACGATAAAAGCAAGGGCAAGCTCAAGAAAGGGGAAACGCCTCCACCTGAGGCGGTAATTAAAGAAATTCTGAGCAAGCATGATGCTGCTACTAACTCACGTCGTTTTAATGCGGTGTTAGCAACCGCCTCTATTAATGATGCTATTGCCTACTATGAGTTGTTTAAAGCCTTGCAAGCGCAAAAACAAGCTCAGGATGAAGGCTTTACCCCTTTAAATATTGCTTGCATATTTTCGCCGCCGGCTGAGGGCAATAAGGATGTGCAGCAAATCCAAGAAGATTTGCCGCAAGAAAAAATTGACAATGAAAATGCACCAGATGAGAAGAAGAAGGCGTTAACTCAGATCATCTACGATTACAACGTTCAATACGGCACCAATCACACCATTAATGAGTTTGACTTGTACTATCAGGATGTGCAGCAACGTATTAAAGATCAAAAATATTCCAATCAAGATTACGCTCGTAAAAATAAAATTGATATTGTTATCGTTGTAGATATGTTGCTAACTGGTTTTGATTCCAAATACCTCAATACCTTATATGTTGACAAGAATCTCAAATATCATGGCTTGATTCAGGCCTTCTCCCGTACTAATCGCGTATTAAATGACACTAAGCCTTGGGGCAATGTCCTTGATTTTCGGGGTCAGGAAAATCAAGTTGACGAAGCTATTCAACTTTTTTCAGGTAAAGACCAAAATCGAGCAAAAGAAATCTGGTTGGTTGACCCAGCCCCGGTAGTTGTCGATAAGCTGAAAACTGCGGTGACCCAACTTGAGGGTTTCATGAAGTCTCAGGGGTTGGATTGTGTGCCTGCGCAAGTTGCCAACCTTAAGGGTGATAGCGCTCGAGCGCAGTTTATTGATCACTTTAAGGAGGTGCAGCGCCTAAAGACTCAGCTGGATCAATATACCGATTTAGCGGAAGAGAGTAAGGTGGCTGTAGAGCTGCTCTTACCAGAAGAGGTGATGCGTAGTTTTAAGGGTATGTATCTTGAGACTGCCCAGCGCCTTAAGGAAAAACAGAATAAAGATCAGGATATAGGGGAAGAGCTAAAACAGTTAGATTTTGAGTTCGTTCTTTTTTCATCGGCTGTGATCGATTACGACTACATCATGGACTTAATTGCCAAATCAACACAATCCGCCGGTAAGCAAAAGATGACACGTGGTCAGCTGATAGAGCTTATTAGCTCTAGCGCTAATTTAATGGATGAGCGTGAAGATATTATTTCTTATATCAATAGCTTGAAAGTGGGGGAGACTCTTGATGAAAAAGCTATACGAAATGGTTATCAGGAATTTAAAGCAGCCAAGGCCGGCAAAGACCTGGAAAGAATTGCAGAGCTACATGGTCTAAACAGTAAATCCTTGCAGGCATTTGTGCATGACATTATGAGCCGTATGATTTTTGATGGTGAGTATTTAAGCAATTTGCTTTTGCCGTTGGATCTAGGCTGGAAGGCTCGTACCCAAAAAGAACTAGCGCTTATGGAGGATTTGATTCCGTTGTTAAAAAAGTTGGCGCAAGGGCGTGAGATTTCAGGATTAGCAGCATATGAGTGACAAGGGCATAAAACTCATTCCCAAGCTGCGTTTTCCTGGCTTTAATGGGTCGAATGACTGGCAGCTTAAAAGGCTTGAGGATGTTTCTCAAATATTGCGTGGCGGATCACCGCGACCTATAGATGAATTTATCACTACCGATATTGATGGTTTGAATTGGCTAAAGATAGGCGATGTTGATCAAGATGCTAAATATGTAACTCATACAAGAGAAAAAGTACTTGTTACTGCACTAAGCAAAACCAGGGAGGTTAATCCTGGTGATTTGATTATGTCCAACTCGATGAGTTTTGGGCGTCCTTATATTCTGAAAATTAAATCATGCATTCATGATGGATGGATAGCGGTTACAAAAATTGATGAACTGACGAGTAGAGATTTTCTTTATTACTTCATTCTATCTCCGGATAGTCAAAAATATTTTTTAAATTATTCCGCTGGAAGTGGAGTGCAAAATTTAAATGCAGACATTATTAAGTTGTTACCACTTGCGCTTCCCGGCTATACCGAGCAGCAAAAAGTTGCAGATTGCTTGTCGTCAGTAGATGAGTTGATTGCTACGGAAGAAAAAAAACTAAATGGGTTGAAGAATCATAAAAAAGGCTTGATACAAGAGTTACTTCCCACTGAAGGTGAGGGGGCCCCTAAGTTACGTTTTTCTGATTTTAAGAATGCCGCCCCATGGAAAAAAATTAAGCTCATTGATGTCGCTGATAGGGCTAAAAAGTGGAGTTTTATTGGCGGCCCATTTGGCTCCAATCTCAAAGCCTCAGATTACGTAGACGACGGTGTTCGAGTCATTCAATTACAAAATATTGGTGATGGACGGTTTATCAATGATTACCAGATTTTTACTTCGGAAGAAAAGGCAAGAGAGCTTTTAAGCAACAATATATATCCCGGCGAAATTATTCTTTCAAAGATGGGTGATCCAGTGGGTCGCGCCTGCCTGATTCCCGATAATCACCCTAAATACGTAATGTGTTCCGACGGCATTCGCTTGGTGGTGGATGAGCAAAGGCATAGTAAATACTTTATCTACTCATTGATTAATTCTAGCCAATTTCGGGCATTAATTGAAAAGACAGCTACGGGCTCTACCAGAAAGCGTATTGGCCTTGATGATTTGAAAAACTTACCAATGCTAGTGCCAGCTAAAGATGAGCAAGAAAAAATTGCTTATTGCCTGTCTTCTATTGATGAAATAATTGCCGAACAAGATAAAAAGATACGGGTGCTTAAGAGCCATAAAAAATCTTTAATGCAACAATTATTTCCTCTTGTTGATGGGGTTGGGTTATGACCAGCATTTCATTTCTCGATTTGAATGGATTGGTCACTCATTTGCGTGAAAAATTAAAAGACAAGAAGTATGTCTTGCTCTTTGCCTATAACGGTACTGGAAAAACCCGGCTTTCAATGGCATTTAAGGATGCTGGAAGGCGGGAAGATCGGCGCGATACCTTGTACTTCAATGCTTTTACTGAAGATCTATTTATTTGGGATAACGATCTAGGGAATGACGCTCATCGTATTTTGCGCCTAAATCAGGATTCACGTTTTTTCAGTGGCTTGCAAGAGTTGGAAATGGAAAATCGCATACGCCCTTTGTTGCAGAGATATGCTGATTTTGATTTTAAGATTGACTATACAAATTGGACAATTAACTTTACTCGTGAGATTGAAGTTAACGGCACCTTGCAAATGGTAGAGCACATTAAGGTCTCACGGGGCGAGGAAAATATTTTCATCTGGTGTTTCTTTCTGGCTGTGGCTCAGCTTGCTATTGATGAGCAAGAAGCTTACGCTTGGGTAAAGTATCTTTATATTGATGATCCCATCTCTTCGTTGGATGACAATAATGCCATCGCCGTGGCTAGCCACTTGGCGCAGCTGCTTTTTAAACAAGACAATAAAATCAAGGTAGTTATATCATCCCATCACGCTCTCTTTTTTAGTGTGATGTGGAATGAGTTGAATAGGAGAGGGAAAGACAATCCCTTGCAACCTTATTTCTTAAGTTTTGAGAAGGTAACCAATAGATACATTTTGCGTTACACGGATGAAACGCCATTTTTCCATCATGTAGCTTTGCTTAAACAATTAAAAGAGGCCTCTGATTCAGGTGTGCTCTACACTTATCACTTTAATATCTTGCGTAGTATTTTAGAAAAGGCAGCATCTTTTCACGGCTTTAAGAATTTTTCGGCCTGTATTAAACAAGGCAAAGATGATGTGGATGGAATATTGCATACCCGCATGATTAACGTCTTAAGTCATGGGGACTATTCGCTATTTGAGCCAGTCCAAATGCTCGATGAAAATAAACAGTACTTCAAAACCATTCTCAGGGATTTTATGGATAACTACCGATTTAACCCCGAACTTTTTCTTAATGAAACAACAGTAGCGAGCCAAGCATGACCGAGCACGATCAAAAAGAATTAGGTAAAACCCTCTGGGGCATTGCAGATGACCTACGTGGGTCCATGAATGCGGATGATTTTCGCGATTACATGCTCTCCTTTTTGTTCTTACGTTATCTATCGGATAACTATGAGGTGGCGGCCGAGAAAGAGTTGGGCAAAGATTACCCAAAGACGAAAGAAGGCGATAAGCGTCCCCCTTTGGCGATTTGGTATGAAAATAATACCCAAGATGTTGCTGACTTTGAAAAGCAAATGCGCCGCAAGGTGCACTATGTAATTGAGCCGCAATTTCTATGGAGTAGCATTGCTGAGCAAGCTAGGGTGCAAGATGGTGAAATGCTCCATGCCTTAGAACGTGGCTTTAAATATATTGAAAATCAATCCTTTGACAGCACCTTTCAAGGCTTGTTCTCCGAGATAAATCTCAGCTCAGATAAGTTGGGTAAAAACTATACTGAGCGCAATACTCAGCTTTGCAGGATTATTTCTAAAATTGCCGAAGGAATCGCTTGGTTTTCTACTGACAGTGATATTTTGGGTGATGCCTATGAGTATCTGATTGGGCAGTTTGCCGCAGGATCAGGCAAAAAAGCGGGGGAATTTTATACCCCACAGCAAATTTCAAGAATCCTATCTGAAATAGTGACACTCGACAGTCAAAACCCTGCCGCTGGTAAAAAGAAAAAGCTCGATAAGGTATTGGATTTTGCTTGTGGCTCGGGATCTTTGTTACTCAATGTTCGAAAGCAGCTCGGCGCCCATGGTATTGGCAAGATTTATGGCCAAGAATCCAACATCACTACTTATAACTTGGCCCGTATGAATATGCTGCTTCACGGCGTCAAAGATACGGAGTTTGAGATTCATCACGGTGATTCACTTAAGAATGACTGGGATCTATTGAATGAGATGAATCCAGCCAAGAAGCTCCAGTGCGATGCGATTGTGGCTAATCCACCATTTAGCTACCGTTGGGAACCTTCGGAGTCTCTGGGAGATGATTTTCGATTTAAGAGCTATGGCTTAGCACCGAAGTCCGCTGCTGATTTCGCATTTTTACTGCATGGCCTTCATTTTTTAAGCGATGAGGGCACTATGGCAATTATTTTGCCGCATGGCGTCTTATTTCGGGGTGGGGCAGAGGAACGCATTCGCACTAAGTTATTAAAAGATGGCAATATTGATGCGGTTATTGGTTTACCGGCTAACTTATTCTTCTCCACCGGAATTCCGGTATGTATTTTGGTGCTCAAAAAGTGCAAGAAATTTGATGATGTCCTTTTTATCAATGCTGCTGAGCATTTTGAAAAGGGTAAGCGCCAAAATAAGCTTTTGCCAGAACACATTGATAAGATTATTCATGCCTATCAATTTCGTGATCAGGAAGATCGTTATTCAAAGCGCGTCTCAATGGAAGAAATTGAGAAAAATGACTACAACCTTAATATTTCTCGGTATATCAGCACAGTGATACAGGATGAGGAGATTGATCTAGGCCTGGTAAACGCAAATTTGATTGACCTAGAGGCTCAAATTACAAGTGCAAAAAAGGCTCATAATAAATTCTTAAAAGAGCTTGGATTGCCTGAGTTGCCATAGGGGCTTTTTTGAGCCTTATCGTTCAGAAATGTTATCACCTAAAGATGTTAAGTTTGTGAGTTTACTGCAATGTTAATGGTTAGCTGGTTTCTTAGTTTTAAGGGTTTGGAATGCAAAGTAAAAATACAAAAATTAGAGCAATTGATTTATTTTGTGGCGTGGGGGGATTGACCCATGGTTTTTTGCTGGAAGGATTAAAGGTTAATGCTGGAATTGATCTTGATTTAGCTTGCAAGTACCCATATGAAATTAATAATCAGGCCCAATTTATTGGGAAAGATGTCGCAAGTATTTCTGGTAGCGATTTAAATGAGCTGTTTGGAAAATCCAAAATTCGTGTATTGGCGGGTTGTGCGCCATGCCAACCATTTTCAACGTATGCGCAGAAGTATGATGTTAAAAGAGATGATAAGTGGAGTTTATTGAAGCAATTCTCCCGTCTTATAAAAGAGTCATCTCCTGAGATAGTTACCATGGAGAATGTGCCTTCAGTTTACAAACATGAAGTATTTGATTCTTTTGTGCGCTCGTTGAAACGAAGGGGATATTATGTTTGGCATGGAATTGTTGATAGCTCCTTATATGGCGCGCCACAATCTAGAAAGCGGATGGTGCTTTTGGCTTCTTTATTTGGAGAGATTAAATTCATAGATCCCACTCAGAAAAAACAAAAAACAGTGCAAGAGGTGATCGGGAGGCTAGAAAGAATTCAAGCGGGTCGAAGCTCGGCCAAAGACCCTTTACATGCCACAAGGTCGCTATCACAAATTAATTATGAACGAATAAAAGCTTCAAGGCCTGGTGGTACATGGCGTGATTGGCCAAAGCAGCTATTGCTTGAATGCCATAAAGCCGAGTCTGGAAAAACGTTTTCAGGGGTGTATGGAAGGATGGAGTGGCATAAGCCCGCACCAACAATGACTACGCAGTTTTACAGTTTTGGTACTGGGCGATTTGGTCACCCAGAGCAGAATCGAGCAATTTCATTGAGGGAGGGGGCAATATTTCAGGGCTTCCCAAGGGGGTATAAATTTATTCGCAAAGATGATGCGGTGAACTTTACCGCCTTAGGGCGCATGATTGGCAATGCTGTGCCGGTTGATCTTGGGCGTGCAATTGCTAGAAGCATCTTGCAACATGTATCAGAATATTCAACCTGATGTTTCTTTTGCTTAATTTCTAGTGAAGTTAAAGCAATTTACTTATTGCATGAACAACTATTCTTTGGCCCCCCACAATAACCGCAAAATTTTTCATTGGTGAAGTAAGCTGAGGATATGCGAGCATATTGAGTGTGTGATTTGGTTAGATGGTATCCACACATTCGGCAATAGTTATGATGCTGTTGAGCATATTTTTCACATTCATTACATTCCCCGGTATTTTTCATATGTCTCACCTATGCCTATCTGTAAAATTAATAGCCGCAACTCTTTTCAAAACGTAGTTAAATAATTAATTCACATATACCTGTAGATAGTAGACGGCGCCTCTTTTTTGTTATGAAGCTTTTGCGACATGTATGACTAAAAGTGCGCAGGTAAGTTGCAGATCCTCAAAGACCATTTTTAAGAAGGGTCTTGATTCGACCTCTGATATTCTCTTTTACGGTGGAAAGTCGTGTCTTGGCTGCATCTGTTAAAAGAGCTGTATGGGCAACGGCATCTCGCATGGGTTTGAATTCAGTTGCATCTCTGGATAGGGCTGCATCCTTTATTCTGTCATTAGCTTTATCAGCAAGATTTGCAAGAGCTCCCATATCAAGATAGTTCAGGTCATCTTTAGATCGGCGTAGTTCAATGCTTATGTTGGCGCTATTCTTTGCTTCCTGTTCTTTTCTTTTGTATTCCGAAACCTTTTCCTTTGCCTCCTTTGAAAGAATCACTTTCTTTTCTTTAATATACTTCCTGGTTAGATTTTCGGCAATAAAGCATTCTGCATAAGAAGAAAAGTTATATTGGGCATCAGCTCCAAATTCATCAACCCATTTATCTACTTTGGTTTTTCCATGAGACCCTTTGGGTAACTCGAATCCTTTTAACGCTTCGTTGTATAGGCTGCGAGATTTTCTATCAATAGGAGTCATCACCTTATCATTTTCAGGGTCTCCGTCCTGTCTAAGTTTAATGCGCCAAGCATCCCAATCTCCAACGATAGCCAGAAGTTGTGTTCTTAGTTTTGCCAAGAACTTTATGTACTCTTCATCATCAGCCACAATTCCTTCGCGACTGCTGGTAAAGCGATCAACTTTTGGGGTGTCTAACTTGTCGAAGTGAATTTGCCCATACAGGTAGCTTTCTGCAAGTCGAGCCGTTGGAATATGCTTTAGAAGATCTCGCTCCCTCAAGCGCCCATTAACAAATAGATCAATCCCTACGCGATCACCTGTTCCAAGAATATTTAGGTCCCTTGGCTTTTCGACTGAGGCAATAAAGCCGCTGGTATCTGAAATGCTTATTTCTTTTGATTCATGCTGACCTTTTTCTTTTGCAAAAAAATCCTTCTCAAGCCCTGTAACATAAGGATCTTTTCTATTGCCAATTTTCCATAGAAACTGCGTTTTCTTTGCAAGATCATTTAAATGCTTATGTGTTATTTTCTCTCCATTTAAATAAATATTGAATGATTTATCTAGTAAGGAAAACCGAAAATAAAGGGCGATAACCTTTCCGAGAAAATCAAAAGTGCTCCTAATTCCTTCATGAATTTCGTCAAAGAAAATGATCGTTCCGTGAGCATGGTTTTTCGTGTAATTTTTGAATGTGGTTAGCCTAAAGGTCTCCAAAGGATATTGATTGGGGGTTAAATCTTCCGTAATAGCCTTATCCAGACCCTGATTGTTAATGACGCCGCCAACATAATTCCCGCCTTTCATCTTTGAAATAACAGATATTTTCTTGGCGCATGATAAAAGGGCAAGCTTCCCAATTCCCTTTCTACCTATGAAGGGGCGACCAGCCGCTGATTTCTGATGATTATCTTTGCGCTTTGAATATCCAATTCTTAAGAATTTTTCTTGAAAATCCTCAGCGCTCATGCCAATGCCATCATCCTTGATAAAAAATTGACCTTTTTCACGGTCAATAAAGATCCAGACATTTTTCGCGTCAGCATCCCATGCATTCGAGATTGCTTCCCCAAGGACGGTGGCGAAACTCCTGTAAAGGGAGCGCCCCAAATGGTTTAGTACGCTCAGTGAGATATCAAAGGTAAAGGCCTCTTTTTTCGTCATTTTTAACTCCAGCGAGGTATTTAATGGGGCTATTCGATTATTTTTGGGTTGAATGGGAATTCATTCTTAATCATACGTGCAATATGGATGATGATTGTGATGTGAGTTATGATTTTTGTTTTACGCTTTAGAGCGTAATGCTAGATAAATTTGATGTTCAATCAGCATTAGGCAGTTTTTTCCCAAGTGCGCTTAACAAGCGATGCTAATGTTATAAAAATTTCTGAATTTGATTGAATAATGCTTTGGTCTACTGTTATAAGGATTTTTTTAGGTTTCTTTGTAAAGGAAATTTTTGCATTATCTAAAAGGGACTCTGCCTCATCCGCCAGGTGGTCCGCAATTTTAAATCCAAGCAAGGACTTATTTCCGCTACGTTTATGGAGCCAAAAATAATTATTTCTACCGACATTAAGGGCTACATAATTTTTTACGTAGCTAATTTTAGAGTCGGGTAGATGCGAACCAGTGATCTCGAGAAGGGTATCAGCCACATCAACTGTTGATTTGGCTTTCTTATTCCAAAATTCTCTATTAACTTCAATTTCATCAATTGATGAGCCATCATCAACCTCTTCATATGTGTCTAAAACCTTCGTAAAGTAGAGTGATTTATGGTCATTTGACTCGATGATTGCTACCTGGATCGCAATAATTGGTATCGAGTGACTAATAAGATGGATTACATTAAAAAATCGTCTTGTAATGGATTCGGCCACAAGAACTGCATAATGTTGACGTTTTGGCCACCGTCTTTTTTCGTTGTCCCAATACTCTATTGTTCTAATAATATGCGTTTCATCAGTTTCCCCTAGCATAACTTCAACTTCATACATTGAGTCATCTTGGGGGTCTTTAAGAAGAATATCGACACGTCCACCTGAATTTTGAGGCCGCTCTTTCTGGAGCGCATCTAAATCTCCAAGCCCTAGTGATGCTGGATTTGACCAGATTTGATCTTGAAGCCAGTACTCATCAAAACCGGCATCTCTAATGGGGATGTGATTTGCTATTGAAATTTCATGTGACATATGATTATCCGGCGATGTGGGTGAACAAATATTTCCAACGGTGCTTTTATGAGTATACGATTTATAACTAATTTCTCATATCTATTGTTGCTTTATGTGATAGATTGATTTCAGGGGGATGCTGCTCGCTGTAAAGTGCTCAAGAGGAATAATCATGCAAGAAAGCCTGCAAGAGCAACGGATGTTAGATCCATTGGCCTACGCATAATTGGGGATTGTGTAAATTCCCTGTTTTTCCCTGTTCAAAATTAGCGGATCTTTTTAGGAATTGGATGGACACGGGTTTCTCACGCGGTTTTGCTAATAGATGGCCCCAATTTTTGCTAAATACCCTGTAAATTTCCCTGTAAGCAGGGTGGGATGCTGAGACAATATCGGTGGTGACTATGTCCACCGCCATATAGTCTGTAAGTTATTGATTTATATAGGTATTTTGCTAAGAGCCCTGCACACCGCGGGGCTTTTTGGTTTTTACATTCTCTTGGGTTGGTTTGCTGCATGTTTTTGGCCTCTCTTGAGCACTTCTCTCAGCGAGCATGAAAGACGGTTGGCTTTGGCCTACTTCAAACCCAGTAATTGGCGTTGATCTTCCCAATCCAGAGGTAGTGGCCCTTGCTTTTTTAGAAAGTCACCGGTGAGGTGGACTGGTTGTGTGCCGCTCATGATGGATCGAATAATGTCAGGCGCTAAAAAGGCCCGGTAGATCATGTTGGTGACTGCGGTGGTAGTCAGTCCTAATTGAGAAGCAAGCTCGCCAAGGGATTTCACTTTTCCGCTGGTTAACTGCTCTAACCAATGTTGCCCATTACGAATGGTTTGCATCAGATTGGTATCGAGTGTTGGACAGATACGCTTGTTGCCAACGAGCAATCGCATCGCCATACCGCAGCGCTCAATCTGGGTATGGGCAATCAGGGTGAGGGGTTCTTGAGTAGGTAGGGCGTTGAGCAAAATATGGGGTTTAATTGTTAGGTGCACTTGGTTTGGTAAAACACAAACTTGTTCTACGAGTTGATGGATAAAGGTGTAACGCTCAATACCCTCTTGCTTGAGAAGTTCAAAGTGGTTATGAATAGCTCGAGTGAGTTCTTGTACTTGATGAGCTGGTGGATCTAAATATGCCAATACAGTCGATTCGTCTTCTAACCAAGCGGCAAGCTCTTGAATGACCAGTGTTTCGAGTTCGGGCGCGGGGATGCGGATGCCGTCGGGAGTATCTTTGCGACTAGTTTTATTTAATGATTCAGAAATGTAATAGCGATAGCGTTTACTGTGCTTTTGACTGTGGGATGGCACCAATCGCTGCCTTGCTTCATCAAAGACTAATCCCAGCAATAGACTATTCGATGGTGCTGCCTTGCGTTTACGCTCTCCCTGATGATTGCCTTGCAATCGATTTTGTACGGCATCCCAAGTTGCTATGTTGATGATGGCTGGATGCTGTCCCTCATAGACTTTATCAATGTGGACAATCTTGCCAATGTAAACGGGATTGGACAAAATCTTATACAGATGCCCCCTGGAAAAAGGTCTGCCGCCATATTGACGCTCCGTACTAGTCAATCGCTTGGGAGTAGTAATCCTTTCTTGATCAAACTTTTGTTTTAGTAATCTAACGGATTTTAGGGTTAAGTAGCGCTCGTAAATATGGCGAACTAAGTTAGCCTGTTCCTCATCGATCTCTAGGGTGCGCTCTTTAGCAACATACCCAAGGGGTGGTGTTCCACCCATCCACATGCCTTTGGCTTTAGAGGCGGCAATCTTATCCCGGATCCGCTCGCCAGTCACTTCGCGTTCAAATTGCGCAAACGAAAGTAATACGTTGAGTGTCAGTCTGCCCATCGACGAAGTCGTATTGAACTGCTGGGTTACCGAGACAAAAGAAATGCCTTTAGCATCAAACTGTTCGACGATCTTGGCAAAGTCCGCTAGGGACCTCGTTAAACGATCGACTTTATAAACCACGACGACATTGATTTTCTTTTGATCAATATCAAAAAGCAATTGCGTCAGAGCAGGGCGATCCATGTTCCCGCCCGAGTAACCACCATCATCATAGAACGTAGGAATGAGTTTCCAGCCTTCATGCTGCTGCGATAGTACAAAGGCTTCACAGGCCTCTCGCTGCGCATCCAAAGAGTTAAAGCCTTGCTCTAATCCCTCTTCAGACGATTTACGGGTGTAGATAGCGCAGCGTAAAGTTACTTTACTCATTTTGTGGATTTCTTGAGGCCAAAGAACACCGGACCAGACCAAGGTGTGCCCGTGATGTGTTTGGCAACCGCTGACAAACTCTTCCAGGTTTGGTTCTCATAAAGATAGCCGCTTTCTAAAACAGTGACTTGATGTGTCTTGCCTTGCCAGACCCGAACCAGGCGAGAGCCCTTGCTGGGTTTGTTGCTTAGAGTGATTGCATCTGATTTAATTTGACGCTTCTCGAGCAAGCTCAATCCGCCTAAGGCTTTGGTTTGCAGATGCCAAGCAATGGCTTGTTGCATCAGTGGCGTGCGGCAGAGGTGGGGTGCTGGCACCCCAAAGCATTGTTGCCAGCGCGCCATCAACTCAGCTCGGTTCAATTGCATGAGTGCTGCAAGTTGCGTTTGCATGAACTTAAGCTACTTCAATCCGATAGTGCTGTACTCCATCCATCTTTTGACTGATGACGGTAAGACCCAGGCGCTTACGAATCACCCCACTAATGACCCCTCGCACTGAATGCGCTTGCCATCCGGTAGCATTCATCAGTTCTTTAATTTCCACTCCTTGTGGATTCTTAAGTAGGGCAATCAGTTGGGATTGTTTGGACTTGGGTGATCCCGGGGTTGCTGGGGCAGGATTGACCAAAGGGGCTATTGGCTCAATTCCTTTTGTTTTTGCTGCTGCAATTACTTTCTTTGGGGCGGTCTTTTTGGAGATGAATTTGGTAGTAGGTTTTATGGACTTAGTGATGCCTTTTTTGCTTATTGCAGTGCGCATGATTGCTCCTAGTGTTTGTTACCCCACTATTGGGATAACAACACCAGTAACGCTCTGAACGGCTGACACATCAAGTCAATTGTTGGCAACAGATGCGTAAATTGAGATATCCCGGCGAAAGGCAATCTAAGTCTGCTTTAAGCTTGACAAGAGCCGTTCGAAATCAGAAGTTTTAGTGATTTAGGGGGCAGAAAACGGCCAATAGCCGCCAATCGGAGGGTATTTAAAACCCTTGTGTCAGTGGTTCGACTCCCCTCATCCGCTCCAGTTGGTTAGAACAGAGGATTCATAATTCTTTGGCTCCAGCTTCAAGTGCTGATGGGCCCACCAGAAATAAAAGCCACTCCGAAGAGCGGTTTTTATTTGAGTGTTACTTTAGGTAACGGTTAATGCCTAGCTTTTTAAAGGTTGGAATTAATTGAGTATGTTAATGAAATATATCATTAATCCTGGGCCACCTGAGTCCGGTGCAGTTCGCTTAAGTTGGTGCCTACTGAAGCTAGTTCATAATAGTCCTTGCTCGTCCTTATCTTTCATATGAAACGTAAAACCCACATTAACTTCTCAGACTTCTGGCATCCGGATACCCTAGAAGCCAAGCTCAATAACCCGCTCTATAAGTTGCTGTCACAGCGTTTCGATCTGGTAATTTGTGACAATCCAGACTTTTTGTTGTTCTCTTGTTTTGGCGCCAATTTTATTCGCCATAGCGGTATACGGATCTTCTATACGGGTGAGAATGTTCGGCCCAATTATTCTCTGTGCGATTGGGCTTTTAGTTTTGATTATTCCGACGATCCAAGGCACTTTAGATTACCTTACTACGCCATTTGGGATGCATCGCCGCTGCTGCAAACGCGCGATGTTGAAGCCTTGATAACACGTAAAAATCGCTTCTGTGCTTTTATCTACTCAAATGCCAAGGCGAAGGAGCGTATTCAATTTCTTGATAAACTATCTCGCTATAAACCTGTGGATTGTGGCGGCAAGGTTCGCAACAATATCGGCTATCTTGTACCCGATAAAATCGCTTTTCTAATGGATTACAAGTTCAATATTGCTTTCGAAAACGAAAGTTATCCTGGGTATACGACTGAGAAGCTTCCAGAATCGTTCATTGGTAACACCGTGCCTATCTACTGGGGCAATCCGCTTATCGACAAAGAATTCAACGCTGGCGCTTTCATCAACGCCCACGAATTCCGTAACTTGGACCAGGTGGTTGAGTTTGTGGTCGAGTTGGACCGCAATGATCTACTTTATCGGAAATATCTCTAGTCACCTGCATTCATTGACGGTAAGGCGAACGAATTTGTGGATAGGAATCGTATTTTGGATCGATTCGAACAGATTTTCGAATCGCCGCCGGCAATACCACGTGCTCAAACAGTAGTGGGGCGTATCGCAAGTCTAATGTGCGAGCCACGGCGATATCGGCGTCAGATAAAAATTGCAATTCAAGCAGCAAATTTGTTTGGAAGATCGAATGACTAGGCAACCCCACACTTTTAGGATAAATCTAAGATGGCCACATTAAAAGTTCCCATTAAGGTTGGATTTTGTGCCAAGCAATATCAGTCACGCCAATATGTTAGCAAGAACTTTTCTATCCAAGTGCATAACGGAAGAGGGTCTGTTATTGTCTTATGACCCAAGTGTAGTTTCAATTGATGCACGCAGAGATAATAAACCTTCTGGATCTAATGTTACCCTTACTCATAACACCTCCTAATAAACTAAATATCAGGCTGGAAAGCGTCTGCTAAAGTGGTAGCGATTCAGAAATATGCATTACGTATCTATTGATTATGAATATCTTAATATTGGATGATGGCAGAGCAGGACATAGAAAGCAAGCAATGGCTCTATTTGCCCTCACCAATCGTATTTTGGCTAAAAAGGGTATTGGCCAAAAAGAAATAGATTGCAAAATTATTACAACAAATTTTGATAATTTATTGCAAAAAATTGTTTACAAAATAATTTTTGGAAACCTGATTAAATCAGATTACTTATTAAATTTAGTCGCCAAGATTCTGACCCCATCAATAATTTTGGAAATATCAAAATTCTCCCCCGATTTAATTATTAGTTGTGGATATTCCTCATCTTGTATGAGTGCAATATCAAGCAATAAGGATGCTTTGAAAATTGCCATACTTTATCCAGGCGCCAATTATGCAGATAAATTTAGTTTAGTCATTACTCCTCAGCATGACTTGGTCAAGATTGAAGATATTTCTAACATTGTGACAACAAAATTTGCACTAACTGAGGATCTTATTCATTGTGATAGAGGCGCTAAAAAATTAAAATTGGGGTTATTAGTTGGTGGTAATAGCAATACGCACAGTTATACAAAAAAATTCTCAAGGAATATTTGTGAGGGGCTAATCAGTTTTGTAAAGACAAATGATTTAGAGGTTATGTGGACCCCATCCCGAAGAACTCCGCCATATTTTTTGAGTATTTTTGACGATGCTTTAATGAAGAGTGATGGAGTAAGACATTTATTTAAATGTCTTACATCACCGAATGCGTCAGAAGATATCTTAAGGGAGTGCGATTGGGTGCTGGTATCTGCCGATAGTATTTCAATGATCTCTGAAGCCCTTGCAGCGGGGTGTAAGGTTACAGTGTTTAGACCTCCTAGGCGACTAGGTTTTTCGAAAAAAAATCGAGCGTTTATTAATTCTCTAGAAGCGTTAGGGTATATCAGGGTGTGTGAGATTGATGAGATTTCTAGGCAGCAATATCCTATGACACAAGAAAATAGTTATAAACTTTTTTGTGAGGACAGGAATAGCATCGAAAAAAGTATAAGTCAATTACTTCATAGGTTTTGAAGAAATAAATTGTTGAATTTAAAAATGAAGAAAAATTATAAGATCTATGACTGCTTTTTGTTCTACAACGAACTTGATATGCTGGAGCTCAAGTTAACTGAGATGTATGACGTGGTGGATAAGTTCGTGCTACTGGAGTCATGTGAAACTTTTCAGGGCTCTCCCAAAAAATATTTTTACGAAGAAAACAAGCATAGGTATGCTCGTTTTTCTGAAAAAATAATTCATATTAAGCTTGGTCCGCAGAAAAGTTTTAAAAGATACTTTTTTAAGAAATGTGGTAAGAATTGGTCGCGAGAATACTATCAAAGGGATCAGCTAAAGCTAGGCCTGGTAGATGCCCGTCCCAATGATCTTGTGATTATCTCCGATGTCGATGAGATTATTTCTGGAAAAAATTTTCCTAAAATCATCAGCTCTTTCATCAGGGGTGATATTGCCATATTTGAAATGCCATTGTTTCAATTTTCAGTAAATTATGAGTGGATATTTTCTGATAGAAGACTTCCCCAATTTCGATGCCTGGGCCCTAGAATGGTTGAATATAAGGATTTTAAAGGTGCTCAGATGTTAAGGAAAGTTAAGCGAATTTATCCAAATTGGGCAAAGCAATTTTTATTGCTGAGATTATTTTTTAGGATTCTTGGACGCATTAAATATGGGGTTTTTAATCATTTGCAGTATTTTGAGGATGCTGGATGGCACTTTACCTCAATGGGCGATTGGAAATTCTTTAGAAATAAGGTTGAATCATTTGCTCATGAGGACTGGAAAATAGGTGGGCAGTATCTCGATGAAAGTGTTTTTGAGTATTTCACTACAGCCCCCGAAACAACTCGACCATACCCCATTGAAAAACTTCCAAAATTTATACAAGAAAATCGAAATTTATTCCTATTTAGATAGGGGATTGTTGAGAATTTTATATGTTTTTTAAATTGGACCCTTTTAATATGTACTGCCCGATCATTCGCTCTTTAGCGGATCCAGGGGCTAATGAAGTTGCGATTACTATTGATGATGGCCCTAATTCTTGTACCACCTTGGCCTTGCTGGATTTATTAGATGAGCACAAAGGAAAAGCAACCTTTTTCCTATCTGGGTTCAGAGCCATCAAAAATCCAGAATTAGTGGAAGAAATTGTTTTACGGGGTCATGCAATTTATTCGCATGGTTGGGATCATAAGCGTCTTGATAAATTGCCTTATGGTGAATTAAGTCGATCAATGAATCTATGTGAACTTCTTTTGAGGAAATACAGACCAACCCCTTCAATCTATTTGGCAAGAATTCCATTCAATAGTGGGTATAGAAAATTTGCAGTTCACCGTGAACTAAAAAATTGGATTCCACGCTGTCAAATTGCGCATTGGAGTTTGCAAACTCGGGATCATGCATTTTCCGATCGCTTTGGAAATGATGCAAATCCAATTGTTAGAATTCGTGATGAGATTCTCAGGTTATTGCAAATGCAATTAAAGCCTGGGGCTGTGATTTTAATGCATGATCTTCCTATAAAAGATGATCTTATTAATGATTTGGATATTCAATTTACTATATCTACTATGAAATTTTTACTTGAAGAGCTTACTTCTCAAGGCTTCCGGTCTGTTGTTTTGCGTCCAAAAGTTTAGGCGCTACAGGATGAGTAATTTGAAGAATATAGAGTAGGGCTACTTAATCAATTTTCTAATTTTGTGGCAAGAATGATGTCTCCTTGTCGATCAATAATCTTTAAGGAAGGCAGTTCAGGCAGCCGGTCTTCTCGAAGCACTATAAATATGGGTTGACTTCCTTGTAGGCGACTGCTGAGTTCGAGAGACGTCAAAAATAATTCTGGTCTTGGTGCAATACTTAAGCCATTTTCCAATTCACCGACAATGTCTATGAATATAGCTGGTCGATTTAAATAAAAATTAGTATCTAGGATGTAGGTTTTGTAGATGGCGATCGGATGGTTTTGAATGATCGATTTATTGGATAAGATTAAGTGCTTAATAGATTTCGGCTGAATAAGATATGTCCCGTAATTTAGAGAGAATAAAAATGGGAGATAGGCAATAACAATGCGAATATTGTTTCGCCGGGGACTAATCAATTGCCACAGAAAACCCGTTGCAGCTATTAATGCGGCTCCTGATAAGACCCACCTGAAATACCCTAATGTACCAATGTATTGTGCAGAAAAAGGGATGTGGCTTGATAAGGGCCCAGTTAGAAATGCTAGGCTTAGCATGGTGAAAAATGAAATTCCTAGGCCGATTGAATTAATTACCCTATTTTCCGGGCTGGCTTGAATTTTCCCAATCAATATACTTAAGGGCGCTATTAATGGTAAAAAATAGCCAGGAAGTTGAGAGTGAGAGAATGAAAAAAATAGAAATATACTTGCGCTCCATAAAATAAAAAAATTATCAATTTCTGAAAAATTATTCTTGCAACGCCAATTTTTTATTGCATTTTGCACCACCCCATAAAGATATCCTGTCCATGGCAGCATTCCAATGCTTAAGACTATCAGGGGAAACCATGGGGATTGATTGCGATGGTGAATGTTAGTAGTAAAGCGTCGAAAATGCTCGTTGATAAAATAGAACTCAAAAAAGTTTTCATGACGTATTGCAACAAAATAATGCCAAGGAATTGTTATGCTGAAAAATAACATTAAACCTAGACCGCTTATGCAGGCTCGCAACACATCAAGGCGGTGAGTGATGATGCACCACGTCAGGATTACTAAGGAGGGTAAAATTACACCAATGAGACCTTTTGCGAGTACGGCAAGTGCGCAAAATAAATACACCAATATAAAGTAAGTTTTTCTTGATTTTTCACTGGATGTTGCTCCGATCAAGAAGCACATTAGTGATGCTGTAATGAGGCATGAGACAAGTAGATCAATATTAAAAACTTGACCAAAGACGGTGATAAATAGGGTGGTTGCTGCAATCAGACCAGCATTCAATCCCGCAACCCTGCCATAAAATCTTGTTGCCACAAAGGCGCTCAAGGCCGCAATGCTAAGCCCCGATAAAAAGGGCCATATACGTAACCCACCCTCATTTGGCCCAATTAGCCAGATTGATATTGCCCCCAGCCAGTAAAGAAGCGGTGGCTTCTCTAGGTAGGGGACGCCATTCAAGTGAGGAATGATGAAATCATTGCTATTAATCATCTCCAGTGCGATAGCGCCATAACGTGTTTCATCGGGGTTTTGCAGGCCCCGGCCCCAAAGCCATGGAAGAAGGCTAAGTGATAGCAGTAGAGCGGTAGTTAAGCAGGGGCGCTTTTTTACCCAAGAATAGAGTTTGGTAATCATCTATATATTTTCGGGTACCCTAGTTTGTAGTAAATGAATAATTGGGGGAAAAAATTAAGAGTGGGTCTAGCGCTGCAATATGTGGGTAATATTTGCTCATTTAGACAATCTTTAAAGATGCTATTGATGAAGCAACGTAAAAATATAGATGTTATATCCTATCCAACATGAAAATAATTGGATGTTGGAAATATGAATCTATGCGAACTATAACCTCACGTTGGGTATTGGCTCTTGCTACGGCATTTATCATGACGGCATTGATTCTGCTGCCAGAAATCATTTTTTCCCCCAGCGCACTAGCCCGAGATATCCAAAATAAAGAGTATTTTATTTTATTTGGAGTTTGCATATTAATCTGTACTTGTGGCCGCCCTCGTTTTGCTGCAAGTATAGTGTCGATTCTTGGTTTTATGGTTCTTACGGAAATTGGTCATTATATGTATTTTGGGCGCATGCTAAGTCCAATCGCTGTAAGACTAATGTTTCAGGAGTGGGCGGAGATTATTAATACTGGTTTGTCGCTATCGCCATATATTTTTGGATCTTTTTTAGTAATAGTATTGTGCTATGGCGTCATCATAGCAATGGTGTTCAAGTTGCAAGGATATTTGCCCTCACTGCCAAAAATTGGGGTGCCAGCTTTAATCTTGCTCATGATATTACCTGCAGTATTGGTATCGTTGCGCTCTGATAAATTATTTTTTGCTGATAGATCTCACTATCCCATCGTGATTAGGGCGATATTCGCATATTCTATTGGTTTGGAATCTTGGTTTTTAGCGGGGAAATGTGATGCGGTAATTCATCAGATTCCAAGTTTGAAAATGAAGCAACCGCCAGCACGAGATGTGATTATTTTAATGGGTGAAAGTCTGTCTGCCTCGCACATGTCTGTGCTTGGTTATGAAAGAAAGACAACCCCATGGCTCGATGGGCAGCATAGTAATTCATTGGTTGGCTTTAAGGCGGTTTCAGCTATCTCGGCTGGGGTATCTACTCGTGGAGCTTTGCCATTATTTTTTAATGTTGTTAATAACCCAGTTGATAGGATTGCCATAGCTAAAGGAGCGACAAATTTATTTCGTCTTGCTCAGGCCAATGGGTTTGATGCCACTTTTATTACTTCTCAGAACGAGAATGTGATGCAAGGCGTTGACCTCAGTGGAGTAAGGGTGATAGATGTTCAGAAATGGAAAAAAATATGGGAGAAGAAGGGGGACTTAGGTTTGATTGATATGTTGGATAGGGTTCCAGCTTCGTCTCATCGTTTTATCGTCATTCAATTTAGAGCCCCTCATTCGCCTTATAGTGCATATATCAAAAATAGACCGGATTTGCATCGATTTACATCAAGCGATAACAATAGCAGAGGTGCTGAAGTTGATAGCTACGATAGCGCAGTGCTCTTAGTAGATGAGGTTGTCCAGGGTATTGTGGAGCACCTGAAGGTTAGAGAGAATTCCTCCTATCTCATCATGACTAGCGACCATGCAGAGTTATTGGGTGATAAAGGCCGGTGGGGGCATTCACTTTTGGATATTGATGTAGCCCATGTCCCTCTGATTCTGATTGCCCCTAAGAGTGATCGACACTTTTGGAAATGGGCTAACGCTAATTCCATTTATTCCCACTACCAAATAGCCCGTGAGGTGGCTTTCCTATTGGGTGTAACAATGGCGGAGCAGGCTGGCGATAAAAATCTGTTTTTAAACGGAGCATCGCCTTTTGGTGCCGATGGTTATTTGAAGTGGAGGGAGCTGAATGGTCAGGCAGTTGAGGTGGGGCGCGCTGTGAGTGAATGTAGTGAAATGCAGCATGTCAATTTAAAATCTATCTATTAAATAAGCTAATTTTAGAAAAACGCATGATTAGAGTTTTGTATGTTGTCCCAACCTTAAATGCTGGTGGTGTTGAATACGTTATTCATGCTTCTGCGCTAAGATTGAAAAATAAAGGCATTGAGGTAGTTGTGGCTTGTTCCTCGGGTAAGATGTGCCAGAGTCTTCGTGATGCGCAAATTAAAGTTATTAATATTGCCATTCATAGAAAGAATGTTTATCACATCCTTTTGAATGCATTTAAATTAATGCGCATCATACAAAAATACAAAATCAATGTCGTGCATGCTCACTCTAGAGCACCAGCATGGTCCAGTTATATTGCCTGTAAAACTACTTCAACCCATTTTGTAACAACATTTCATAGCTTTTATGGGCATTTTCTTCTAAAAAAAATGTACAGCAAAGTAATGACTTATGGTGACATCGTTATTGTTCCATCGCGGGCTTTGTTAAGGCACGCGATTGATGTATATGGAGTTAATCCCGAAAAGATGAGATATGTGCCCAACTGGGTTGAAAACTCAGACGGTAATACTAGTAAGGCACTAGACGATTTCAAAAAAAATCTTCAAATTAGGGATGGTACGAAGGTGGCATCTGTTATTGCAAGAATAACTCGATGGAAGAGTCTCAATCTGATTTTGCAATCTTGGACCCATTTTCGCCAAGAGAATTGCGTTCTGATCATCGTGGGAAATATAGTTAGTAAAAGATATTTCAAGGAGGTCGTGGAACTTTGCTTGAAGAGCGGTATGAATAATTCAGTAAAATTTATCAGCGGATCTAGAGAGAGCATTGAGAATGTTTTAGCGATAAGTGATCTATTAATTTCTTCATCTAGCTCGAAGCCTGAAGGATTTGGTTTAACTATGCTTGAAGCCGCATCTCGTGGAGTTCCGGTAGTTGCGACCAGTCATGGCGGTGCATTGGATATAGTTGTGGATGGGGTAACGGGATATTTATTCCCTCCCAATGATGTTAGCTCTTTGACTCAATGTATTGCTACAATATTTTCAATGTCAAAAGATGAAAAGGAGAATATGTCAATTTCTGCAATTCGTCATGCAAAAAACTTTAACCCAAGCCAATCCATTGAGAAGCTTCTTTCTGTCTATATGGGATTAATAAAGCACTAATTCATATGTCCAATGCATTTGATGAGATAGTTCTATCTAGACTACGCTGATTTCTTGATCCATAAGATAAAGTTTGGTATAAAGCCCATTATTTTTAAGTAGCTGTTTATGGGAGCCAAACTCAACAATTGCACCTTGATCCATTACCACGATTAAATCGGCATCAATAATGGTGCTAAGGCGATGTGCGATGACAACTCGTGTCGGCTTATTTGGTAAATGAATGATTGCCTGCTTGACGTCTTGTTCAGAAATATTATCCAGTGAAGAGGTTGCCTCATCCAACAGAAGAATCCGGCTGCCTTTAAGGAGCGATCTTGCAATGGAGAGCCGTTGACGTTCACCGCCCGATAATTTAATGCCTCGGGCTCCAATTAAGGTGTCGTAGCCCAGTGGAAGCGAGCTGATAAATTCATGAATAGCAGCAGCTTTTGCTGCATTTTCAATTTCCGCGCGAGTAGCTTTGGGGTAGCTATAGGCGATATTATTGGCCACGCTATCATCAAAAAGAAGCGTTTCTTGGGTAACCATGGCAATGCTATTTCGTAAGGATTTTTGTGTAACGTTTTTGATATCTGTGCCATCGATTAATAACTTCCCGCCAACGGGATCAAAAAATCTTGGAATAAGATTGATTAAACTACTTTTCCCGGCGCCAGATGGACCCACTATCGCTACTGTGCTACCTGCTGGTATTTTTAGATTGATCTTGCGAAGGCATGGTTTATCTTCCGAGTAATGAAAATCAACGTTTTCGAAAACGACTTCACCATTTCCAACTAAGAGCTCATTCGCATCTGGAGCATCTTTTACTTCGGAGTCTAAGTCTAGAATTTCTTTGATGCGTTCGGCTGCAGTAATGCCCTCTTGTATAGAATTTCCAAAATCATCTAAACGTTTTAATGGGCGGTAAGCAGAAATGAGGGCAACTAAGATGGTGGTTAAAGCAGGTAGCGTCATTACGCCTAGATTCGCTCGCCAAGATCCTACTAACATTACAAGAATGATACAGGTGCCAGTTATCACTTCATTAAGTGGGAGTGAGAGAGATCGGGCTCGTAAAGTATCTAAATGTAATTTGGATAAATCTTCAAATGATTGGTGCATTCGATCTGTTTCTCGTTCTTCAGCGCTAAAAATTTTCACTAGACGAACATTGAATAGAGTTTCTGAGATTCGAGATATCAGTTGTGATCTGCTTTCTAGTAATTGACGCATTAATTTTTTTCGACGAACTGAGAGTTGCCCCTTTCCAATTGCAAGCAAGGGAACTGCAATCATCGCTACTAATGCTAATTGCCAATCTTGATAAATAACAATCCCGATAAGAAAGACGAAGGAGAGAGTATCTTGTAAAGAGCCAACAAATATTCTGCCAGTAATATCCCTTACTAATGCGGTTTCCTCCATGCAGATTGCTGATAATTGCCCAACATGGTTTCGCATTAAATAACTTACGTCTAACTTTAATATATGGTTAAATAGATCCCGCCTTAGTTCTGCGACTATATTCAGTCCTGTTTTTTCTAATATGATTGTTTGAACATATTGGCTAATTCCTGCCACTATTGAAGCGAGCATTATGATTATTGCTATCAACATGATTGGCATAGTTGGGTGATTGCCGAATGATGCCTGCAAAGCCGGCTTGATCATCATGATTACTGTGCTTGACGCCATCACGGCAACAATAATGGAGGCCCAAATGATTGCAAAATTTTTGCGATGGGGCCAAATATAGGAACGTATTAGCCATAGAAATGTTTGGCTTTCGACTGTGCTAAAGCCAAATTTGCGAAGTATAAAGTTCATTTGTTCAGGGTCAGCATAATATTGGATAGAAGTGTTCTCAAATCTTCCGAAACCATCGACCAATTTCGAGGTATGTAAGCCCTTTTGATTTTAAGTTCTAAGCTTAACCTCAGTTCATTGTTTTTCACTAAATTGATTATTGTTTCCTTCCAATTTTGATGGTCTAGTGGATCAAGCATTATGGTAAACCCTTCCCCAGCCTCGGGCAGGGAGGAGGTATTGGCGGTGATGCAGATCTTTCCGTAGCCTAGACTTTCAGTTACTGGTAGACCCCATCCTTCATATCTAGATGGATATACAGAGAATAGACAGTTGCCATAAAGCCAAGATAATTCATTGTCAGTCGGAGACTCAATGTGTATAACGCTTTTTTGAAGTCTAGGGTCTAACTTTATACGTTCAATGATTTTATCTGCACCATTACCTTTAGACCCGGCAATAACTAATCCAATTTCACCCATTTTTGAGTTATTGGAGAATTCAGACCATATATTTAGTAAAAGAGCGTGATTTTTTCTATCCGTAATACTTCCTACGCACAACACAAATCTTTTACAAGGTAGCTGATACTGGCTGGGCCGTTCGGTTTGATGAATGGTATCGCAGCCTAGGGGAATTATTGTTAATTTTGGGGGTAATATTTTTGTTTGGTGGCAAAACTCTAAAAAATCATTTTTGGTATTTTCTGAGTTGCAAATTACGGTATCAGCAGCTGTTGCGACTAAAATACCAGATCTAAATCTTTCGACATATTCGTTTGATTTTACCCAGTGTGGAAATTTAACTGGAATCAAGTCATGGCAAAAAGAAACATGATGAAAATTATTTTTTTTACGCACACTTTTAAAGTAGGGCCATCTACCTAAATGTCGTATGGCATCGCATTCCAGATAGATATCGGCATCTTCTAGTCGGATAAAAGGACCAATGGATAGAAGCTTTTGTTTTATTCTCTGAAATTCAATATTTTTAGAATGTACATTAATTTCTGAAGAAGAAAATCTGTTTAAAAAATGCTCTACCCTACTTTTTGAAATTTTCATAAAACCAAATGTGTTTCGACAGACATAGGCCACATCCCACTCATTTGGTGCTTGTAGCAGTGCTCTTATGAAGGCCCTTTCAACTCTGTCTATCCCATTGGGCGTGGTTGAAATGGATCGCACAGTATTGGTGACATCTAAAAATATTCTTGCCATATTAATTGGAATCCCCTTGGTGGATGGGATAATCGACAGTTAAATAAATTATCTTTGTTGAGATGGCTTATATTATGATGAGTAGTCAGGGTATTTCCGTAGTTATTCCAGTTTTTAATCGTGCCTATTGCATTTCTCAAACGTTACAGTCTATTTTTACTCAGAGTGTACCTGTTGATGCGGTGATTGTTGTCGATGACGGCTCTACTGATGGTATTAGGGATGTGATAGAGCGTATGTCATTTATTAGCCCGATTCCATTAATCTTTCATAGGCAGGAAAATTTAGGGCCTGGTAGAGCTAGAAATGTTGGCGTATCAATGGCCCAATCTAATTACATACTGTTTTTAGATTCGGATGATGAGTTGTTGCCAAATTCCATTGAACGTTTTCAAAAGGCAATCGTTGAAAATAACTTTCCAAATATGGTTTTTGGTGGACGCATAACATTACTGCCAAATAGAAAAAGTCATTTGACTTCTCCGCCTCCTTTATCAAAGGATAATTGGATAAACTTTAGAGGTGAATTGCTTAGCCTGCGCCCAACTGTTGGTATTGGTGCAGCTGTTATACAGCGTGAGTTTATTCACCAGCTTCCGTTTCCAGAAACATTTCGAGTTTGTGAGGATTTGGCATTTTATTCATTGATATTATTGCATGGACGATGCGTTAGATTTTCGGAGGCGCAGGTAAGAATAAATCAACGCACACACCATTCTTTTCGAGATGCAAATTTATTACTCATTGAACATGAGAATGCATACGCTTTCCCGCTAAAAAAATTACCAAATACCCCAGAAAAAATTCAGTTACAAAACGAGCTAAGGGCGCTCCCTTTGTTGCGAACATTTCGTGAGCTGCATCGTGCAGGTGCAGATAAAATGGCTCGATCTTATTATTACAGCGCATTTCGTGTTAACCCTTGGGCGGCATTAAACATTAGTTATTTGAGAAAGTTTTTGCGTGGGCTCTTAGGGATAAAACATCCAGCAGCGAACAATACAGGGCGCTAGTGAGTATTGAATTTAGATTTATAAAAATATTCAAATAAATTATATGGCTCGAATCGTACTTGATATAAATCTTATATACCGCTTAAGGGGTAAAACCTTAACTGGGATTCCGCGACTAGAGAGAGCTCTTTTTGAATTTTTGTCGAATGAATTTGCTGGCGATGCTTTATTTTGCATTGGCAAACCTTTTGAGAAGGGGTTTATTCCTGCTTCTAATTATTTTTTAAAGCAGCTTAAGTGTAATAAGCTTCCCTCATCTTGGGATCGATTAAAGAATAGCTTGATCAAGAGGTTGGATGCCATTAAGGGGGCTATGGGAATCAGACGTAGCATTGCTTGGGCTAAGGGGGATTGCTATCTGAATGTCAGTCATTTATGGATGACTATCAACCAAGTAGACTACAAAAAATTTCGTCAAAATACTGATCTGAAAATTATCTTGTTTTGCCATGATTTTGCACCTCTATTGTTTCCTCACTTTTATTCACGTTCAGCGCATAAGAAATTTTCTTCTTCACTAGGAATGCTTGCGAAAGCTGATCTTGTGATATGTAATTCTCAATCCACATTATTGGATTTTCAAAAGTTATGTATTGAATTGGGACAAGAAATGCCTAAAGTAGCTATTGCAACCCTTGGAGCTAATTTATCTCGGGACATAGAGGGGGTGGAGGTTAAAAATTATAACTTTAATTGTGAAAAATTTATTCTTGTGGTTGGTACAGTAGTTGCTCGAAAAAATTATGAATTGCTATGTGATCTTTGGGAAACATTTGCCGATGATGATGTAATGCGGCATGTTGATTTGGTGATCGTTGGAGATCGGGGGTATGGCGCTGAGAGTATTTTAAATCGAATTGCCCGCGATCCAAAATTGGTTAATCGAGTATTTCATTTAAAGGATATCCAGGATTCACAACTTGCTTGGCTTTATAAACATTGCCTTTTCACGCTGTATCCTTCATTTTATGAGGGATGGGGAATCCCCATTTCAGAGTCCTTGGCCTTTAATAAGCTATGTATAGCATCATCTTCCTCGTCCATGCCGGAAGCTTCGCAAGGGTTGGCTATTCACTTAGACCCCCTTGATTTTGTAGCATGGAGGAGCGCGATTAAGTTTTACGTGCTTGATGACGATGCACGTTATAGGGCTGAGTTAAAAATTTCGAATGTATATAAACGCGAAGAATGGCATGAGATTGCATCTAAAATAATCGAATTGATACTGTCTAATAAGCATTAATTCTCAAATACCTATTATCCTGAATAACCAAAATGAAAAAAGTTCTTGTAACCGGCGGTGCTGGTTTTGTTGGTCGACATTTATGTAAGGCTTTACTTGATAGAGGTGATCAAGTGATATGTGTAGATAGTATTGTTCCTCTGACTGGGGGGATATGTCCAAGAGAAAAAGGCTGGCCACTGTATAACCCATTTGATTATTCTAATTTTGAATATATAAAACAGGACTGCAGAAATTACTTTCAAGTTAATTTAGATGCAGATTTTGATGATGTTTTTCATTTGGCGGCAATGGTTGGTGGTCGCGAAATGATTGAATTTAATCCCCTTGCGGTAGCTGAAGATCTAGCAATTGATGCATTATTTTGGAAATGGGCTCAAAAAACAACCCCCCAAAAAATTGTTTGTTTTAGCTCGAGCGCAGCTTATCCAATTGGCCGCCAAGGTCCTGAGAGTTACATCCTCTTGGAAGAGGGGATGATTGATTTTAATGGCGACATAGGTATGCCTGATATGTCTTACGGTTGGGCAAAACTAACTCATGAGTATTTAGCTCGATTGGCTCACAAGAATCATGGATTAAAGTCGGTAACCTATAGACCCTTTTCTGGCTATGGAGAGGATCAAGATGGCGCATATCCATTTCCAAGTATTTGTCGTAGAGCGCTTGATGGGGCTGGAAGCGATACGCTCATGGTTTGGGGTACGGGTAATCAAATGAGGGATTTTATATATATCGATGATTGTATTTTAGGCGTGCTGTCTACTATGGATAAAGTTGATGATGGTTCTGCGATTAACCTTTCCACGGGAATATATACATCATTTAAGGATTTTGCTTTGATGGCGGCCAATGAAGTTGGCTACAACCCTAGGGTAATTGGCACCAGCACGAAGCCTGAAGGGGTTTTTGCTAGAGCGGGGGATACTAAGAAGCAGAGAGAGTTTGGGTTTTCCGCGGATATGACGTTCAAAGATGGCATAGTGAAAGCCTTGAGTTATTTTGAAAAGCGGAGGCGGTAGTGAGCAATTTACCTAAAACCTTATTGGGAAGGTTTGGAGTTATTAAGCTATGGCCTGACATCAAGGTGGCAGAAGATGAAAATATAGAGAGACTTAAAAAGTCTGCCCATAGTTTAGGGTTGGAATGTATCGTGGTTGATTGGCGAGGAAGGCTCATGACACCCCCTTTCACTCAAATGACCCAGAAAGATCTCGATTTTGTTATCCATTTGCATTTTGAAACCCCTAAAGCCTATAACATTTTTTCATTTGTGACCCTATGGAATCCGGAAAAATTTTTCCACGACTGGGGTTACAGGAAATACACGACTAATTTACTTAGTCATGATGACTTTTTAAGTTGCAATGGCACGGGTGCGGACAAAATGATTTCCCGTATGATTTGCAATGACCCGACTCGTTTAAAACCATTTTTCAAAATGTTTTGCTCACTATCTGAGCCAATTATGGAGCCCGGTATAGGGGAGGGTAAATTATTTTATGCAGGCATAAATTGGGAGCGGCTGGGTAAGGGTAAGTCTCGACATCAGGAAGTTCTGAAAATGCTCGATTCGAGCGGTTCAATAAAAATTTATGGGCCACAACTTCTTCATGGTGTAAAGGTGTGGGGTGGTTATAGGGGTTATATGGGGGAGCTACCATTTGATGGGATTTCAATGGTGAGGGCCTTAAATCAAGCTGGAATAGCCTTAGTACTTTCATCAGAGGCCCACTTAGAAAGTGAAATGAGCTCAAATCGATTATTTGAAGCCCTAGCAGCTGGAGTTGTTTCTATTTGTGATGAGAATCCATTTTTCCGAAAATATTTTGGAGATACTCTTCTGTACGTTGATACGTCGCTTCCGGCGAATAAAGTGGTTGATCAAATTAAATCGCATATCAATTGGGTTATACAAAATCCTCCAAAAGCGATTGAGCTGGCTAGAAAGGCTCAGGAAATTTTTCAAAAAGAATTTAGACTTGATTCATCCTTGAAAAATATATACGAAGGGTTGTTGAGCCGAAAGACGGCGCTTGAGGAGCGATGTCTATCAAAGGATATTGTGAGTGAAAAAAAGGTTCATTTATATCTTGTTGTGAAGGAATATGATCGGGAGAATCTTAAGCGACTGTTGAGCAATGCGTGCTCTCAAAACTATCAAAATATTAGATTGGTGCTGGCCGTTGATATTGCGGAGTCTAATGAGGGTGAGGTATTGCAATTAATTAATGAGATAGGTGCTTCTATAGAGCTACGCAAAGTCAATTTTAAAAAATTAAGTGGAGCTAAAAAAGTTTCTTGGCGAAAAATGGGGTCAGTAATCAGGGATATTCTGATTACTGACCCCATGCTCATGGATGGAGATCTCTTTTGTATAAATATGCCAAATGAGACTATATTTGCCGACCATATTAGTCGCTTAGTGGGGGCACTTAATGCAGACCCCGGTAAAAAATATTCTTATTGCCCAGTTTTAATTCCAGAACTTTCAAATAATAAGGGTAATTTTTTCATCTCCTGGGGTGCTGGTCTAACAAATTTAGATCAACATACTCCTGGTTGCTACGCCCAACGATTGTTTGTCTGGAATTCTGATGATCCTATCGTCGATAATTTATTGCCTTATTTAGATCATTTTGCGCCGGTTGCACTATCAGGCTTGATTGATGGCGCTAAATCGCATAAGCCAACCCTTTTAATAGAGTCATTTCAAATAGCTAATTTAAATTCTCAAATTGTAAATATTGAGCAAGAGCGAAATATTATTCGAGATCAGAATCCATTTCTGTTTGATTCATTTGATCGCGCGCAATACCATGGAGAATTGAGCTCGCCTGAATTCGTAAAGCTGCTGAGGCGACTGCCACAAAAACAAAAGCGTCGAATTTTCATTGACTTACTTAGAAATACACTTCTTCCAGGGTTTATTTATAAGAAATTTCCGCGGTTTAAAAAGGCGGAATAATAGTTGCAAAGTCTATTTTTTATTAAGCCAAGTCAATTCAAATAATCTAAGATGCTAGATAAAATTTATGCCCGATCTGCTATTTTAATTTTCTGGCTTTTAAGCTTCCTCCCCCTTTCATGTTTGCATATCTTGGGAACATTTTCTGGGATCGTGATGTGGATTTTTCCAGGAAGATATAAAAGAAGAGCAAGAGAAAATTTTCAACAGGCATTCCAAAATAGAGGCGCATTTGTTGATTGCTTGGTTTTAATTGAAATGATGAAAATGTATTTAGAGCTTCCTTATTTGTGGGCGCCTAGAAATTTTCAAAGACTTAATAAGTTAGTTTCTAGTGGGGATTGGGGTCCAATAGATCGGGCTCTGGCATTGGGTAAGGGTGCAATATTTGTTTCTGCTCACGTTGGTTGTTTTGAAATGCTTTTGCCTTACATAACGCAGCGATATTCTGGAGTTGGTATATTTAAAATACCGCGAAAAAATTGGATCAAACTATTTCTTAGTCGCTTTAGAAAATACCCAAATTTACAAATGGTGCCGGCAAATTCGAGAGGGGTAAAGGAACTCATTGGCACGCTGCAAAAAGGTCGGCCTATTGGGATTTTGGCAGACCATATTCCTCCAGAAGGCGGTGGAGTTTACGCTCCGTTTTTCGGAAGACCTGCCTATACTATGAATCTTATAAAGCGCCTTCAATTGATTCGAGAGAGCCCGATTTTTATAGTTGGTGTGGAACGGCTAAATCGAAGTAAAGGTTACCGATTCCATGCTATAGCACTTGGCGAATTGCTTTCGGATGATCATCAACTTGCAGCAACGCAAATTAATAAGGCTTTGGAGGAACTCATCTCGATAATGCCAAACCAGTATTTATGGGGTTATAACCGCTATAAGCAACCTAGACCCGGTCCAAAATCCTGATAAGTAATTGGTCAATGGTTTCATTTCCTGACTGTGTAATTACCCAAGGGAATTGCTTGCGATAAGTGATTCACGGGGCATTTACTGATGAGTATGGCTGGGCAGCTTGTGGTGCCAGATAGGTTTGTCGGGGAGTGTGTGGATATCTTTGATTTAGCCAATCTCGATGGTCAAAAGTAGGTAGTCGCATAATTGGGGGTTATGTAAATAGATCGCTTGGCTCGAGAATTGATCCGAAGTACCATTAACAGATGCCAGTCAAATACCTCCTTTTGGATACAAATTTAGTAGCTGGCTATTATTTGCCAAGATCTCTTAACTCCATTAGAGCAAAAGAGCGAATTCAAATAATCCTGGATTCGGTTAGATCGAATGAAGCTGACCTCTTTTTATATATTCCCAATTTTTGTATTGCAGAAACCTTTAGCGTTTTTGCAAAACATGCCTTTGGGCACTGGAATAAACACGTTAAAAAGAAGAGAACGATTGATAAGCGGGTTTACGATTCAATTTGCGACCAATTTGTTCGCGATATCCATAATGGAAATTTCTTTTATCACTATGAATTATCTAGATATCATGTTTTGGCGATTGATCTGGTCGCGCCCATTGATCATTATTATCAAATTACAAGGGGCAAGAAGAATCATGCTCCGATGGGGGCTTTTGATCATTTAATTATCGCTATGGGGATTCATTTGGCACACATTCACGGCAATGAGAATGTGTGCATTGTGAGTGCGGATGATCGACTGACAAATGTTTTAGAAAAATGCAAATCAAATATTCCCCCTAATATTATTAAAAAGCTTAAGCTCGATTCTGCCCAGAAAGTGACTGGAAAGGAATTCTCTTCAAAGTTGTTTCCAATGCACCTTAACTTAAAAACAGCTACGAATTTAGAGATGACTCAAGTTTTTGGCTCTTGGCCACTAATGGTCGGCGAACATCAGTCGGCATATCGCTGGGTAAAGTAGCCTATATGTCAGTCATTGCGCAGCCATCGGTTCAGTCGCTCTTTATTGAAATGCAGTTTAATGGGCAGATCCTTTCGACGGCAACAGGATTTCTAGTAAACACTAGTAAAGATACTTATTTAATTACAAATCGTCACAACGTTACAGGGCGAAATCAAGAGACCGGTGATTTACTCTCAAAAACCGGCGGCATTCCAAATCAAATTTCTATACTTCACAATAAAAAAGGCGCTCTTGGACAATGGGTATCTAAGTTGGAGCCTCTTTTGGTGGATGGTGTGCCCCGTTGGCATGAGCACCCAACGCTCGGCGCAACAGCAGATTTTGTTGCTTTGTCTCTAGCTAACCTCGTCGATGTAGAACAAATTCCCTATGATCTGGCTAATCCTGGGCCTGATATTTTTGTTGGTCCAGCTGACTCTATTAGCGTGATAGGCTTCCCTTTCGGAATGGCTGCTGGTGGCGTATTTGGGGTTTGGGCTACAGGATTTCTAGCTTCAGAGCCTGCTATTAACTATGGTGGACTGCCTATTCAGCTTATTGACTGCCGTAGCCGCCAAGGACAATCCGGATCTCCCGTGATTGCGTATAGAAGTGGTGGAATGGTGGCCATGTCAGGCGGAGGGTCTGCTGCATTTGGCGGCCCGGTGTCTAAGTTTATTGGCATTTATAGTGGCCGTATAAATGCTGAGTCTGATATTGGGGTTGTATGGAAGGCTTCAGCAATTAAAGAATTAATTGATTCTTTGTAAAACTCGTAATTCCCTGTTATTCCCTGTTCCCAAATCATGGATTTGGTCAGATGGCTATATATTTAGGGAGTTGGCCGTCTATTTTTAGAAAAATCAGGCCTATTTTTACCAAAATTCCCTGTAAATTTCCCTGTTAGCAGGGTGGGATACAGAGACAATATGGGCGCTGACTACACCCACCGCCAGCCAGATGTTGTATTTGTAAATACAGAGAAGATATTCCTCAAGCCCCGCCATGAACTGACCCACAAAAGTTGGACACTAAATCCAACTCAAAGGGGTCAGCTTCATGAGCAAACACAGCACTCAGTTCAAGCTAAAAGTGGTTACTGAGTATTTAAGGTCTGGGGGCTACCTCAGGGT
>NZ_JACVOQ010000018.1 GCF_018882325.1 Polynucleobacter sp. 78F-HAINBA | reverse complement strand
TGAACTGACCCCCAGTAGTTGGACGGTTTAGTTAGGTTAGCACGAGGGATTGAGTTCGGTATTGCACCGGGCTCAATCCCTTTAGTTTTTGTTTGATTCGATCGTGGTTGTAGTAGTGGATGTATTCCTTTAGCCCCGCTTTAAACGACTGCACACTCTCAAACTTCTCTTGATAGAAGAACTCGGTCTTCATAATCCCAAACCAGTTTTCCATAACCGCGTTATCCAAGCAATTACCTTTTCTAGACATACTCTGAGTAATGCCTTGCTTACGTAAAGCCTCTTGATACAACCCCATTTGGTATTGCCAACCTTGATCGGAGTGCAACAGCAGCTTATCCGTTGACCTTAGTTGCTTAAAAGCCTTTTGGAGCATCTGCATGACCGAACTGATCTGTGGTCTGTCGGCAATCTCATAAGAGATGATCTCCTGATTGTATAAATCTAAGATGGGCGAGAGATAAACCTTCTCACCCTTGATATTGAACTCGGTGACGTCGGTCACCCACTTTTGGTTGGGCGCTTTGGCTACAAAGTTGCGCTCTAACAAGTTGGGGGCTGCCTTGCCAATGCCCCCTTTATAAGACTGATAGCGCTTGGGGCGCACGGTGGATTTAAGCCCTAGTTGTCCCATGAGCTTTTGCACTGTCTTGTGGTTTAAGTATTGATGTTGATTGCGTAGCTCTAAGTGCACTCGCCGATAGCCATAGCGACCCTGATGGACATTGAAGATCTGGGTAATATGGTCTTTAGTGTCCCGATAAGGATCAGCTTTACTACTGGCCTCTCGCCAGTAGTAATACACGCTCTTAGCCATTTTGGCGATCAGCAGTAAGTCTAATAAACGGTAATGCTGCCTTAGCTCAGTAATTACTTGAGCTTGTTCTCTTTTACAGCTTTGCTCTGAGCTAAGGCTTCTAACTTTTTTAGGTAGGCAGCCTCCGCTTCGGCATACTCCAGACGTCTTCGTAACTCTGCAGGCGTGAGTTCCGAGATGGGCTTTTTGAGCAATGCTTTGATATTAAATTGGGACATAGGCTGTTGTCCTCTCTGTCGATTGGCAAGGGCTGTAATACCGCCTTCATTGTAGAGTTTTTGCCATCGCAATACAGTGCTCATGCTACGGATACCAAAGTGGGCCGCAGCTGGTCTGGCCGATACTTGGTGCTTGGCCATGTACTGCAGCACTTCGAGCTTGAACTGGGGAGGGTGACGTTGATGGTCTGGAGCAAGGCCATCAGGGCCATGCGCTTGATAGGCTAAAGACCAGTCTCGGACCTGCGAGTGATTAACTGCAAATAAGTGAGCAACCCGTTTTTGACCGCCTGACTTTAAAAACTCCTTAACTACCTTTAGTTTGAACTGCTTGTTGTACTTGCTCATAAAACAAAACCCCCTTGGTTGGACATAGCGTCCAACTTTTGGGGGTCAGTTCA
>NZ_JACVOQ010000017.1 GCF_018882325.1 Polynucleobacter sp. 78F-HAINBA | reverse complement strand
TGAACTGACCCACAAAAGTTGGACACTAAATCCAACTCAAAGGGGTCAGCTTCATGAGCAAACACAGCACTCAGTTCAAGCTAAAAGTGGTTACTGAGTATTTAAGGTCTGGGGGCTACCTCAGGGTAGCTAATCGTTACGGCCTTAATACCACCGATGTCCGTAAATGGGTTTTGACCCATAAACTACATGGAATATCTGGTCTCCAAAAGAGGGGTTATCAACAGTACACCCCACAGTTCAAACTATTGGTGCTCGAGCACATGAGGGCCTACGGCGCATCCCCGCGGTCTACGTCCGCCCACTTTAATATTGCCTCCCCTAGTACCATTTTGGTTTGGCAACGCCTCTACAATGAAGGTGGTATTACAGCCCTAGAACCCAAACCTCGGGGACGCCCATCGATGCCTAAACGTCATGAGATCCAAGCGCTTTTAGCCAAACCTTCTTCTGAGCTCACACCGGATGAGCTTCTACGTAAGCTGCACTACTTAGAGGTGGAGAACGCTTATCTAAAAAAGCTGCAAGCCTTAGCCCAGCAAAAGTACTTGGCAAGCAAGAGCAAGCCCAAGTCATCACTGAGTTAAGGCGGCAGCACCCACTACAAACTATTCTGGGGGTGGCTAATATGGCCAAAAGCGTCTATTACTACCAGCTTGGCGCTGGTAGTAAAGCGGATCCCTATCGCGAGGTCAAGGAGAGCATTAAGACCATCTACCATCGCCACAAAGGTCGCTATGGTTATCGGCGTGTGCAAGAGGAGCTAGGACATCAGAACTGCTACCTCAATCCAAAGACGGTGCAAAAGCTGATGGGCAGACTTCACCTTAAATCGACCGTGAGACCCAAGCGCTATCAATCCTATAAGGGTCCTGAAGGCAAGGCAGCGCCCAATTTACTGGAGCGTAAGTTCAGTGCAGCTAAACCCAATCAAAAGTGGGTAACCGATGTCACGCAGTTCAATGTCTTAGGTCACAAGGTGTACCTCTCCCCCGTGTTGGATCTATATAACCAAGAGATCATCTCGTACGAGATCGCCGACCGCCCCCAAATGAATATGGTGATGCAAATGCTTCAAAAAGCCTTTAAGAGACTCCAATCCAAAGACAAGCCTATGCTGCACTCAGACCAAGGTTGGCATTATCGAATCGCACTCTACCAACAGATGCTTAAGCAAAAGGGTATCACTCAAAGCATGTCTAGAAAAGGCAATTGCTTAGATAACGCTGTCATGGAAAACTGGTTTGGGATGATGAAGACAGAGTTCTTCTACCAAGAGAAGTTTGAGAGCGTGCAGGCATTTAAAACAGGGCTACATGAATATATCCACTACTACAACCATGATCGGATCAAACAAAAACTAAAGGGATTGAGCCCAGTGCAATACCGAACTCAATCCCTTCTGGTAACCTAACTAAACTGTCCAACTTTTGTGGGTCAGTTCA
>NZ_JACVOQ010000016.1 GCF_018882325.1 Polynucleobacter sp. 78F-HAINBA | reverse complement strand
GAATACATCCATTACTACAACCATGATCGGATCAAACAAAAACTAAAGGGATTAAGTCCGGTGCAATACCGAACTCAATCCCTCGTGCTAACCTAATTAAATTGTCCAACTACTAGGGGTCAGTTCATGAGGTGGCTTAATTTCTTATGGAGTATTGATAACTAAGTTACTTGGTAATGCGGCACTCTGATGGGAGTAACTGAGGGAGCAGATTGGTTTCAGTAGAACGACAAGACCACCCGCCAGCCCAAGTTGATCCCTCGGGCTTAGATAAATCAATTGCTTTGGGGACATTGGCATCTGGGTCATTCGTCGGAATGAGGTGCAATGTGTTCTTATCTTCCGGCGCAACGTTATTCTGAAAGTCTATGGCAATAGCACCAGAAGGCGTGATCTCAATTAACTTCACACTACGCGTTGGTACAAAGGTAAATGAACCACTAGTTGCTTTATCCATTGGCACCGTGCCTCCGCTAGCAAAAGCCTCGGTCACTGCCAGCTTAGCGCTGGAGGATAAATTCATACCCTCTACGATGCGGCTACGTGCAATGTAATCTTGATATTGAGGAACGGCGACTGCTACCAAAATACCAATGATGGCAACCACCACCATTACCTCAATTAAGGTAAATCCAGATTCTTGCTGCTGATCTTGTGTAGACATATTGATTGGCTCCTGAGGGTTAAACCCCTCATCATCCAGTCTATACCCAACATACTCAAGATGTCCAAATGTAAGAAAAGCCGGCTTTGAGGGCCGGCTTTTCTGATTAATGCGAGAAAAAATTAGTGCGCTGCTTTAGCTGCGTTTCTTTTCTTGAAGTAAGTACCAACAAGAATAACTATTGCTACACCAATAATTTCAAAGGCCAATTTAGCATCGCCCAGGGCAGCCTGAATGCTGTCTTTGATTGCTGGATCGTCTACCAACATACCGCCAGCCAACAAGCCCAAAAGACCTGCGCCCAAAGTAATGATGATTGGGAAGCGTTCCATCACTTTTAGCAACATAGCGCTACCAAAGATGATTAATGGAATGGACATACCCAAGCCAATAATCAACAAGAGTAAGCGAGTTTCCTCTGGACCTTTTTGGGCGGCTGCTGCAACTGCCAAAACGTTATCCAGACTCATCACCAAGTCGGCAATCAAGATCGTACGAATAGCAGCCCAGATGCTGGTCTTTGCTTCCATATGCTCTTCGCCACCGCTATCAGACAACAATTGAATACCGATGTAGAGCAACAGCAAACCGCCAACGATTTTTAAATAAGGCAGAGTTAATAAAGCAACTGCGGTAATTGTGAGTACTACACGCAAAATGATGGCTGCAGCACTACCCCAGAAAATAGCTTTCTTTTGCTGTGCGGGCGGTAAGTTGCGAGATGCTAAAGCGATAACAACCGCGTTATCGCCAGATAACAAAATATTGGCAACGATGATTGAAAGTAGTGCAGCCCAAAAGGTTGCATCTGAAAATGCTGAAAAATCCATAATGTCTCCGTACTTTTATATATTTTAGTTTTGACTACTGGGCGCTACAGTAAGCATGCCGACGAATCGGCATGCTTCCTTGATTACAACATGGCTTTGAGCAAAGCAGCCATTTCTGAAGGATTTCTTGTTACTTTAAAGCCACACTCTTCCATAACGGCAAGCTTGGCATCCGCTGTATCGGCACCACCAGAAATCAATGCGCCAGCATGGCCCATACGTTTTCCAGGGGGCGCTGTTACACCAGCGATAAAGCCAACAACTGGTTTCTTCATATTGTCTTTGCACCAGCGAGCTGCTTCAGCTTCATCTGGTCCACCAATTTCACCAATCATGATGACTGCATCAGTCTCAGGATCTTCGTTAAACATACGCATCACATCAATGTGCTTCAAGCCATTAATTGGATCGCCACCGATACCGACTGCAGTGGACTGACCTAAACCAATTGATGTCAACTGACCAACCGCCTCATAAGTCAGAGTACCAGAACGGCTAACTACACCGATACGACCCTTTTTATGAATATGGCCAGGCATGATGCCGATTTTGATTTCGTCAGGAGTAATAATTCCAGGGCAATTTGGGCCAAGCAATAAAGTCTTCTTGCCACCAGCAGCTTCTTTTGCATGCATCTTGTTACGCACTTCCAACATATCCTTGACTGGAATGCCTTCAGTAATACAGATAACAAAATCGAGATCAGCTTCAACAGCTTCCCAAATTGCAGCAGCTGCGCCAGGAGGCGGAACATAAATTACAGAAGTAGTGGCACCAGTTTGCTGGGCGGCTTCTTTTACAGTTCCATAAATTGGAATATTGAAAATAGACTCGCCTGCTTTTTTAGGATTTACACCAGCTACAAAACAGTTTTTACCGTTTGCGTATTCCTGGCACTTCTCAGTGTGGAATTGGCCAGTCTTACCAGTAATACCTTGAGTAATTACTTTAGTATTTTTATTTACCAAAATAGACATATTGAAGTTCCTTGATTATTTGTTTTTCGCAACAGCGGCAACTACCTTAGTAGCAGCTTCTGCCATTGAATCGGCGCTAATGATTGGCAAGCCAGAGTCTGCAAGAATCTTCTTACCCAACTCCTCATTGGTACCCTTCATGCGCACAACCAAAGGTACAGTCAAGTTCACCGCTTTACATGCAGTAACTACGCCATCAGCGATCACGTCGCAACGCATAATTCCGCCGAAAATATTGACCAAAATCGCTTCAACACTCTTGTTCTTGAGCATGATCTTGAATGCT
Source organism: Polynucleobacter sp. 78F-HAINBA (assembly GCF_018882325.1). GTDB lineage: Bacteria > Pseudomonadota > Gammaproteobacteria > Burkholderiales > Burkholderiaceae > Polynucleobacter. The sequence continues at coordinate 3,682 of NZ_JACVOQ010000016.1, read as the reverse complement.
TCTGTTACTTTCTCTGCAGTAGCGCCACCACCAACGTCCAGGAAGTTTGCTGGCTCGCCGCCGAACAACTTAATGGTATCCATCGTAGCCATTGCTAAGCCAGCACCATTCACCAAGCAACCAATGTTGCCGTCGAGTGAGATGTAAGCCAAGTCAAATTTAGAAGCTTCGATTTCTGCTGCATCTTCCTCATCGATATCGCGGTAAGCCACGATTTCTGGATGACGGTACAAGGCATTTGGATCGAAATTGAATTTAGCATCAAGCGCCTTGATCTTGCCGTTGCCTTCAAGAATCAATGGGTTGATCTCAACCAATGACGCATCAGTTTCCCAATAGGTCTTGTACAAATTCTTGAACACATCACTTGCCATTGGAATAGAAGCATCTGGAACTCCAATGCCTTTTGCAATGATCTGGCAATCAGCATCTGTCAAACCAATTAATGGATCAACAAATACTTTAATAATTTTTTCTGGGTGAGATTCTGCAACCTCTTCAATGTCCATACCACCTTCGCTGGACGCCATGATCACATTCTTCTGTGTTCCACGGTCAGTAACGATACTGAAGTAGTACTCTTTTTTAATATCAGCGCCGTCTTCAATTAGGAGGCGATTTACTTTTTGACCTTCTGGACCAGTTTGATGAGTCTTCAACTGCATACCCAAAATTTCAGAAGCGTACTTTTTCACTTCATCCATGCTGCGAGCTAATTTCACACCGCCGCCTTTACCGCGGCCACCTGCATGAATTTGCGCCTTAACAACCCATACTGGGCCGCCTAGCTTTTCGGCAGCTTTAATTGCCTCATCAACACTAAATGCAGGAATGCCATTTGGAACAGGCACATTAAATTGGCGTAGTAATTCTTTGCCTTGGTACTCGTGAATTTTCATTATTACTCCCGAAACGGTATCTTTTTTAGCAAGCGATGAGGATTAGTAAAGCCGGTTTTGCCGACTCCATAAGTCTATCATGCTGCAATGCGGCAACATCGCATTTTGGCTCCGTAATTGCCCTAGTCGGGTCGCCCAGCTACCACCTTAGACACGACATCTGAGCTAAAGCCCTTGGAGGCCAAAAATCGGTACTGACGTGCCCGCTCCTTTTGCTCGGTTGCTAATGCACCAAACTTACGCATCCACAGCTCATGAGCGCGTTGATATTCAGTTTCCTTAAGAGTCTTGAGTAAATCTGCTGTCTTTGAGCTATCGACCCCAGCCTGAGCAAGCTCATCCTGTATTTTTCGAACCCCAAACCGTTCACTACGGCGCCGGACTAGCGCCTCTGCAAAGCGCTGATCAGAAAGCCAGCCGCGAGCCTCGAAATCATCCAAAACTGCCTCAATCTGGACGGCCAGTGGAATTGCTGGGGTAAGCCCCTCAGAATCCTCGCTTGGGGCCTGGAACTTCAGCATCCTTGCCGCAGATTCTTCGAGCTTCGCTGCCAAACCCTTACGGCTGTACTCTCGCATCGATAAAAGGCGCAAAGCCCGAGCTTTGAGACTCGGGCTTTGTTTCTTACTTTTTTTAGCGGTGCCGCCTAATTCTGACATCGAAGAATTATGCTTCCTCTTCTTCACTCAACACGTCGCTCACCACTGCCGTGCCAGCCTTGACGCCCAATTTCGCACGAATCTTAGCTTCAATATCTTGAGCAATGGCTGGGTTTTCTTTTAAGAACTCACGCACATTGTCTTTTCCTTGGCCAATACGATCGCCATTGTAGGCATACCAAGAGCCTGATTTTTCAACGATATCGGCTTCAACACCCATATCAATAATTTCACCTTCTCGGGAAATTCCAGCGCCGTACATGATGTCAAAGATAGCTTCGCGGAATGGCGGAGATACCTTGTTCTTCACGACCTTCACACGGGTCTCATTACCAACAATCTCATCACCCTTCTTAATGCTACCGATACGACGAATATCTAAACGCATGGAAGCATAGAACTTGAGCGCATTACCGCCAGTAGTGGTTTCAGGCGAACCAAACATCACACCAATCTTCATACGAATCTGATTGATAAAGATGACTGTTGTATTGGTACGCTTGATAGCGCCAGTCAACTTACGCAAAGCTTGACTCATCAGGCGAGCCTGTAAGCCTGGCAATGAATCGCCCATATCGCCTTCGATCTCCGCCCTTGGAACCAAGGCTGCTACAGAGTCAATGACGATTAAATCAATAGAGCCTGAGCGCACTAAAGCATCAGCAATTTCCAAAGCTTGCTCGCCAGTATCTGGCTGGGAGATCAATAAATTATTTACATCGACACCTAAGCGTGAAGCGTACTGGACATCCAATGCGTGCTCAGCATCGATAAAGGCGCATGTTCCACCAATCTTTTGCATCTCTGCAATCGCATGCAAAGTCAATGTTGTCTTACCTGAAGATTCTGGGCCGTAAATCTCAATCACGCGCCCACGCGCCAAACCGCCAACTCCAAGTGCAATATCCAAACCCAATGAGCCACTAGAAACGACCTGAATATCTTGATGAATCTCTGCATCACCCAATCTCATGATTGAGCCCTTACCAAATTGCTTCTCAATTTGCGCCAAGGCTGCAGTTAATGCCTTTTGCTTATCTCCGCTCATGCCGTCAAATTCTGATGAGGCTGATTTTTTCTTATCATCCAAGGCCATTTTTTAATTCCTTTTCGCTATGTATTGGGCTTTTTCCCGAAGTTTTCGTGCTTTTCAACAACTCAGAAGTTACTGTATATAAAAACAGTACTATTTGCAAGCGGCTTTTTATAGGAATTTATGGATTTTTTACTAAGCCACCCTTGATTGGGGTGCGATCCCAGTAGAAAAAGAGGGGGATAGCTATGCCCCAAGCAAGCCCAAGCAGAATTAGGCCGCCGATTTGACCATCGACACCCCATGCTCCAGCACCCATTCTGACCCCAGCTTCGTAGGACATGGGGCCAGCAATAGCCCCCAAAACTGCGCCTAGGATGGGCTTACCTCGTAGCCAAGCCAATGAGCTATTCAGGGTGCTGGCCACTAAAGCCCATAAAGTCCACATCCATGCCGGTGAGAGATAGGTGCTTGGCCAGGGGTTGCCAAAGCTCAAAAAGCCCCAGTTAGCGATTAGGGTGTCAACTGCCACCCCAAATAAAGCAGCCTTAAGAATTAGTTTGAGCTCCGAAATCTGCTGAGGAGAACGCCAGATATGCACGGCAATATAGAGTAAAGTCAGGAGCACTGGCCAAAGGACCTGTTGATTGGCGGCGCCAATAACGCAGGCAAACCAACCAGCTTGGAAAAAGACGAAGTTCCAGAATTTAGCCATCGATCGAACCCAAGCGACTTTACCTAAGAAAAAGGCCACTGCCGGTGGGCAATGGCCTCTTGATATGGTGGCGAATCAGGGAATCACGCAGTTCTCAACCCATATTTCTGTAACTAATTGATTTAATTAGCTTTAAAGCTAGGCCTCTTCATCAGGGGAGAACCAATGTGCTACACCTAAATACGCCAATAATAGCTAATTCTAATCGAATACCCGCTCAACACTTTTGGTTGATGCATCAATGACTGCTAACGACCTTGATTTCAACCCGTCAACGCAACAGATTGAGCAAAACGTTCTGCCGGTGTTTGATAGTTTAGTGTTTTTCTAGGGCGTTCATTTAATTGTCTTGCTACAGCATTGAGTTTTGCTTGTG
>NZ_JACVOQ010000015.1 GCF_018882325.1 Polynucleobacter sp. 78F-HAINBA | reverse complement strand
ACTCACAAGCAAAACTCAATGCTGTAGCAAGACAATTAAATGAACGCCCTAGAAAAACACTAAACTATCAAACACCGGCAGAACGTTTTGCTCAATCTGTTGCGTTGACGGGTTGAAATCAAGGTCGTTAACGGACATTCGAGCAGTAGCAATCTTGCTTGTAAATAAGCATGAGCGGATATTACTAATTAAGCCCCTAGCGCCTCTAGCAAATCCGTCTCTAATAGGATCTGCAGTTTGGGATTCTTACTCAGGTTGGCAGCATCCAACAGGAATACGTCCTCCACTCGCTCGCCCAAGGTGTTGATGCGTGCGGTATGTAATGAAACTTGGTGCTTGGCTAAGACTCTAGAGATTGCATAGAGGAGGCCGGTTCGGTCGCTAGCTGAAAGAGACAGTGCGTAGTAGTGACCCCGCTCATCTGGAATCATATGCACACGTGGCTGAATTGGGAAAGTACGTGACTGTCTGGAGAGTCTACCCATGCTTGGTGATGGCAGTGGATCATTGTTTTGCAATGCAGCTGTCAGTTCGTATTCAACGAGCTGAATAAGGTCACGGTAACTACCACCTTCATCTACTAAGTTACTGCCAGAGATTTGGAAGGTATCCAGCGCATACCCGTGCTTAGTTGTGTGAATGCGGGCATCCCAAATCGAGAACCCGTGGCGCTCAAAGTAGGCGCAAATTCTGGCGAAGAGGTCTTCTTGGTCTTTGACGTAGACAGCAATCTGCAATCCTTCGCCAACTGGAGAAAGCCTGGCGCGCACAACGGGTGTCTCGCTATCTACTTTATTGAAGAGATGTCTTGTGAGCCAAGCAATATCAGCGGCATCTTGGCGCAAGAAGAAAGCAACATCCAGTTGCTTCCAAAGATTCTCATAAGCTGAGTCCTCGATTGCATAAAGTCGTAGCTTGGCCCGAGACTCTTCTTGATGCTGAGCCAGCTCAGAAGATGCATCTGGTTTTGCGCCGCCCAATACGCGCAACGTTACTCGATAAAGATCCTCTAACAGTTTGCCTTTCCAGGCATTCCATACCTTAGGACTGGTTCCACGGACATCGGCAACTGTTAATAGATACAGAGCGGTGAGGTGGCGCTCATCTCCCACCTTTTTAGCAAAGGCTTGCACTACTTCTGGATCCGTAATGTCTTGTTTCTGAGCAACTTGACTCATGTTTAAGTGTTCCGCAACCAACCAAACCAAGAGCTCGGTATCTGCTTTGTTTAAACCATGGTCTTTTGCAAACTTGCGCATGTCTGCTTTGCCAAGTTCAGAGTGGTCACCACCACGCCCTTTGGCAATGTCATGAAAGAGGGCGGCAATGACCAATAGCCAAGGCTTTTCAAAATGGGCAATCAGACTGCTACAGAAAGGAAACTCGTGTGTGTGCTCAACCACCATAAAGCGACGTACATTACGCAGCACCATCAAGATGTGTTGGTCAACCGTGTAGACGTGAAATAAATCATGCTGCATCTGTCCAACGATTTTTCTGAAGGCAGGGAGGTAGCGACCAAGCACGCTGGTGCGGTTCATGAGTTGGAATGCGCGACTAACTCCCTCCGGCTCTTTTAGGATCTCAATAAAAAGTGCGCGGTTGACTGGATCTTTGCGCCATTTGCTATCCATCTTCTGGCGAGCGTTGTACAAGGCTCTGAAGATGGTTGCGGATAAGCTCTTAACGTTAGCTGTTTGCGCAAACACCAAGAAGGTTCGCAGAATTTGCTCTGGGTGTTTCTGAAATAGCTGAGGGTCAGTGATATCTAGAACACCTTGACGCTCAATAAAGCACTCATTGCCTTCGCCGGAAATCGCGTGAGTTGTTTTGGATTCTTGGGGGAAGAGAAGTGCTTCAATATTCTGTAGCAGCACGTCATTCAATTGGGTGACTGCTTTAGCTGCCCAATAGTAGCGACGCATGATGGCTTCGCTAGCCAATCTGGAGGATTCTTCTTCGATACCCATTGCTGCAGCAAGGGGCGCCTGCAAGTCAAAAACCAATACATCTTGCCTACGCTTTGCAAGGAGGTGCAAGTTAGCGCGCAGTGTCTCTAAAAAACGCTGGTTGCGATTGAGTTCAGTTAACTCGCGTTGAGTAACTAGACCAGCAAGACTGAGATCTTTGAATGTATTGCCTAGGTGCGCCGCTTTACTGACCCAAGAAATCACTTGAAGGTCACGCAAGCCACCAGGACTCTCTTTGCAGTTGGGTTCTAAAGAGTAGGGCGTGTCTTGGTATTTGTAGTGACGTTGAATTTGCTCTGCAAGCTTAGCCTGAAAGAATGCCTTTGGATCCATAGCTGCTTCAAAGGCTTTTTCAAAGTCTTTAAATAGTTGTTTATTGCCGCACAGTAATCGTGCCTCTAAGAGTGATGTGCGTACGGTGACATCTTGCTCAGATTCAGACATGCATTCTGCGGTGTTCCGCACTGAAGAGCCTATCTCCAGCCCCATATCCCAGCAGCTGGCAATAAATTGTTCAACCTGTTTTGATAAAGCGAGCGCTTGTTTTTCTTCGGACGGAAGCAGAATGAGAATATCAATATCGGAGTGGGGGAATAAAGCATTTCTTCCATATCCGCCAACGGCAATTAAGCTAGCTTGATTATTTAAGCCACAGCCATTCCAGAGATGGGCGAGCACTTGATCGCTCAGCTTGGTAAGTTGTTTGGTTAGTCTACCTACTGACTGTGTTTTTCTAAACTCGTCGTAGGCAATTTCTCGAGCTGCACGCAGGCTAGCTGCATCAGTAATCTTGCTGGCTGCCCGGAGCTCATTCATGAATTTATGCGTTTACTAGACTTGGTCTAAATGAGAGATCTTTGACGCAATCTGGAATCGGATTACTGCCTTCCGACCAAGTTAATACCTCAACACCAGTGGCGGTTACTAAGAGCGTGTGCTCCCATTGTGCAGAGAGGCTGCGGTCTTTAGTCTTCACAGTCCATTGATCAGGCATCGTGCGAATATCTCGCTTGCCAGCATTAATCATTGGTTCGATAGTGAAGGTCATGCCTTCTTTTAATTTCTCGCCGGTACCGGGACGGCCATAGTGAAGAATCTGTGGATCTTGATGGAACACTTTCCCAATTCCATGGCCGCAATATTCACGAACTACGGAGTAGCCAGCATTTTCAGCATGGGTCTGAATGACGTGGCCAATATCACCTAGTGATGCACCAGGTTTGACTTGAGCAATGCCAAGCCACATACATTCAAAAGTAATTTGGGTCAGGCGCTTTGCTAGTACCGAAACTTCGCCGACCATAAACATGCGGCTGGTGTCACCGTAATATCCATCCGGGGTAATCACAGTGATATCGAGATTCACGACGTCACCGGTTTTCAGAATCTTCTCTCCAGGAATGCCATGGCAAATCACATCATTTACCGAAGTGCAGATGGACGCTGGAAAGGGCGGGTAGCCAGGGGGCTGATAGTTCAGTGGCGCTGGGATAGTCTTTTGGACATCGCGCATGTATTCATGGCAGATGCGATCCAACTCAGCCGTACTGACGCCGGCTTTGACGTGTGGGGCAACGTGGTCAAGAACTTCACTAGCTAAGCGGCCAGCTTCGCGCATCCCTTGGATGTCTTTTTCGGCGGTAAATACACTATTCATGCCTTGATTATCAACGACTTGGCAGTTTTTGGCAGATCTGTAGTGCTTAAAAAATGGGCAAATAGCCCATTTGAAGGCATTTCCAAAGGGATTTAGAGTGCTTGGGCGGGGTGTGAGGAGTCTAGGTGATTGATATTTAAGCTATAATTTCGTTCTCAGGTCAATTTTGATCTGAAATCGCGGGTTGAGCCTTCCAGGGTGGCGTTTTTTAGCGCAGCTAGGACTCAATCTTAGAAATTAACCCTTAGGAGAAGTTATGTCAGTAACTATGCGTCAAATGCTGGAAGCCGGTTGCCATTTTGGTCACCAAACCCGTTTCTGGTCACCAAGAATGGCCCCTTATATTTTCGGCCATCGCAACAAAATTCACATCATCAACTTAGAAAAAACATTGCCAATGTTTCAGGACGCCCTGAAATTTGCAAAACAAGTTGCTGCTAATCGTGGAACTATCTTATTTGTTGGTACTAAGCGTCAATCACGCGAGATCATTGCTGAAGAAGCTGCTCGTGCTGGTATGCCTTACATCGACAGCCGATGGTTGGGCGGTACGCTCACAAACTTCAAAACTGTTAAAGGTTCCCTCAAGCGTTTGAAGGACATGGCAGTTGCTAAAGAAGCCGGCGATTGGGAAAAGCTTTCTAAGAAAGAAGCTTTGACTAACGATCGTGATCTCGACAAGTTGCAAAAAGCGCTTGGCGGTATTCAAGATTTGAACGGTGTTCCTGATGCGATTTTCGTAGTGGACGTTGGCTATCACAAGATTGCTATTACTGAAGCTAACAAGCTTGGTATTCCTGTTATCGCTGTAGTGGATACCAACCACTCACCAGAAGGTGTTGATTACATCATCCCTGGTAACGATGACTCCAGCAAAGCTGTTCTTCTCTACGCTCGTGGCATTGCTGATGCAATTCTCGAAGGTAAATCAAACTCTGTTCAAGAAATCTTGACTGCCGTTAAAGAAGGCGAAGAAGAGTTTGTTGAAGAAGGGAAAGCTGAATAATGGCCGCTATTACCGCTGCAATGGTTGGCGAGTTACGCGCCAAGACTGATGCTCCGATGATGGAGTGCAAAAAAGCATTGACTGAAGCTGATGGCGACATGGCTCGTGCAGAAGAAATTCTGCGTGTAAAGCTCGGTAGCAAAGCTGGTAAGGCGGCATCCCGCGTTACTGCTGAAGGTATTGTTGCTTCAGCTATCAATGGCACTACAGGTACTTTGCTTGAAGTGAACTGCGAGACTGACTTCGTTTCAAAGAATGATGATTTCTTGGCATTTACACAAGCCTGCGCAAATCTGATTTCTGAAAAGAATCCAGCTGACGTTGCTGCATTGCTTGCATTGCCAATGAATGGTCAAACTGTTGATGAAGTTCGTAGCGCCTTGATCGGTAAGATCGGCGAGAACATCATGCCACGTCGCTTCAAGCGTTTCGCTGGCAGCAACAAGTTGGTTTCTTACCTCCACGGTACTCGTATCGGCGTTATGGTTGAGTTCGAAGGTGATGAGACTGCAGCTAAAGACGTAGCAATGCATATTGCTGCAATGAAGCCAGTGGCTTTGTCGATGGCTGATGTTCCTGCTGAAGCTATTGCTGTTGAGCGTAGTGTTGCTGTTCAAAAAGCTGCTGAATCTGGCAAACCACCAGAAATCGTTGAGAAGATGGTTGAAGGTTCTATTCAGAAGTACCTCAAAGAGGTTTCTTTGTTGAACCAAACTTTCGTTAAAAACGACAAGCAATCTGTTGAGCAAATGCTCAAGGCTGCAAACACCACAATCAAGGGTTTCACCATGTTTGTTGTAGGTGAGGGCATTGAGAAGCGTCAAGACGACTTTGCGGCTGAAGTTGCTGCACAAGTGGCTGCTGCTAAAGGCGCTTAATTAGCTCCAAAACTGCTGGGCTTGCCCAGTAAGGCTGTAATACCCAAAAGGGCATGGAAATCTCGGTTTCTATGCCCTTTTGTTTGATCTGTGCCAAGCCCTTTATAATTTGGGCAAGATATTAAAAAGTACTTAAAGATCAATAAGCTAAGCAAGTAAATTGCTTGGCAAATTACGGAAAATAAAACGATGCCAGCCTACAAACGTGTTCTCTTAAAACTCTCTGGTGAAGCCCTCATGGGTGACGATGCTTTTGGCATCAATCCAGTCACCATCGATTCCATGGTGAAAGAAATTGCCGATGTAGTAAATAGCGGCGTTCAGTTGGCTATCGTGATCGGCGGCGGAAATATTTTCCGAGGTGTAGCGGGCGGTGCGGCTGGTATGGATCGCGCAACAGCGGACTACATGGGAATGCTTGCCACCATGATGAACTCACTTGCACTGCAAGATGCTTTGCGCCAAAAAGGTGTTGAAGCGCGCGTGCAATCTGCTTTAAGAATGGATCAAGTCGTCGAGCCCTACATTCGTCCTCGTGCGATTCGTGCGTTGAGCGAAGGCAAAGTAGTGATCTTTGCTGCAGGTACTGGTAATCCGTTCTTCACTACTGATACAGCTGCTGCTTTGCGCGGCGCTGAGATGGCTGCGGAGATCGTTTTAAAGGCCACTAAGGTAGATGGCATTTACAGTGCTGATCCAATGAAAGATCCAACAGCCACGCTCTACAAAACAATTACTTTTGATGAGGCAATCATTAAAAACTTGCAAGTGATGGATGCAACTGCTTTTGCATTGTGTCGTGATCGCAAATTACCAATCAAAGTATTTTCGATTCTCAAGCCAGGCGCATTAATGCGCGTGGTTCAGGGTGAATCTGAAGGTACTTTAGTACACGTTTAATAGGAGGCTTGATGTCCGCAGCAGAAATTAAAACCACTACCGATCAAAAGATGCAGAAGTCTCTTGAGGCTTTGAAGTCCAACCTAGCAAAGATTCGTTCTGGCCGTGCAAATCCTGGAATTCTGGAGCACATCCAGGTCGATTACTACGGCAACCCAACACCGCTAAGCCAAGTGGCTAGCTTGGGTTTGGCTGATGCCAGAACAATTAACGTTCAGCCATTTGAAAAGACGATGGTTGGCGCAATTGAGAAGGCGATTCGTGATTCTGACTTGGGTCTTAATCCAGCCTCACAAGGTACTGTGATTCGCGTACCAATGCCTGCTTTGACTGAAGAGCGTCGTCGTGATCTGACGAAGGTTGTCAAAAACGAAGGTGAAGAAACTAAGATTGCCGTACGCAATTTACGTCGCGATGCAAACGAACATCTTAAGCGCCTCACTAAGGATAAAGAAATTTCTGAGGACGACGAGCGTCGTGCAACTGATGACATCCAGAAGATGACTGATCGTGCAGTAGTTGATGTCGACAAGATCGTCTCTGAAAAAGAAAAAGAGATCATGACGGTTTAATCGTCAGATTCATTTTTTATTATTCGCTTTATGACACAGCACACTAGCTCTACCTTAGTTGTTCCAGAGGTTAGCGCTATTCCTCGCCATGTTGCCATCATCATGGACGGCAACGGGCGTTGGGCCAGCAAGCGTTTCATGCCGCGGGTAGCGGGGCATTCTGAAGGCTTGGGTGCTGTTCGCAAGATTGTTCAAGAGTGTCGCCGCTTAGGTGTTGAATACCTCACCGTATTTGCATTCAGCTCTGAAAATTGGCGCCGCCCACCAGAAGAGGTGGGATTCTTAATGAAGTTGTTTCTCAAATCATTAAAGAGTGAAGTCTCTCGCCTGGCCGAAAACGATATCTCCTTACGCCTCATTGGTGACCTTAGCCGCTTTGATTCTGCGATTCAGGAGATGGTGCAATTCTCTGAAGAGAAAACAGCGGGTTGTAAGGGGCTGACTTTTACGATTGCCGCTAACTATGGTGGCCGTTGGGATATCTTGCAGGCAATGCGCCAGTGCTTGACTTCCAATCCTGGCTTGAAGCCGGAACAAGTCTCTGAAGAGTTGTTGCAGCCGCATTTATCTATGGCTTATGCACCAGAGCCAGATTTGTTTATTCGCACCGGTGGTGAACAGCGCGTCAGCAACTTCTTGCTATGGCAACTAGCCTATACCGAGTTGTATTTCACGGATACCCTTTGGCCTGATTTTGATGAGGCTGAACTACATAAAGCGTTTGACTGGTTTAGTCAGCGCGAGCGTCGTTTTGGACGCACCAGTGCTCAGCTGGCTTCCGAGCCTTTGAGTGACGCAGTCTAAGTACCTCTCACTTTCCCATATGCTTAAAACTCGAATCATTACTGCCACTATTTTGATGGCAGTGCTATTGCCCATCTTGTTTTTATTGCCACCGATGTATTTAGGTGGATTCTTTCTGGTGGCGTTAGTTGCTGCTGCATGGGAATGGGGTCGCATGATTGCCCCTGAGGCAAAAAAGGCTGCATGGCTCTATGCTGCTTTTTGTTTAGCCATCATTTTATTTTTACTAGGTACGCAGGCAATCTCATGGCAGTTCTCCTTGCTCATGATGGCGGTCTTGTTTTGGTTCTTTCTAGCGCCATTTATTTTGGTAAAGGGCATGAATCTTTCCCTTCAAAAGTTCAAACCTTTCTACAGCATCTTGGGTTTAATTATTCTGCCGGCCACTTGGTTTTCATTGGTATTCCTACGTGAACTCGGCTTAGTTTTTTTATTAAGCAGTATGGCCCTAGTTTGGGTTGTTGATATTGGTGCCTATTTCGTTGGCAAGGCTTTTGGTAAACATAAGTTGGCCGTGAATATCAGCCCAGGAAAGTCGATTGAAGGGGCATTGGGCGGTCTTGTGCTTTGCTATCTTTACGCATTCTTATGTGTAATGTATTTGCCGCTAGGTGATACCTTATTTGGTGCTTGGGCCATTCGATTTGGTTGGGTGCCCATGTTCTTAATGGTTACCGTATTGGCTGCGTTTAGCGTCTTCGGTGATTTGTTTGAGTCTCAGTTAAAGCGCTTGGCTGGCGTTAAAGATAGCAGTCATTTATTGCCTGGTCATGGTGGTGTACTTGATCGGGTTGATGCGCTTATCCCAACAATGCCGATAGCTGCTCTACTGGCTGGATTAATTTGATGTCTGTTAAGCAAGTTGCCATCCTAGGATCTACAGGATCGATTGGTGTCAACACCTTGGATGTCATTCGCGCTCATCCTGAGCGCTTTAAAGTGACAGCCCTGACTGCCGCAAAACAAATTGAGCGTTTAGCTGAGCAATGTATTGAGTTCAAGCCAGTTATTGCGGTTGTGGCTGACGCTGCTGGCGCCGCCCAACTGACTCGTCTCTTGCAAGATAAAAAGACTGCTACTCAAGTTCTCTATGGGCCTCAGGCCTTGGTCAGCGCAGTAACTGAATCCGGTTGCGACACCGTCATGGCGGCGATTGTGGGTGCTGCCGGTCTAGTTCCAGCCTTGGCTGCGGCGCAAGCAGGTAAGCGCGTATTGCTGGCCAATAAAGAAGCCTTGGTAATGTCGGGCAATTTATTTATGCAGGCTATGAAAGCGGGTGGTGGTGAGCTACTCCCAATTGATAGTGAGCACAATGCCATTTTTCAATGTTTGCCAGATCGTTTCACTAAAAATCCATCTGACCATTTGGGGGTTGAAGAGCTTTGGTTAACTGCTTCAGGCGGACCCTTCAGGGATAAATCAATTTCAGATTTAGCGGGTATTACTCCGGAGCAAGCTTGCGCGCATCCAAACTGGGTGATGGGTAGAAAGATTTCAGTTGATTCAGCAACGATGATGAATAAAGGTCTTGAGGTGATTGAGGCTTTCTGGTTGTTTGGTTTACCGCTGGAAAAGATTAAGGTGTTGATTCATCCGCAGAGTGTTGTGCACTCTATGGTGCGCTACCGAGATGGCTCTGTGCTTGCGCAAATGGGTCAGCCTGATATGCGTACACCGATTGCTTATGGCCTGGCCTGGCCTGAACGCATTGATGCTGGTGTCGCCCCCTTGAATCTGACGCAGTTGGCTGGTCTGAGTTTTACAGAGCCCAATTTCAACCAATTTCCTTGCTTGAGTTTGGCCTTTGCTGCCGCAAAAGCAGGGGGCACTGCTCCTGCCGTATTAAATGCTGCGAACGAAGTTGCGGTAGCTGCTTTCTTAGATGATGGCTTGCCTTACTTAAGCATTCCAAATGTAGTGGAGCACTGCTTAAATTCCCTGTCTCCAGTAGCGGCTGATTCGCTTGAAACAATTCTTGAGGCTGATGCTTTAGCTCGTCAGGCTGCGAATCAGTTTATTCATACAATTCAGAAATAGATCGATAGATTTTGCAGGCTTTAATCACTCTTGGCGCGTTCTTAGTCACACTGGGTGTGCTGGTTAGCTTCCATGAATATGGCCATTTTTTGGCAGCTCGCCTTTGCGGTGTCAAAGTACTTCGCTTTGCTCTGGGATTTGGCAAGCCACTGTTTACTTATCGTGCTGGTAACGGTACCGAGTGGGTTCTAGCCTCCATACCCCTTGGTGGTTATGTCAAATTATTAGATGGTCGCGATAGTCAGCAAAGTATTCCAACAGAAGACCGCCCTCAGTCTTTTGATGTAAAGCCACTGTGGCAGCGTTCCGTAATTGTGGCTGCAGGCCCTTTTGCGAATTTCCTATTGGCTGTTATTTTGTTTTCGGTGATTTATGTCTCGGGTGTGCCTCAGTTACCGGCTCGCTTGCAGGCTCCGCCAGAGCAATCCATTGCCGCAAAACTAGGAGTGAGGGCAGGTGATGAGGTTATTGGCTGGCAATCTCTGCCATCTGGCTACAAGAGCGCCCCCATTTTTGAAGAATTTGACCCCATACCAAGCTGGAATGCCTTGCGTTGGCTTCTCTTGGATGCGATCACTGGGGAACAAGGCTTTGCTTTGGAGATGCAGGACGCTTCTGGCGCTCGCCACGTTAAATCCTTTCGGCAGTCAGATTTGCCTCCAATCGCACCAGAATCTGACCCATTTCAGGCCTTGGGCTTGCTTCCGCAAGTCAGCCCACCTTCTGAGTGGAAAGAGCTCAAATTAGGGCCTATAGAGGCTCTAGGATTTGCTACCCAACGGGTTTACCTGATAACCAAGGTCTCCACCCGTCTCATGTTGGGCTTATTTACAGGTAAAACAACCCTAAAACAGCTTGGCGGGCCATTGAGTATTGCGGATATGGCAGGGAAGTCCGCTCAGGTTGGTTGGCAGCCATTTGTAGCCTTCTTGGCTCTTATGAGTATCAGTATTGGACTCTTGAATTTAGTGCCTTTGCCAATGCTAGATGGGGGTCAGCTCCTGTATGATGCATGGGAGTTGGTTGCTGGAAAGCGAATTTCTTTATCCCTGCAGGAAAAGCTCCAAAAAGTGGGTTTTTTACTGTTGATAGCACTTTCCTTGCTGGCCTTGTTTAACGATTTGCAACGCTACCTTTCACCTTGAATTTTCTGACCCTCTCTTTTCGTTCCGTAACTCGATTTGTTGCTCAAGTCGCCCTGATTCTTGCTGCTGGTTTTTGCGTAAACGTACAAGCTGCCGATCCCTTTGTTATTAAAGACATTCGAATTGAGGGTTTGCAGCGTGTAGAGCCTGGTACGGTATTTAGTTACTTGCCAGTTCAGGTAGGAGATTCATTTACAGAAGAGAAGAGTGCCGAGGCTATTAAGGCGCTTTATAGCACTGGCTTTTTCCGAGATGTGCAGATCCAGGCTCAGGGCAATGTCCTCATCGTGATCGTTGAGGAGCGTCCCACCATCTCCCGGATCGAATTTACTGGGATGAAAGAGTTTGACCAGGAAGTGGTTCGTAAATCCTTAAAAGCAGTCGGTGTGGCAGAAGCCCGCTTTTATGACAAAGCCCTAATTGACAAGGCTGAGCAAGAGCTTAAGCGTCAGTATGTTGGCAAAGGTATGTATGCGGCTGAGGTGGTTGCAACTGTTACCCCGGTAGAGCGCAATCAAGTAGCGATTTATTTCAATATTGATGAAGGCCCTGTAGCCAAGATTCAAGAGATCAATTTCATCGGTAATAACGTATTTAGCGAGAGCACGCTCAAGAGTCAGATGCAGCTAAAAACTGGTGGCTGGCTTTCTTGGTACAGCAAAGACAATCTCTACTCTAAGCAAAAGCTCACAGCCGACTTAGAGAACATTCGCTCTTACTATCTCAATCGTGGGTATCTTGAGTTTGTTATTGAATCTACTCAGGTTTCCATTACCCCTGACAAAAAAGGTATTTACCTCACTATTAGTATTCGTGAGGGAAATAAGTTCACAGTTAAAGATGTACGTTTAGCTGGTGAGTTATTGGGTAAAGAGGCTGAGCTAATTCAGCTCGTGACCCTCAAGCCGGGCGATACTTTCTCATCTGCCAAGCTCACTGAGAGCACTAAGGCTATTGCAGAGATTCTAGGTTCTTATGGTTATGCATTTGCAACCATTAATCCACAACCAGATATTCGTCGCGAATTAAGCGAGGTTGATCTCACTTTAGTGGTTGACCCAGGTCGGCGTGTTTATGTGCGCCAAGTGAACGTGACTGGTAACGCCAAGACCCGAGATATGGTGATTCGTCGAGAGATGCGTCAGTTTGAAAGCTCATGGTTCGATAGCGAAAAGATTGACCTATCTAAAAAACGTTTAGGTCGCTTAGGTTATTTCACGGAGACTGATGTATCTACGCAGGATGTCCCTGGATCCCCTGATCAGGTTGACGTTAACGTGAAAGTGACTGAGAAGCCAACTGGCGCGATTACTTTGGGTGCAGGTTTTTCCTCCACGGAGAAGTTGATTCTCTCTGCGGGTATTAACCAAGAAAATGCATTCGGTACCGGTACTGCAGTGGGCTTGAATTTCTCTCTCGGAAAAATCAATCAAAGTTTGGCTTTGTCCAATTACGACCCTTACTTCACTGAAGATGGTATTAGCCGCTTTACTGATCTGTACTACCGCTCATCCAAGCCACTGTATTACACCGGTGATCCGGATTACCAAATTAAGTCTGTTGGCTCCAATATCAAGTTTGGCGTTCCTTACACCGAGGTAGATAGAGTCTTCTTCGGCACTGGATTTGAGGTATTCCAGATTCAGTCCAGTATTAATACGCCAACACCATATCTAAATTACATGCAGGACTATGGCATCGCTGCCCCTGGATATCCTGCGACACTCAACACTTACAACGTTCCAATCACAATCGGTTGGTCACGTGATGGTCGTGATAGCGCACTTATTCCTTCTACAGGTTCTTTGCAGCAGCTGAATGCTGAAGTCGGAACCCCAGTCGGTAACATGATGTTTTACCGTCTCTTTGGTCAGTATCAGAAATATCACTCTTTCTCAAAAGGCAATATTTTGTCCTTTAACGGTGAAGTTGGTTATGGTGAGGCCTACGGCAAATACCCATTCCCGATTACCAAAAACTACTATGTGGGTGGTATTGGATCAGTTCGAGGCTACGCTCCAGGATCGCTTGGACCTACCTATGTGAATACCTATACCGGCCTAAATCAGCCAACGGGTGGCCAGTCTAAAATCGTCAGTAACGTTGAGTACACCGTCCCAGTCCCTGGATCTGGCGTTGATAAAACCTTGCGCGTATTTGGTTTCGTAGACGGTGGTAATGTTTATAACGAAAATATCAATCTCGTCTTGCGATATTCTTATGGCTTAGGTTTATCATGGATATCACCTCTGGGCCCACTAAAGTTCAGTTATGGTATTCCGATCAAATCGTTGCCTACGGATAACGTCCAGCGTTTGCAGTTCCAGGTCGGTACGGCGTTTTAATTGTTTAAGGAAAGTTTCATGAAGCTCAATCAATCTTCTAAATGGATTCAGTACGGCTTAATTGCCGCTTCTTCACTAATCGCGTTGCCACAGGCATTCGCACAAGATGCTGGAACTCGGGTCGCAGCTGTGAACGTTGAAAAAGTATTCAATGAATCCAATATGGCCAAAGCAAGCCAAACCAAATTGCAAAATGAATTCATGAAGCGTCAGAATGAAATTCGTAGTAGCGCTGAAAAGATTAAGGCTGCAGCAGAAAAATTAGACCGTGATTCTGCTGTAATGTCCGAAGCAGATCGCGTACGTCGTCAACGCGAATTGTCTGATCAGGATCGCGAGCTACAACGCAAACAACGCGAATACACTGAAGATCTGAATCAGCGTAACTTTGAAGAGCGCGCCAAGATTGCTGAAAAAGCAAATCAAGCGCTCAAGCAAATTGCTGACCAAAGAAAAATTGATGTCATTATTCAGGATCCAGCCTATGCCAATCCAAAGGTTGATGTTACTGATGATGTCATCAAGGCTTTGAATAGTCTCAAGTAAGTTTTATGCCCACCGCCATTGAGCTGGCCGAACGGTTTCAAGTAAGCTTGGTGGGGGATGGCTCCCTCGCGCTACAGGGTCTCGCTCCTCTCGAGCGAGCTCAGTCAAGCCAAATCTCCTTTCTTTCTAATCCACTGTATCGTCAGCAGGCTAGTGATAGCAATGCTGGCGGCTTAATTGTTAGTCAGGCGGATTTGGATTTTCTTCAGGCAAATCCTGGAAACAGCTCGGCAGGGCGGGTGTATTTTGTTTCCAAAAATCCCTACGCCACTTTTGCCAGAATGGCGCAGCACTTTGCTAAGGAATCTGCGCCTATCTATACCCCCGGCGTGCATCCTAGCGCGGTAATAGATGCATCTGTCAGTATTCCAGCTTCATGTCATATCGGACCTTTTGTGCAAATTGGCCCTGGCGTGAAATTGGGTGAGCGCGTTACCTTGTTGGGTAACACCTCCATCGCTAGAAACTCCAGCATTGCTAGCGACACTTTGATTTATCCCAACGTTTCCCTTTATTCGGAAACCACAATTGGTGAGCGCTGCATTATTCATAGCGGCGCTGTAATTGGTGCCGATGGTTTTGGTTTTGCCCCTGATTTTTCTGCCACCGGTGCTGAGTGGGTCAAGATCCCTCAGACTGGCGCCGTAGTGATTGGTAATGATGTTGAGATTGGTGCATCCACTACGATTGATCGTGGCGCCATGAGTGACACCATCATTGGTAATGGAACCAAGATTGATAACCAAGTACAAATTGCGCACAACGTAGTCGTTGGCAATTGCTGTGTGATTGCTGGATGTGCTGCGATCTCAGGCAGCACCAAGATTGGAAACTTCTGCATTATTGGTGGTGCTGCAAACTTTGCGGGCCACCTCAGTATTGCTGACAGAACTACCGTATCCGGAAATACCTCGATTATTCGCTCTATCACTGAGCCAGGTCAGCATTACACAGGCGTGTATCCCTCAATGCTCCATAGCGCTTGGGAGAAAAATGCAGCTATTTTGCGTGGCCTCGATAAAATACGTCAACGCTTACGATTATTAGATAAGTCTAAATAAATCATCATCACACTAAAAAATTAGAAACTTTATTCAGCAGGTAAATACATGAGCAAACCTATCGCCATCGACATCAATCAAATTTTGAAGTTATTGCCACACCGTTACCCATTCTTGTTGGTTGACCGAGTGTTGGAGATTGAGCCTCGTCAAAGTATTACTGCTTTAAAGAATGTCACCATGAATGAGCCATTCTTTCAGGGGCACTTTCCGGATTTTCCAGTAATGCCTGGCGTCTTAATCATTGAGGCGCTGGCTCAAACTGCTGCACTACTGACTTTCTCAGAAGTCCGTGAAGAGAATGCGATTTATTACTTCGCTGGTATTGACGGTGCTCGCTTTAAGAAACCGGTGTTACCTGGTGATCAACTGATCATGACTGCGAAGTTGGAGCGTGAGCGTGCTGGTATCTATAAATTTCAGGTGCAAGCTACTGTAGATGGTGAGTTGGCTGCAGAAGCCAATATTACTTGTGCCGTTCGTACGAAAGGTGCGTAATGACTCGGATTCATGCATCTGCTGTAGTTGATAGCAAAGCTGAGCTCGCTAGCGACGTAGAGATTGGTCCATATTCCGTTATTGGGCCAAACGTCAAAATTGGCGCTGGCAGCAAGATTGGATCTCATACTGTGATCGAGGGTTACACCACGATCGGTAAAGAAAATACCTTTGCTCACTTTGCTGCAATTGGTGGTGCCCCCCAAGACATGAAATACCGTGGCGAACCAACCCAACTGATTATTGGCGATCGGAATACGATTCGTGAGTTCACTACCATTCATACTGGCACATCTCAAGATGAGGGCATTACCCGCATCGGTAATGACAACTGGATCATGGCTTATGTGCATATTGCGCATGACTGCCAAATTGGCAACCACACGATTTTCTCAAGCAATGCACAAATTGCTGGTCACGTGAAGGTGAGTGACTGGGCAATTATGGGCGGCATGTCAGGCGTTCATCAGTTTGTTCGTATTGGTCAACATGCCATGCTCGGTGGTGCTTCGGCATTGGTGCAGGACATTCCACCGTTTGTGATTGCGGCCGGAGATAAGGCTTCTCCACACGGCATCAACGTCGAAGGTCTCAAGCGCCGGGGTTTCTCAAGCGAAACCATTTCTGCATTGCGTCAGGCATATAAAGTTCTCTATAAAGATGGCCTTAGCTTTGAAGATGCCAAGGTAGAGATTCAGAAGATGGCGCAAGCTAGCGCATCTGATGCCGCTACCGCAGAAAAGCTGACAGAGTTCCATGACTTTATTGCTGCCTCCACGCGCGGCATTATTCGATAGAGTAGATCGAGTGTCTAGTGTCTAAGCTTGCTTGTGTTGCCGGAGAGCCTTCGGGTGACTTGCTGGCAGCGCCAGTACTCAGTGCGCTAAGGCAGATCCCGGATACTTCCAATTTGGAGGTATACGGCATTGGTGGCCCGCGCATGCAAGCAGAAGGTCTAAGGTCTGATTGGCCCATGGAGACCCTCAGTGTTCGTGGATACGTTGAGGCTATCAAGCAACTTCCCGCCATTCTGAAACTGCGTAAGGAGCTCATTAGCAATCTTACGGGCGAGGGACGTCCCGACGTGTATCTCGGTATTGATGCCCCCGATTTCAATTTAGGTGTCGAGTTAGCTTTGCGTAAGGCGGGCATTCCAACTTTGCATTTTGTTTCTCCATCGATTTGGGCGTGGCGAGCAGGGCGTATTGCGAAGATCAAGCAAGCGGTTGAACGCATGCTCTGCATTTTCCCCTTTGAAACTGAGATCTATGAGCGTGCCGGCATTAGCGCTACTTACGTTGGACATCCCTTAGCTAGCGAGATTCCACTTGAGCCAAATCCAGCCTCGGCTAAACAAAGAATCGAGCAAGCATTAAGCCTATCCACCAATGCATTAAATGGAATTGTTGTTTCAGTTCTACCGGGCAGTCGCGGTTCAGAAATTGAATTGATTGCACCAGTCTTTTTTGAAACCATGGCCCAGCTTGTGAAGCGTTTGCCAGGACAACCTCTACATTTTGTGATCCCCGTGGCAACTCCACGCTTGCGAGCACCGCTTGAGGCTTTGCTGAAAAGCACGCTAGAGAAGAATCCAAGCCTGAATATTTATTTAATCGATGGTGAGGCGGATGCGGTTCTTGAAGCCGCTGATGTTGTGTTGATTGCTAGTGGCACTGCAACCTTGCAGGCTGCACTCTGGAAAAAGCCGATGGTGATTTCGTATAAGGTGCCTTGGCTGACAGCGCAGATTATGAAGCGACAGGGATATCTACCTTATGTTGGGCTCCCAAATATTTTATGCGGTGAGTTCGTTGTCCCTGAGCTTCTTCAGGATGATGCGACTCCAAGTAAATTATCCGATGCCTTATTGGCTTGGTTAAATAATCCTAGCAAAGTTACTCAGCTGAAAACACGCTTTGCAGAAATGCATGAGACCTTACGCAGGCCAACCGGTTTATTGGTTGCTCAAGCTGTGGCACAAACGATTACCGCAACTAAAAGTCGGAATTCTGTGTGAGTGTAATTTGGGTATGTGGTGTTGATGAGGCGGGCCGTGGTCCATTAGCGGGGGCGGTTGTTGCTGGTGCTGTCGTTCTTGATCCAGAAAATCCTATTACCGGTTTAAAAGATTCTAAGAAGTTATCTGCTGCCAGACGTGAGTTTCTATTCGAGCAAATTCAGCTTAAGGCAAAAGCCTGGGGTATCGGCGAAGCGAGCCCGGCAGAGATTGATGAGATCAATATCTTGCAAGCAACGATGCTGGCAATGCGCCGAGCAATTGAAGATCTCACTACACGTTTGGGTGGTTGGCCAGATAAAGCTTTGATTGATGGAAATCGCTGCCCTGAACTTCCGATTTCGGCAGAAGCTATTGTCAAGGGTGATGCCAAAGAGCCTGCGATTTCAGCGGCATCGATCTTGGCTAAGGTCACCCGAGATCGTCAAATGATGGCTTTACATGAGCTCCATCCTCAGTATGGCTTTGCTCAACATATGGGATATCCAACAGAGGCGCATTTCGCAGCTCTTAAGGAATTTGGTGCCTGCGATCAACATCGTCGGAGCTTTTCACCAGTTCGCAATGTCTTAGCTCTGCATAGTCGATAATCCCAATTATGAAAATGGAATTTATCAGCTCAAAAGACAATTCCTTGTTTAAGGAAATTCGTCAATTACAAGCTACTGGCCCCAAGGGTCAGAAGGCCCGATTTGCTTGTGGCCAGGCTTTGCTCGAAGGTATTCATTTGGTTCAAACTTGGGTTAGCAATCCAGCGCTCAAGACCTTGATTACTTCTGAATTGGGTTTGCAGAATCCAGAGATCGCCCAGGCTGTTTACGACCATGTCGAAATTTGCCCTGAGACTCGCGTTTATCAATTGGATAAAGGTCTTTGGGATCTGCTATCTGATTTGGTAAATGCCCCGCAAATTGCGGGATTGCTAGATCTTCCTGAAACAGCCTTAAATCCGCAAAAGTCGGTTGCGACGATTTCTGGGGATGTGATTATTTTGGACCGTATTCAAGATGCAGGTAATGTGGGTTCCATCTTGCGCACTGCGGCAGCGGCCGGATTTACTCAGGCCATTGCCTTAACTGGTTGCGCTCACTTGTGGTCAAGCAAGGTATTGCGTGCTGGTATGGGCGCTCATCGCCTGCTTGATCTTTACGAAGGTTGGTCAACCCCTCAAGTACTCAGTGCTGTAACGGCGCCTTTACTAGCCGCTACCGCTGATGGTGAGTTAGATCTCTTCAATATGCCCAAGGTACTAATCCATCCAGTTGCTTGGGTAATGGGAAGCGAAGGGCAGGGTGTTTCTGAAGACCTCATGGCTCAAGCTAAAGGCGTATCAATCCCAATTGATCCAAGAGTGGAATCGCTTAACGTATCTACCGCTGCGGCAGTATGTTTGTTTGAGACCCTCAGGGTGAGGCGCGCTTAGATAGTAGTTTTTTCACGAGGGGCCGCTTTCGGCCAATAAGAGACCTTCGAGAGCAGCTGTGCCACCCCCTCCGCCAAGTCAAAAAAAGACCGCGCATAGCGGTCTTGAAAGGGAGCTACAACTTGTTACTTAATAACCATCAAGGTAAATGGATATATATAGGCTTGAAGTGTCACAAAAATACCGACTAAACATGCAAGGGCAATAGAGTGGAAGAATACGTACCGCAAGATATCACCTTCATGACCATACCAACGGGTGGCTGTTGAGGCAACAACAATTGACTGCGCATCAATCATCTTACCCATAACACCGCCAGAGCTATTCGCAGCGCCCATTAGGTTCGGGCTAAGCCCCAATTGATCAGCAGCAACTCTTTGCATTCCGCCAAACAGCACGTTTGATGCGGTATCTGAACCCGTTAGAGCTACACCTAGCCAGCCCATCAAAGTTCCAAAAAATGGATATAAGACTCCAGTAGTTGCGAACGCTAGACCTAATGTTGTATCAAGACCAGAATATCTTGTGACGGTTCCCAAGCCAAGCATTAAGACAATCGTTAGCAATGAGAGGCGAACATCCCAAATCGTTTTAAAGTAACTTGTGACGAGTTTAATGGGGTTGTACTTCATTAATAGGCCGCCAACAATTGCGGCAAGTAAGATGCCTGTGCCTGTAGCTGACAATAAGCCAAACACATAAATAGCAGCCTCTTTGGTTGGGCTTACTACCGCCGGTGCTACTTTTTCAATCATATTATGTAGGCCATCAATAGGGAATTTTGGAGCATAAATCCCGTTGAAGTATGCCTTTACGCTAGGCAATCCCCAGATGAAAACAAATACAGTCAAAATAATCCAGGGCATCCATGCGCGAATTACTTCACTGCGCGAATGTACTGTTGGCGCTTTTAAACCATCTTCAGAGACTAGCGTCTCTTTATGATTTTTCAAACTAGTAGATCTCCAGATTTGCTTTGGTGACCATACTTTTAGGAAGAGCACCAGACAAACCATTGATACAAGTGCTGCTATTACATCAACTAACTCGGGCCCCATGTAATTGGATACATAAAACTGGGAGAGAGCAAAAGATAGCCCAGTAACTAAGATGGCTGGCCAAATTTGCATCATGGCCTTACGACCTGCAAATGCCCAAATTAACCAGAAAGGCACCAAGAAAGAAAAGAAGGGTAATTGACGTCCAACCATGCCCGAGAGGGCCATTAGGTCATAACCATGTACTTTAGCCATTGTGATGATTGGGGTGCCAAGAGCGCCATAGGCCACTGGCGCGGTGTTGGCAATTAAAGAGAGTCCTGAGGCCGCTAATGGCGAAAAACCAAGGCCAATTAAGATTGCTGCAGTAACGGCTACTGGTGTGCCAAAACCAGCTGCACCTTCAAAGAATGCGCCAAATGCGAATGCAATCAAGAGCAATTGCAAGCGACGGTCTTCGGTGATCCCGGCGATAGAATCTTGCAGAATTTTAAAGGAGCCGTTTTGTTCGGTTAATTGGTAGAGAAAAATAATATTTAGAACAATCCATCCAATAGGAAGTAGGCCAGTCAGGCCGCCAAGGATGGCAGATTTGGTTGCCAGTTCAAGAGGCATTCCAAAAACTAAGACGGCTATCAGAATAGCAAATAGCAAGCCAAGTCCTGCGGCTATATGCGCCTTCATATGTAAAAAGCCAAGGCCAACTAACATGACAATGACGGGTATTGATGCACATAAGGTTGAGAGGAACATATTCCCCATTGGGTTATACGCTTGCTGCCAGATCATTTTGTGTTTCCTTTTCTAAATGTTTAAATATTGTTTTTAAAATTAATACTTTCCTGGATACAAAATATCTTTAGTCACATTCTGAATATCGCGGTGACCGGTAAATGCCATCGTGATATCCAATTCATTGTGAATAATGTCGAGGCATTTAGTAACGCCAGCTTCGCCCATGGCACCCAAGCCATAGAGGAAAGGGCGGCCAATCATCGTACCGCGTGCACCAAGTGCCCAAGCTTTCAATACGTCTTGTCCAGATCGGATGCCGCCATCCATCCAAACCTCAATATCTTTACCAACCGCATTAACGATGCCAGGCAAAGCTTTGATGCTAGAGATGGCGCCATCTAATTGACGGCCACCATGATTGGAAACAATCAAGGCATCGGCGCCGGAGTTTGCAGCAAAGCGCGCATCCTCTTCGTCCAAGATGCCTTTAATGATTAACTTGCCACCCCAGAGTTTTTTAATCCACTCCACATCATCCCAGCTTAGGCCTGGATCAAACTGTTCGGCAGTCCAAGAGGAGAGGGAGGACATATTGCCAACACCAGTAGCGTGACCAACAATATTGCGAAAGGTTCTGCGAGGAGTCATTGTCATGCCCATGCACCAGCGTGGCTTGGTCATCATGTTGATCATGTTGGCAATGGTCAGCTTTGGAGGTGCAGACAAACCATTTTTTAAATCTTTATGGCGTTGTCCCAAAATCTGTAAATCCAACGTCAATACAAGGGCAGAGCACTTGGCAGCTTTGGCGCGTTCAATGAGGCGCTCAATAAAGCCACGGTCTTTCATGACATAGAGCTGAAACCAAAATGGCTTGGTGGTGCGTTCTGCCACATCCTCAATCGAGCAAATGCTCATGGTGGATAGGCAGAATGGAACACCAAATTTTTCCGCAGCACGGGCAGCTAGGATTTCACCATCGGCGTGTTGCATACCAGTTAAACCAGTTGGCGCAAGTGCTACAGGCATTGCAACCTCTTGACCCACCATGGTTGTTTTGGTGGTGCGATTAGTCATGTCTACAGCAACGCGCTGACGCAGTTTGATCTTCTGAAAATCGGATTCGTTGGCTCGGTAGGTAGATTCAGTCCATGAACCGGAGTCTGCATAGTCATAGAACATCTTGGGGGTGCGTTTTTGATGCAGAACTCTTAAGTCTTCGATGTTGGTGATAATTGACATATTTTATGAATTAGAAATATTATGGTAAGTTGGTAATACCAATAATAAATCTAGTCTGAAGCCGGTGTATAAAGAAATATGTAGATAATTACCCTAGATATATAGGTTTTTTCTTCAATTAGAAGATATATTTC
This sequence comes from Polynucleobacter sp. 78F-HAINBA, assembly GCF_018882325.1. Taxonomy (GTDB): domain Bacteria; phylum Pseudomonadota; class Gammaproteobacteria; order Burkholderiales; family Burkholderiaceae; genus Polynucleobacter. The sequence continues at coordinate 4,405 of NZ_JACVOQ010000015.1, read as the reverse complement.
ACTTTATGGAACTATAAATTAAACTGGTAAGACCAATAAATGAAAATAATTAAACATACCGAGCGTATATCTGACAAGGTCGTTCAAAGCCTGGAGGTGCAAATTCTAGAGGGCTCTTTAAAACCTGGCGATCAATTGCCATCAGAGAGGGATCTGGCATTGGAGTTAGGGGTATCTAGGCCTAGTGTTAGAGAGGCTATTCAATCCTTAGTTACAAAAGGCATGCTGCATACAAGGCATGGTGGTAGAACAATAGTTACAGACAAGCTTGCCGCTTCATTTACTGATTCCTGGCAGGACATGCTTATAAAGCACCCAAATATTCAAGTCGACATATTAGATTTTCGTGACATGCTTGAAGGGCAGGCTGCCTATTTCGCCTCTAATCGAGCAACTGAAGTGGACTTGCACAATTTAGAACAAGCCTATAACAATCTAATTAAGGCATATGCAGTCTGTGAACTAAAGGAAATGGTGGAAGCCGATGTGGCATTTCATCAGACAATCGCTGAAGCTTCTCACAATGTTTTGATAATCCATTTATCGGCAACATTATTAAAATTAATTAATGAGCATGTTACGAGAAATCTTAAATATTTAAATGGTCGTCTTAAAGATCGCAGCCAATTAGAAGATCAGCATCTAGCAATTTGGACGGCAATCAAAGATCGTATGCCAGAAAAAGCATTAGAGGCCTCAAAGCGTCACATCGATTATGTCAAGGTAAGTATGAAGGCGAGCGCTGAAGACCAAGAGCGTATTGAAAGCTCTATCCGTAGAAAGAGTTAAAGAAAATGATGGTGACAAAAAATCCTTCTAGAAATAAACAGCTTAAAAATACTGAACTACCTTTAATTGATGACATTCGCCTCTTAGGAAAGATTTTGGGCGATATCGTTCGTGAGCAAGAGGGTGATTCTGTCTATGGACTGGTAGAGCAGGTCAGAAAATTATCTGTGGCCTTTCATCGTGATGCAAATCAGAAGGCCAATCACGAACTGAGCAAACTGCTTAAGGGGCTTAGTAGTGAAATCGCCGTAAAAGTGCTTCGTGCTTTTACTTACTTTAGTCATTTGGCCAATTTAGCCGAGGATAGACATCACATTCGCCGCCGCGTAGCGTATGAGCGCATTGGCAGCTATCAAGATGGCAGCATTCCGATGGCCATGAAAAAGCTTCATGCCGCTGGCGTGACAAGCAAGATGATCTCTAAGACGCTGGAAGAAAGTTTGATTTCTCCGGTGCTGACTGCGCATCCAACCGAAGTGCAAAGAACCAGTATTTTGGAGGCCGAACGTGATATTGCCAATTTATTGACTATTCGTGATCAGATTAAAGAGTCTTCTAAAGCAAATAACCCGCAAAAAGACGCATTGCTCAATAAAGAGCTGAAGGCCAATGAAGAGCAAATTCGTGCACGTGTACTTCAACTCTGGCATACCCGTTTATTGCGCTTTACTAAGCTCACGGTTGCTGATGAGATTGAGAATGCTCTGACGTATTACGAGACTACTTTTTTGAGAGAAATTCCGAAAATCTACGCACAATTGGAAGACTCGCTTGCAGGTAATTCTGTAGCAAGCTTCCTGAAGATGGGTCAGTGGATTGGCGGTGATCGCGACGGCAACCCCAATGTTAGCGCTAAGACGCTTGAGTATGCTGTTTCAAGACAGTCAGAAATGGTGCTACGCCACTACTTAACTGAAGTGCATTACTTGGGTAGAGATCTATCAGTATCTGCATTGCTCCTAAAATTTCCGAAGAAGATGCAAGAGCTAGCTGCTGCATCACCAGACACCAATGAGCATCGCCAGGATGAGCCCTATCGAAGGGCGCTCACTGGTATGTATTCAAGATTAGCAGCTACTTTAAAGGTGCTTACCGGTACAGATGCAGCACGACATGCCGTCTCGCCTCAAAACCCCTATATCAGCGCGCAAGAATTTTTATCTGATCTGAGGACAATTGAAGTCTCACTTGTTTCTCAGGGTGCAAAGGCGCTAGCAGACCGCCGCTTACGCGGCTTGATGAGGGCGGTTGAAGTTTTTGGTTTTCATTTGGCTACCGTGGATTTACGTCAAAGCTCAGATATGCATGAAGCTGTTTTGGCTGAGCTGTTAGGTGCGGCATCAATTCACAATGAATACTCCAGTCTTTCCGAAGAGCAAAAGCGTGTGCTCTTGTTATCTCTATTAAAAGATCCAAGACCTCTTCGGGTTGTGGGCCATCAATACTCTGATTTTGTACTCTCTGAAATTGCCATTTTTGAGATGGCTAAGAAAATGCGAGAGCTCTTTGGTAAAGATGCCATCCGCCATTACATCATCAGTCACACCGAAACTGTAAGTGATTTGTTAGAAGTTCTGCTGATTCAAAAAGAAGTTGGCTTGATGCATGAAACTTTAGGCAAGAAGTCATCTGCCGACTTAATAGTCGTTCCATTATTCGAGACGATTGACGATTTACGCAATGCGGCGCCAATCATGCAAGATTTTTATGCATTGCCGGGTATTCTTGATCTAGTAAGGCGATCTGGCGCTGAGCAAGACATTATGTTGGGCTACTCCGACTCCAATAAGGATGGCGGTATTGTCACTAGCAATTGGGAGTTATATTGCGCGGAGCTTGCCTTGGTTGAGGTGTTTGAGCCTTTGGAGCAGAAGCATGGGGTGAAACTTCGCTTATTCCACGGCAGGGGAGGCACAGTGGGTCGTGGGGGTGGGCCAAGTTATGAGGCAATCCTGGCGCAACCTCCAGGCACGGTCCGCGGACAAATTCGTTTGACCGAGCAGGGCGAAGTAATTGGATCTAAGTATGCCAATCCTGAAATTGGCAGACGTAATTTAGAGACTCTAGTAGCTGCAACTTTGGAGGCTACTTTGTTAAAGCCGACTAAGCAGGCAAGCAAAGCTTTTTTGGATGCGGCTGCTCAGATCTCACAAGCTAGTATGGATGCTTATCGTGGTCTTGTATATGAGACCCCAGGATTTGCAGAATATTTCTTTGATGCGACCCCTATCCGTGAGATCGCAAAACTGAATATTGGATCACGCCCTGCAAGTCGCAAGGCAAGTCAAAAGATTGAGGATCTCCGCGCCATCCCTTGGGGGTTCAGTTGGGGGCAGTGTCGTTTAACACTTCCAGGTTGGTTTGGCTTTGGTTCCGCTGTGCAGGAGTTCTTAAATCACCCTAAGGCTGCAGATAAAAAAGCGGCGCTCGCTCTTTTGCAAAAGATGTATAAGGATTGGCCATTCTTTAGGACCTTGCTATCTAATATGGATATGGCTCTAGCCAAGAGTGATTTAGCATTAGCCTCTCGTTATAGCGAATTGGTTTCTGATACTAAGCTTCGCAAGAAGATTTTTAATTCTATTGAAGCTGAGTGGAATAAAACAGTAGATGCCCTGAACTTGGTTACTGGAGAAAAAGTGCGTCTGGCTAAGAATCCCTCCCTAGCAAGATCGATACGCAATCGTTTTCCTTATATCGACCCACTGCATCATTTGCAGGTCGAGTTGGTAAGGCGCTATCGAGCAGGTAAGCATGACGATAGGGTGCAAAGAGGTATCCATATTGCGATTAATGGAATTGCGGCCGGACTCAGAAATACTGGATAGGTTATTTAGGCATTGAACTTGAGGTAGGTATGAATTTTCCAGCACTTTCGTCGAGGAGTCCTATGACCCGCGGCCGCCCTAGAAGGTGGTCTATCGGGGCATGTAAGGCAGACGCCCTAAATTTCATATCTTGTAGCGAGTGGCGAAGAAATTCCCCTCAAGCCTATTTGGCAGCTTGTCGCTATGGGTGGGTAGATGAATGTACTGTCCATATGATTAAAGCACGGAAGCCACGTGGGTATTGGACCCTTCAAAGATGTGTTGCCGAAGCCAAGACTTTCAGGACAAAACAGTCATGGCGATTAAGTTCTCCAAGTTCTTACGTCACAGCTAAAGCTAAAGGTTGGTTAAATATGTGTAGTGAGCATATGACAGGTGTTTAGTATCGTTTCTTGGGCGTAAAGTTTTCTTAGTAGATGGATGTCCTTGACCAAGCTAAAGGAACCTTCAAATGTAGTTGAGATTTTCTAAACCATTTACCCAAGCATTCTTCGATCGCTCATGGGCGTTGCCTGAAATAGAGTTGAAGAAATAATTTGAATATCGTTTATACCGAGAGCCTAGATGTAGAGTCTGTCATCCTCGGCCCTGTTAGATTCCGCCCCGGGCCACCAAAATTCTACAAACCACCTGCGGTGGTTTTGTTGCTCTGGGTGACTGTTTTGGGTCTTGATTTCAACCCGTCGATGCAACACACTACTAACTGCGTAAGCGCAAGGAGTGTTGCTCATGAAACAACGACCTCGAATCTATTACACAGCCACCCAGAAGGATTTAATGTGGGAGCG
>NZ_JACVOQ010000014.1 GCF_018882325.1 Polynucleobacter sp. 78F-HAINBA | reverse complement strand
CTGAGGTAGCCCCCAGACCTTAAATACTCAGTAACCACTTTTAGCTTGAACTGAGTGCTGTGTTTGCTCATGAAGCTGACCCCTTTGAGTTGGATTTAGTGTCCAACTTTTGTGGGTCAGTTCAAATGCGAGGCTTTTTAACTTAATACGAAAGGTATTCACTTGCCGCCTTCACACTTCTTAATAGACGCAGCTTTAGCAGCCCCATACAGCGGCTTGCCATCCTTGCTTACTGCCTTAGCTTCGCAATCGTTTGGCTTAGCATCACCCATACATTTTTTAATAGATGCATCTTTAGCTGCGCCATAGAGTAGCTTACCTTCTTTGCTTACTGCCTTAGCTTCACAAGCGGCTTGATCAGCAAAAGCAATAGATGGAATTGCAAAGCTAAATGCAATACTTAAGGCGATGATGATTTTCTTCATATTCACTTCTCCTGGTTGGTTGCTGCAAAATTAACTTTGTTTCATGATCATATTTTGTGATGCCATTGGCGCCGGGAAGCCAGCCGCAGTAAGGGATTCGCTCATTACGCGGTTGCTGTCAAAATAGACCTGCCAGTAGTGATTATTGTTGCAGTAAGGGCGCACGGCCAATACTGGACCAACTAAATTGAATTCCAGAATATTCACTTCAACAGCTGGGTCTTGTAGTACGTTGGGAATAGAGGCAATCTTTTCACGCAAGAGCTTCATGGCAGCCTCTTGGTCAGCTGCACCAGATAGTTGGCATTTAAGATCAACTCGACGATAAGGGCTGTGGCTAAAGTTCTGAATGGTGTCACCCAAAATTTTAGTATTGCCAATCATGGTTGCAATGTTATCTGGCGTATAGATGGTGGATGAAAATAGGCCAATCTCTTTAACAGTTCCAGTTACACCGCCAGCGGTAATGAAGTCACCAACCTTAAAAGGGCGCAACACAATTACAAATACACCCGCTGCGAAATTGGAAAGTAAGCCTGCCCATGCCGCACCAATCGCAACGCCGGCAGTAGCAATTAAGGCTGCAAAGCTAGTCGTCTGAATGCCGAAATAACCCAGAATTCCAATGACTAGAAGAATATTTAAGGTTACGGAAACAACTGAACCCACATATCGCAGAATGGTTGGGTCTAATTTTTGACTTTCAAGCCCTCTACGAATCACCTTCAGGGCAATGCCGATCAACCAGCGACCAATAACCCAAAATGCAATGGCAGCCAAAATCTTGAGACCAATATCTGTTGCGGCAGTCACCAAAATTTCTTGAATACGATTTAAATCTATTGCGTTCATTACTTCATTTCCATTTTTATTAAAGACAAAATTAAATAAACCATTGTTTCGATTATTTCTAATAACTATATATAAGGATATTAGCTTAAGGGTTAATAGATATTAACTTTATAGCTAATTATTATTAGAGACCGCTAAATTGAGTTTCAAACTCATGCCAATTTAAAGCTATGAAATCAAAAACATTACAGAAAAATTTAATTGAGGCTGCAATAATTGCAGCTCTAACGGGTTTATCCAACATTGTATTGGCTCAATCTACAGGTGGTTGCGATACTTATGCGCCAAATACCACTAGCGGATCTTCTCAAGTTGTGACTTGTACCAGTGGAGTTACTCCAGCTGCTACTGCTGGAGTTATTTCCACGCAAAATACTACGACTGTTGGTAATAATGTCACCGTAAATGTTGTCAATGGAACTTCTTTGGTCATTGATGGTGCAACAATTGGCATTGGAAGTGGTGCCCGCGTCAGTAACCATGGAAATTTAAATACTGGCTCAATGCAAAATGGTTATGGGATATCTTCAGGGTCCAATGGGAGATCGCAGGCCGGAAACAATATTTTTACCAACGAGTCTGACGGCACTATTTACACCCGCGGAGGTAATGCTGCGGGTATGTATATTAGCGCCACTAATGCTTCATCAGCTGCTAATTCGTTAACGAATGCAGGTGCTATTCAAACTGACGGCGCTGGTGCCGCAGGTATGCGCTTGGTATCCGGCTCCACTTCAAGCAGTGTTGTGAACTCCATTGTTAATAGTGGCACCATTATTACCAATGGCTCAGCAGCCCATGGCGTTCAGTTATCAGGAGTTGGCGCTGTTACCATCGTTAACAGTGGAACAATCACAGCTAATGGATCAAATGCGTTTGGTATTTATAGCGCTGGAAATATCACAGCGCTGACCAACTCTCAGGGCGGATCATCCCCACTAACATTCTCTGGGGTGTTGCCTACTAATTACAATGCGACCATCGCAAGCCCAACTGTTTACGGTAAGTTGGATGCGAGCAATGGTGCTGTAACAGGTGTGATGAATTTTTCGATTGCTAGCGCATCAACCGTTTCTGCTACAACATACTCCACCGTACTTTCAGGTATCAAGGTAAATAATCTAGGGAATTCCTATGGCACTATTTCCATTGGCGGTACCCAATATCAATGGGCTTTGGTGCATCGTATTAATGGGTCTGCTGATCAGACTGATTTGGTATTGAGTACTGTTGTGCAACCGAGCCTAGTAGCGCTCGAGGAAGTACTTGCTACACAATCTTATTTAATTGCACCGATTGAGTCCGATACTCAAGTTGCTCTTTCTTCAGTGGGTGCAGCTCTTCAAGGTCTTTTTGCCACCCAGTCGGCTGGGGTGATTAATGGCATGAGTTATGACTGCTCGCTATTTGGGGCTAATAATGTTTGCGTATCAGCGGGTGGGCGATTTACTAATGTGAGTGCTTATCCATACAACAATAGCAGTGCGCTGATTGTTGGAGCCTATCGCTTATCAAATAATCTGCGATTTGGTGGGTACCTCGACCAAAATCTTTCGCAAAGCACTCCCGGTGGAATTGCGCAATTAAATAACGGCAGTCCAATGGTTGGGGTATTCGGTGTTTGGTCACAAAATGTCGATGGCACTGGTACGGAGGCGAAGCTTTCTGCGGGATATGCGAATAAAGGCGCTACTATCACGCGTCCGGTAGTGGGTGTATCTGAGGCGGGATCAGGATCAACTTCATTAACATCTCAAGGCATTCTCGGATTGCTCAAATACGGATTGGGTATAGGCGATAAAACAATTCTCTCGCCCTATGCCGGGATGCGCTACCTTGTGGGAGGAATGGGTGGATATAGTGAGGGTCAATCCAACACTGTTTCCAGTCCATTAAGTTACAACGCTATCAATAACTACACGACCACTGTACTCGCAGGGGTTTCTGGAGTTCATAAGTTAAGTGAAAAAACAAGCTTGCTTGCAAGCGCTGGCGTAGAAAAAGATACCAATGCTAATGTTGGAAATTTAGCGACCACTGGCAATGGTTATTTCAATATTGCCATGAATAATAATTACCGAAGTACAAGACCAACGGCAAGTTTGGGTGCTTTTCATGATCTTGGCATCAATGAACGTATCGGAATTTCAGCTATCTATCGTCAAGAGGCTTATCAAGCACTTACCTCAACTACAGTAATGGCTACATACACGGTTGGTCTGTAACTAGTTCTGTGTATTTACTGAAGTTAGTCTTCTTGCCTCAGTAAATCTAGCTGCCCAGTAGGGCGTAGTGATGTACTCCAGGCGCACGGTTCCTCCAGCGCTTGGGGCGTGTACAAATCTGCCTTGACCCACGTAGATCCCTGCGTGGGAATACTTTTCACCGGTGGTGTTAAAGAAAATCAGATCACCTGGTGCGGGCGGTTGGTTTTCAACACTTTGACCTTTGGCGCTCATTTCTTGAATAGTTCGCGGTAGCTTGATATTGGCTGATTTCTGGTAGACGTAAGCAATCAGCCCACTGCAATCAAATCCACCCTTCGGATTATTTCCGCCATAGCGATAGGGCACGCCAACTAAACCTACTGCAGCAATGGAGATGTCCTCTGTGCCTACGCTAGTATCTTGCTTGAATTGAGAAACTTTGGCCGCATTATTTTTTGAGCCAAAGCTTCCGCACCCTGAGAGTGATAGTAGGGTACAAATAAAAATGCCGCACCCCATGAGAGTGCGGCATGAGAGGGTTTGCTTAGAGTGCGTCAGCAGCATGATCCGCAAGACGTGAACGCTCGCCGCGGGCTAGGGTCACATGTCCACCATGACGCCAGCCTTTGAAGCGATCCACTACATAGGTAAGACCAGAAGAGCCTTCGGTTAAGTAAGGTGTATCGATCTGCGCAATATTGCCTAAACAAACAATCTTCGTACCTGGACCTGCTCGGGTAACCAAGGTCTTCATTTGTTTAGGGGTTAAATTTTGCGCTTCATCAATAATTACAAACTTACTCACAAAGGTTCTGCCGCGCATGAAGTTCATGCTCTTCACTTTGATGCGTGAACGAATTAGCTCCTGAGTGGCTGCACGACCCCATTCGCCGGCACCATCCTCATTGCGTTGCAATACCTCAAGGTTGTCGTCAAATGCACCCATCCAAGGTTGCATTTTTTCTTCCTCAGTACCTGGTAAGAAGCCAATATCTTCACCAACAGGAACGGTGGCGCGGGTAATGATAATTTCGTTATAGCGCTTACTGTCTAGAACTTGCTCTAGGCCAGCAGCTAATGCCAGCAAGGTTTTACCAGTACCTGCTTGACCCAATAGTGTGATGAAATCCACATCAGGGTTCATGAGCAGGTTCATGGCGAAGTTCTGCTCGCGATTACGCGCAGTCACACTCCACACATTGTTCTTCTGATGCGAAAAGTCTCTTAAGGTCTGGAGGAGGGCAGTCTTGCCGTTAATTTCTTTTACTTGAGCGTAGAAAGGTGTAGAGCCATCTGGGTTTTCTTGATAGACAAATTCATTGACTAGCATGCTCGGAACTGAAGGGCCGGTTACGCGATAGAACATCGTTCCGGATTTACCATCAGCCCAGCTTTCCATATCTTTGCCATGCTTTGGCCAAAAGTCTGCTGGTAATGCCATGACTCCGGAATACATCAAGTCACGATCTTCTAGTACTTGGTCATTAAAGTAATCTTCAGCTGGCAAGCCTAAGGCGCGTGCCTTAATGCGCATATTGATATCTTTGGATACCAACACCACCTCTTGGCCTTTACGGGTCTTTTGTAGCTCACTAACAACTGCCAAGATGAGGTTGTCGCCTTTACCTTCAGGTAGTCCCTCAGGCAGTGCCTGGGTAGTGAGTTTGGTTTGGAAAAAGAGTCGACCAGAGACATCCTGGTTGCCCAGCTTATTGAGTGGGATGCCTTCATCCAACGTGCCACTAGTGCCAGCAACCAATTGATCTAAAGAGCGGCTGACGGTACGAGCATTACGAGCAACCTCTGTCATCCCCTTCTTATGATTATCCAATTCCTCCAAGGTAGTCATTGGCAGGAAGAGATCATGCTCGGAGAAGCGGAACAGGGAGCTTGGATCATGCATTAATACATTGGTATCCAAGACAAAGAGACTTGGAGGTCCGGTGCGAATAATGCGCTTTGGTTTCTCCGGAACACTTGATGCTCTTTTATCGCTGCGCTCATTGCGTTGTGCAACTGGACTACGATCACTTTTAATTTTCTCAAGCGCTACTTCAGCGGCAGAGAGATCCTCTTCAGCATCTGTTGCCCAATCTGGCGCATGGCTTTCCATCACAACAGTTTTTGCTGGTGCAGGGCGCTTCTTTAAGTTTGGAGTGTCCTTACTGCTAATTTTTACTTGGCCAGCAATTTGAGTTGGGATTGGGGGCAATGGCATGCAGACTCTCCTAAAAGAAAAAACCGTCAAGCGGATTGCATTGACGGTTTATAACGAAACTGGGTGCAAAACGATCTGTAAAACGGCGGGGGTTGTTTACCGAGCCTGTACTTAAATATTCAGGCTGATGAGTCAAACGGATTGTTAGACTTTCCCGTCGTTTACGGTGCATATAAACAACTTTACCCCAAATTTTGGGCTTTGCAAGTACCCCGGATTAAATTAATTTAAAAATTATTTAGCGGCTTGAGCTGCTTGTAATACCTCTGTCACATGTCCTGGAACCTTGAGGCCGCGCCACTCTTTAACGAGCTTGCCTGAGGAGTCAAAGAGGAAGGTGCTGCGCTCTACACCGCGTACCTGCTTGCCATACATATTCTTGAGCTTCATGACGCCAAAGAGCTGACATAGGGTTTCTTCGGTGTCGGCAACGAGCTCGAATGGCAGCCCAAGTTTGCTGCGGAAGTTGTCGTGCGATTTGAGGCTATCTCGAGATACGCCAACGATTAAGGTATTGGCTTTAGTGAAGGCATCAATGTTATCCCTGAATTCACCAGACTCGGCGGTGCAGCCAGGAGTCATATCTTTTGGATAAAAGTAGATAACTAGCTTTTTGCCTTTAGCTGAATCTGGCGTAAAAGTTAATCCCGATGTTGCTGGGATTGCGCACTGGGGCATTGGCTTGCCGATTTCTACTGTCATGATGGTCTCTCTAATTAAACTTTATGTAATACGTATTCTGATGCCACTTAAACTGCTTGCAAAATGAGTTCGCCACTTCGGTTGGGGATCTCCCCCCAAGTTACTGGCTGCACTGCTATTTTATCGAGTTGCTTGGTGGCTTCCCAGGATTGATGTAGTTCGCCCATCGTGACCAGATCGTGACCTTGGTTTAGCCATCCAGCGAGCAATTGCTCAAAGGCGGGGAGCAGCTTTTGGCCTTCTAGTTCTGCATGCAAGGTAAATACCTGATCATTTGGATTGCTTTGGGTGATTTCCAAGAGCTTCTTTACGGCGCCAAACTCGTCGGCATCATCAATACCAATCAATTCATCAAAGGTGGGTAATGTCGTTGGGTACTGGACATGTTTAGCTTTACCAGAGGGTAGATCAAAGCGATAAGGCATTAAGTTAGGTTCAGCTCTGCCATCGGAAGAATATTTAATGCCCCATTGATCGAGTTGCTCGAAAGCAGCCTCATTCATTTGCCAACCAGCAGCACCATAAGTAACTGGCGTATGCCCAAAGATCTCCACAAAACGATCCCAGCTTTTTTGCATCTGCGCTTTAGTCCATTGAGCATCGCGATTACGCACGGCATCTTGCCAAGCCACATGATCCCAAGTATGAATACCAGTCTCATGACCTGCCAAATCAATTGCACGCATTTCGGCGGCTGCTTGTTTGCCAATATCGGGTCCAGGTAAGAGGACGCCGTAGAGCAGGGTTTTAATACCGTAATGCTCCACAACAGAAGTACGGCTCACCTTCTTCAGAAAGCCCGGCTTAAAGACCCGCTTGAGAGCCCAGCCTGTGTGATCGGGCCCTAAGCTAAACAGGAAGGTGGCCTTGAGGCCAAAACGTTCAAGCGTACGCGCTAGATTGGGGACGCCTTCTTTGGTGCCGCGTAAGGTATCAACGTCTACCTTGAGAGCAATCTTAGCCATGAACCTCTGTGCTTATTCGTTATCAACCAAGTGACGTGCTTTTTCCACATCTTCACGATAGGCTTCGAAAATATTCTTCAGCGCGTCGCTCATATTGGTGGTTGGCTTCCAGCCTAATTCACTCATCGTGTTATCAATTGCAGGAACACGGTTTTGAACGTCTTGGTAACCTTCGCCGTAATAAGCGCCAGAAGTAGTTTCTACAATCTTCACTTCATTGGCTGTCTTTGCATACTCTGGAATGCTGCGAGCGATTTCCAGCATCTGATTAGCCAGTTCGCGAATAGAGTGATTGTTCTTTGGATTGCCGATGTTGTAGATCTTGCCGTTAGCAACACCATCTTTATTGTCGATGATGCGCATTAGGGCGTCGATACCATCATCAACATAAGTGAAGGCGCGTTTCTGAGCGCCACCATCAACCACGTTGATGGATTCGCCGCGAACGATATGACCTAAGAACTGAGTCACTACGCGTGAGGAGCCTTCTTTTGGTGTGTAGATACTGTCTAATCCAGGGCCAATCCAGTTAAATGGACGGAAGAGGGTGAAGCGCAAGCCCTCCATGCCGTAACCCCAAATTACACGATCCATCAATTGCTTGGAGCAAGCGTAGATCCAGCGTGGCTTATTGATTGGACCGTAAACCATATTGGATTTAGCGGGATCAAATTCACCATCTTCACACATGCCATAGACTTCAGACGTCGATGGAAATACCAAATGCTTTTTGTATTTAACAGCTGAGCGAACGATAGGTAGGTTGGCTTCGAAGTCGAGTTCAAATACTTTTAATGGTTGCTGAACGTAAGTCGCTGGTGTCGCAATCGCTACCAGGGGCAGAATGACATCGCATTTACGAATGTGATACTCAACCCATTCTTTATTAATGGTGATGTCACCCTCAAAGAAGTGCATGCGGGGATGGTTTACTAAATCACCAAGGCGATCGTTTTGCATATCCATGCCATAGACATCCCAATCGGTTGTTTCAAGGATGCGCTTTGAAAGGTGGTGACCAATAAAGCCGTTTACGCCAAGAATGAGTACTTTTTTCATCTTTACTGCCTCGTATTTAATCTAAAGGGTGCTGCTTTTAATTTGTTAGCTAGTTGCTGGGAACCAGTCCAGTATCGCTACCGCTCTCTGGTCGCCACAAACGCCGAATACCTGATTATCAACCACTTGGATGCCAGAAGCCTGAAGATCTAGCTGCTCCGGAAATGGCCCTTCTGGGCTGGTACGAGCCACGATCATGCGCTGACCTTGCCAATCGGTAAAAGCCCCGGGATAAGGGGGTGCAACGGCTCTGACGAGGTCGTGAACCTGCTGAGCAGTTTGATGCCACAGAATTTGCCCATCCGCAGGCTTTCGGCCTCCAAAATAGCTTCCCTCAGCTAGATTATTGGGTTTTCTGGGTATTTGGCCCTGAACAAGTTCTGGGAGGACCTGGTTCATTACGGCAACAGCAGCCTGGCTAACTTTGCCAAAGACTTCCGTGGCGGTTTCATTGGGGGCAATGGGGACTGCTGATTGACCAACGATATCGCCTGCATCTGGTTTGACTTCCATGATGTGCAATGTGGCGCCAGTCTCGGTCTCCCCATGAAGGATGGCCCAATTTACTGGAGCGCGGCCACGATACTTCGGCAAAAGTGAGCCGTGCATGTTTAGTGCGGCAATTTTGGCGCATGCCAAGAGCTCCGCCGGAATCATGTGGCGGTAATAAAAAGAGAAGAGGTAGTCGGGGGAAAGCTTTTGGATTTGCGGAATCAAATCCATCAACTGATTTGCATTTGGTGTGATGTAAGGAATCTTTTTTTCCTCACAGAGCTTGGCAACACTCCCAAACCAGACATTCTCATTGGGATCATCCTGATGCGTAACAACTAGATCAATCTGAATGCCTGCACCCAGTAATGCCTTAAGGCAATTAACGCCAACATCGTGATAAGCAAAGACGACTGCGTGCAATTATTTTTTCTCTAAAACAGTTTGCACAACATATCGTGGACGCTCGCGAACTTGTTGGTAGATGCGGCCAATGTATTCACCGAGTAAGCCAAGGCCAAATAGCATTACACCAATCAAGAAGAAGGTAAGAGCGAATAAGGTGAAGACGCCTTCAACCTCAGCGCCCAGTACAAAACGGCGGACCAGGAGGTATATAAATAGGGTGCCCGCAGCCATTGCCAGCAACATTCCCAGGATTGAGAAAATCTGCAAAGGCATTACGGAAAAGCCAGTTACCAAATCAAAGTTCAAGCGAATGAGTTGATAGAGGCTGTACTTGGATTCACCAGCAAAACGCTCTTCGTGCTTGACGCTGATTTCTGTCGGGTTGGATGCGAATGTGTAAGCCAGTGCCGGAATAAATGTATTGCTTTCATCACACTGACGAACGAGATCTACGATGCGACGGCTGTAGCCGCGAAGCATGCACCCTTGGTCAGTCATCGTGATGCGGGTAATTTTCTCGCGCAAATGATTCATCGCACGGGAAGCAAATTTTCTGAAGAAGCTATCGCGACGATCCGCACGAATGGTGCCGACGTAGTCATGACCTTTGAGTAATTCATTTACCAAGGCGTCAATTTCTTCAGGGGGATTCTGTAGGTCTGCATCCAGCGTGATGATGTATTCACCACGGGAGTATTCAAAGCCAGCCATGATCGCCATATGCTGACCAAAGTTGCTATGAAATAACACTGCGCGAGTTACATCAGGGCGCAATTCAACTTGTTTGGCTAGGATGCCGGCGGAGCGATCTTTACTGCCATCATTCACAAACACCACTTCATAAGCAATCTTGCGCTTGCTAGCCATGACATCCAGTGCAGGATATAGGCGATCAAAAAGAGCTTGAAGACCATCTTCCTCGTTGTAAACGGGAATGACAATACTGAGCGCGGGATTGCAGGCTTGGGTAGCTAAATTTGCAGTCATGCTGCAATTTTGCCTGATTCCGCTCTTGATACTAGTTTTTGCGATGTTTCTTCAGAATTTCAGTCAAAGCACTAGCTATACGGCCAATATCTTCATCTGCCATGCCCGGAAAGAGGGGCAAGGTCAAAATAGAGCGGCCAATACGTTCTGCGACTGGAGTAGCTTCAACTTTGTAACCGAGCTTTTGGTACAGCGTAAATCCAGTAATAGCCGGGTAATGAACGCCAGTGCCAATACCCAAATCTTTGAGTTCAGTCATCACTTGCGCACGATCTACATTCAGTTGATCGAGTGGAAGTACAACTTGAAACATATGCCAGTTGCTATCGGTGAAGTTTTCCACTGGCAGTTCTAAATTGAGATTAGCTAGTCCGGCGGATTTCATTTCATTGCGAATGGCATCAAAGTACTGTTTGGCTAATGCACTTCTACGCGCCTGAAATGCTGGCAGCTGTTTGAGTTGATGTAGACCAATCACAGCATTCACATCAGTCAAATTATCTTTGCCGCCTAAAACATCTACATCCATGCCATCCATACCCTGGCGGGTAAGGCCTTGAAGGCGAAACTTCTCTGCGAGCTTCGTCTCATCAGCATTGTTGAGAACAAGGCAGCCGCCTTCAATGGTGGATAAATTTTTATTCGCCTGAAAACTAAAACTCACAAGATCACCAATGCTGCCAATCTTTTGGCATTTCCACTGCGAACCAAAAGCTTGCGCTGCATCTTCAATCACGCGGAGCTTATATTGCTTAGCCAAGTCATAGAGCTGATCCATATTGACAGGCAGCCCCGCTAAATAGACGGGCATGATGGCTCGCGTCTTCGGTGTAATTGCTGCGGCCAGTTTGCTTAAATCAATATTGCGAGTGACGGGATCGATATCCACAAAGACAGGCGTTGCACCAACACTCAGAATGACATTGGAAGTAGCTACCCAAGAGATTGGGGTGGTAATGACTTCGTCACCCGACCCAATACCAGCAACCTGGAGAGCGATTTTCATAGTGGCAGTGCCATTGGCAAAGCAACGAACGGGACGGCCACCAAAGTATTCACTCAGGGTAGCTTCAAACTCCGCCAGTTTCGGTCCTGAAGTTACCCAACCAGAGCGCAATACCTCTGCAACCGCATCAATCGTTTCTTGGTTGAAGTGTGGGCGCGTAAAAGGAATGAAAGGCAGGGAGTTTTGAGTGACTGACATGGGAGCCTTAAGAATTTATTGTGCAGAGTTACTGAGTGATTCTGGGTGTTTAACAATGACGCGCCGAGAATCTCTCCCCACTTCTTGCATTGGGGCATTGAGTTTTTGCAGTTCAACAAATTGCTCTGGAACCATGAGTGCGTAAGCGGTTTGATCTTCTTTCCAACGTTCGATAAAAGCATCAAAGGTGGAGATCCACAACTCAGGTTCTTGCTTCACGCCAAACTCAAGTTCATCTGGGGACTCCACCATGATCATGGTTCTACCGAGGTAGAAGGGTACTGTGTGATCGAGGATTCTGATTGAATAGAAGTTCACCTTCTCTGGAATGCCCGCTTTAACTTGTTCAACTAAATCTATACCTGAGACTGCGCGACCCAGAGTCTCATGGCCTGTGCCTGCGATGATTGCACAGAGAAAAAAACCAGAAGCAAAACTAGTAATGCTGCTCAAACCATTGCGCTTACTTTGCGCCAACGCTAGCAGGCTAAATGCAAGCAATGCGACCAGCGCTGCAATGATCCAATAAGTGTATTGCGCGTAGGATTCAATTTCATCTGGTCTTGCTTGTTTGCCAACGGCATCTAAAAAGAAAAATCCAACAGCCCCTAAGACTGCAAAGAAGAGAGCTTGCAATTTCCAAGGCAATCCCAGTGAATTGCTAAAACCCAGATTGCGGTCTAAGCGATGACCTACAAGCATTGCTAACGCCGGAAAAACTGGAATGATGTAGCCAGGTAATTTCGATTGAGACACGCTAAAGAAGCCCATGATCACCGCAAACCAGCAGGTGAGTAACCAGCCACTAGAGAATTCGCGGTTACGCTCCCGCCAAGCCTGAGCAAGGGCTCCAGGGGTTTGCGCAATCCATGGCAAAAAGCCTAGCAGCAGTAATGGAATGAAGTAATAAATTGGACCCGTTCTACTATGCGCTGTTTGCGTAAAGCGTTGCAGGTGTTCATGAATAAAAAAGAACTCTAGAAATTCTGGATTCCGTTGTGCCACCAGAACAAACCACGGTGCAGTAATTGCTAAAAATAAAATCGTGCCACTAATGATGTGCAGGCGTTTCCAAATCTTCCAGTCCCATGCAGTAATGGAGTAAACAATGAAGACCATGCCAGGGATGGCAACTCCGATGACGCCTTTAGATAACGTTGCTAAGGCCATGAAGGCCCAGCAGGCCCACATCCACTTTCTAGTGTAATTTGAGTTATGAGAAGTTTGCGCCAACAAAAGGCTGCATAGTGCAGCGACTAAAAAAGCTGACAGTCCCATATCTAGGGAGTTGATATGCCCACCAATCACCCACATTGGGCTGGATGCTAAAGCGATTGCAGCCAACCAGCCTGCTCGTGCGCTGTAGACACGTGCACCAGTAAAGCCAATAAATACTATTGTCAGAAATCCAGTGAGTGCAGTCCACAAGCGCGCTTGCCAATCGCCGATGCCAAAAAGATTAAAGGCGGTGGCGGTAGCCCAAATTTGTAATGGGGGTTTTTCAAAATACTTGTAACCGTTGTAGCGTGGGGTGACCCAATCTCCTGTGACGAGCATCTCGCGAGCAATCTCGGCATAACGTCCTTCGTCAGATGGGATGAGGTGACGGTAGTTGAGGGTGCCAAACCAGAGTAAGGCGTATATCAGGACCAGAATCAAAATAGACGCTGGGTTGAGGGCGCTTGACTGCCGAATTTGGCCAAATTGCATTAGGCGGCTTCCACAATGAGGGCGAGAAGAACTTGGCGACCTTCGCCTACAAGAATGTTGTAGGTGCGACAAGCTGCTTGAGAATCCATCACTTCAAAGCCAATCTTGGCCTCTATGAGGGTCTTGAGTAACTCGGGCTTTGGAAAGCGCTGGCGTTTACCAGTGCCAATAATGATTAATTCAGGCTGGAGAGAGGCCATTTGCATGAAATCTGCTGCACCCAGGTCTTCAAAGGACTTTATGGCCCATTCGAGGATTTCGCCGTCGGAACTCAATAAAACTGCGTGACTATAGGGGATCTTATTGATCTCAATGTAGCCATCGCCGTAACCGGTGATCGTATTGGCTCCGGAATGGGGGTCAGATTGAAGCTTCACATGGACTCTCTGTCATAATTATGAGGATTATAGCTAGCTGTTTTTTCCTAGATTTCAAGAACTTACCCTTTAATTTATTGTGAAACCGATCCTAAAGTCCGAAAAACTCAATCACGTCTGTTACGACATTCGTGGACCCGTGCTGGAGCTCGCTCAGCGCATGGAGGAAGAGGGTCACAAAATCATCAAATTAAACATCGGAAATGTGGGTGTTTTTGGTTTTGATCCTCCAGAAGAGATTCAGTTGGACATGATTCGCAATTTGGGTAATGCCTCAGCGTACTCCGATTCCAAGGGAATCTTTGCGGCTCGTAAGGCCATCATGCAGTATTGCCAAGAAAAAGGCATCCAGGGCGTTACTTTGGATGACATCTATACCGGCAATGGCGTTTCTGAATTAATCGTCTTAGCAATGAACGCATTGCTGAACAACGGCGATGAAGTTTTGGTACCAGCTCCTGACTACCCACTATGGACAGCTGCTGTCAGCCTATCTGGCGGCACGCCAGTTCATTACTTGTGTGATGAGTCTAAGGAGTGGGCCCCAGATCTAGCAGATTTACGTAAACGAATTACGCCGCGCACTAAAGCGATTGTGGTGATCAACCCCAACAATCCAACAGGTGCAATTTACTCAAAAGAAGTATTGACTGAGTTAACTGTAATTGCGCGTGAGCATGGGCTTATTCTGTTTGCTGACGAGATTTACGACAAGATGTTGTACGACAAGGAGAAGCACATCTCTTTGGCATCTTTATCTACCGATGTAGTCACTATCACTTTCAATGGTTTATCTAAGAACTATCGTTCTTGCGGCTACCGTGCTGGCTGGATGGTGGTTTCTGGGGACAAAGAGATGATTCGCGATTACATCGAAGGTCTGAATATGCTGTCCTCAATGCGCCTGTGCGCCAATGTGCCAGGCCAGTACGCCATTCAAACGGCATTGGGCGGCTATCAAAGTATTAATGATTTGGTAAATGAAGGTGGTCGCTTAGCTAAACAGCGTGATCTTGCCTGGAAACTCATTACAGAAATCCCTGGCGTGACTTGCGTCAAGCCGAAGTCCGCTTTGTACTTATTTCCAAAACTCGATCCTGAGATGTATCCGATCGAAGATGATCAGCAATTTGTAGCTGATCTTTTGAAAGAAGAAAAAGTTTTATTGGTTCAGGGCTCCGGCTTTAACTGGGGCAAGCCGGATCATTTCCGCGTAGTGTTCTTACCTCATGAAGATGTGCTGAAAGAGGCGATTGGTCGCCTTGCACGTTTTCTAGAGCGTTATCGTCAAAAACATAGTCGTAAAGCGACTAATTCAACAGCAACAAAGGCATCATGAAACCGATTCAAGTTGGTCTATTAGGCATTGGCACCGTAGGTGGTGGCGTATTTACTGTTCTCGAGCGCAACCAAGATGAGATTCTGCGTCGTGCTGGTCGTGGCATTCGTATTAATACTGTTGCTGATCTAAATGTAGAGCGTGCCAAAGAGTTGGTCAAGGATCATGCTCAAGTAGTGAGCGATGCTCGTGCAGTCATTAATAATCCTGAGATTGATATCGTTGT
The DNA here is from genome assembly GCF_018882325.1 of Polynucleobacter sp. 78F-HAINBA. GTDB lineage: Bacteria > Pseudomonadota > Gammaproteobacteria > Burkholderiales > Burkholderiaceae > Polynucleobacter. Next base: position 24,651 of record NZ_JACVOQ010000014.1, on the reverse strand, counting down.
TGAATTGATCGGTGGTTACGGGATTGCTAAAGACTTGGTACTAGAGGCAATCGCTGCTGGTAAACATGTCGTGACTGCCAATAAGGCTTTGATCGCTGTACATGGCAATGAGATTTTTAAGGCTGCCCATGAGAAGGGTGTCATGGTTGCGTTTGAAGCGGCTGTTGCTGGTGGTATTCCCATCATCAAAGCGCTTCGTGAAGGCTTGACTGCAAACCGTATTGAGTGGATCGCCGGCATCATTAATGGCACAACCAATTTCATTCTTTCTGAGATGCGCGACAAAGGTTTGGACTTTGCGACCGTATTAAAAGAAGCGCAGCGTTTAGGTTACGCAGAAGCGGATCCTACATTTGATATTGAAGGTGTAGATGCTGCCCACAAGGCAACCATCATGAGTGCGATTGCATTTGGTATTCCAATGCAATTTGAGAAAGCCCACGTTGAAGGCATTACGAAGTTAGATGCCATCGATATTAAATATGCAGAGCAGTTGGGTTATCGCATTAAGTTGTTGGGCATTGCCAAGAAGACAACAACTGGTGTTGAGTTGCGCGTTCACCCAACTTTGATTCCGACTAAGCGTCTTATCGCAAACGTTGAAGGTGCTATGAATGCCGTTCAGGTGTTTGGTGACGCTGTAGGTACTACGCTCTACTACGGTAAGGGTGCAGGCTCAGAGCCAACCGCCTCCGCTGTGATTGCCGACTTAGTGGATATCACGCGTTTGTTGAGTGCAAGCCCTGAGAATCGCGTTCCTTATTTGGCATTCCAGCCTGATGCAGTGCGCGATATCACTGTGCTACCAATGGGCGAGATCACTACCAGTTATTACCTACGTTTGCGCGTTGCAGATCAAGCCGGCGTATTGGCTGACATCACAAAGATTTTGGCAGCTCACGGCATCTCGATTGATGCGCTCTTGCAAAAAGAAGCCGACGAAGGTGAAAGTCAAACTGATTTAGTGGCACTAACTCACGAGACCAAAGAAAAGCACATGCTGGCAGCGATTCAGGAAATTCAGAATCTGAAAACTGTTGCCGGTGAAGTGGTGAAGATCCGTTTAGAAAATCTGTCCTAATACAAATCATGCGTTACCAATCCACTCGGGGCAATAGCCCACAGCAATCCTTTTTAGAAATCTTGCTTGGCGGATTGGCGCCAGATGGCGGCTTATATCTGCCTACTGAGTACCCTCAAGTTACTAAAGAGCAGTTAGATTCTTGGCGTGGATTGTCTTATGCTGATCTCGCTTATGAGGTCTTGAGCCTCTATTGCGACGACATTCCTGAGGCAGATTTACGCTCCTTGTTGCGCAAGACCTATACAGAGCAGGTCTACTGCAATGGTCGCCCTGAAGATAATGCTAATGACATTACTCCATTGCATTGGCTGGGCGAAGAGCAGGGGACTCGTATCGGCTTATTGAGTCTGTCTAATGGACCAACATTGGCATTTAAAGATATGGCGATGCAGTTGCTCGGCAATCTCTTTGAATACGCGCTTAAGAAAAAAGGTCAGAAACTCAATATTTTGGGCGCGACTTCTGGCGATACCGGTAGTGCTGCTGAATATGCCATGCGCGGCAAAGAGGGTGTGAAGGTATTTATGCTTTCACCGCGCGGCAAGATGAGTGCTTTCCAATCCGCTCAGATGTATTCCTTGCAAGACCCTAATATTTTTAACCTGGCGGTAGCTGGTGTATTTGATGACTGCCAAGATATTGTCAAGGCAGTCAGCAATGACCATGCCTTCAAAGCAAACAACCAAATCGGTACCGTGAACTCGATTAACTGGGGCCGTGTGGTTGCCCAGGTGGTTTACTACTTCCAAGGATATTTGCTCGCGACAAAATCAAGCTCTGAAAAAGTCTCTTTCACTGTACCTTCTGGCAACTTTGGCAATATCTGCGCTGGCCATATTGCCCGCATGATGGGTTTGCCAGTTGCGCATTTGATTGCCGCTACCAATGAGAACGATGTTCTTGATGAGTTCTTCCGCACAGGCGTTTACCGTGCACGTAAGTCTGCTGAAACTTTGCATACCTCTAGCCCGTCCATGGACATTTCAAAGGCAAGTAATTTTGAGCGCTTTGTATTTGATCTTATGGGTAAGGACGGTACGGTAACTGCTGGCATGTTCAAGCAGGTAGACGAAGCGGGTGGCTTTGATATTTCTAAAGACGCCGTCTTTAAAGATATTGCGAAGTATGGATTCCAGTCTGGTCGCAGCACTCATGAAAACCGCCTTGAGACGATTCGCAATATTGACTCACAGTATGGCGTAATGATTGATACACATACGGCCGATGGTGTAAAGGTTGCTCGTGAGCATTTACAAGCAGGTATTCCGATGATTGTTTTGGAGACTGCCTTGCCTATTAAGTTTGAAGAAACGATTGAGGTGGCGTTGGGTCGTCCTGCAGAGTGCCCAGCAGCATTTAAAGATATCAAGTCAAAGCCACAGCGCGTTGAAAATATCGATGCTGATGTCAATCAAGTGAAAAACTTCATTACTGCCCACGTCAATTAACTCAGAAAAAGTACTATGACCAAGCCTCCGATGTTGACTGCTCAGCAGGCTTTAGATCATCTGCTGTCCAATGCAAAAGCTGTAGGTGAGAGTGAGACGGTTGCCATGCAGGCTGCTCTTGGCCGTGTGCTTGCGGAAAACGTTAACAGCTTGGTAGATGTGCCCCCACTCGATAACACCTCAATGGATGGTTATGCGGTGTGCACTGCGGACACCCAAACTCCTGGAAGCACCCTCAAGATTGCGCAGCGTATTCCGGCGGGCTCGATGGGTATGCAGCTAGAGCCAGGCACTGCTGCCAGAATCTTTACTGGAGCTCCAGTTCCTCCGGGTGCTGATGCCGTTGTTATGCAGGAAGATTGCGCCATTCCGGAGGGCTCAACTGATCAAGTGCAGGTCAATATTGCGCCAACATCAGGTCAATGGATACGTCGAAGAGGTGAAGACCTCACTGCAGGCAAAACAGCTCTAACTGCGGGTACTTATCTGAGACCACAAGAATTAGGTGTTGCGGCGTCTGCTGGCTTAACGCATTTGAATGTAAAACGTAAAGTCAGGGTTGCGGCATTTTTCACTGGTGACGAACTTTCTCTACCAGGAGAGCCACTCAAGCCGGGCGGTATTTACAACTCCAATCGCGATACTTTGTTAACTTGCATTAAATCCTTGGGATGTGATGCTACTGACTTTGGAATAGTTCCCGACAGTCTTGAGGCCACCAAAGAAACGCTTCGCAAAGCCAGCAAAGATCATGATTTGATTATTACTTCTGGTGGTGTATCAGTTGGCGAAGAGGATCACATCAAACCTGCGGTGACTGCTGAGGGTAGGTTGGATCTCTGGCAGATTGCCATTAAGCCTGGTAAACCTCTGGCTTTTGGTGCTGTGCGCAAATCAAGTGAGAGCCAGGATGGAGAGACTTGGTTTATTGGGCTTCCCGGAAATCCAGTGTCTAGTTTTGTGACATTTCTCCTATTTGTACGTCCATTTATTCTGAAGCTACAGGGGCGAGATGCAGGCATGCCACAGTCCTATCTAATGCGAGCTGACTTTGATTGGCTCAAAGGGGATCGTCGCAATGAATTCCTGCGCGTCAAGATCAATGCGCAGGGTGGGTTAGATCTATTCCCCAATCAAAGCTCTGGCGTACTTACAAGCGCTTCATGGGGTGATGGCTTGCTGGATTGCCCACCAGGACATACCTTTAAAGCGGGCGAGCTAGTGAAGTACATCCCGTTTAACGCACTCCTCGCATAACCGTATTACGATTCCCTTATGAAACTCGAATTACGATTCTTCGCCTCATTAAGAGAGGGCCTTGGACTTTCTGGTGAGAGCATCACTACGCCGCCGGAAGTGAAAACCATTGCTGACTTAAGAGGCTACCTTGCTCAGCGAGGCAATCCTTGGGCAGAAGTATTGTCTGGTACTAAGGTGATTCGTTGCGCTTTAAATCAAGAGATGGTGGCTGATTCCACTCCACTGGTTGAGGGTGCTGAAGTCGCATTCTTCCCCCCGGTTACGGGTGGCTAAGATGCAAAACGATTTCATCCGGATTCAAGAGCAAGACTTTGATCTCACGACTGAAGCCAAGGCACTCCGTCAGGATGACGCGCGAGTAGGTGCCGTAGTGACTTTTGTGGGTACTGTCCGCGATATGAATGACGGCAGTCAAGTTAAAGGTATGACGCTGGAGCACTATCCCGGCATGACAGAGAAGTCCCTAGAGGAAATCATCAAGCAGGCTAGAGGCCGCTGGGATCTTTATAGAACACTAGTAATTCATCGAGTGGGACCACTTCTGCCTGAAGATCAAATTGTTTTGGTGGCTGTTACTAGCGCTCATCGAGGTGAAGCATTTGCAGCTTGTGAGTTCATCATGGACTACTTAAAAACAGCGGCCCCATTTTGGAAAAAAGAAGAAACCCCGGAAGGCAGTAAGTGGGTTGATGCTCGCGTGACTGACGATGCTGCAATGGCGCGTTGGAAATAATTTGGCGCACCGCTATTTAGCCTAAAGGCTAGCTCAAGACACAAAAACCAAGCTCTTTCATATTCGGGGAAGTATTTTCCGAAAGGTGAGATTAATTCGGGGGCTTGTAATGGTTGTTGTCTTGAGAAGACTGTGATGCCAATACTCTTGAGTGGGCGGATGCATGATCAGCAGGCTGCCATGCTCCAGAAATACTGGGTAGCTTGTTTTATCTTGCTTATGGCGAAATGCAAACTTACGCCGAGCACCTAGGCTGACTGATGCGATAGGATTCCCGCTATCTAATTCTTTCTCATCATCACTGTGCCAGCCCATGCCCTCAGCGCCGCTGTGATACAGATTGAGTAAGCAAGAGTTGTAGGTGTGGCCAGTGAATTGTTCAAGCTTATGCTTCATTTGCAATAACTCATTAGTCCAGGCCTGAGGTGTTTTTTGAACTCCAGAGTAGGTGTATGCGCATTCTGGATCACCCACCCAGACCACTTTTCTTGCTGTCTTCACTAGCTTGCCAAACATCTTGATCTCATCGACCTCCCAAGGTAGGGAGTTGAGTAGGATTCTATAAAGATGATCAGATTCATCCACATCATAAAAATGATTGAAATATTCAACATGACCATCCCTTGTCACTATGGCTAAGGGTTCTGCAGTGTCTTGGTAGTCAAATAGCGGATTCTGCATGTCTGTTGATTGGTTGGAGGGTGAGTGCGCCATCTCAATAAAAACTCTAGAATAGACTTCATTATGAATTGTTCAGGACGAATAGGTTAATCATGAAAGCGCCGGATAAACGTTGCTGCGGCTCAGGCGTTTGCATCATCAACGAGGCGGGGGAGTGTTGGTGTGGCCAAGTATGGGATGGCGAGAAAATGAGTGCGCCACCTCTGATCTCTAAAGCGGATAATTCTTCGAGCTCAACCCCCAAGCCTGATAAGAATTGTCCAGAATGAAAACCTGGAAGATGAGGCGAAATTGCGCGCTGACCCCAGGTCAGCTGCTCAAGTTCTATATCGCCCTGGTTTTTCTTTCCTTAACCGTGGCCACTGGTTTTCTATTGGCTGGCGTAAAAATTATTCTCATCTTTACGGCGATTGAGTTGACTGCTGTCACTGCTGGTTTTTTGATTTATTGTCGACATGCCTTGGATTTTGAGGAGATTCAAATTAGCGGGACTCGCTTAATTGTGAGGAAATTTATCGCTTATAAAGAGACCGCGCTTGAATTTAATACTCGCTGGGTTAGGATTTCTTCGCCACAAGAGACTGAAAAAGTTTTTTTGATTGAGGAGGCTGGTCAAAGTGTGCAGATTGGCCAGTTTTTAAGGCCAGAACAATTTAAAAGGCTTATCTCTGAGCTTAGGTCCTGTTTGGGCTGATCATCGTGGTTAAGTTGCTTAAGAATCCTGCATAAATCGAACCCATCTTTTAGGTTTTAAAAAAGCCCAACTTTTCCGATCTGGGCAACTTCTTTAACTTAACCTCCGCCTTAGACGCCTCAGATCGATCTGGGTGCTCTTGAGTAGCCAAAAGGATTACAGGTCTGCGAGCCCTCGTATACCGAGCACCATCCCCTGAATTATGGGCTGCCAAGCGATGTTCTAGGCGGTTGGTGATGCCAGCGTAGTAGCTGCCATCAGAGCATTCCAATAGGTAAACAAGCCAGGTCAAAATAGGGATAAATTCGCTTAAAAAGAGGTCTAACAGACTTGAAATTAGCAAGAATGCCCCTATATTCTATAGATAGATATATGTAAAAAATAGCTGTAGTAAATAGGAATTAAAAAATGAGAATAGATAAATTAACTACTAAATTTCAAGAAGCGCTTAGCGAGGCGCAAAGCCTTGCTTTGGCAAAAGATAATCAATATATCGAGCCGGCCCACTTGCTCTTGGCAATGTTGCGGGATTCCGATGGTGGTGCCAAGAGTTTGTTAACTCGCGCTGGCGTTAATGTGCCTGGTCTTGAGAAGGCAACCGAGAAGCTAATTAGCAACCTCCCAGAAGTTCAGGGTACCAGTGGCGAGGTTCAGGTCGGTCGTGATTTAAGTAACTGGCTCAACTTATGCGAAAAAGAAGCGAATAAGCGTAATGATCAATTTATCGCTGGCGAGTTATTTTTGCTGGTGGTGGCGGATGACAAGGGCGAGCTGGGTAAGATTGCTCGTGAGAATGGTTTAAATCGTAAATCGTTAGAGGCGGCTATTGATTTAGTGCGCGGAGGAGAGTCAGTGAATAGTGCAGATGCTGAAGGTCAACGTGAAGCCTTAAAGAAATACACCGTCGATTTAACTGAACGTGCTCGCATGGGCAAGCTTGATCCTGTAATTGGTCGCGATGATGAAATTCGTCGCACCATTCAGATTTTGCAACGTCGCGGTAAAAATAACCCAGTGCTCATTGGCGAGCCAGGGGTTGGTAAGACAGCCATCGTCGAGGGCTTAGCCCAACGCATTATTAATGGCGAAGTTCCTGAAACCCTCAAGAACAAGCGCGTCCTTGTATTGGACATGGCTTTGTTATTGGCTGGTGCCAAGTACCGTGGTGAATTCGAAGAACGTCTAAAGGCTGTTCTAAGCGATGTCGCTAAAGACGAAGGTCAGACCATCATCTTTATTGATGAGATTCATACGATGGTTGGCGCTGGTAAAGGCGATGGCGCAATGGATGCCGGCAATATGCTTAAGCCCGCCTTAGCGCGTGGTGAATTGCATTGCATCGGTGCCACTACTTTGGATGAGTACCGCAAGTACATTGAGAAAGATCCAGCGCTGGAACGTCGCTTCCAAAAAGTGATGGTGGAAGAGCCTAGTGTTGAAGCAACCATTGCCATCTTGCGTGGTTTGCAAGAGCGCTATGAGCTTCACCACGGTATTGAAATTACTGATCCTGCCATCGTCGCAGCAGCAGAGTTATCTCATCGCTACATTACAGATCGTTTCTTACCGGATAAAGCTATCGACTTAATTGATGAGGCTGGTTCACGCATTCGGATGGAGATCGATTCCAAGCCTGAAGTAATGGATAAGCTAGAGCGTCGCCTCATTCAACTCAAGATTGAGCGTGAAGCCGTTAAAAAGGAAAAAGATGAAGCGTCACAAAAACGCCTTGGTCTCATTGAAGACGAGATCAAGCGTCTTGGTGCCGAGTATGCTGATCTAGAAGAAATCTGGAAAGCAGAAAAAGGTGCTGTATTAGGCGCCGCTCACCTCAAAGAGGAGATTGAAAAAGTTCGTGCTGATATTGCTAAGCTGCAACGCGATGGCAAGTTAGAGCAAGTGGCTGAATTGCAATACGGCAAACTTCCTGAGCTTGAGGCTAAGCTTAAATCTGCCGCAGCTGCCGAAGCAAAAGGCGATAAAGATGGCGTGGTTAAGAATAAGCTCTTGCGTACCCAGGTGGGCGCAGAAGAGATTGCTGAGGTAGTGTCACGTGCAACTGGTATTCCGGTATCGAAGATGATGCAGGGTGAGCGCGATAAGTTGCTAAAGATGGAAGAGTTATTGCATAAGCGTGTGGTTGGTCAAGAAGAAGCTATCCGTGCCGTGTCTGATGCAATCCGTCGTTCCCGTGCCGGTCTTGCTGAAGAGAATCGTCCTTACGGATCATTCTTATTCTTAGGTCCTACAGGCGTAGGTAAGACTGAGCTTTGTAAAGCCTTGGCTGGTTTCTTATTCGATAGTGAAGATCACCTCATTCGTATCGATATGAGTGAATTCATGGAGAAGCATAGCGTAGCCCGTTTAATCGGTGCGCCTCCAGGCTATGTCGGTTACGAAGAGGGCGGTTATTTAACTGAGCAAGTTCGCCGCCATCCTTACAGCGTCATCTTGTTTGATGAAATTGAAAAAGCACATCCGGATGTATTCAACGTACTTTTGCAAGTATTGGATGATGGCCGTTTAACGGATGGTCAAGGTCGTACTGTTGATTTCAAAAACACGGTGATTGTGATGACTAGCAATATTGGCTCGCATCTCATCCAGTCGATGACAGATAAGAAGCAGTCCGAGATCAAAGATGCGGTATTTGAAGAGTTGAAGAATCATTTCCGCCCTGAGTTCTTAAATCGTATTGACGAGATCGTAGTGTTCCATGGATTGGATAAAGGCAATATCGCCAATATCGCCAAGATCTTGCTTAAGAACTTGTCAGATCGTTTGGCAAAGGTGGATATGCAGATGGAAGTCAGCGATGCCGCTCTGAGCAAGATTGCGGAAGTTGGTTTTGATCCGGTATTTGGGGCTAGGCCGCTAAAGCGTGCGATTCAGCAATATATCGAGAACCCAGTTTCTAAGATGATCTTAGAGGGTAAGTTTGGTCCTAAGGATACTGTTCCTGTAGGCGTTGATAAGAACGGCGACTTTAGCTTTAGTAAGTAAGACAAAGCAATATCAGCAGGAATTTTCCTGCGCCAGTAAACTCGGTACATGACTGACGCTCTGCAAATGAGGCGCGCCAGTGATGTCCGGGTTGTTGGTCTCATTAGCCTGGCTCACGGCAGCTCCCATTTCTTTCATTTAATTCTGCCGCCCATGTTCCCATGGTTGAAGGCAGAGTTTGGCTTTAATTATGCTGAGCTAGGTCTGCTCATGACCATTTTCTTTGTGGTCTCCTGCATTGTTCAAGCAGCTTCCGGTTTTTTGGTGGATCGTATTGGGGCTCGCCCCGTGCTGTTTGCTGGAGTAGGTTTACTTGCATTGGCAGCGCTGACTTATTCACAAAGCAATGGTTATGCCATGTTAGTTTTAGGCGCAGTAATAGCGGGATGTGGCAATGGCGTTTTCCATCCCGTTGATTACACGCTGATCAATCACAAAATTTCACCGCCTAATCTGCCATACGCTTATTCCATTCATGGGGTGACGGGCTATATCGGTTGGGCGGCAGCGCCAGCCTTTATGGTGGCTGTGGCCACTATCGCTGATTGGCGCATTGCCTTTTTATCTGCCGCAGTGCTTGAAGCATTGATCTTATTAACTCTCTGGATTGGTAGGGCGCGCTTAATTGATGATGTTCATGCAAGGCGCGAGGAGTCACAGGCTAGTCATGCTCAAAGCAATCCTGGCGGCGCACCAATGAGTACTTTTGGATTTTTGAAGTTACCGGTTGTATGGCTTTGCTGGATTTTCTTTTTCTTTAGTATGGCGGCAACTACAGGCTTGCAGTCATTTGCACCAACCGCGCTTTTTAAGATCTATGACATTGCCGTGAGTTCCGGTAATTACTACTTAACACTCATGTCTATGGGCGGCGCCGGAGGGATGCTTCTGGGTGGCTATCTTGCTACCAAGTTAAAAGTACCTGAGCGTATTATTACGATCTGCTTTACCGTCAATATCGTGATGGGTCTTTTATTGGCTACCGGTTTAGTGCCCGTCGAATTAATTGTGATTGTCTTCATTGTGATTGGCCTTGGTTTGGGTATTGCTGCTCCATCACGTGATTTGATGATTCGCTCTGCGACACCGTCAGGGTCATCGGGAAGGGTGTATGGCATTGTTTACTCTGGCATTGATCTAGGTGCCGCTCTAAGCCCCTTAGTCTTCGGAATCTTCTTGGATGTGGGTTTGCCAAAGCTCTTGTTCATTGGCGTAGCGCTTCTGCAGCTCATGATTATTTTGACTGGATTCAAGGTCGCTACCATCAGCGCCCCGAAAACTGCCTAACCAGCATCTTTCTTTTCATAATGTGAAAAGACATTCCCATACGTAAAATGCAGTGCAACATCTCAAGTTGGGGATTCTTTCGCCCCTTGGATATTCATTTCATATTACAAAATATACTTCTTAAGCTATTGAATTAATTGATTTAATTATTTTCAATAAATACTGAAATAGTGCTTGCATGCTTTTCTTGGATCCTTAAACTCTTATATAAGACATAAGACTTGAATGTCCAAATATTTGAAGTACTTGTTTAACTTAGGGAGAAAAACATGGCAGATCGCAAAGCAGAAATCGCAGCACTACAAAAAGACTGGGATACCAATCCACGCTGGAAGGGTATTACTCGTGGTTACACGGCTGAGGACGTTATTCGTCTACGTGGCTCATTGAAGATTGAGCACACATTGGCTAAGCATGGCGCAGAGCGTCTCTGGGACTTGGTTAATAACGAAGCTTACGTTAACTGTTTAGGCGCTTTGACTGGTGGTCAAGCAATGCAACAGGTTAAAGCTGGCGTTCAAGCTATCTACTTGTCAGGTTGGCAAGTTGCTGCTGACGGTAACTCATATGCAGCGATGTATCCAGACCAATCTTTGTATCCAGTTGACTCAGTTCCTAAAATGGTTGAGCGCATTAACAACTCATTCCAACGTGCTGACGAAATCCAAACTGCCAAAGGCATTAACAAAGGCGACGCTGGTTATATTGAGTATTTCGCTCCAATCGTTGCTGATGCTGAAGCTGGTTTCGGTGGCGTATTGAATGCATTTGAATTAAGCAAAGCATTGATCAAGCAAGGCGCTGCTGGCGTTCACTTCGAAGACCAACTCTCTTCTGTTAAGAAGTGCGGTCACTTGGGTGGCAAGGTATTGTTGCCAACTACTGAGTCTGTTCAGAAATTGATCTCTGCACGTTTAGCTGCTGACGTTATGGGTGTTCCAACCATCATCTTGGCTCGTACTGATGCTGAAGCTGCTGATTTGTTGACATCCGACTACGATGCAAACGACAAGCCATTCTTGACAGGCGAGCGCACTGCTGAAGGCTTCTACAAAACACGTAAGGGCTTGGATCAAGCGATCTCCCGTGGTTTGGCATACGCTGCATACGCTGATATGGTTTGGTGTGAAACAGGTACTCCTGACCTCGAGTTTGCTCGTCAGTTCGCCGAAGCAATTCGTGCGAAGTTCCCAGGCAAGATGTTGGCTTACAACTGCTCACCATCTTTCAACTGGAAGAAGAACTTGGACGACGCAACAATTGCGAAGTTCCAACGCGAATTAGGCGCAATGGGCTACAAGTATCAGTTCATCACATTGGCTGGTATTCACTCCATGTGGTACAACATGTTCGACTTGGCTCAAGACTACATGCAGCGCGGTATGACTGCATACATCGAGAAAGTACAAGAGCCAGAATTTGCTGCGCGTGATCGTGGTTACACATTCGTATCCCATCAGCAAGAAGTTGGTACTGGTTACTTCGACGATGTAACTACTGTGATTCAGGGTGGTAAGTCTTCAGTAACAGCATTGACTGGTTCTACAGAAGAAGAGCAGTTCCACTAAGAAATCCCTAAGTAGTACGTAGTAGCAGCGCAGTAATAAATCTGCCCTTACTGTCCCGGCATCTAAATTACCCCACAAGGGTGACTTAGATGCCGTTTTCGTTTACATTCATCCCATGACTAATTGCGTACTTTGTAAAGAAGAGCTCAAGCCCGAAGAGGGGCAGTTGATTTGGCGTGGAGATGATTGCCGTGTCATTCTCGTGAACGATCCGGAGCTTCCTGGCTTTTGCCGCGTAATCTGGAATCGGCATGTCGCCGAGATGACTGATCTGACTTATGGTGAACGGGAACACCTCATGGCCTTAGTCTTTGCGGTTGAAGAGGCTGTAAGGCATGTAATGCACCCAGACAAGGTCAATATTGCGGCGCTGGGTAATATGGTCCCCCATATCCACTGGCATGTGATCCCTAGATACAAGGATGATGCATTCTTTCCGGGATCGGCTTGGTCTGCAAAGACTCAGCAAGCCCCGGCAGCAAATTTAGATGTGAGAAAGAAATTAGCTCAAGAATTACCTGCAGCGATTAAGTCTGCAATCGCTAGACTTTATTAGAACAACTTCTTTAGGCTTTCTAGATATTTCTCTGGACTTAGGGCTACCCCTTCGCGCTGCGCTTCCCACATTACTTGTCCTAGGCACTCCATCATGGCGTGCTGTGCCTCATGTTCAGAGCCTAGTTTCTTAGCCAGGGTTTCAGAGACCTCTTTGATTCCTGGTGGTTGATCAATGGATATTTGCTCGCTAATCGACAGGTGCATTGAGAGGTGTAAGAAAGGGTTGGTCTCACCACGTTCTGGCGTGTAGTCTTGCGCCACTGCGCCTTCTGGATCTGATAGGAGGGTGTGATATTCGGGGTGTTCCAGCATCCAGTCGCTAGCAATCATTTCCATTGGCGTCAGGATCTGATTCTCAGTTTTTTTCTTCCAGGTGTCACAGAAAAATCGACGTACTTCCTCGCGGGTTGGATTAAATATTGCCACGAACTTTTCCTTTGCCAGTTTTTTGTTTGAACTCACACAATGGCTCAACAATACATTGCTCACAATCCGGGTTTCGCGCCTTGCAGGTGTATCTACCATGCAGGATAAGCCAATGATGAGCATCCATTAAAAACTCTTTTGGCACACGCTTGAGTAATTGCTCCTCTACCTTTACAACATCCTTGCCTGGTGCTAAGCCGGTACGATTGGAGACTCTAAAGATGTGGGTATCAACAGCCATAGTGGGTTGGCCAAAAGCGGTGTTGAGAATAACGTTCGCAGTTTTTCTACCAACGCCTGGTAGCTCCTCTAGATCTTCTCTGTTTTGCGGAACTTCGCCACCATGTTTTTCCAGGAGCAGTCGGCAAGTTTCTTGGATATGCCTACCTTTAGAATTGAATAAACCAATGTGTTGGATAAAGGGTTTAACGCCTTCCTCGCCCAGATCCAAAAGTGCTTGAGGTGTATTGGCAATCTTAAATAGCTTGCGTGTACCTTTATTCACTGAAATGTCAGTGGCTTGTGCAGATAGTAAAACAGCAATGAGTAATTCAAAAGGGGAGCTATATTCCAGTTCTGTTTCTGGGTGGGGATTATTTTCCCGGAGCAATTCAAAAAAGGCTTGGCGCTTTTCGAGATTCATCATTTCTTTTGCTGGGCTCTCGCAATTGCGGCTGCGATGATAGCTCGCTTCCTTTCTTGCTCTTTTATAGCCTCTTCTGAATCTGGATTCTCCGCATTGACTGTTACTAATTTAGCGGCAGCTTTCTTTGCCAGTCTCTCATCATTGTCACGCTGTTCGCGATCCAGTCGGACATCACGCGCTTCATATCGAGTACGTGCGAGTTGCGCTAATTCAGGTGACCAAGCATCCCAGCCAGTTTTCTCATCGGTGACATCAATCATGGTGATGCAATCTACGGGGCAGGGTGGTATGCAAAGATCGCACCCCGTGCACCAATCACTTAGGACTACGTGCATTTGTTTTGAGGCTCCCACAATCGCGTCTACGGGGCACGCCTGAATACATAAGGTGCAACCAATGCAAGTCTTGGGATCAATAAATGCTACCGGCCTAGGGCGCTCCTTGCCGCATTCAGAGTCAATCTGAGGATGCAGTTCAAAAGCATCTTGAGGGAAGATGGGTGCAAGGATGGCGCTGAGCCTTTGAATGCCCTCTACGCCTCCAGGAGGGCAGCGGTTAGGCAAAGCCTCGCCTGTGGCCATTGCTTCTGCATAGGCCCTGCAGTCTGGGTAGCCGCATTTAGTGCATTGGGTTTGAGGCAGGATGTCCTCGAGACGATTAGCAAGTTCTTTCGTCTGCTGAATATTCATTGCAATTTGGGCGCCCTAAAACTAGAAGCGCGACCCGAAAGTCGCGCCACTGGTTTATGCAGCTTTCTTGGATCCCAGTTTTGGGGGTCTGGCTTTTGTTTTTTTCTGAACACCTTGGTGCTCACGAATAAACGATTTAATTTTTGGGTATACCTTCTCACGCCAACGGCGGCCAGAGAAGATGCCGTAGTGACCGGCACCCGCAACTTCGTAATGGTCTTTGTCGGCCTTAGGAATGCCTGCACACAATGCATGGGCTGATCGGGTTTGTCCGCTACCAGAGATATCATCCAGCTCGCCTTCAACAGTCAGAAGAGCGGTTTTCTTAATATCTTGTGGCTTGACTAGATCGCCTGCAACTGTCCAAGTGCCATTTGGTAATGAGTAGTCTTGGAATACAGTCTTGATGGTGTCCAAATAAAACTTCGCATCCATATCGAGAACTGCGTTGTACTCATCGTAGAAGCGAATGTGTGATTCAGCATCTTGCTCATCGCCACGCACTAAGTTTTGGAAGTAATCCCAATGTGACTGTAAGTGGTTTTGTGGATTCATGGCGATAAAGCCAGTATGTTGCAAGAAGCCTGGGTATACCTTACGGCCTGCGCCTGGATAGGTTGGCGGCACTTTGTAAACCACATGGCTCTCAAACCAGTCATATGACTTTTGATCAGCCAAGTTATTTACTGCAGTTGGTGATTTGCGCGCATCGATTGGGCCGCCCATCATGATCATAGAAGCAGGCGTTGCTTCACCAGCAGAGGCCATTAAGGAGATTGCACCCAATGTAGGAACTGTTGGTTGGCAAACAGAGATCACATGTAAATTTTCTGCGCCGATAGTGCGAATGAATTCTTGCACATAGTGCACATAGTCATCCAAGCCAAAATCGCCATCAGCAATAGGAACAATGCGAGCATCAACCCAGTCGGTAATGTAAACCTTGTGATCTTGCAGGAGGGTGCGCACAGTGTCACGCAGCAATGTTGAGTGATGTCCAGATAGAGGAGCAACAACCAATACTGCTGGATCATCTTTTAATTTTTTAACCACTTCAACATCATCAGAAAAGCGTTTGAAGCGGATGAGTTTGCAAAATGGCTTGGCAACAATGACTCTCTCGTGAATGGCCACTTCTTTGCCATGTGCTTGCACAGAGCGAATACCAAACTCGGGCTTCTTATAGTCTTTGCCTAGGCGATATAGGAGTTCGTAGCTTGCGGCTAAACGTTCGGAGCCCGGAACCTTGGACGCAGGATTTGAAGCATTAATGAAAGCTTCAGAAGCAGCGCGAGCCCATGAGCTCATTGGTTGAAGTAAGGCTTTTTGAAATTCATGTAACTGATATAGCATGTTGCCTCCTGATAATGCAGTGTAACCGTTTATTGTGGGTTTTTACGCCAATACACGGGCTATTGCTTGAGCTACCTTATCAATATTTTTAGTATTGAGAGCCGCCACGCAAATACGACCAGTGGAGAGGGCATAAATGCCATCTTCCTTTTGTAAACGCTCTACTTGCTCAGCACTTAAACCTGAGTAAGAGAACATACCGCGCTGCGCTTCGATAAAAGCAAAGTCTTGCTTTACACCAGCAGCAGCGAGTTTTTGTACGAGTCCTTGACGCATTGCTTTAATGCGATCACGCATCTCGGCTAATTCATCTTCCCAAAGCTTTCTGAGTTCTGGTGAATTCAGAACAGCAGCTGCAATCGCAGCTCCATGAGTTGGAGGGTTGGAATAGTTTGTACGAATCACACGCTTCAATTGAGATAGCACGCGAGTAGATTCATCTTTGCTTTGAGTCACGATAGACAGGGCGCCAACACGCTCACCATAGAGTGAGAATGATTTGGAGAAGGAGCTAGATACAAAGAAAGACATTCCAGATTCAGCAAACAAGCGCACTGCAATGCCATCTTGCTCAATACCGGCGGCAAAGCCTTGGTAGGCCATATCTAAAAATGGAATGAGTTGCTTTGCTTTGCAGATATCAATCACTTGACGCCATTGCGCCTCAGTAATGTCGGCACCGGTTGGGTTATGACAACAAGCGTGGAGAAGAACGGTAGTGAACTTAGGGAAAGACTCTAAAGACTTCACCATGCCATCAAAATCAACGCCACGTGTTTTGCCGTCGAAGTAGGTGTACTCAACTACTTCAAATCCAGCGGATTCAAAAATCCCGCGGTGGTTTTCCCAAGTTGGGTTGCTAATTGCGCAAGGCGCATTTAAATTGAGGCGCTTGATAAAGTCTGCGCCAACACGCAAGGCACCAGTTCCACCAAGGCACTCAGCAGTAACAACACGACCATCTTTAATCAAGGAAGAATCAGCGCCGAACAATAGGTTCTGTACTGCGCTGTTGTACGGGTTTGGACCTTCAATTGGAATGTAGCTGCGAGGAGAGTGCTTTGCAACAATTGCTTCCTCAGCTTTAATGACCGCTTTCAAAAGAGGTACCTTGCCTTCATCGGTGTAGTACACGCCAACACCTAAATTGACCTTGTCTGCACGTTGATCGGCGACATAGGCTTCTGTGAGGCCAAAAATAGGGTCTTTAGGGGCTAGTTGGACTGAGGTAAAAAGGTTCATTTGAGGGTCGAAAAGGGTGGTTAATGAGGTATTTCAGGGTTAATTGACGTTAAATTCAGTTAAATTTGCGTTAAATGGCTGTTTTTGAGTCTAGATTCAACTATTTCTAAATAAAAACGGCAAAATCATTGTTTGTACAAAATTCGCTGTGAACTAAAAGTCACAGGTGAAATGATAGCTGAGATGCCCCCTAAGTTGCCTAAAACTTCCCCAAATTCCAAAGTCGCTGAAAGCAAGAAAAGCCCTGTGGCCGATCCTTTGGGCGAGGTAGGTCATGACTTGGATCCAGCTAAGTTCGTTTCCTTTCCAGATTCGCCATTTCAGCTCTATCAGCCGTTTCCGCCCGCAGGGGATCAACCGGCTGCAATTGATGCTCTGGTGGCTGGAATTGAGGATGGATTGACCTTTCAGACCCTTTTGGGGGTCACTGGCTCGGGCAAAACCTTCACGATGGCCAATGTGATTGCCAGAACTGGTCGTCCAGCCATCATTTTTGCCCCGAATAAGACCCTAGCTGCCCAGCTCTATAGCGAGTTTCGGGAGTTTTTCCCCAAAAATGCGGTGGAGTACTTCGTCAGTTACTACGACTACTACCAGCCGGAGGCCTATGTCCCGACACGTGATTTGTTCATTGAAAAGGATTCATCGATCAATGAGCACATTGAGCAAATGCGACTGTCTGCTACCAAGAGCTTATTGGAGAGACGTGATGTCATCATCGTAGCAACCGTCTCTGCAATTTACGGTATTGGTAATCCAGGCGACTATCACAGCATGGTGATGACTTTGCGTCCGGGCGACAAGATGAGTCAGCGCGATATTTTGATGCGCTTAATTGCAATGCAATATGACCGCAATGAAACCGATTTCAAGCGCGGTGTATTTAGGGTGCGGGGCGACACGATTGATATTTTCCCGGCTGAGCATAACGAATTAGCCGTGCGCGTTGAACTCTTTGATGATGTCATTGAGAGCTTGCAATTCTTTGATCCGCTTACTGGAAGAATTCGTCAGAAAATTCCTCGCTTTACCGTCTATCCAAGTTCGCACTACGTCACACCACGCGACACAGTTCTGAAAGCAATTGAAACGATTAAAGCGGAGTTACGTATTCGCTTGGATGAATTCGTTAAGGATGGCAAGTTAGTTGAAGCGCAACGTCTAGAGCAGCGCACTCGTTTTGATTTAGAGATGCTGAATGAACTAGGCTTCTGCAAAGGTATTGAGAACTACTCCCGCCACCTCTCTGGCGCCATGCCTGGTGAGGCTCCGCCTACCCTAGTGGATTACCTACCAAACGATGCCTTGATGTTCTTGGATGAGAGTCACGTCTTGATAGGGCAGCTCAATGCCATGTACAACGGCGATAAATCTCGCAAACATACTTTGGTCGAGTTTGGTTTCCGTTTGCCTTCAGCAATGGACAACCGTCCGCTTAAGTTCACCGAGTTTGAAACCAAGATGCGTCAAACTGTTTTCGTCTCTGCAACACCAGCCGAGTATGAAAATACGCACACCGGACAAGTAGTGGAACAAGTGGCTAGACCAACAGGCTTGGTTGATCCAGAAATTGAAGTATTGCCAGCAAGTACGCAAGTAGATGATTTGCTGAATCAGATTCATGAGCGAGTCAAAGTGCATGAGCGCGTTTTAGTCACGGTATTAACAAAACGTATGGCCGAGCAGTTGACTGACTACTTGTCCGATAACGGCGTGAAGGTGCGTTACGTCCATTCGGACATCGACACTGTAGAGCGCGTAGAAATTCTGCGTGACTTACGTTTAGGTGTCTTCGATGTACTGGTGGGTATTAATTTATTGCGTGAGGGTTTGGATATTCCAGAGGTCTCACTAGTAGCCATTTTGGATGCGGATAAAGAAGGCTTCTTGCGCTCTGAGCGCAGCTTGATTCAGACGATTGGTAGGGCGGCACGAAACGTCAAAGGCAAGGCAATTTTGTATGCCGATCGTATTACCGATTCTATGAAGCGGGCGATGGGGGAGACTGAGCGTCGCCGAACCAAGCAAATCGCCTTTAATAAGGCGAATGGGATTGAGCCACGCGGCGTCCAAAAGCGCATTAAAGACATTATTGATGGGGTCTACGACGTCAAGGAGAAGCGCTCTGAGATGCAGGTGGAGCAAGAGCGGGCTCGCTATGAGGATATGAGTGAGAAGGACCTGGCAGGCGAAATCAAGCGTTTGGAGAAGCAAATGAACTCTGAGGCCAAGAATTTGGAGTTTGAGAAGGCTGCAGCCACCCGTGATCGCCTTACCAAGGTTAAGGAAATGGCCTTTGGGGCGCGCTCCAGGGACGCTATTTAGGGCTGTTTTAATCCTGAGCAGATTAGTGGGGTATATGGTAAAGTTGAGCGGAATGGTCGGGTATTACCCGCCCGACTGTTAGCTGTCCATAACAATCCATTACCAAGGTGACATATGAGACTTACAACCAAAGGCCGTTTTGCAGTAACCGCAATGATCGATTTAGCCCTGCGTGAAACGCACGGGCCTGTAACTTTGGCCGGAATTAGCCAAAGACAGAAGATTTCCCTGTCTTACTTAGAGCAGTTGTTCGGCAAATTACGCCGTTTCAACATTGTTGAGAGCACTCGTGGTCCTGGCGGTGGTTACACCCTAGCCCGCAAGTCAGAAGAAATTAGTGTGGCCGACATCATTGTGGCTGTGGATGAGCCTTTAGACGCAACCCAATGTGGTGGCAAGGGCAATTGCCATAGCGATGAAGAAAGCCATGGTCGTTGCATGACCCATGATCTGTGGTCAAACCTGAATGCCAAGATGGTGGAGTACCTGAGTTCCGTGTCATTGCGCGACTTAGTGCAACAGCAATCTGGACGTGGAATCGTATTGCACGATTTGCGCCCCAAGAAAATCAAGACTGAAAGTGCCAAGGCAGAAAAGCCGGCAACTGCAGTTGCAGCAGCAAAAGAGGCCGCTCCAAAGCGACCTCTCGTGAATTCTGTTTTTAACCTGGCTCAGCAAAGTTAAGAGATTAACTTCTTAGTCCATTAATCGATAAGTAAAAAATGAACGCACCACAAGACATTCCTCAACAGCCGATACCGATGTTTAGTCCTAAGCACTTCCCGGTGTACATGGATTACTCGGCTACCACGCCGATTGATCCACGTGTAGTGGATAAGATGTTGCCTTACTTGCGTGAGCAGTTTGGTAATGCGGCATCTCGAAGCCATGCCTATGGTTGGGCTGCAGAAGAGGCGGTTGAGTGGGCGCGTTCAGAAGTAGCCCAGTTGGTTCATGCAGATCCAAGAGAGATCGTATTTACTAGTGGCGCAACTGAAAGTATTAATTTGGCACTTAAAGGTGCTGCCCACTTTTATAAAGATCGCGGTAATCACATCATTACCGTAAAGACTGAGCACAAGGCAACTTTAGATACATGTCGCGAGCTTGAGCGCGAAGGTTACGAAGTCACTTACTTAGACGTATTACCTGATGGCTTGATTGATTTTGCTCAGCTTGAAGCAGCAATGAAGCCTGGCACGATCTTGGCATCAGTTATGTATGTAAATAATGAAATTGGCGTTGTGCAAGATATTCCCCGTATTGGCGAATTGTGCCGCTCCCGTGGCGTAATTTTCCATGTGGATGCAGCGCAAGCTACTGGCAAAGTAGAAATCGACTTAGAGAAGATCAAAGTCGATTTAATGAGTTTTTCTGCTCACAAGACTTATGGTCCAAAAGGTATCGGCGCTTTGTTTGTCCGTCGTAAGCCCCGCATCCGTATTGAGGCACAAATTCATGGTGGTGGTCATGAGCGCGGTATGCGTTCTGGAACATTGGCTGTTCACCAAATCGTTGGTATGGGTGAAGCTTTCCGCATTGCCCGTGTTGAAATGGTTGAAGAGAATGCTCGCATTCGTGCATTGCGCGATCGATTGTTGACTGGCCTGAAAGATATTGAAGAGGTTTATGTGAATGGTGACATGGATCACCGTGTCCCACATAACCTCAATATCAGCTTTAACTATGTTGAAGGTGAGTCCATGTTGATGGCATTGAAAGATTTGGCAATCTCTTCTGGTTCTGCATGTACTTCTGCATCCTTAGAGCCATCCTATGTACTGCGCGCACTAGGTCGCAATGATGAATTGGCACACAGCTCAATTCGTTTTACCTTGGGTCGCTTTACAACCGAGCAAGAGGTGGATTTCACAATCCAGTTGGTGAAAGAGAAGATTGCGAAGTTGCGCGAACTCTCACCACTTTGGGAAATGTTTAAAGATGGTATTGATCTCAGTACCATCCAGTGGGCAGCGCACTAAACAAGATAAAAGAAATAACGAGGAAATATCATGGCATATAGCGACAAAGTAATCGATCATTATGAAAACCCCCGCAACGTGGGCTCTTTTGAAAAGGGTGATGACCAGGTAGGTACTGGTATGGTTGGCGCGCCTGCATGCGGCGACGTGATGAAATTACAAATCCGTGTAAATGATCAGGGTGTGATTGAAGATGCGAAGTTCAAGACCTATGGTTGCGGTTCTGCAATTGCTTCATCTTCTTTGGTAACTGAGTGGGTTAAAGGTAAAACCTTAGATCAAGCTCTAGAGATTAAGAACTCTTTAATTGCCGAAGAGTTGGCTTTGCCACCTGTAAAAATTCACTGCTCAATTTTGGCGGAAGATGCCATTAAGGCGGCAGTGGCTGATTACAAAGAAAAGCACCCCGTCAAGTAAAGATAAAGAGGCTTTCATCATGGCAATTACCTTAACTGACAAAGCGGCAAAACACGTTCAGCGCAATTTAGATAAGCGTGGAAAAGGTTGCGGCTTGCGCCTAGGCGTCCGTACGACTGGTTGCTCTGGCTTGGCCTATCAACTGGAGTATGTAGATGAAGCTGCTCCCGAAGATACGCAGTTTGAATCTAACGGCATTACGATCTTTGTTGATCCGAAGAGCTTGGCTTATTTAGATGGCACCGAATTAGATTTTGTTCGTGAAGGCCTAAACGAAGGCTTTAAATTCCAGAATCCGAATGTAAAAGATGAGTGTGGTTGTGGTGAATCCTTCCGCGTCTGACGATTACTTTCGTTTCTTCGGTTTAGAGCAGAAATTCAATCTTGATTTGTCTGCATTGGATCAGGCATATCTAGCGATTCAAAAAGAAGTACATCCAGACCGCCATGCTCGTGGAAGTGATACTGAGCAGCGACTAGCCATGCAAATGGCAACATTAGCTAATACCGCTTTTCAAACCCTCAAGAATCCCATTCAGCGCGGCCTTTATCTTTGCCAGCTTCATGGCGTGGATGCTCGCCTAGAAACCAATACCGCTATGCCGGCTGCTTTTCTGATGAAACAAATGGAATGGCGTGAGAGTCTTGAGGATCAAGACGAGGACCTTGGGGCTCTGGAAGCTTTGGCCGAAGAGGTCGATCAATCCAAGCGCGAGACCTTGGTGGAGATTACTCAAGCTATCGATGGCGCCAAGAACTACGAGCGTGCTGCTGAGTTGCTCAGAGGCCTTCTATTTATAGATAAGTTTGCGCTCGAGCTAGATGATGCTATCTCAGCCTTGGTATAGCTTTAAACTCTAGTCCCCATGGCCTTATTACAAATCTCCGAACCCGGTAAATCACTCGCTCCGCATCAACGTCGGATTGCGGTGGGTATCGATCTAGGCACCACCAATTCCTTAGTGGCGATTGTGCGAGATGCTTTACCTAAGGTCCTGCCAGATTCCGAAGGGCGAGAGCTGCTTCCATCAGTGGTGCGTTACTTGCCGAATGGCAGAACGCAAGCTGGCTTTGAAGCTATTGAAAGCATTGTCTCTGATCCTAAGAATACGATTGTTTCTGTAAAGCGTTTTATGGGTCGCGGCATTGTTGATGTAGAGAATATTGAGAGCACCCCTTACGACTTTGTCGATGAGCCTGGCATGTTGAAGTTAAGAACCGTGGCTGGCGATAAGAGTCCCATTGAAGTCTCTGCTGAAATTCTGGCGCGCTTACGTCAGTTGGCCGAAGACTCTGTAAATGATGACATCGTTGGCGCAGTGATTACGGTGCCTGCTTATTTTGATGATGCTCAACGTCAAGCTACTAAAGATGCTGCTAAGTTAGCCGGTATAGAGGTTTTGCGTTTACTCAATGAGCCTACCGCTGCTGCGATTGCTTATGGCTTAGATAATGCCTCTGAAGGTATCTATGCTGTTTATGACTTGGGTGGTGGCACTTTTGATATCTCCATTCTGCGTATGAGCAGGGGAATATTTGAAGTGCTTTCTACTGGCGGTGATTCCGCTCTAGGTGGTGATGACTTTGATCATCGCCTCTATTGCTGGGTGATCGAACAAGCCAAACTTCCACCACTCTCGATTCAGGATCATCGTAAGTTATTGCTCTCCTGCAAACATGCAAAAGAACAATTGAGTCACAACCCATTGGCCCGTGTTCATGAAACACTCACCGATGGCACTGTAGTGAATGTCGGCATCAGCCAGGCCCAGTTCTTTGAGATTACTCAGAACCTCATTAGCAAAACACTAACAGCAGTTAAAAAAGCATTACGTGATGCGGGCCTCAAGGCGGATGAAGTCAAAGGCGTGGTGATGGTGGGCGGAGCAACCCGCATGCCTCATGTACAGCGTGCGGTTGGCGAACTTTTCGGTACTAAACCGTTAAATAATCTCAACCCGGACCAAGTGGTTGCTTTAGGCGCTGCCATGCAGGCAGACCTGCTAGCCGGCAATCAAAGCAAAGACGATGAGTGGCTTCTATTGGATGTCATTCCGCTTTCCCTTGGTATTGAAACCATGGGCGGCTTGGTAGAAAAAATTATTCCGCGTAATACACCGATTCCGGTTGCCCGAGCACAAGATTTCACGACCTTCAAAGATGGTCAAACAGCATTAGCAATTCAGGTAGTGCAGGGTGAGCGTGAGTTAGCCCAAGATTGCCGTTCACTAGGCAAGTTTGAGTTGCGTGGTATTCCACCAATGGCTGCTGGTGCTGCCCGTATTCGGGTGACATTCCAGGTGGATGCGGACGGCCTACTTTCAGTTAGCGCAACAGAGCAGGGTTCGGGCGTACAGGCCTCGATTGATATCAAGCCATCGTATGGCCTGACTGATGCTGAGATTGCCCGCATGCTGCAAGACGGCTTTGCCTCTGCGAAAGTGGATCTCTTAGCTAGATCTTTGCGTGAAGAGCAGGTAAATGCGCAGCGATTATTGGATGCTGTGCAAACCGCATTGGATTCTGATCGTGGCTTGTTGAATGCTGAGGAACAAGTAGTTGTTGATCTGGAGATGGCTACTTTGCAAAAGATTCTTACAGAAGAAACCGATAGCGCTGTCTTACGAAAAGCGGTGGATCATGCTGCCAAGGCTACCGATGAGTTTGCTCAGAAGCGTATGAACGCCAGCATTCAGAAGGCCTTGGCTGGCAAGAATGTTGCAGAAATTTAATAAAAGAAAATTACCAAGATGACTCAGATCGTTGTTCTCCCTCATAGTGAATACTGCCCCGAAGGTGCTGTAGTTGAGGTAACGCCCGGCACTTCTATTTGTGAAGCGCTGCTAGAAAATAATATTCCGATTGAGCATGCCTGCGATATGGTTTGTGCTTGCACTACCTGTCACGTCATTGTGAAAGAGGGTTATCAGAGCCTCAATGAGCCTGATGAGAATGAAGAGGATTTATTGGATCGTGCATGGGGACTCAACCCTCAGTCCCGTTTATCTTGTCAGGCGATTGTTGCCCGCGAAGACTTAGTGATTGAGATTCCGAAATACTCAATCAATCACGCAAAAGAAAATCACTAATTGCTTTCAAGATACAGATAAAGAAAAAGCCACCCCATGTGAACTGACCCCTAGTAGTTGGACAATTTAATTAGGTTAGCACGAGGGATTGAGTTCGGTATTGCACCGGACTTAATCCCTTTAGTTTTTGTTTGATCCGATCATGGTTGTAGTAATGGATGTATTC
>NZ_JACVOQ010000013.1 GCF_018882325.1 Polynucleobacter sp. 78F-HAINBA | reverse complement strand
GTTCAACTACCTGTTTGACTGCCTCTAACTTGAACTCTTCAGTAAACCGCCTTCTTGTACTCATGACACACCTCCTAATAGACTAAATATTAGGCTAGAAAGTGTCTATAGAAGTGGTAGCGATTCAATTTAAATTCCGTCTTAAACCGTATCAATCTTAGTAAATGCTATAAAGAGGCGAGAAGCCGCCCCCCAAGGTTCTTAAATTTGTAGTTTGTCCTTGGTATATGCGTGTTACTGAAATAAGTGAGTTACCTTCAAAGACATAATCCCTAATATCGACTTTAAGATTAGCCTCATTGCCATCAATCTTGATGGTTCGTTTGCTTGGTGGTACTACTTTTTGTGCAATATAGCTTTTATCCTTAATTTGACCCCATACGCCTTTAGTTAATTTATCTCCGCGATATACAGCGCGACTCCCATAGCCTTGACTAGGCTTGAAAAAGTACTCTTTACGATTGGTCCAAAGAGATTCTTCGTTTTTAGAGGAAACTTTTACAGTCTCCGGAATGTGACTCAGGAGTATTTCTTGTATAGACAAGTCAACCCCTAGGGAGTCAAGATGTTCCCGATTGCTTAAGATGCAAAGGTTATCTTTATTGGCAAATACTGCATGATTAAAGGGGTTTGGGGTGATAGCCGCATAATCTTGAAGATAAGCGTCTCTAAGCACTTCGTATGACGAATCTTGAAAATAAAAGTCAGTCGTTCGGTTGTAGATTAAGTCAATATGAATTTTACCGAAGTAAACCTTTTTGTCTTTAATGGTGAGGCCGTCTGGAGAGGTGATGATTGTCGTGATTCCATGCTTTTGAAACAGGGCTTGGAAGAGTTGAAATTCAGGATATAAGAATTGTTCAGTTGGATTCTCATCAACGATTGCAATTGTCTTTAATTGGGCAGAAGGATCCTTATTGAAGGACCTCCACTCCTGGGTAAACATATCCAGAAAAGTCTCATAAATTTCATTGGGCATATTTCTTACTCCCAAGCGTCTCTCTACTGGCTCACAGCAATTTTTCGATGCCCCAATTTCAAGGGCAGAAATCATAGCGCCGCCTGCATTGGTATTGATTTCAATTAATTGCGGGCCATTTACCCCTAGGTGAAAATCAAATCCATAAAAAACACCACTTGTACTTTGTTGATGCCTAGCAATCAATGGAGCTTGCTCAAGAACTAATTTTTGAAATAAAGGCATTTCGCAAACTTTATAGACCGCCTTTACTAATGCTTTCATCTGATCTAAGGCGGCTTGGTCAATAAATACTCCGCTACTTGAGAGCATCGAGCCTATCGTTGTAGCGGTTGAATCAGCAAGCTCCAGATCACTAATAAGGCGATGAACCTCAATATCTAGTTTCTGCTTGTCAACGCTGATGCAGTTGCACTGGGCATTGAGTTTGTTGGCTTTATCTGACATGGATTTCGTATCTACTATCTCTTCGGTGGGGATGGTGGGGTTTCTTGTAGCACTTTACGATAAACGCACCTTCCCAAACCCAATGGATTATTCACATCTTCTTGAATTTGCTTGGGTTTATAGCCTCAATAGCTCAATAAGTTAATGCCTAGACTCAAAAAAGTGAAGGGTGAGGCTGACAAAACGCCAAATTCAGTGTAATGTTAAGAAATGCGGAAAGTATGCGTTTTCTTATGCTTGAGTTTTTTTATTAGCCTGATTCATGCGGCTAGTATGCCCGTATTCGTTTCCGATCTACACCATGCGCACCAGTCCCAAGCTGCGACTCATGCTGATAATGCTGACTCTCATATGCAGCATAAGCAATGTAACGATTGCACTTCATCGATAGAAAAGTCGGCAAAGAAAGTGGCTACAAAGTGCCATACCGCCTCTCAGTGCTGTGTTGGTATTGCTGATTTAACAGCTTCATCCTCCGTTGTTGCTCCTTTGCAGTATGCGGATAACCTACTGCCTTATGCTCCTACTTTGGCCCTCGGCCAATCGCTAGGCAATATTTACAAACCCCCTCGTATCTAAATTTCCTTAGTAGTAAGTAGATTTTGGCGACAAGTCTTGTCGCTACGTTTGTCTATTGGAGAAATTATGAGCATATTTAAATGCATGTGGGGCAATGGAATGTTTCTATTGGCGCTCACATTACTAGGTAGTCCAGTTGCATCGGCGCAAGATGCGGCGGTAAATGGTTCTTCGGCAAAGTTTATTGCCGAGTCGCTGCAGTACACGTCAGTATTTAAAAATTATCAGCCTTATTCGGAAGAGGAGATCATTCCTTGGAGGCAGGCTAACGCTACCGTCCAAAAGATCGGCGGATGGAAAGTGTATGCAAAAGAAGCTGCTCAGGCTGATGTGGCGCCAACAAGCGAAGAGCACTCGAAAAATCATCACGAGGGAGTTAAATGATGATGACCATGCCTTTCAATAAACGATACAAAATAGTATCAATCTTATTTGCGAGTGCTCTTACTGGATGCGCTAGCGTCAATATTGACGAGGCCTTACAAAAAACGAATCTAGATTCGAGTAAATTTACTAATGGCCAGGTTGTTTTAGCAAAATCGTCAGATGAGCGTGATGTTCTTCAGGGTAGAGCTCAGGAGCTGCTGGCTAAGAATTTAAATCAAAGCGATGCTGTTCAGCTTGCCTTGATTAATAGTCCAGCCGTTCAAGCACTTATTGCCCAGAATTGGTCTGAAGCAGCGTCTGCTGCCCAAGCAGGCAGAATGTCTAATCCTTATTTTGCTTTTGAGCGAATGGTTACTAGTCCAGAGATCGAATTTAATCGCTGGTTTGTATTTGGATTATTAGATCTGATTACTTTGCCACAGCGCAAAGGAATAGCTGATAAGCGAATTGAACAAGCTCAATTGCGTTTAACGACCGAAATCATTGATCAGGTTACTTTGGTTCGCCAAGCCTGGGTTCGTGCAGTTGCAGCAGAGCAATCCCTTAAATATGCCGATCAAGTTTTTCGAAGTGCAGAAGCAAGTGCTGAGTTAGCAAGGCGCATGGAGGCGGTAGGTAATCTCAATAAGATTACTCGTGCAAGGCAGCAGGCTTTTTATGCAGATTCGGCCACGCAGTTTGCTAATGCAAAACAGACTTCAGTAAGCCGTAGGGAGGAGCTTGTTCGTGCTCTTGGGCTAAGTGAAGCTCAGGCAAAAGAACTGAAATTGCCCGATCGTTTACCTGATCTGCCTAAGCAACCACCAAACACCGAATTTATTGCGCAGCAAGCCGGTGTAGAGCGGCTAGATATACGCTTGGCTACAGCAACTTTAGAGGCAGCAGCGAAGGCCCAGGGGCTTAACAACATCACCAGTTTTACCGATATTGAGCTGGGCTTTAATCGCGGCACTAAATTTGATTCAGCATCTGGTGAGAGCACCCCAAAGCAGGGTTATGAAATCTCAATTCGACTACC
The DNA here is from genome assembly GCF_018882325.1 of Polynucleobacter sp. 78F-HAINBA. Classification (GTDB taxonomy): domain Bacteria; phylum Pseudomonadota; class Gammaproteobacteria; order Burkholderiales; family Burkholderiaceae; genus Polynucleobacter. Next base: position 39,344 of record NZ_JACVOQ010000013.1, on the reverse strand, counting down.
AATTTTCGATTGGGGGAATATGAGTAGGGACGCCATGAATGCCCAAACTTTGGCTGCATTTAATCGGCTAGAGGGCGTTACTCGAAATGCTAGTTCCAATTTGAGGGAGACTTATTCGGCCTATCGAACTGCATACGATATATCCCAACACTATCGAAAAGAAGTAATACCTGTACGCAAAGCCATTGCTGAAGAAAGTCAGCTTCGCTATAACGGCATGATTATTGGTGTCTTTGAGTTGATTGCCGACTCAAGAGATCAGGTCTCTGCAGTAATTGCAGCGATTAATGCTCAGCAACAATTTTGGTTAACAGATGCTGCTTTGCAGTCCTCCTTAATTGGCAGACCAACAATACTCCAGGTGCCTAGCGTTACTGGGGCGGGGATGTTAGCAAACCCTGCCGGACATTGATAAGGAAAAATAATGAGTTCAAGAAGAGATTTTTTTAAATACGCCGGTATTGCTGGTGGTGCTGTTGCGGTTGCAGCAGTTGGCCGCTATGCCTTATCTGGCGCCCCAGAAATAGTGACGCAGGTAAACGCTAATACGATGCCACCATTGACCCCTAGTACAGGTCGCCCATACAACCCAGTTGTTACCTTAAATGGCTGGACATTGCCCTGGAGAATGAATGAAGGCGTTAAAGAGTTTCATTTAGTCGCTGAGCCAGTAGTGCGAGAAATGACTTCTGGATTTAAGGCGCATTTATGGGGTTACAACGGTCAAAGCCCTGGGCCAACAATCGAAGTGGTGGAAGGCGACCGAGTCCGGATATTTGTTACCAATCGGTTACCAGAGCAGACTTCAGTACATTGGCATGGCCAAAGATTACCAAATGGTATGGATGGTGTAACAGGCTTAACTCAAAAAGGTATTCCACCCGGAAAAACCTTCATGTATGAGTTTGTTGCTCGCCGCCCGGGAACATTTATGTACCATCCCCATGCCGATGAAATGACACAGATGGCAATGGGAATGATGGGTATGTGGATTACGCATCCTAAAGATCAAAATCCACTTATTGATGATGTTAATAGGGACTTTTGTTTTTTATTGAGCTCATATGACATTGATCCTGGTAGTTACACACCAAAAGTAGCCACGATGGTTGACTTCAATATATGGAGCTGGAATAGCCGCGTTTTTCCTGGCATAGATTCTTTGAATGTCGCCCTAAATGACAAGGTCCGAATCAGAGTAGGAAACTTAACAATGACCAATCATCCAATTCATCTTCATGGGCATGAGTTTTCGGTCACAGGCACTGATGGAGGCCCTGTTCCAAAAACTGCTCGTTGGCCTGAGGTAACCACTGACGTGGCTGTTGGGCAGATGCGGCAAATTGAATTTCTTGCAGATGAAGAGGGTGACTGGGCGATCCATTGCCATAAGAGCCACCACACCATGAATGCAATGGGGCATAACCTCCCCACCATGATTGGCGTTGATCATCGGGGGGTTGGCAAGAAGATCAACAGTCTGATACCTGACTATATGGTGATGGGTGAAAGGGGTATGGGTGATATGTCTGAAATGGAAATGCCTATTCCCGATAACACGGCTCGCATGATGACGGGTATGGGTCCTTTTGGGTCGGTAGAGATGGGCGGTATGTTTAGCGTATTAAAAGTACGTAAGGATCAAAAGCCTGGCGATTATGCAGATCCGGGTTGGTATAAGCATCCGGCTGGTACGGTGGCAGAGGCTTACAAAGGCGCATTACCTGCAGCTCCAACGCAACTAAATACTGCAAAACCTATGCAATCAACAAGACCAAGCTCTACAAAAGAAATCGAAGTGCAAGTAAGAAAGCCCAATGGGCATTCTGGACATTAATAATTAAGGAAAACAAAATGAAAAATATTCAATTTACATTGGCAGCAATTGCGATGGCAGCATCTAGTTTGGTGTTTGCGCAAGGTGCAACACAACCTGGCGGTATGGGGATGATGAATCAAGGGGCCATGAACCAAGATCCAATGGCAGCGATGTGTCAAAAAATGCATCCTGAAATGAGTCCTGATCAATGTAAGGCGATGCACGAGAATATGGCAAAAATGACTCCTGAACAAAGGGTGGCAATGTGCCAACAAATGCATCCTAAGATGAGTGCTAGTCAATGTAAGGCGATGCATGACAAGATGCAGGGATCAGGCGCAGGCATGGGGGCTATGGGTGGCATGGGCGCAATGTCTCATGACCATGGCGCTAGTGGTGGTCATGATCATGCCAGCGAAAATTCTAGTGTTGGACAGCCGGGTATTGCAGCCAAAGTAAATCGAACAATTAGAGTTCGCATGACAGACAACATGAGATTTAATCCTAGCAGTATTCAAGTCAAGCAAGGCGAAACTATCCACTTTGTAGTCAAGAATCTGGGTAAAACAAAACATGAAATGGTGCTTGGTACAGATCAAGAGCTACAAGAGCACTATAAGCAGATGATGAAGTTTCCAGAAATGGAGCATGCCGAGCCAAACATGGTTACCTTAGGCGCTGGTCAAACAGGTGAAATTATTTGGCAATTTACGAAATCTGGAAAAGTGCAATTTGCATGCCTACAACCAGGTCATTACGATGCGGGAATGAAGGGTTCTATTTCTATTGGTGTTACTAAATCAGTAGCGCCAGCACAAACAGGGGACGGCCATGGCTCCCATCAACATTAATTTAACAAGAAGGGCTATAGCAATGGGATTGGTGCTAGTGCCGTTTGCATCCCGTGCTGTCAGTGAAAAACCATTGATCACAGTATGGAAGAGTCCAACTTGTGGCTGTTGCAAGGATTGGATTTCGTATGTGGAGAAAAATGGCTTTGCTACTAAAGTGATCAGCGATGGTAATGACCAGATTAGAAAGAAGATGGGCATGCCCATTCAGTTTGGCTCATGCCATACCGCAGTCATTGATGGTTATGCAATCGAAGGCCATGTCCCGGCGAGGGAAATTAAGCGTTTATTGGCCGAGAAGCCCAATGCTGTAGGGATTGCTGTACCAGCGATGCCCATAGGCTCTCCAGGAATGGATGGTCCTGAGTATGGATCTAGAAAAGATCCTTATGACGTTTTATTGATCTCTAAAAATGGTCAATCCCAAATTTATCAATCTTATCGATAGGAATTAAATTATGAACAATCTAAAAAAATATTTGAGTGTTATTTTTCTACTATCAGGAGTAATCTTGACTCATATAGTAAGCGCCCAATCTACTGGTGCATATACGGCTGGTCAGGTACGCAAAGTTGATTTGGAGCAAGGCAAAGTCACCATTCGTCACGAGGAAATCAAGAATTTAGATATGCCCCCAATGACCATGATTTTTAACGTGAAAAACAAAACTCTTTTAAATGGTCTTAAGTCTGGAGACCAAGTGGAATTCGTAGCATCAAGCGAAGGTGGAAAGCTATATGTCATCGAATTAAAAAAAGGAGACTGAATATGAGTCAAATTCATTTAAATGTGGCCGGTATGACCTGTGGCTCTTGTGTCAAACACGTTACCAAGGCGCTTGAATCTTTAGATGGCGTTTCTAATATCCATGTTGACTTGCAAAACGGCAAAGTTCATTTAGATAGGACGAGTTGGAAGAGTGATGATTTGATTTATGCGCTTAATGAGGATGGTTACCCCTCTTCTTTGGACCTTGATGGTAGCGTTCAAGTGCCACAGAAAAAATCTGGTGGTTGCTGTTGTGGTTAACACTCTCTTTAATTCCCAATTTTTAGACATCTAAAAAGGTGACTGTTCTTAAAGACTCAAACTTCAATTAAGTAAAGGAGTAACAAATGCGTAAATATCTCATTGGCCTGCTGGCATTATCAGCGGTATTGTTATCAGGTTGCGGGTATAACCAAATTCAGTCCCAAGATGAGCAGGTAACTTCTAGCTGGTCTGAGGTATTGAATCAATATCAGCGTAGAGCCGACCTGATTCCTAATCTAGTAAGCACGGTCAAAGGCGAAGCTAAGTTTGAGCAAGATACCCTCACTAAGGTTGTAGAGGCTAGATCTAAAGCGACCTCAATTCAAGCTACTCCTGATTTGGTAAATAACCCAGAAGCTTTCCAGAAATTCCAGCAAGCGCAAGGACAGCTCACTTCGGCTTTATCCAGACTATTAGTCGTTTCAGAAAATTACCCGAGCTTACGAGCAAATCAAGGGTTTAGAGATTTGCAAGCGCAATTAGAGGGCACTGAAAATCGCATTACAGTTGCTCGTAATCGTTACATTAAATCTGTACAGGAGTACAACGTCACGATTCGCTCATTCCCATCTAACTTAACAGCAATGGTCTTTGGTTATAAAGCTAAGGCAAACTTTGCCGTTGAGAATGAAAAGGAATTAGCAACCCCTCCTAGCGTTTCATTTGATACTCCTGCGGCGAAATAATTGGAGCAACTTTCGTGACCCGCATCTTCTGGCTGCCTAAACGCCTATTCGCCTTGCTATCGCTTTTGGCGCTGCTCTGCTGGCCTCAGTTTTCTGTGGCGCAGCAGACGGTGCCAGCTTTATCAGGGAGGGTCATTGATCAAACAGGTACTCTTACACCCAGTCAGATTGGCTCTCTAGATCAAACCTTAAGTAATTTTGAGGCTAAAAAGGGTAGTCAGATTGTGGTGTTAATGGTGCAATCTACAGCCCCTGAAGCTATTGAGCAATATGCTATTCGCGTAGCTGAGCAATGGAAGATTGGACGGAAAAAAGTAGATGATGGTGCGATTCTGATTATTGCTAAAGCGGATAGAGCCCTTCGGATTGAGGTAGGTTACGGCCTTGAAGGAGTATTAACTGATGCAACTAGCAAGCGAATCATCGACCAAATCATTGTGCCCCGATTCAAACAGCAGGATTTTTATGGCGGCATTACGGATGGCCTAAACGCTGTGATTAGCGTGGTTGATGGTGAGGCGTTACCAGCGCCAAACCCAACTAATACAGAAATGCGTGACCCCGGGGATATTCGTTCGTTTTTACCAATCATTTTTATTGTGGCTTTAGTGCTTGGTGGAATCTTACGATCGATGCTCGGCAGGTTGCCTGGATCCCTAGTTACTGGAGGATTTGTAGCTCTTATCGCCTGGTTTATGTTCGGTGCGTTTTCTATGGCCTTAATCGCCGGTGTTGTGGCATTGGTCGTTGCTCTATCCGGAATGGGGTTGGGTAGACATGGCTTTGGTGGCTATAGCAGTGGAGGAGGTCATGGTGGCGGGGGTGGATTTAGTGGTGGCGGTGGCGGCTTTGGTGGCGGTGGCTCCTCGGGGAGATGGTAAGCATGAATATGAATCGATTAATAAAACATCTCTGGTCTCATAGTCGCAAGGTAGAGAAATGCTTTTCCAAGGATGATCTTGCCGCAATAACAAATGCGATTCGAGATAGTGAGGCTCAACATTCGGGTCAAATCTGTTTTGCCGTGGAAGGTGCCCTGGATACGCTTGCCTTGTTAAAAGACTTAAGCCCTAGAGATCGCGCAATTGAAGTCTTTACCAATCTGAGAGTTTGGGATACCGAGCACAATAATGGGGTGCTCATTTATATTTTATTAGCCGATCATGCTGTAGAGATAATTGCCGATAGAGGCATTCATTCAAATGCAGATGCCAGTGCGTGGGATGTTATTTGTCATGAGATCGAATCCAAATTTGCGCTCAATGAATATCAGGCTGGCATTTTGTCTGGAATTGAAATGGTGAGTCAACTATTGCAAAGTCAATTCCCAGGTAAATCATCTTCAGATAATGAAATCCCAGATACGCCAGTTTTAATGAATTAGGTAAACAAGGATTTGCAATGAGTAATCACAATGAGAACAATCATCATGAGCATGGACACGATCACTCCCATCACGAACATTCTTCGGATGAAAATTCCTTGAAGGATCCTGTTTGTGGGATGGCGGTCACTTCTCAGTCTAAGCATAGTTACTCGCTTAAGAATATTGCGTATTATTTTTGCAGCAATGGTTGTAAAGAAAAATTTATTGGAGCGCCCAGCAAGTATCTAGATGGGGGACTAAAGGACTCAGAGTCGCCTGCTTCGGTGGCCGGCACAATTTATACCTGCCCCATGCATCCGCAAATTCGGCAGAATCAACCAGGTAATTGCCCAATTTGTGGAATGAGTTTAGAGCCTCTGTTGCCTGAATTAGAGGAAGAAGAAAATCCAGAATTAGTTGATTTTCAAAGACGATTTTGGTGGACGCTGCCTTTGACGACAGTGGTGACTGTCCTTGCGATGTTTGGCCATAAACTTAATCTACTAGAGTCTCAAACCCAAACCTGGGTTGAATTATTCCTATCCTTACCAATTGTTATATGGGCAGGATGGCCATTCTTTCATCGAGGCTGGCAATCCATAGCCAATCGCAGTCCAAATATGTGGACTTTGATTGGATTGGGAACAGGTGCTGCATTTTTGTATAGCGTTGTTGCTACGGTAGCTCCACAAGTATTTCCTGCTTCCTTTATGTCTATGGGCAGGATTGGTGTGTATTTTGAGGCAGCCGCCGTCATTATTTCATTGACTCTGCTTGGTCAGGTGTTGGAACTAAAGGCACGTTCACAAACTTCTGCGGCAATTAAATCCTTGCTGGGCTTAGCGCCTAAAACAGCTAGAAGAATTAAGGGCGATGGATCTGAGGAAGATATTCCTTTATCAAATGTTCATATTGAAGACTTATTGAGGGTGCGCCCAGGTGAAAAAGTGCCTGTTGATGGCGTCATTGTTGAAGGCTCTAGTGCGCTTGATGAATCCATGCTTACCGGGGAGCCATTGCCAGTTACTAAGCGTATCGGTGATCGTGTGATTGGAGCAACGATGAATACCAATGGCGCATTGATTATTAAAGCCGAGCGTGTTGGTTCATCAACCATGCTGGCTCAAATTGTGCAAATGGTAGCTCAAGCCCAACGCTCCAGAGCACCAATGCAGCGAATGGCAGATATTGTTGCGGGATATTTTGTCGTAACGGTTGTAGCGATAGCTTTACTGACTTTTTTCATTTGGGGGATCTTTGGCCCCGAACCAAGTTGGGTCTTTGGTTTAATCAATGCGGTTTCGGTATTAATCATTGCTTGCCCTTGTGCACTAGGTCTTGCCACGCCAATGTCGATTATGGTTGCTACTGGTAAAGGGGCGACAAAGGGAATTTTGTTCCGCGACGCTGCGGCCATTGAAAATCTTCGTAAGGTGAACACCCTCATTATTGATAAAACAGGCACCTTAACAGAGGGTAAGCCAATTTTTGATAGAGTTATTCCTGCGCCCAGCTTTGATGGTAATGAGGTCTTAAAGCTTGCAGGAAGTCTTGATCAGGGCAGTGAGCATCCCCTTGCCGATGCAATTGTTCGCGCCGCAAGAGACCGCAATTTGCCATTAGAGAAACCCGAAAACTTTGAATCAAGTTCAGGAATTGGAGTTCAAGGTAGCGTTGGCTTGTTTCATTTGGCGTTGGGTAATACTGCATTGATGGATAAGCTGGGAGTTTCTGTTGATATTTTGAAAGCCCAAGCAGAGGAGCTCCGCTCTGAAGGCGCTAGCGTGATGCATTTAGCTATCAACGGAAAGCTTGCTGGACTTTTAGCTGTCTCTGATCCTATTAAGGCTACTACGCCAGAGGCTTTGCAAACCTTAAGAGAGGCGGGATTGCGAATTGTGATGGCAACTGGAGATGGATTAACAACTGCTAAATCTGTTGGCAAGCGCCTTGGGATTGAAGAGGTCTATGGAGAGGTTAAGCCAGCAGATAAGCTCGAATTGGTAACTCGACTACAAAATGAAGGTCGGATTGTTGCAATGGCAGGTGATGGCATCAATGATGCTCCAGCTTTAGCAAAAGCCAATGTTGGTATTGCTATGGGCACCGGTACTGACGTTGCTATGAATAGCGCCCAAATTACTTTAGTTAAAGGTGATCTCAGAGGTATTGCGATTGCTAAGTCGCTTTCAGACGATACGGTAGGCAATATGAAGCAAAACCTAGTGTTTGCGTTTCTTTATAACGCACTGGGCATTCCTATTGCTGCTGGTCTCTTATATCCTTTCACTGGATGGTTACTCTCACCATTAATTGCTGCACTTGCCATGAGCTTGAGCTCAGCCTCGGTCATTACAAATGCGTTACGTTTAAGGAGAAATTAATCATGGAAAAGTCATTTCATCCATTCTCTGAGTTATTCCTTCAATTAGGACTACCTTCTGATGGTAATAGTATTAAGGCATTCATTGATCGGCATGCGCCTTTAGATGAAGCGATTGAATTAGCGGATGCACCATTCTGGACACCATCTCAAGCAAGGCTTCTTCGTGATGAGTTGCTTTTAGATGCTGATTGGGCCGAGATTGTGGATCAGTTAAATAAAGACTTACGTTAAGCAGGTCGCTCAGTTTTGGGTGAGAGTTAGCGTACTCAGATTATTGAATTGATGGTCTGCTTTGGGTCGATATTTGCCTCCAGTAGCTAACTAGCTTGAATGGCTGCTTTTGAGATTTCTAGAGTCCTTGCTGATGCCATTAATTCAGCGCAAAGTGGTATTCCCTTTCACATAAGGAGAATGTCATGGAACAGCTTATTGCAACTACGCATAAAGAACCCTGGAACAAAGGCAAACTGACAGGGCAGAAAGCACCACTTAAGTTAAAAGATATTTGGGCCATTCGGGTCCGACTACAGCTAAATGGCAACAAGCGGGATTTAGCTTTATTTAATTTGGCTATCGACAGCAAATTAAGAGCTTGTGACCTAGTTAAGTTAAAAGTTCGAGATATCGCGACTGGAGACCATGTTTCATCTAGAGCCAACATATTGCAACAAAAGACCCATCGACCAGTTCAGTTTGAAATTACTGAATTAACAAGGACTGCAGTTGAGCAATGGATTCAGGCGGATGGTTTGCACCTGGAGGATTATCTATTCCCCAGTCGGATTAAAGAATCCCCACATTTATCGACTAGGCAGTACGCTAGGATTGTGCATAGTTGGGTTAGCTCTATTGGCTTGGAATCAGCAAACTATGGAACGCACACCATGCGCCGCACTAAGGTTTCTTTAATCTATCGCCGGACTAAAAACCTACGAGCAATTCAGTTGCTGCTGGGTCATACCAAGCTGGAAAGTACAGTTCGTTACCTAGGCATTGAAGTGGATGATGCTTTAGAGATGGCAGAACAAACTGAGGTTTGAAATTGGGGAGGCTGCGTTAATGCCATCGCCGCAGTCTACCCCTCCCTCATAACCAGACAGTCAGATGGACTTTGGGCGATAGGCTCAATTCGACCCAAGGGAGACCTTGGAGGACAAGTCCAGAAACTCATCCCCCTAGTGTGTTACTACCTTGACCGATCCATCCACATATAGTTCTGCTGCATCATTTGGTTCATCATGTTCTGCTGCATACCCATGTATTGATCCATCATGTATTGGCGTTGCTTTAACTGCTCAGGTGTTAATTTAGAGTAATAGGGGCCCATACCATTCCAACCCATCATGTGTCCACCCATCATGCCGCCGTTACCACCACAACAACCCATCATTCCCGAACCCCACATGCCTTGCATCATATTCATGTTGCCCTGCATTGTGCTCCAGTGAGCCTGCATCAGCTTTTGCCTTTCTTGCGGATCTTGAGTTGCACGGATCTGATCCATCTGCTGTTGCATCTTTTTAAAGTTCTCTTGAATTTGAGCGGCTTGCTTATCAAACTCCGCTACATCAACATTTTTTTGTTGTGTCTGTGAGGCTTTAGTGCCCGCCCCTGCTGTTTGCGCCAAAACGGGCGCACTTAGTAAAACACCTAAACTTAAAATCGCAACCCATCCTAGCTTTTTCATTTTAGTACTCCTTGAGTTAACTGCTTGATATGAACTAACACCTAGCTTCTTAATAACCGCAATCCATTTGCCACTACTAGCAAGCTCGCACCCATATCCGCAAATACCGCCATCCACATCGTGGCTTGCCCTGTAAAGGTAAGCACAAGGAAAATAGCTTTAATGCCAAGAGCAAGAACAATGTTTTGAGTCAGAATTAGAGCGGTTGATTTGGATAGCCGAATAAAGGTAGCAATCTTGCGTAAATCATCATCCATTAGCGCAACATCAGCAGTCTCTATCGCAGTATCGGTTCCAGCCGCCCCCATCGCAAATCCAATACTTGCTCTTGCTAAAGCGGGGGCATCATTAATGCCATCTCCAACCATGCCTACCTTTACATTGGGATCCTTTTTTAGGCGACTGTCAATTATTTTGAGCTTATCTTCAGGCAATAAATTACCCATAATCTCATCGACACCCACCTGTTTACCTATTGCCTTAGCGGTGTGCTGATTGTCACCAGTGAGCATGATGGTAGTCACGCCTAATTGGTGAAGCTCATCAATAGCCTGCTTGCTTGTTTCTCTAACAGTATCGGCCACCGCAATAATGGCTAAAACCTCTGTTTGGTTGGTAAGCAATACGGCCGTTTTGCCTTGCTGCTCTAGTGGTAATAAACGATTCTCAATATCATCAGAGCACAAACCCAATTCTTCAATCAGTCGATGATTGCCAAGGTAATACAAATTACCCTCAATAACGCCTTTGACACCGCGACCCAGAATCGCCTCAAAGCTATCTACAGTCTTTAAATCATTCTTTTGCTCTTGATTAGCATGGGCAATTGCTAGAGATACGGGATGATCAGATCGCGCTGCAAGACTGATGGCAATTTCGTGAATATGCTTGTCATTGCTACTTAATGCAAAAAAGTCCGTTTGTGCAGGCTTCCCGTAGGTTAGTGTCCCTGTCTTATCTACTGCTAAGACCTTCATGCTCCGTCCTGCTTCTAAAAAAGCGCCTCCTTTAATTAAGATGCCTTTTCTTGCAGCGGCTGCTAAGCCACTCACAATCGTTACTGGTGTTGAGATCACCAAAGCACAAGGGCAGGCAATCACTAACATGACTAATGCTTTATAGATCCACTCTTGCCATGACTGCGCCATTAACAATGGAGGCAAAACAGCGACTAACACCGCAAGCAAAAAAACAGCTGGCGTATAGATCTTGGCGAATTGATCAACAAAACGCTGGGTGGGCGCACGACTTCCTTGCGCTGCTTCAACTGCATGAATAATTCGAGCTAGCGTTGAATGAGTCGCTTCTGCAGTAACTTTGTATTCGAACGATCCTGTCTGATTGATCGTTCCTGCAAATACCTCATCGCCAACTATCTTATCGACCGGTAGGCTCTCACCCGTGATTGGCGCTTGATTTACTGCCGAGTTACCACTTATTAATATGCCGTCTAAAGCTATTCGCTCTCCAGGACGCACTCGAACTAAAGCACCTAAAGCGATAGCCTTTACATCCGTTAGCACCCAAGAGCCATCGGCTTGCTGAACGGTTGCGGTTTCAGGGGTGAGGTCTAATAAGCCACGAATCGCATTACGAGCACGATCTAATGACTTGGCTTCAATTACTTCAGCTAGAGTAAATAAGAACATCACCATGGCGGCTTCTGGCCAACTTCCAATCGCCATCGCGCCTGTGACTGCAATTGACATTAAGGCATTGATATTGAGATTGCCATTCTTTAATGCAATCCAGCCCTTTTTATAGGTGGTCAGGCCACCTGAAGCAATTGAGGCGATTACTAGAGCAATGACAATCCACTGATTACCAAGTTGCAGCAATTCCATGATTTCAGCCAAGGTTGCAGTGATACCTGCAACAGCCAATGGCCACCAATTTTTTTTAGGTATAGGCTCAATCGAGCTGTCCTTTGTAGAAGTCTGACCACTTTGTAGCACCGCCTGCATTCCAATTGAACCCAAAGCGGACTCGATAGCGTCAAGTGAGTTGAGATTGTGACCAACCGTGAGTATCCTTTGCATTAAGTTAAAGTCCAGCGACTCAATGCCGTTTACACTAACTAGCTTTTTGCGAATAAGCGCCTCTTCAGTTGGGCAGTCCATATTTTCAATGCGATAGATGGCCTTATTCTTGCTCGGTATTTCAGAAGCCTTTGTCACAGGGGTTGATGTTGAACAACTACAGGAGGTATTGCATTCGCTCATAGCGGAAACCTAAATGATGAAGACATAGAACATTTAACACCCTATAGTAACTATAGAGTCAAGGGATTAGAATAAAAATGTAAAAACTTGGAGGTCAAATGAGAATTGGTGAACTAGCAACAGCCACAAGCACTCAAGTGGAAACTATTCGGTTTTATGAACAAGAGGGTTTGTTAGCAAAACCGGCTCGATCTGAGGGTAACTTCCGAATCTACGGGGATCAGCACCTGCAACGCCTTACATTTATTCGCCACTGCCGCTCGCTGGACATGACCTTAAGTGAAATTCGTCAATTACTTCGCTTAAAAGATTTGCCCGATGAAAACTGTGATGCAGTAAATGAATTGCTTGATGCCCATATTGAAGGTGTAAGCAATCGAATTAATGAGCTACGCCAACTTGAGCGACAATTAAAGCTGCTCAGAAAACAATGTCATGCGAATCAGGACTCAGCACATTGCGGGATCTTAAATAAATTATCGCTACCCGTGAAGTAAAAAAGAGGTGACACTACCGCCTCTTATTAGCCGAAAGCAGTCATCGGCCTTTTGCCGATTTACCAATAACCAATCGTTAACACCCAAGGAACCCTGTCTAAAGCCAATTCGACATTTTTAAGCCCGTTGGGAACAATAGACAATATTGGGTCGTTGTGAGTGGGAATGTTAAGCACTGATTAGCCGTGAGCGTCTCGAAACACGACGGTTGTCGGGTTAACCGACATAGTAGGATGCCGTTAGCAATGGACCGATAACGACCCAAAACCAACTATAGATGGGCGCTGTCTTTACTATTCAGCGAGGTTAATCCAGATCATTTAGGGCGACCCAGAGTACAGACTAGATTGAGCTGATTTAGGCTATAAATTAAATCCTGCTGTAATCACTTTCGCTTTTATCTTGATAACTGCTATAGCCTTAGCTCCCTTGGGAATAGCGAAATTACCTTTCACTTCCAATTTGCCTCCATTAGGCAGTAGCTCATAATCTTTTTTATCTGATCCAATTAAGACTGTCAGCTTTGCGGTCCCACCATCTATAGGTATCGGTTTACCGTGGTCCGTCAAATACAGCGATAGGCTATCAGGCTTTGCAACCAATTCAACATCAATGTCCTTAGCCTCTACTATGACACCGCCATGCATTGGCTTTAAATCATGGCCGGCTCCAGCATGGGCTGGACCAATAAAACTGATTAGCAAGGTTGCAATCACCATCATTGATTTCATATAAACCCCTTTAAATTAAAATACTTCGTTAGTTTTCATATTGCTCAAGGCTATTTCAGATGCTTTTTTCCCGTAAAGCCAAAACATGGCTGGCGTTAAAAAGGTATCCAATAAGGTAGAGCTGATGAGCCCGGAGAAAATAACAACTGCTACTGGATGCAATATCTCTGTACCAGGACGCTCTGCTTCAAATAACAATGGTGCCAAGGCAAAAGCTGTGACCAAAGCTGTCATTAGTACAGGACTTAAGCGCTCAATTGATCCGCGAATAATCATTGCCAGACTAAACGATTCACCTTCTGACTGCATCAAATTTAAGTAATGGCTAATTTTTAAGATTCCGTTACGCACAGATATTCCTGCTAGCGTGATAAATCCTATTAATGCAGCAATCGAGAGTGGCTGGCCTGAAATCCACAAACCAATCACTGCTCCGACCATAGCTAAGGGAATGTTAGACATAATCATTAAAGATAGGCGCATGGACTTATAGCGGTTATTTAAAACCGCAAACATCAAAAGAAATGATCCAATCGATAGCAAACCAATTACTTTAGATGCCTCTTCTTGCGCTTTAAATTGACCATCTAAAGTAATAAAGTAACCCTCTGGAAGAGTCTGATTAGAGATCACAGTTCTAATATCAGCCACGATATCTGACAGGGCACGCTTGGAGGCATTAGCCGATAAGACAATTCTTCGCTTACCGCCGTCTCTGCTAATTTGATTTGGGCCATCCCCATCCTCAATGCTAGCAATTTTGGAGAGTGGAATTTTTCCATTTGGCGTATCAATCAAGATATCAGCAAGCCCTTCTAAATTTCTTGCTGAGTCTGGTAACTTGATCACTAAGGCAAACCGTCGATTACCCTCAATAATTTGCGAGAGCCTCTCCCCTTCAACCATGCCCTGCAAGGTGGCCATAATCTGAGATGTTGAAACTCCATATTGCGCCGCCTTATCGTAATCAATTCGGACCTTAATTTGTGGTGCTAAAACCTGCTTTTCTATTTCTAGATCAACTAAGCCTTCAATGCCTGCCAATTTCGATCTTAGAAGGTCGGCTTGGCTACGCAGCACGTCCAAATCATCGCCAAAGATCTTAATAGCAATTTGCGATCGCACTCCTGAAAGCATGTGATCTATTCGATGTGAGATTGGCTGACCGATCGCAATTGCAGCGGGTAAGTTAACTAATCTTGACCTGATATCTGCCTGTATCTCAGCCATGGAGCGATCTAAATCTCCCGCAGGCTTTAAACCAACATCTAACTCGCTCACATGTACACCTTCCGCATGCTCGTCCAATTCTGCGCGGCCACTCCTGCGTCCAACATAAGTCACTTCTGGAACCTGCCTGACTAACTTTTCTGCTTGGCTAGCTACGCCCGCCGATTCAGAGAGAGAGACACCAGGATTTAAACGCAATCCGATCAGTAAAGTCCCTTCGTTAAAGGGCGGTAAAAATGCGCTCGCCATAAAGGGAACACTGGCAGCAGCGACTATGACGGATGCAAAAGCATACATCAGAGGCTTTTTAGGCGCCGCCAATAACCTTGATAACTGAACCTCATAATGGCTTTTAAGCCAAGTGACAATCTTTGTATCGTGATCCCTCAGGGACTGCATTGAGGGCAGCAAGTAAAAGCAGAGTACTGGCGTGATAGTGACTGAAACTAAAAGCGATGCAAGAGTAGAGACTATAAATGCAATACCCAAAGGCACAAATAGTCGCCCCTCTATACCTGGTAATGCAAATAATGGGATGAATACCAAAACGATGATGGCTGTAGCATAGATAATTCCGGTTCTTACCTCAAGCGATGCGGCTCTCACAATCGCTAGTGGACTTAATTGGTCTAAAGATGCTTTATCTAGATTTACTCTAAGGCGACGAATTACGTTTTCCACATCAACTACTGCATCATCAACCAGGCCGCCGATTCCAATGGCTAAGCCTCCTAAGGTCATCGTATTAATTGATAAACCAAAGTACTTAAAAACTAGGGCAGTTAAGAGAATTGAAACTGGAATTGCTGTTAATGAGATGAGGACCGGGCGAATTGTTCCTAAAAAGAAATACAGCACTACAGCAACAAAGATTGATGCGCCAATCAGCTTACCCTCTAAAGTGCTAATGGATGCATCAATAAAGCTCGCCTGCCTAAATGTTACTTTTGGAGCTTCCATGCCAGTTGGCAAGCCCTGCTTTAATTCTGCAATAGCCGATTCAATCTTTTTTGTTAGCGCTACCGTATCTGCTGAAGGTTGTTTTTGTACACCTAGAATGACTGCTGGCCCACCTTCATAACCGGCATCGCCTCGCTTAACTGCTGGTGCAAAAGTAATATCTGCAACTTGTCTTAAAAGTATTGTTTGTCCATTGCGGTTCGATACGGCAATGTTCTTTAAATCTTCAAGGCTAGAGGTTCGCCCTATATGACGAATAAGATACTCACGATTATTGGACTCAAGAAATCCACCAGACGTATTTGCAGAGTAGCCCCGCAATGCATCTTCAATCTGCAATATGCTAAGGCCTAGCTCCGCCATACGGCGAGTATTGGGTTGCACTTGAAACTGCCTGACTTGCCCACCTATAGGAATGACTTGCGCTACCCCGGGGATAGCCATCAATCTGGGTCGCAAAACCCAATCAGCATACTCGCGAACCTGCATGGATGAAATCTTAGATTCATCAATCGGAATGGCAATTTGCATAATCTCACCCATGATCGAACTAATGGGCCCCATGCGCGAAACAATGCCATCCGGAATTGCTCCCTCCATAGATGACAGTCTTTCTGAAACCATTTGTCTGGCGCGATAGATGTCTACAGTCCAGTCAAAAGTAACGTATATGAAAGAGAGGCCGGCGCTAGATACTGAGCGAATAGCCTCTACTCCCGGTAAACCATTCATAGCCGTTTCGAGTGGGAATGTAATGAGTTGTTCAACTTCTTCTGAAGCCATTCCGCCAGCCTCGGTCATGATGGTGACAGTAGGCTTATTCAGATCGGGAAAGACATCCACAGGCATCTTGCTTAAGGTGTAGGCACCATAGAACATAGATATAGCACCGAGCAAAATCACTATCATGCGATTTTTTAAGCTGAAATCTAATAACCAAGTAAACATGTCTTAATCCTTAACGAATTTGATTGATGAGGGATGCCCCATCAGTAATGACTCGTTCACCATCTTTAATACCACTAGTAATAACAATGCTCTGACCATCTAAAGGCTCATATACAACTGTTCTTGGCTCAAATATTTCTGGGGACTTTTTAATCCAGACAATTGTTTGGTTCGAGCTGCTTTTGACTAATGATTTTGAAGGCGCCTTTACTCCAGTGATCTTGCTATCGGTATTTACAAATACTCGAATGGGCTGACCTATGGGTAAAAATTGGAGATCGTCCGATTTAGCAGAAAAAGTTAGAGGTAAGGCTTGCTCTCTGAGGGTCTGTCCACCACCAAGATACTTGAGCTCAATCACTTTGCCATTGACATCCACCTTGCCATCAGCAATGTTCTTACTCAGACTTGAATCGTAGGCAAGCGCTTCTATTAATAGCTTGGATGGATTAACGACCTCAAAGATTAGATCTCTTGCTTGCACTACTTGGCCAGATACGACACCCGTAGTAGAAATAATTCCGCTGACTGGGGCTCTTAATTCTTCATTAGCAACAGCGGCTTCTGCCTCTTCAATAGTCTTACGAGGGACCGTATCGCTCAGATCTCGCAAACGCTTTAGTCGACTTTCCGCAAGTGATCTTGATTTTCCTGGGCCAGCCTCTGGCGTTACATACGCCAAGACATCGCCTTTACTAACCTTCTGTCCGGGCAATGGAAAACCAGCTGGTCCCGGCGTAATACGGCCAGCAACAATCGCTTGCACCTTACCGCCAAAGTTAGGATCCATAATGACTTTTCCAGCTAAATCATAGGTTTTGGCATATTCGCCGAACTGGCCAGGAGCTGTCATCACGTGTAACTGGCGTTGCGCAGGCTTGGGAATAAAAAGACTGCCGTCCGACTGTCTTTTAGGGGCGTCACCTTGAACTTGGGATACTTCCGACTCGCCATGACCCGGCCCAGCATAAACCTTAAAAGCAAATAGCGCCACAGATAAACTAATGAGGACAATGGGGCGAAATACAAAATCTCTCTGTTTGCGATTCATACCCGCTCCTTAATTTGTTTGATTAGTTTTTTTGTATTCGTCATCAACACCTCTTTCTTGCGATAAGACAAATAGGCAATTGCCATCAAGAGGCTGAAATAAAGCAAGATCTTTATTGCTGATTTCCAAGTGATCAATGAGGAGCGCTCAAAGGAACTTAGATCTATAGTGGCTGCTAGTATGTCGGTAACATCATCATTAATCGTGATGGTGATCGCAGTAGGCTGATCTTTAATTTTATTTTTTAGGCGAAAGAGATACTCTCCATCGCCATGAGGCTCTGAACTAATTTTAGAGCCCTCAAGCTCAATTTCAACCTTGGCTCCTTTGACCAATTCATTGGAGGAGTAGCGATCTAGGTAGAGCGTGATTTCCTTGCCGTTAATCACTCCTACCGCCTCATAGAGATCAGATTCAGCATAAAAGCGAGGTAGTGATTGAGTTTGTGCAGTGGTGGGTTTTTCCTCCCCATGACCAGGACCTGCATAAGTTGCCGATGCGATCGTCAGAAATAGCGCAATTAATAGTTTTGACGCCCACTGACTATATTTGTTCAATAAATTCATAGTTAAAGTGACCTTACTCTGGTAACAGGCCAAGGGCCTGTCGTAAATTTGAAACTGAAACTGCGTAATTGATTTTTGCAATTGCAGCCTGCCTATTTGCATCCACTGCTTCTAGCTCAATACGTAGTCTTGTGGGCAAATCGGTTTCACCAAAGCGAAATGATTTGTCAAAAAATTGACGTGTTTCATTGGCTAAGTTAGACCTCTTATCTGCAGCGCCAAGCTTCATTTTTGCCGACTTCACTAAAGCCACATTTGACTCCACATTACTTAATGCAGACTCTCGCTCATAGGACAATCGAACCTCTGAATCGACCATCTCAGCAGTAGCACTGGCCAATCTATTGGTATTGCGAGCATCAGAGCCAAAAGGAATTCTTAACCCAACAGCAACTGATTGCTGATACGGAACGCCATAGACTTCACGGCCCTTAGTAGTCCATATTTGCAATTGTGGGGAAGCCCGAGTTTGAGACTTTGCTAGGTCAACTGCTTTTTTAGCAACCTCTAACTGATCTACAAGGGCTGCAACGATTGGCAAACTAGAATCTAGTCCTGACAGGTTTTCAGGAACCTTAGGTAGCGGTTCAATATTTTTAGCAATGTCACCGAATTGAATTTTCTTGAGATACTCACTTCCTAATAAAGTACGCACCCTTTGCTCAGCATTAATTACGTTGGCCTGCGCTTCGACCAAAAAAGCTTCTGATGATGCGAGGGCACCATTGGCCTGATGAAGATCAGCGCGAGATAAGTCTCCAGCCTTAAATCTCTTTTCAACATCAAGAGCTAAGCTCTTTGCATTCTCATTTCTGCGTAGCGCTAAATCAGACTCAATTTTTGATTTCTGGTAATTCCAATAGGCATCCCTTACTTCAGCTGCAATTCTCAATTGGGATAGATAGTATTGAGACAAAAGCTTTTTATATTCAGCATCCGCTAAATTAATTGAGCTTGACCGCTCATTCCATAACCACAGGGGGATATCTAAACCCAGTATGGTTTCACTAGCGCCTTGATTGCTGTTAGTTCTATCGGTCTTTTGCGACACTTCAACCGAAGCTGGGCTTACCAAAAGGCTGCTAGCAATTTTTTGCTTAGCAAGCGCGGCCTCTACTCGATACTGATAGGACTTGTAGTCAGGTTGGCGCTCCCATGAAGATTCATAGAAGGACTTTAAGGTCGATCCACCTTTGAGCTCGGCATTAGCCAGCGCTATTGGCGATCCCAATATAAATACCAATCCAGTAAATTGAATGACGCAGCGACGAACTACGCCCGAATACTCTCGCAACATAAAAACTCCATTTGTTTGTTCAAAACAGAGTTAGCGAGAGGAGAAGAATTAGGTTAAGGCTCTCGCTAACTTAGGCGAGAGCGAGCCAATTGGGTTTTTCGGGGCGGTGAGGAGAAATATCGACTAAAAACTCTACTCGTGCATCTTCATAATGAAAGATGGTAGAGGTAACTGAAATGCTAAAAGTGGAATGCAATGCTGGAGAATGCGCCAAATGACAGACCCCACAATCAGAATCGTAGCTTGCAGAATCGCTAGCAGAGGCAATGCTGACTGGCTTCTCATGCTCGTGATGTGAAACATGAGAAGCTGCTGCCTGCTCTTCTTGGCAGTAAGCAGAAACCGTAGCATAGGATGTTTGTATCGATAAAGCTAGCAGGGCCAGAATTATCAGGATTTTTCTCATTAGCTAATTACAGCATATTTCTTCGTATTTTGCATTTAGAGCTTTTCCATACAAGTCAAATGGATTAATCACTCACATAGCTGCTGTAATGCCACAACCCCCTGAATACCCAATGACTTGGTGGAAGAGGCGGCTCAACAACTTCAGAAGGTCTCTTAGTGGCCGATAGCTGCCCATCAAAATCAACAAGGAAAGCCTTTTTGAATGTCCGCAATAGATAGAGGGGCAGTCATACTTATCGACTCTTAACGGCACCATTTCCCCCAAGAAGTACATTAATTTTCTTTAAGCCTTTTATCCAGCCCTCGCAAATTTGCAGCTCCATTGGGATTTTCAGACTACTTTTGGCGTTGTATTGCCGTTTAATTTCTACCTAAATCATCTTAGTTCATTAATTATTTGCATTAGACGGCTACTCCAGCCTTAATTTCCTTGGCCTGCTTAGCAAAATCCCAACTTAAGCTTCGGAAAGTTAGCAAACTCCCAACTTAGACTGCGAATTCGCCCCAAATCGGCATTTCGGTATTCTTCCTAAGTCATTGAATTTAATGGAATCTACAGTACCAACTTAAACTGCGAACGATAATCCTGCACTTTCTATAATGGAGGCAGGCTAGTAGGTAGATTCCTACACATAAATAAGCCTTAAGCCCTTACCCCTCCAATCTGTCCTGCCTAGACTGGCTATTCAATGATTGGAGAATGCTGATGAGCCCGAAATCCCGGCTGTACACGCTTGTAAAGGCTTGGAAGAACAAACCCTTCCACGAAGTGCGCGATGCCTGCGGCCAGCCTTGGCTTGGTCTTAGCGGCGAAGCGCTCGAAGAACACCAATCCTGGTCCCAGCGACAAGCGATTAGTAACGAACCCATCTTTAATAGCCAAGGAACTAAGCTGACGAGCTCTTTATTTAGACCGCTACTGACCGCCACCGACACACAGCTCCTCAGACTATTCATGGAGGGCTTGGACACCATTACGTATTGGTACCGTAGCGGCCGCTTCATTCCAGGCATCTTACCCATGCCAGCCCAACACCTAGCGTCCAATCACTTTATAGATGCTTTGAGTGACCTGATTCTGAATTCTCGACTACCTGTTGGTCTTGTGAGCTTGGGCGTGCACAAACTCAACGAGCTTGACTCCATGGATTCCTGCATGGAAGGTCTATTACGAATGCGCCGCCTTGGCGTCTTAATCCATGCCCTCGATTTTTGTGGGGCGAGCTCTCAAATTCAATGGATTGAGCAAATGGAACCAGAGGGTATTCATATTGAGATGGGGCAATTTCGTGCTGGTGGCTTGCCAAACGAAATGATTTCGCTTGGTCAGAAATTTCACACCCAAATCTATGCCAGCAACATCACCCTGGTGAAGGATTTAGAGAATGTCATGGCAATGGGAGCGCACCACTGTTATGGCGGACTCATGATGCCGCCACTAAGTCGACATCAAATGCTACACACGAGCGATAGCCGCATCGCTAAAGCCATTTTTTCGCTGCACCCTCATAAAACCTAAACGGAGACAAGTAATGAGAAAACGCGTGATGTTGGTAGATGACCATCCAGCTATGCTGATGGCATTAAAGAGTATGTTGCAGGATCAATTGCTTTTTGAGATAGCAGGACAGGCACAGCATGGGGAGGAGTGTCTACGCTCAATCAAAGAAGTGAATCCGAATATGGTGATTCTGGATTTGGATATGCCCAAGACGGATGGCTTTGATGTTATCCGACGAATTGGTTTGATGCATCCAGAAGTTCGGATCTTAGTACTATCCAGTCTAGATGAAGCAGTCTATGGCGGCAGAGTGCGATCCTTGGGTGCGCATGGCTTTGTCAATAAGACTGCTGGCGCCGATGTCATTTTGGCTGCATGCGTTGCTATCTCTCAGGGATATACCTTCTTCACGCATGGGAAGAACGGAAATACTTCATTAAGCGATAACGATAAGCTGGCATTGATATCCGATCGCGAACTGCAGGTCATGAAGTATCTCGGAAAAGGCAATACGAACCAACAGATATCGGACTTACTGCACATTAGTAATAAGACGGTGGCAACCTACAAGACCAGGGTCTTTGACAAACTAGGCATTAACAACATTGCCGATTTGATCTTGTTCTGCCGCATGAACAACATTATCGAAAGCTAAAGTGGGTATGCATCGATTCACATTGAAAAAAGTATTTTCTCTCTGCTGCATCTATGCAGGCCTGGTGCAAGCTGGGCCTTTTAGTACGGTAGAGCAATCATGGATCGATGCCCATCCAGTCGTACGATTTAGCATTCACGAAAAATATGCGCCTTATCTTGCCGCATCCAATAAGGGTGATAGTGCTGGGCCATTTAAAGCCCTATTGTCGAAAATGGAAGAATGCACCCGACAGCAATATGTTCCGGTATGGAGAAAATCAGACTCGGAAGGTTTAAAGCAACTCGGCAGAGGCGAAGTAGATTTCATTATTGATCCGCCAAGCATTGATGATCATGTATTGCAATTCGGCTCCTTATCTGAAGCCATCTTTTGGGGGCATGATGTTGTTGTCACTAAAACCTCAAACAAGCTTG
This sequence comes from Polynucleobacter sp. 78F-HAINBA, assembly GCF_018882325.1. Lineage (GTDB taxonomy): Bacteria > Pseudomonadota > Gammaproteobacteria > Burkholderiales > Burkholderiaceae > Polynucleobacter. The sequence goes on along the minus strand of NZ_JACVOQ010000013.1, from coordinate 17,034 downwards.
AATCACCCAATCTCAAAATCGCGTACTTTGATCGGGGTCTTGAGAATGCACCTACCAGTGCTGATAGTCATAATCAACACCAAGAAACACAGTCAGCCAAAGCCTTAATTCAATCACTCGTTAAAAGCGATATCGAGGCGCTAGTTATGCCCATTCGCTTGGCACGTAGATTGCTAGAAGAGTATCAAAATTCAGACTTAAGAATAGATGGGCTATACAGCCGAGATCCTTTTGCCTATCGCTGGTTGATCTCCGATCATGCTGCTCCTTTACAGGATGTATTAAGTCACTTTCTTGATGATTTAGATCCCATTGCCTCACGCCAACTCTTTGCATTAGGAAGTGAACCTGGACAAAAATCAAGCATGTTGCCTTGGCTGAGCACCGCCCTCCTCTTCCTTGTCGGCGGGGCAATGTTCTACCAACTCCAAAGAAAGTATTTTTATCAAAAGCAAACTGCAGTTGAATTACTGCACTCCAAGGAGTTAGCTGAAAAAGCAAATGCGGCTAAGTCTGCTTTTCTGGCAACCATGAGCCATGAAATTCGCACACCGATGAATGCCATTCTCGGAGTGCAAGAACTCCTCCTAGGTAGCGAGCAGTTTCCTAAAAAAGATAAGTCGCTATTGAAGAGTGCTCAAGCGTCGGCTGAATCTCTTTTGGGCATGCTCAATCAAGTATTGGATATTTCCAAAATTGAAGCTGGAAAACTTACTCTGAATTTAGAGCCTTGCAATCCACATCAATTAATTATGGATATTCATACGGCGTTTTCAACGGTAGCTAAGAAACAAGGGCTATTACTCCACACATCGATTGACCCTCGAATCGCTGAAGTCCTCATGATTGACGCCTTGCGCTTGCGCCAAGTGCTTCAGAATTTACTCAGCAATGCAATCAAATTCACCACCGAGGGTGAGGTATATTTTTCTATCACCGTCCTGGCGGATGATCATGCAGGTCAATTACTCGAGTTCAGAGTGATTGATACCGGAGTCGGGATGGGCAGTGAGCAAATCAAAATAGCTCTGCAAGCCTTTGAGCAATTGCCTGCCACTCAAGAGTCATCTCTATCAGAGCAAGAGAGGGGCACAGGGCTTGGACTGACCATCACCAATCATCTAGTGAACTCCATGAACAGCCACCTCTATTTTGAAAGCGCTCCAGGCTTTGGAAGCAATGTTCACTTTTCAGTGGCCCTTCCTAGAACCAGCATTGCCGCCCCCCAGCTAGCTTGCTTTGATTCACTCGCGGCGTCATCCAGAAGTTTGATCTCGAAAAGACCAAGCAAAAAAAGCTGCGGCATTCATGCCTTAGTGGTTGAAGATCATCCAGCAAGCCGCCAAATACTGTCCCTGCAATTAGAAGCGCTCGGAATCAATACTTGCGTCTGTGAGAATGCCACTGCGGCACTAGACTTACTAAAAGACCATCACTTTGATCTCATGCTGACAGATCAATCCATGCCTGGCATGCAAGGTTCTGAATTAGCTAAACAAATTCGATCTCAAGGCAATCGTGATCTCATCATCATTGGCGTCACTGCCGACATTTACGCCCTAGACTCTCGCCATCAGTTTTTATCCTCTGGTATGAACGGTGTACTCATCAAACCACTAAGCTTGGGCGCTCTTGAGAATGAACTCTTGCGCTATTTTGAAACCAGCCAAGAGCCCGCCGCCCCTAATGAGGTCTATTCATTCGATGCTTTCGCCAATCTCATTAAAGACGACCCACTCCAAATCATTGTGATCCTAGAGGAAATAGAAAAGGTGCATCTAGATGCCCTGGATCAATTAGCCTCTGACAATAGTCAAACCCAAATTGATGAGAAGCACTTTCAGGGTCTAATTCATAAAGTCAAAGGTGGAGCGCAGTTGCTGCAAGCTACTGAATTTATCCATGCGTGCGAATTACTTGAAGTTGACGGACCGCTTCCAGGACGCCTTGAGCGATTTGCCAATCTTCTCAAACAACAAAATCAAACTATCGAAACTTATAAGAAAAGATACCAGCAGTAATTTGAAACTGTTGTAGGTGATTGAGCCGTAAGGTTTATTCTATAGGGAATGCGCACCAAGAACTCTTCACCCTCTACCGCCGCCTTCCTACTCAGCCTATTGACCTGCCTGCTGTTCAGCCCAAAGACCTATTCCGCTGATCTGGTGTCCCAAGAGACCGCTTTAAAGTACATACCCAAAGCTGTAGCCGCAAGCCTTGAAAAAAATCAGATCCCCAAAGAGGCAATCAGCATTTCAGTGGTGGAAATTAACCCAGGGCGTCCAGGGAAAATTGCAGCAACCACTGAAGTAGATTGGCGCTCGCAGCAGGCCATGAACCCTGCCTCTACGATGAAGCTCATTACCACCCTCACGGGCTTGGATATGCTCGGACCTCAATATCGCTGGCGCACGAATATCTATACCGACGGGCTTATTCGTCAAGGCACTCTTAAAGGCAATCTGTATTTGCAAGGTACTGGCGATCCAAAACTAGTTCCCGAAGAGTTCGCCAAGATGATGAAAGCCCTACAAAATCTGGGTATTCAGAAAATTGATGGCAACCTCTTTTTTGATCGAAGCGCCTATGCGCCCAACGTCATGGAGCACAACACCATCGACGGCGAATCTCTGCGCGCCTATAACGTGCCGCCCGATCCTCTGCTATACGCTTTTAGAACGCTTTCATTTCAACTGGGTAAATCGCGTACTGCAGACTTTATCGATATTGGCTATACACCACCACTATCTCAACTCAAAGTGATCAACCAAATGCAGCTAGTTGATCAATCTTGTGATAACTGGAAAAGTAATATTCGCTTTAACCTTGATCCTGAAGGGGATGGAGCCACTACCAACCAACTCTTGACTGCACAGTTCTCCGGTAGCTTTCCGAATGCCTGCAAAGGGGTGAACTATAACGTTGTTGCTTTGGATGCCAACACCTTTCTGACTCAAGGCTTTGCTGCAGCCTGGGAATTATCCGGTGGAGCTTGGACTCAAACACCCACCGGAAAGTCTGGCGCCGTCCCTCTAGCGGCGCGATTGCTGTTGCAGTTTGAAGGCATCCCTTTGGGCGATGACGTACAAGACATTAATAAGTATTCGAATAACGTCATGGCCAGACAACTCATGCTGACCTTAGCCTTGGAAAAGATGGGTAAACCAGCGACCACTGAAAATGGGGAGCTTGTAATTCAGAGTTGGTTAAAGGGATTAGGGCTTCAATTCCCGGAACTCGTGATTGAGAACGGCTCCGGCCTATCACGCAACGAAGCAATCTCTGCTGAGCATATGACGCAATTGTTAGTTGCAGCTCGAAACTTATCTGTAGCAGATACTTTTTATAACAGCCTACCGATTGCAGGAACAGATGGCACGATGCGCAATCGCCTCATGGCGCATTTACGGAAATTTTTACACTTAAAGAAAAAGCCTGAAGCGCGAATCAAGACGGGATCACTTGCCGATGTCAGAGCAATCTCTGGCTATGTGATGAGCAAATCTGGAAAGATGTATGCAGTGACCTCCTTTATTAACCACCCCAATGCTTGGAGAGGTTTAGAGGCGCATGATCAACTATTGGCGTGGCTACTAGATGACGGCCCAGAGCCAAAACAAGCGCGCTGAAGACGGTCTCTAACGCCATCCCACTCCTCCCCTGCTGGCGGCTCTGGAAATAGAATCAAATCCCAACCCTGCTGATCTAAGTCTCGCAAAGAGCGATATAAACGACTTGCAAATGAAGTGCTGTCACTAGGCACAATCACTTCCTCAAAATGCACAGATGGATGTCCATCCTCACCTAAGGAGGAATCTGAATCCCAAACCGCAACCGCCACCCGTGACTTAATATCAGGAAACTCACTCAGCGCATCCAAAACTCTACCTGGTGCATACATTCTTAATGGGGTTGTCGGGGCGTAATGGGCACGCAGACTTCCAGAGACCCTTGGCAGGCCATCATCTTGCTTAGTTGCGTTAACTTCACCGGGCAAATAGATCTTGATGCCAGTCTTGGAAAAAATCTCTCCAGGAGTAATAAGACCTGGGCGCAATAAGACCGGATGATCGCCTGAGGATAAATCGATGATGGTTGATTCAATACCGACTTCGCAATCGCCGCCATCCAAAATCATGAGATCTAACATGCCTTCAAATTCACTGCGGACGTCAGCAGCGCTCGTAGGAGAGACTTTTCCGAAACGATTGGCAGAAGGGGCAACTACGCCGCCTTTAAATTTACGAAGTAACTCCTGAGCAATCGGATGGGCAGGCGCTCGAATTGCTACCGTATCCTGACCGCCAGTCAGTTCGTTTAAAACGCTTTTATCTTTTTTAAAGACCAGGGTTAGTGGGCCCGGCCAAAAAGCATTGATGAGTTTTAATGCATCTTCCGATAAATCTCTTACCCAGGGCGCCAGAACCGGAACCCAATCGACTTGCGCCTGATCAAACTTGTCAGGGGCTGCTAAGTGAACAATTAACGGGTGATTGGATGGCCTGCCCTTAGCAGTAAAAATCTGTTTGATTGCATCAGGGTTTTTTGCATCCGCGCCCAAGCCGTAGACCGTCTCAGTTGGGAAGGCGACTAAGCCACCATCTCGCAAATTTTGTACTGCCTCGTTGATTACCGCAGATGAATGCAGTGCGCTACTATCGCTGGACATTTCTAGGGCTCGATCCCTAATTCAACAGCGACGGCTGCGCAATTTTGGCGCGCTTGATTGAGCGACTCGCCCAAACAATTGATGTGCCCCATCTTACGACCCATGCGTGGATCGGATTTACCGTACAGATGTAACTTGGCATCTGGGTGAGATAGCACCTTATCCCAAGCAGGCTCTCTCACATTATCTTCACTACCTTCGTACCAAAGATCTCCTAAGAGATTGAGCATAGAGACCGGTGCTAGTAAGCGGGTGTCGCCCAAGGGCAAGCGAGCCATACTTCTAACTTGCTGCTCAAACTGACTGCTGACACAGGCATCCATAGTGTAGTGGCCCGAATTATGCGGACGCGGAGCAATTTCATTTGCAACGATGTCGCCGCTCTTGAGCACAAAGAACTCAACACATAAAACACCCACGTAATCAATCTTACGAATGAGTGCTTTAGCAGCTTCAATAATTTTTTTCTCTTGCGCAGGCTTCAGTGATGGCGCTGGCACTGTAGAAGTGTGCAAGATACCATCGCGATGAATGTTTTGTGAAACTGGATAAGCTACAACTGCATCGTCATATCCTCGCACTACCAATGCGGATACTTCAAAATCCAAATCCATGCGCTTTTCAAGAACACAAGGCACCTTACCTAATTCAGCCCAAGCCGCAACTAGGTTGGCAGAGTCATAAACAGTAATTTGACCTTTGCCGTCATAACCCATGCGAGCTGTTTTCAGAATGCCAGGAAATAGATCTGCAGGCACATGCTCAATATCTGCATCATGCTCAATCACACAGTAAGGCGCAGGACCAATATTAGTTTCTGCTTTCCAGGTAGCTAAGAACTTTTTCTCAGCAACACGGTTTTGAGCGAGGGACACGCAACTACTGCGAGGCGCCACGAATACGCCTAAAGACTCGAGCTCATCTAAAGCTTGAGCAGGAACATTTTCAAATTCAGTACTTACGGATTTGCATAATGTCGCCATCTCTTTTAATGCAGCAGAGTTGGTGTAATCAGCTTGAATGAATTTTTCTGCAATGGAGCCGGCAGGACTGTCAGACCCAGGATCTAGAACACAGACCTTGTAGCCCATCGCTTGGGCAGCCTGTGTAAACATCCGCCCCAATTGACCGCCACCTAAAATTCCCAAATACGAGCCCGGCAAAATGGGCTCCAAACGATCTGCCATCTTTTAGTATCCCGGCAAATTCATGGAGCGCGCAGTATCGGACTGCTTCGCACGGAACTCTTCTAACTGTTTTGCTAAAGCAGCATCATTGACTGCCAAATTAGCAATCACATGCAAAGCTGCATTTGCAGCGCCTGCTTCACCAATAGCAAACGTCGCCACTGGAATGCCTTTAGGCATTTGCACTATGGAATACAGAGAATCTTCACCGCGCAAATATTTACTAGCAACCGGAACGCCGTAGATTGGAACAATGGTTTTTGATGCCAACATGCCTGGCAAATGCGCAGCACCACCAGCCCCAGCAATAATCGCCTTGAGGCCATTTTTGGAAGCATTTTCTGCATAAGCAAACATATCGTCTGGCATGCGATGAGCCGAAACTACTTTAGCCTCGTGTGCAATACCAAATTGCTCCAGCATTTGAGCGGCGTGCTGCATGGTGTCCCAATCTGAATTGGATCCCATTACTATTCCGACTACTGGCTTTTTGCTCATTTACCTCTCCAAATGCCCTGATCTACATCGTTAATCTATCTAAGGCCTTATTATCCCAGCCTTTTTAGGGCTTCAAGGAAATTAGGCCTTAGTTAAGCGAGCGAGGGCTTCGCGGTACTTTTCTGCCGTTTTATCAATAACATCCGCCGGCAAAGCAGGTGCTGGGGCTGTTTTTGGCCAAAGCTTGCCATCGACCATGGCTGTTTCTAGCCAGTCACGAACAAATTGCTTGTCATAGGAAGGGGGATTGGCGCCCACATAGTAGGTTTCAGCAGGCCAAAAACGGGAAGAATCGGCAGTGAGGATTTCATCCATCAATACCAGTTGGCCGGCATCATCCAAGCCAAATTCAAACTTGGTATCAGCAATGATGATCCCGCGAGTCGCGGCATATTCAGAAGCCTCTTTGTACAAACGAATGCTGACTTCACGAATCTCATTGGCCAACTTCTCACCAATCGTCTCGATTACCTTTTCAAAGGAGATATTTTCATCATGCTCACCCACTTCTGCTTTAGCTGCAGGAGTAAAAATAGGTTCAGGTAACTTCTGTGCATTTTCCAAACCTTCTGGCAATGCAATCCCGCAAACTTTTCCAGTCTCTTTGTAATCTTTCCAACCACTACCAGCCAAGTAACCACGAACCACTGCTTCAACCAAGATTGGCTTGAGTCGTTTCGCTACTACTGCACGGCCTTTGACTTGATCTACCTCATCGGCAGGCACGACGCTTTCAGGATCAATGCCAGTCAAGTGATTTGGAATTACTTTGGCCAACTTATCAAACCAGAAGTTGGCCATTTGGTTGAGCACAATACCCTTCTCAGGAATGGGCTGACCCATGACTACGTCAAAGGCAGACAAGCGATCGGTAGTGATCATGAGTAACTTGTCATCACCTAGTGCGTATACATCACGCACTTTTCCTTTGGAGAGCAAAGGCAAGGACTTAATAGAAGTGGCGTACAAAGCTGGCATATTTATCTCACTTAACGATCTGGGCTAATTTGCCACTCTTATACAGCTCAGCCATTTTTTCCAGGGGAATTGGCTTAATTTTGGATGCTTGGCCTGAACTACCAAAAGCATTGAAGCGCGCAATACATACTTTCTTAGCGGCTTCACGCGCAGGCTTGAGGTAATCACGTGGATCAAACTTACTTGGATTTTCAAACAGGTGGCGGCGGATAGCGCCAGTCATCGCCAAACGAATATCAGTATCAATATTGATTTTACGAACACCATTTTTAATGCCCTCTTGAATTTCTTCAACAGGTACGCCGTAAGTTTCTTTCATATCGCCACCGAATTCACGAATCTCTGCGAGCAATTCTTGGGGAACACTTGAAGAACCATGCATAACTAAATGCGTATTTGGAATACGTGTGTGAATTTCTTTAATACGCTCAATTGCTAAGATGTCACCAGTAGGCTTCTTAGTAAATTTGTAGGCGCCATGACTAGTGCCAATGGCGATTGCCAAAGCATCACACTGAGTAGCTTTTACAAAGTCAGCAGCCTGCTCAACGTCAGTCAGCAATTGCTCGCGCGTCATCTTGCCGTCAGCACCATGACCATCTTCTTTGTCGCCCTGCATTGTCTCCAATGAACCGAGAACACCTAACTCAGCTTCAACCGTAACCCCAATAGAGTGGGAGAATTTCACCACTTCCCTGGAGACATCGACGTTGTATTCATAACTGGCAACAGTCTTACCGTCAGCCTCTAAGGAGCCATCCATCATCACGCTAGTAAAGCCGCTCTTAATTGCGGCCATACAAACCGCTGGACTTTGGCCATGGTCTTGATGCATCACGACTGGAATATGTGGGTAAGCCTCAACTGCAGCAGAAATCAAATGACGCAAGAATGATTCGCCAGCATATTTACGGGCACCAGCAGAAGCTTGCATGATCACTGGAGAATCTGCTTCATGAGCAGCTTCCATAATTGCAGTAACTTGCTCTAAATTGTTAACGTTAAATGCTGGCAAGCCATAGCCATTTTCAGCAGCGTGATCCAAGAGTTGTCGTAAAGAAACTAAAGCCATATTGATCTCTTAATTAAAAATGTTAGTAATAGATAATTTGAATACATGTTCTAAACAGTGAACTATTTCACCTGAATAATTTTGAGTGAATTCGTGCCGCCAGGCTCACCCATCGGCTCGCCAGAGGTTAGAACAACAACATCATTCTTCTTCACTGCCCCTAACTTCTTGAGGCAATCCTCTACTTCTTGTAAGGCAGTATCACGTTGTTTGGTGTAATCCAAGCCAATAGGGAACACATTGCGGTAAGTACTCAAGGCACGCTGAGTTGCAATCTTGGAAGTTAACGCAAAAATGGGTAAATGGATATTGTGACGACTCATCCAAACCGCAGTAGAGCCTGAATCTGTCAAAGCGGCAATCGCATTCGCATTGAGATGGTGTGCTGTAAAGAGCGCGCCCAAAGCAATTGTTTGATCAATGCGTGAGAAGGTTTGATCCATGAAATCGGTATCTAGTTTTACGCGATCTGACTTTTCTGCTTCAACACAAATCTCCGCCATTGCCTTGATCGTTTGCACTGGGTACATACCCGCTGCAGACTCAGCAGATAACATGACTGCATCTGTGCCATCCAGAACCGCATTGGCCACGTCGCTCACCTCAGCACGTGTAGGCACTGGAGCATTAATCATGGACTCCATCATTTGCGTTGCTGTGATCGTAAATTTGTCAGCCTCGAGTGCCAGCTTGATCATGCGCTTTTGTAAAGCCGGGACAGCGGCATTACCAACCTCAATTGCCAAGTCGCCACGCGCAACCATAATGCCGTCGCTCTCTGCAATGATGCTGTTGAGCGCATCAGGTTCAATCGCTTCAGCACGCTCCACTTTTGCAATTGTGCGCACTTTACCAACGCCATGCTTCGCGCTCGCGGCATCTGCCAGTTTGCGAGCATAGGCCATATCGGCACCGTCTTTTGGAAAGCTAATCGCCAGAAAATCTACGCCCATCGCGATCGCTGCATCCAAATCAGAAATATCTTTTTCTGTCAGCGCTGGAGCAGTCAAACCACCACCAGCACGGTTAATGCCTTTGTTATTGGAGAGTGGGCCACCTTGCTCTACCAGAGTAAATATTTCTCCACCCTTCACACTCTCAACGCGCAATACAACCAAACCATCGTTCAATAAAAGTCGATCGCCCGGCTTGACGTCTTGCGGCAACTCTTTGTAATCTAAGCCTACGCGCTCTTGATTACCAAGCTCACAAGCAACATCCAAAATAAATTGGGAACCTTCTTTTAAAAGAATTTTGCTATCAACAAATTTACCCACTCGAATTTTTGGACCCTGAAGATCGGCCATGATGCCAACCTCTTTGCCAACTTCAGCGGAAATACTGCGCACCAAATCATGACGCGCTTTATGGTCAGCAACAGTGCCATGAGAAAAATTCATTCTCACAACATCCACACCTGCACGAATCATCTCGCGCAATACTTCAGGCTTTTCTGATGCAGGCCCTAATGTGGCAATGATCTTTGTTGCTCTCAACATATTTAGTCTTTCGCTCTTTCAGCCAATACCGCAAAGGCTGGCAAGGTTTTGCCTTCCAAAAATTCCAAGAAAGCGCCGCCGCCAGTCGAGATGTAATCCACCTGATTTTCAATACCGTACTTCGCAATTGCAGCTAAGGTATCACCGCCACCCGCAATTGAAAATGCTGGTGAATGGGCAATTGCTGCTGCCAACATTTTGGTGCCGCCACCAAACTGGTCAATCTCAAATACGCCTAATGGGCCATTCCAAACAATCGTGCCAGCATGCGCCAACATGATCGACAGACGGGCAGCAGTTTTAGGGCCGATATCCAAAATCATGTCGTCTTCTGCGACTTGATCTGCAGGAACACGGTTGGCACGCGCCAATGGAGAAAGTTCGTTGGCAACGACGACGTCTTCAGGAATAGGAACATGCGCACCGCGCTTTTCCATAATCTCCATAATTTCTCGAGCCTCATCAACCAAGTCTGGCTCTGCTAATGACTTACCAATTGGCAAACCCTTAGCCAACATAAAGGTATTGGCGATGCCGCCACCCACAATCAATTCATCCACCTTGTCAGCTAAAGCCTTAAGGATGGTGAGCTTTGAAGATACCTTAGAACCCGCCACAATCGCTACTAATGGACGCTTCGGGCTTGCTAGCGCACGACTTAATGCATCTAACTCTGCAGCCATCAAAGGGCCAGCACAAGCAATAGGCGCAAACTTGGCTACACCATTAGTGGTTGCTTCAGCGCGATGGGCTGTACCAAATGCATCATTGACATAGACATCACACAAAGCGGCAATCTTCTTGGCCAGCTCATCATTATTCTTTTTCTCGCCTACATTCAGACGACAGTTCTCCAGCAATACCAACTCGCCTGGATTAACCTCAAAACCACCATCCACCCAATCACTGATTAAAGGGACTTTGCGATTTAAGAGCGTAGCAATGCGATCGGCTACCGGAGCCAAACTATCTTCAGGCTTAAATTCACCCTCAGTTGGACGACCCAAGTGCGAAGTGACCATGACCGCTGCACCGGCATCCAAACACATCTGTACCGCCGGCATGGAAGCTCTAATTCGGGTGTCTTCAGTGATATTGCCCACATCATCCTGAGGAACATTGAGGTCGGCACGGATTAAAACCCGTTTCCCCTTGAGAAGACCAGCTGCAGCTAGTTCACTTAGTCGTTTTACTTTAAAGAGGGTTTCCGGCATGAGAATGGGCAAATTTAGTGATTTATTGGGAATGCTCCATTCTAAATCGTCTGGGCTTAAGACCCCACAGGAATTGGACTACCCCGCCCCGCTCCCTGCTCTACAATAAAGGCTGAGACGTATTTCAGGCCTAGGGGCTCCCCAGTGGCTTGGCACCCTGTTTTACCGAATTGAATCACCCTATTTATTACATATTTAAAAGGTAGAGAAAATGTCGATGTCCGACCGCGATGGCTTTATTTGGTCCGATGGGAAGCTCATTCCCTGGCGTGAGGCCAATATTCACGTACTAACCCACAGTCTCCACTATGGAATGGGTGTATTTGAAGGCATTCGCGCCTACAAAACCCCCCAAGGTACCGCCATTTTCCGCCTTCCAGAGCATGTAAAGCGCCTCTTCAATGGAACCAAGATTTTCCAGATGAATATGCCTTGGACCCCTGAGCAGATCACCAGCGGCATTATTGAGGTATTTAACAGCAATAAGCTGGAATCTTGCTATATCCGTCCAATTATCTTTATTGGCTCCCAAAAACTCGGCATCTCTCCAAAAGGTAACAGCATCCATACTGCGATCGCTGCCTGGGAATGGGGTGCTTATTTGGGTGAAGACGGCCTTAACAAGGGCATCCGCGTTAAGACCTCCTCATTTACTCGCCACTTTGTGAACTCTTCACTGGTTCGCGCCAAGGCCTCCGGTTACTACATCAACTCCATTTTGGCCAACCAAGAAGTAACGGCTAATGGCTATGATGAGGCCCTCCTATTGGATACAGAAGGTTATGTATCTGAAGGTTCTGGCGAAAATATCTTTATCGTTAATAACGGCATTATTTATACGCCTGATCTGGCTTCTTGTTTAGACGGGATCACCCGAAACTCCATCATGCAGATCGCCAAAGACCTCGGCTACGAGTTGCGTGAGAAGCGCATTACTCGTGATGAAGTGTATTCAGCTGATGAAGCCTTCTTTACCGGCACTGCCGCTGAAGTAACACCAATTCGTGAATTGGATGACCGCACTATTGGTGACGGTAAGCGCGGACCGATTACCGAGAAAATCCAGAAGACCTACTTTGATGCGGTCTATGGCAGAGGTGATCAGTACAAGTCTTGGTTAACTTACGTTAAGTAATAGGAAATCAGAGAATGAGTGAAGCTCAAGTTGTGATGGTGAATGGCAATACCGATTTACCTTTACATTGCCCGACCAATAAAACCCCTAGCTGGAATTCACATCCACGTGTATTTCTCGATGTTGCTAAGACGGGTCAAGCAAAGTGTCCTTATTGCGGCACTGAGTACAAACTCATTCCTGGTACCGAGCCTCACGGGCATTAAGCCCATCAGCACCCCAGAGCGGGGTGCTGTTTCGGGATACCTCATATGAATCGTATTCTGATCATCGCCCCCAACTGGATTGGCGATGCCGTCATGTCCCAGCCCCTGCTGGAGACTCTCAAAGTAATTTACCCACAGTCACAAATTGATGTTCTAGCAAGCCCTTGGGTTGCACCCATTTATCGCGCCTGTGCAGAAGTTCATCAAGTCATTGAAGCGCGACTAGAGCACAAGCAATTGCAATGGAGCCTGCGTAAGCAACTCGCAAAGCAACTCGAATTAAATCAATACGATGCCTGCTTTGTTCTGCCTAACAGCTTCAAGTCTGCCCTCATCCCATGGCTTGCCAATATTCCGCTACGCATTGGTTATCGCGGTGAGATGCGCTTTGGGCTCATTAATTTTGCACTAGATAATCCCAGCAAGATTAATCGCCCGCCCATGGCAAATCATTACCTTGCACTCTGCAACGTAATGGATCACTCGGAAGAGATTGATGCCAACAAGCCAGCAGATCCTCAACTCAACATCTCACCTGCAGCTAAGCAGTCTGTAAGCAATAAGTTACAAGCAGCTGAAATCAAGGACCAGTCAATCTATGTGCTGTGCCCAGGTGCCGAGTACGGTTTAACAAAACGCTGGCCTACCGAGCGCTTCGCTAGTCTTGCGCAGCAGCTAATCGCTGATGAAGTAGATGCTCGCGTCATTCTTCTAGGCAGTAAGGGCGATTACGCTTTAGGTGAGAGCATTAGAGCTCAAGCCAATAACGACTCCAAAATATATAACTGGTGTGGCGATACCTCACTCGATGAAGCAATTGCACTCATCGGCATGAGTAAAGCCTTGGTCAGCAATGACTCTGGCTTAATGCATATTGGGGCCGCATTAAAAGTACCTCAAGTAGCAATCTTTGGTTCAAGCGACCCACACCATACACCACCGCTATCCAATAAAGCGAAAGTCATTTATCTCAACTTGCCATGCAGTCCTTGCCACAAGAGAGAGTGTCCGCTTGGGCATCTCAAGTGTTTGAAAGACATTTCCCCAGAGAATGTATTTGAAGCAATTCAGAATCTTCATTAAGCCCACATCAACTTAAGTCACCAGAAAGTAAGCCATGCCAAAACTAGCCAGACTTTTTCATAATGCCGATGAAGTGGTGGATGCTTGGCGTGACGCCTTAAAACATCGTGATGTCAAAGGTGCTTTAGCTATCTGGCTGGACGATGACTCCATTACTTGCGTGCTGCCAGAAGGTCAGCGCCTGAGCGGTCATGCAGAAATTCGTGCAGGCTTAGAGCGCCTCTTGGCCAAACAAGCTCTGTTTTTAGAACCGATTGCCTGTATTAGCCATTCTGTTTTGGGGGCAGCCGTTTATGACACCACTGAAGCGGTGCATCTACGCGCCGATCAAATTGAGGCAGAGTTCTTTCTCAATATCACCTTAGTTCTATTGCAAGACAGTCAAGGCTGGCGTATTGCTCACCTGCATGCAAGTCATTCAACTGAAGAGACTTTTGACGCGCCTTCTACACCACATGGATTGCATTAATTACTAATGCTAAAAAGATTGCCATCTGATGGATGAGCAAGTACTGCGGTCTCTGATTAAGTGGCCCAATGTTCCGCATTGCTTTGGCTGGCTTGCATTAGATCGTCGTGGTCAATGGCGCATGCGAGATGAATTCGCCCAAGCCAATCAATTAGCTGGGAGCGTGATTCAGCATGCAGCTCTTAATGAATTCATTTCCAGAAATTACGCTTGCGATTCTTTGGGCAGATATTTTTTTCAAAACGGTCCTCAAAGGGTTTTCGTCACACTGGATGCCACGCCATGGATTGCCAGAATCATTCCAAGTGAAAGTGGCCTTCAACTATTGACACAATGCGGTACAGAAATCAAACCGCATGGCGCGCTGAGCGATGAAAAAGGCAATATCTATATCACCGGATTGATTGCGCAATCACTCTCCGATCAAATCGATGTAACTACGTTTACCAAAACAGAATCGCTATCGGTCGCGCTATTACATGATCATGATTTAGATCTATTCTCAGATCAGTCGAAAGTGCTGGAGGATGCCTGTAGTTTTAGAGGCTCTTGGCAATGGGATGGCAAGGATTTGCCAATTGAACCCATTCACTCCCAGGAACTCGGTGAACGCTTTCATTTCACCAAAGCACCAAGCCATTAATTAGCTGGGCATGTTTTTGCCCTGCTCCTTTAACTCTTCTTGATATTGCTTTTGCATTTCACGTAGGCGTGCATCAATACTAGATGCCTGATAGAAATCAGCACCACCAGAAGATCTAGCTATCTTGAGCTGCTCAATGGCTGATGGCCATGCACCCTCAAGCGCATACTTTTCCCCAAGGGCGTAATGGCGCATTGGCACATTCTTTGCTTGGTCGTACGCATTAGAGAGCATGGTCCACCACACCACTTCATTGGGCTGCAACCTTGTGCGCGCCTTTAACCAGGTAATGGCGTCATTGGTGCGACCAAGCTTGAGATAGGCATTCATCATTGCCGCTCCAGCAGCATAGGACTGTGGATAGGCCTTTAAAGTTGCTTGGGCAATTTGCAGCGCCTCATCACCTTTACCTCTAGCTAATGCCAACTCTGACGCCGTAATATCCAAAGAGAGACTTTGCCGCTGAATTGGAGAGCCTGGCGCACTGGAGCTATTAGCTAAATTACGTGCTTGCTGGAGGTAACTGCTAGCCTGATCGAACTTACCCTGTTTCTGAGCAACTAAGGCAAGCCCATAAAAACCTTCCATCTGCTTTCCGGGAGCTGACTGCTTGCTCAAGCCTTCAAAGGTATTTTTTAAGTCATACATCTGACTAGAGCTTCCAGACTGCTCCATGCGAGCCCGTGCTTTTATGAAATAAAACTCCACAGATGTTGGTACATTTCTATTCGCGATATTACGAGCACGATCCTGCATGTCAGCAATACGATCGGTGGTTAATGGGTGGGTGCGAACATAGGATGGAACGCCACTATCCATAATCCCCGTAGCCTTTTGCAAGCGCTGAAAAAAACCTGGTGCGCCATTGACGTCATAACCACTCGCCGCCAGAATCTGAAAGCCAATACGATCCGCCTCGCGCTCAGCATCTCTTGAGTAGGAGAGTTGATTATTCACCGCTACTGCTTGACCACCCTGCATCAGGCCCGACGCTGCACCTGGATTACGTGAGGCAGCTAGAGCGCCTAGTAATATTCCAGCAAGAGCAATCATGGTATTCGTGGTTTGCTTATCCATTTGCCGCGCTAAATGGCGTTGCAAAACGTGCCCCGTTTCATGTCCCATTACCGACGCGACTTCAGAATCTGTTTCAGCACTCACCAACAATCCCGTATGAAATCCAATAAATCCACCAGGCAATGCAAACGCATTAATACTACTGTCTTTAACAGCAAATACCTCAAAGTTGTAAGCTCCACTACCCTGCTCGTTGGCACCACCCAATTGCAAACGTTTTGCTGCTTGTAGTAGGCGTCGCTCCATTTGGTTCAAAAAATCATAGATCGGCAAATCATTCGAATAATCTGCATCCGGACGAATCTGACGCATGATCATCTCGCCATACTTTTTCTCGTCCATGCGGCTTAAGCTATCGCCACCAGGATCACCCATGTCTGGAAGTACGAAGCCTTGCTGAATTTGGATCGTATTACGTGAGGGCAGATTTGAAGAACGGGAATCAGGCGACTGAACTGCCCTGCCTAGGTTTTGCAAAGCAGCCGACTCGCCCTGCACAGACACATCCCCCGTTACCGAAGCAGGCATAGCTCCAGCAGCATAGACAAGGCCTGCACTTGGACATGCCAAGGCTAGAATCAGCTGGCCAGCCAAAATTCGCTTAAATAACGATGATTTTTGTGGTGTCTTTATGACTCGCATCCCTATATGGTAAAACTTATCCCATGAACAAACTAACTCATTTTGACGCCAGCGGGCAAGCCCACATGGTGAATGTTGGAGATAAGCCCAATACCCATCGGATTGCCGTCGCCACAGGCAAAATCACCATGCTGCCAGAAACCTTCAGCATGATCGAGGCAGGCACCCATAAAAAAGGGGATGTCTTAGGTATCGCCCGGATTGCTGGCATCCAGGCATCTAAGAAGACATCGGACTTAATCCCCCTCTGTCACCCACTCGCCCTGACTCACGTCAGCCTGGAATTTACCCTCAACAAAGATAGCAGCAGCATCACCTGCCAAGTTAGAGCTGAGACCACTGGCCCCACTGGGGTAGAAATGGAAGCCCTGACTGCAGTCCAAGTCGCCCTCCTCACCATTTATGACATGGCGAAAGCTGTTGATAGGGGCATGGTGATGGGTGATGTCCACCTGCTAGAGAAGAGTGGCGGCAAGTCTGGGGAGTGGAAAGCCTAATCACCAACTCTCTCCATGCAAATAATTAAGCCACCCTGATGAACTGACCCCCAAAAGTTGGACGCTTTGTCCAACCAAGGGGGTTTTGTTTTATGAGCAAGTACAGCAAGCAGTTCAAGCTAAAGGTAGTTAAAGAGTTTCTAGAGTTTGGCGGTCTTAAGCGGG
>NZ_JACVOQ010000012.1 GCF_018882325.1 Polynucleobacter sp. 78F-HAINBA | reverse complement strand
GCTTTAAAACCACCCTTACCGGAGAGGTAATGCTGAATAACTTCTAGCTTGAACTCTTTGCTGTATTTGGACATGAGACTGACCCCCTTGAGTTGGATTTGGTGTCCAACTTTTGTGGGTCAGTTCAAATAGACCCTTTTTACTTTTCAAAATGACTACTCGCCTTATTTCTTAATGGCACTCTTGGGTCTAAAAGCCTTGATGATAGATTCATCCGTTTCGATATAGGGGCCACCGATCAAGTCGATGCAGTAGGGGACTGCGGCAAAGATACCGGGAACAATGGATTTACCTTCGGCATCCTTTAATCCTTCGAGTGTTTCTTTGATGGATTTAGGTTGACCTGGCAAATTGATAACCAGGGCGGTGTGACCATCGATTTCTCGTAAAACAGCCGTTTGGCGCGACAAAATGGCGGTGGGTACAAAGCGTAGGCTAATTTGGCGCATTTGCTCGCCAAATCCGGGCATTTCCCGGGTTCCGGCATCCATAGTGGCTTCAGGTGTCACATCTCTACGAGAAGGTCCTGTACCGCCTGTGGTGAGGACTAAATCACAGCCGAGATCGTCAGTCAGCTCCACGATTGTTTCGGTAATGATCTCCCGCTCATCGGCAATAAGGCGCTCATGAAAGACGCAGGGGGTGCTGATAGCAGTTTGTAGCCACATTTGCAGGGCAGGGATACCCTCGTCGGTGTAGACGCCCTTGCTCGCTCTGTCGGAGATCGAGATTAGGCCGATTTTGATTTCGTTTGGGAAGGATCTTTTCCAGGCTTCGGTATGCTTCATGTTTCTATTCTAGCTATTATTAGGGCATGTTTACATACTCATCAAATCAGTTTCAAGAAATCATTGATTTCATGCTCACGGAAGCCAAAAGGCGGGGTGCCTCGGATGCTGTGGCAGAGGTTTCAGAGGGGCAAGGCCTTTCGGTCACCGTTCGCAAGGGCGAGGTTGAAACCATTGAGCAAAGCTTGGATAAACAAGTTGGCGTCACAGTCTTTTTAGGTCATCGTCGCGGCAATGCCAGTACCAGTGATTTTTCTAAAGATTCTTTAAAGGCGACGGTTGAGGCTGCGTACCATATTGCCCAACATACAGCCGAAGATTTATGCGCAGGCCCTGCTGAAAAAGAGCTGCTTGAAAAACATCCGCGCGACTTAGATTTATTTCATCCATGGGATTTGGATTCGGCAACAGCAATTGATATTGCGCGCACCGCCGAAGGCGCTGCCTTTGCAGTCAGCAAACAAATTAAAAATAGCGACGGTGCTTCGGTATCGGCGCATCATGCGCATTTCATGATGGGGACAAGCCACGGCTTTATGGGGGGCTATCCATTCTCACGTCATTACATTTCGTGCGCACCAATTGCAAATGAAGGCGGTAAGAAGTCACTCATGCAACGAGATGACTGGTATTCCAGTTCGCGCATCCCTGAGGAGCTGGCTGATCCAGCTTCGATTGGAAAATATGCTGCAGAGCGTGCGCTCTCACGTCTCAAGGCAAGGTCATTAACTACTCGACGCTGCCCTGTGATCTTTGAAGCACCTTTGGCGGCTGGCCTACTAGGTGGATTGGTACAGGCTGTTTCTGGTGGTGCTCTTTATCGTCGTTCTAGCTTTTTATTGGATAGTTTGGGTAAACAAGTCTTACCAAAGCACGTTAGCCTTTTTGAAAATCCTCATCTGAAGTCGATGACAGGTAGCGCACCTTTTGATGAAGAGGGTGTAAAGACAAGCGCAAGGACGGTAGTTGATAAGGGCGTGTTGCAAGGCTATTTCTTATCTACCTACTCCGCTAGAAAGCTGGGTATGAAAACTACAGGTAATGCTGGTGGTTCTCATCACCTGACATTACAAAGTCGCAAGACACCTAAGGGTGGATTGCCTGCGCTCCTTAAAGAGATGGGTACAGGCTTGCTCGTGACTGAACTTATGGGGCAGGGCGTGAACTATGTCACCGGTGATTACTCTCGTGGCGCTTTTGGTTACTGGGTAGAGAACGGTGAGATCCAGTATCCAGTCGAAGGAATTACGATTGCGAGTAACCTGCGCGATATGCTGATGGATATTCAGATGATCGGCAGCGATTCATTAATTCGGGGAACCAAAGAAACAGGCTCTATTCTGATTGGATCCATGACGGTTGGTGGTAAATAATTTTGGAGGAGAAGAAGATGCAAAGACGTTCCTTTTTGAAGAAGGCCACTATTGGTGCAGGTGCAGCCGCATTGGCTGCCCCATCAATTGCGCAGAGCTTGCCAACCCTTAATTGGCGCTTGGTCTCGAGCTTTCCTAAATCATTAGATACTTTGTATGGCACCCCAGAGGTATTTGCCAATGCTTTGCGTAAAGCTACTGATGGCAAGTTCAATGTCAAAGTGTTTGCCGCTGGTGAAGTGGTCCCAGCATTGCAAGTATTAGATGCCGTGCAAAACGGGACGGTGGAGTGCGGTCATACCGCCAGCTACTACTACTTGGGCAAGAACAGTGCATTTATTTTTGATACGGCCGCGCCATTTGGTATGACGGCACGCCAGCAATCTGCTTGGATGTTGCATGGCAATGGCATGAAGTTAATGCGTGAGCTCTATGCAAGTTACAACATCGTGAACTTCTTGGGTGGCCAAACTGGCACTCAAATGGGTGGCTGGTTCCGCAAAGAGATTAAGTCTCCAGAGGATCTCAAGGGGCTTAAATTCCGTATCGCTGGCTTTGCTGGACAGGTGCTTGCGAAGTTAGGTGTAGTGCCACAACAGTTACCTGCTGGTGAAATTTATTCAGCTCTAGAAAAAGGCACGATTGATGCCGCTGAATTTGTGGGCCCTTACGATGATGAGAAATTAGGTTTAGCTAAAGTAGCTAAAAATTATTACTACCCTGCATTTTGGGAGGGGGCAGCTGGCCTCTCATTCTTGGTAAATAAAAAGCAGTGGGATTCATTGCCGCCTGCATACCAGGCAGCATGGCAGGCAGCCTGCTTTGAGGCTCACACTGATATGTGTGCCAAGTACGATGCTTTGAATCCACCGGCATTGCAACGCCTTGTTCAGGGTGGCGCAGTATTGCGTAAGTTCAATACCTCAGTCATGGATGCCTGCTTTAAGGCTAGCCAAGAGACCTATGCTGAGGAATCTGCAAAGAATCCCCAGTTCAAGAAAATCTTCGAAGATTATCGGGCCTTCAGAAATATGGAAGCGCAGTGGTTTAACGTGGCCGAGCAAGCATTTGCACAATACAGTTTTGCTAAGAAGCTGTGATGCTAAAAGTGCAATCAGTAGATTAGGAAAGGGCCCCTCAGGGCCCTTTATCTTTTAAAGCTCAGTCCGTCTAATTACTTGCGCTCAAGCGTAATGAAATTAAACGTAATTTCGCCTTCAGATGCTGGAGTACGCTCAATCTCTTTCCATTCGGATTGGTTTGGAACTTCAAAGAAGGTGTCGCCACCATCTACATCGATTTCAATCTCGGTGATGTAAAGGCGGTCCGCCTTGGGAAAAGCTTGGGTAAAGAGTTGTTCTCCACCAATCACAAATACGCGGGGGAATTCATTTAAAGTGACAAGTGCTGCATCGAGTGAGTTAACTACTTCTGCGCCGGTCAATTTGAGATCGGTATTGCGACTCACAACGATATTGCGGCGTCCAGGAAGCGGGCGACCGATAGATTCCCAAGTCTTGCGACCCATGATGACGGGATGGCCCATTGTTACTTTTTTGAAGAACTGCAAATCAGCAGAAATCTTCCAAGGCATTTGATTGTCACGACCAATCACGTGATTACGTGAGCGGGCAACAATCATTGAGATAGCGGGATGCTTGGCTACAGTCATGAGGATCTAATTTCTTAAACAGCTACAGGAGCTTTAATGGCGGGATGGGATTCGTAGCCAGCGATTTCAAAATCTTCGAATTCATAATCGAAGATGGAATCTGGCTTGCGTAGAATATTGAGCTTAGGTAACGGGAAGAAGTCTCTGGATAGCTGAAGATCAACTTGCTCTAAGTGGTTGCTATAGAGATGACAATCACCACCAGTCCATACAAAGTCACCCACTTCTAAATTGCATTGCTGAGCCATCATGTGGGTCAGTAGAGCGTAGCTAGCAATATTGAAAGGTACGCCCAAGAAGATATCCGCACTACGTTGATACAGTTGGCAAGACAACTTGCCATCAGCAACGTAGAACTGAAAGAAAGCATGGCAAGGTGCTAAAGCCATGCGAGGAATATCAGCTACGTTCCACGCAGAAACAACAATGCGACGTGAGTCAGGATTCTTTTTAAGGGTCTCTACAACCTCTGCGATTTGGTCAATATGCTCACCATTAGGTGCAGGCCATGAACGCCACTGGTAGCCGTAAATCGGACCTAGGTCACCATCTGGGGCTGCCCATTCATTCCAAATAGAAACGCCACGCTCTTTGAGCCAGTTGTTGTCGGTACTACCTTTGAGAAACCATAGTAGCTCCAAGATGATGGACTTGAGATGGAGCTTCTTAGTGGTGACCATCGGAAAGCCTTCTGCCAGATTAAAGCGCATCTGGTGGCCGAAGATAGATATCGTTCCGGTTCCGGTTCTATCGGATTTTTGGACGCCCTTTTCGAGGACTTCCTTCATAAGATTGTGATATTGACGCATAGGTATATTCAGCTAAATGATTCAGTGATATTAAGAGCTTACTCGAATGTTGGTGGACTTACCCCAAGCGCTTTATGTAGCTTTGGTGAGGTGGTGGTGTACTGGAGTTGAATCTGCTTTTCAGGGGCTAGATAGGCTGCTGCGGCAAAGGCTGCCAAGGCTGCCTCATGAAAGCCTGACAGAATCAGCTTTTTCTTGCCTGGGTAAATATTGATATCGCCAACGGCGTAAATACCGGGCGTGCTGGTCTGAAAGCAGGCCGTATCCACAGCAATTTGCTTGCGATCAATATCGAGACCCCAGTCGGCAATGGGGCCTAATTTCGGGGAGAGGCCATAAAACAATAAGAGCGCATCTAGACCAATGTCTTGCACTTCACCATCAATATTGGTGACGGCAATTTCCGTGAGAATGTCATTGGAGGCCTCAAGACCGGTAATTTGTCCAATGATGAGTTGCATCTTACCGGCCGCGCAAAGCGCGCGCATCTTAGTGATTGATTGAGGTGCTGCTTTGAATTCATCTCTGCGGTGAATCAGTATCACACTTGCGGCTTGATCGATAAAATGTAAGGCCCAGTCCAGAGCAGAGTCGCCACCACCACAAATGACGATGTGCTTACCAGTAAATTGCTCAGGATTTCTGACGCGATAGAAGACTTGTTTATCTACTAATGCCTCAATGCCATCCAGATTGAGTGTGCGCGGTTGAAAGGCGCCAACACCAGCAGCAATGAAAACCGTTTTTGTTAAAAACTGCTGATCTTGGGAGGTCTTAATTAGAAAGCGGCTATCAGCTTGCTTCTCAAGGGTGGAGACCTCTTGATTTAGGTGGAACTGTGGCTTGAACGGCTCAATTTGTTTGAGCAGATTGCTCACCAGCTCACGACCAGTACAAATCGGAATCGCCGGAATGTCGTAGATTGGTTTGTCTGGATACAGCTCGATGCACTGACCGCCTACTTCAGGTAGGGAGTCAATGACATGCGCTTTGATTTCTAGGAGTCCAAGCTCGAAGACTTGGAAGAGTCCCACCGGACCGGCGCCAATAATGACTGCATCGGTTTCAATGGGGGAGTGCAATTTACTTTACCAGTTGGTCGAGTTTATTTTTAACGTCTTTCCACTCTTCAGCTTCTGGCAATGCAGCTTTGGATTTAGTGATGGATGTCCATGATGGAGACAACTCAGCATTTAATTTAATGAATGCCTGTTGATCTCCTGGCACATCATCTTCAGCATAAATTGCATTGACTGGGCACTCAGGTACGCATACTGCGCAATCGATGCACTCATCGGGATCGATTACTAAAAAGTTAGGACCTTCGCGAAAACAATCGACTGGGCAGACATCAACGCAATCGGTATATTTGCAGCGGATACAAGCTTCGGTAACAACGTAAGTCATGATGGTTAACAGGTGAGGAGTCCAGATCAATGGACTGCTAAGTTATAAAACTCAATTTTAGCCGAATCAGCCTATTTTTCAGGCAAAAGCATCAATTTACTTGAGGTAAAGTCACGCTATGAATACATCAGCCATTACCCCCACAAGCACCTCCAAACCGAAGATTTTGGTTGCAAGGGCCATATTTCCTGAGGCATTAGCCAAATTAGAGGAATCCTATGAGGTTCACTCCAACCAGTCCGACAAAATTTTGACCCCTGAGGAGCTTCAAAAGGCACTTTCAGAGGTGGAGGGCGCCCTGGTGGCGGGAAGTGATCGAATTGATGCTACAGCCCTTGCTCAGGCTAAGAATTTGAAAGTGGTCGCTAATATTTCTGTCGGTTACAACAATTTTGATGTCCCAGCGATTACTGCTGCTGGCGTCATGGCTACTAATACCCCTGATGTTCTTACGGATACAACAGCGGATTTTGGTTTTGCATTGTTGATGGCAACTGCAAGGCGTATTACAGAATCAGAGCATTGGGTTAGGGCGGGCAAGTGGGATCAGTGGTCGATTGTGAATAATCCATTAGGCATGGACCTGCATCACAGTACTGTTGGCATTATTGGCATGGGCCGTATTGGTCAAGGGATCGCTAAGCGCGCTTTGGGTTTTGGTATGAAAGTGATTTATCATAACCGCAGCCATCTCTCTGATGCTGATGAAAAAGCGTGTGGCGCCACTTATGTTTCAAAAGAAGAATTACTCCGCACTGCTGATCATGTGGTGTTGGTACTACCTTACACCGCACAAAATCATCACACGATTGGCGCTGTAGAAATTGCGATGATGAAACCGTCTGCAACCCTGATTAACATTGCCCGTGGCGGCATTGTGGATGATGCGGCTTTGGCACAAGCATTGCAAAGTGGATGGATCTTTGCAGCCGGCTTAGATGTTTTTGAAGGTGAGCCTCAAGTACATCCCGAGTTACTCAAGTGCAGCAATATTGTGCTGGCTCCGCACATCGCGAGCGCCACAGAAAAAACGCGTAGAGCGATGGTAGATCTCGCAGTAGAAAATTTACGAGCAGCGCTTGATGGAAAAAAACCGCCAAGCTTAATTAATGCTGAAGTGCTAGAGGGTAAAAGTCAGACTTAAGAAATGAAACGAAGTCGACTGAATAATTAGTCGGCTTCGATTTCTTCTGGGAGCTCGCGAAGAGCAAGCTCAATCCCACCAAATTTACCTGCTACCCAGTTGTAAACCTTGCAGGCAATCCAGAGCAAAGCGAAACCAAGTAAGGCATTAAGAATTAATGCGGAGAGAACGGTAAATCCAGGAATAGCGCCGTCACGAATGAAGGCTACAAACAAGGCCAACAACACAATCGGTACAGAGAAGCAGAGGTAAACCAAAACCAGGGTTTTGGCGGTATGCATTGGATCTACGAAGGCAATTTCTTTTTTGGTGAGTTTCATGAGGTGCAATCTTAAAGCAGTCCGTCGAAAAGCGCCACATCTACCCAGTCACCAGCTGCAACATTTCCTTGGTCGTGAGCCAGGATGACAAAGCAATTTGCCTCACTCATAGATCGTAAAATTCCGGCACCTTGGCTACCAGTCAGTTTGACTGTAGGCTTTCCATCTGGACCACGCACCAAGATGGCACGTTGATACTCTGTTCTTCCGGGACGCTTTCGAATGGGGGTCTCTGCAATCGCCTGCATCATTGGCGGCTCAGTCTGACTTGTACCATTGAGTTGCAATAATGCAGAACGGACAAACTGGTAGAAAGTCACCATGACCGCTACTGGGTTGCCAGGCAAACCAAAGAAGAGTGTCTTATGCTTTGACCCCTGAACTGGCTTCAATACTCCAAAAGCCATGGGGCGACCTGGACGCATGGCGATTTTCCAAAAACCCACATCACCCAGTTCTTGCATGATTTGCTTGGTGAAGTCTGCTTCGCCAGCGGAGACTCCTCCAGATGAGATGAGTACATCCGCTTTGCTGGCCGCCTCTATAAATGCCGCCTTGAGTGAGCTTGGATCATCTCGCACAATCCCGCAATCAATGATTTCGAGATCAAGACGTTTCAGTAGTCCGATTAAGCTATAACGATTGCTGTCATAAATATTGCCAGCCTCTAAAGCTTGTCCTAGTGGGCGCAATTCATCGCCTGAAGAGAGAATGGCGACCCGCAATTTTCGATGCACATGAAGTTCGGACAAGCCAAGGGAGGCTGCTAGACCCAGATCAGAAGGCCGCAATAAACGTCCTGCAGTAATTGCTGGCTTGCCGCTTTGTAAGTCTTCGCCACGCAAGCGACGGTTTTCTCCGCGCTTCACTCGGTTTTGCTTAAATGAAACGATCGAGCTATTGTCAGGAGTCTGGGGTTCTGTAAATTCTTGGGGAATCACGGTATCGCAGTCACTCGGCATTAGAGCGCCGGTCATGATTTTGAGACATTCGCCATGAGCAATGCTGCCTTCATAGGGCTTGCCAGCATAGGCAGTGCCCACCACCTTCAGGGTTACGAGATCCTCGCCATCGCCCAGGCAATCACCATTGAATGCAAAGCCATCCATGGCCGAGTTATCGGCGACCGGAACATCAATCGGCGAAAGCAAGTCTTTCGCAAGAATGCGATTAATTGCTTGATCTAGGGTGATGCATTCAATTGCATCAGACTCAGATCTCTCATGAGATTCTGCGATCAAGTCTTTTACTAAGTCGGAAATCGCTATGCGAGCTTGATCGACATGTAGTGAGCCGCTGATATAAATGGGGTCGCTTGGGGGAATACGCTTTAGGTCGGACATGGAGAAATTCTTTCTAAAGCAGCTAACTCTTCTGGAGTGTTGACGTTAGAAAATGCTTGCGGGTTTTCAAAAACCACTGTGCCCGAACGCAATTCCTTAAACCAGCGATCAATCTTTAAGTCGCCCTTACTTAAAAAGGTATTCAAAGAATCCTGCAAGCTACTTTTCATTAAGCAAAAAACAGGTTGTGACCAAATCTTTCCATCCTCTTCTTTTGAGGAGGCAAAGACGAGCTCTAAATTATTGCCTTCTAGTTCGGCTGCCATTTTTTGGGCAAGATCGAATGGCAATAAAGGGGAGTCGCAAGGCGATGTTAGTAGGTAGGGTGTTTTGCAATGCTTCAAGCCGACTGAGAACCCAGCTAATGGGCCAGAGAAGTCTGGGGTTTCATCCATGAGTACTGGATAGCCATAGTGCGAATACTTTGTAATGCTGCGGTTGGCATTAATCAAAATAGTACTGACCTGGGGCTTGAGTCTGCTAATAGCGGATTCAATGAGGGGTTTACCATGAAAGGGGATTAAGCCCTTATCTATGCCACCCATTCTTTGGGCGCGGCCACCTGCCAGAATAAGTCCAGTAATTTGTGCTGAAGTAATCATTAGCCGCCGATGTAGGACATCTCTACTTTGCGAGAAGATTTCGATCCTGCGGTATTGGATCCCCGAATTTCCGAATAGTGATCATTGCGTCCGGACCATGTTGACATGATGGCGTTGGCAATTTCTAAATCACTTCTATCGGAACGTAATAGCGTTTTGAAATCAAAACCTTCGTTTGCAAATAGGCAAAGATAGAGCTGACCATCTGTAGAGATGCGAGCACGCGTGCACTCGTGACAAAAAGTTTGTGTGACGCTAGAGATAAAACCAATTTCGCCGGAGCCATCAACATAGCGCCAGCGCTGAGCCACTTCACCTGGATAGTTGGCCTCAATAGGCTCTATCGGAAACATGGCATTAATACGATTTGCCACTTCTTGCGATGGAAGCACTTGTGACATATCCCAGCCGTTAGAGCTGCCCACATCCATGAACTCAATAAAGCGCAGCGTTACACCGCTACCTTTGAAATGCTTGGCCATACCAATAATCTCTTGATCGTTTGTGCCCTTCTTAACAACCATATTAACTTTGAGATTGGTAAAACCCGCCTCTTGAGCGGCTGCAATTCCGTCGAGCACATCCGTAACGGGAAAGTCGACATCATTCATTTTTTTGAAGACATCATCATTCAAGCCATCAAGGCTAATGGTTAAGCGATGCAAGCCTGCTGCTTTTAATGCAGCCGCCTTCTTGCGCAAAATGCTGCCATTGGTAGTGAGTGTTAGATCAAGGGGTTGATCTGCCGTAGTGCGAATCTTCGCTAGCATCTCAATCAGCACTTCGAGATTTTTACGTAGCAAAGGCTCGCCACCAGTGAGGCGAATTTTTTCCACGCCTAGAGAAGCAAAGATATTCGTTAAGCGAGTGATCTCTTCAAAGCTGAGTAATTCATTATGAGAGAGGTAGGGATAGTCTTTGTCGAAGATTTCCTTAGGCATGCAATAGGTGCAGCGGAAATTGCATCGATCCGTTACGGAGATTCGTAAATCACGTAGAGGACGTCCCCGAGTATCTTTGGTTGAAGTATTGGCGGCAACAAGCTGTCCAGGAATGGACGGCGTCAGGCCTTTGCCTTCATCTAAACGTATGGGGATTACTTTTTCAACCATGCCTAATTATGGCTGTGAAACGGTGTTTCTGCCAAACTGCCAAATATCCTTGTGGGATAAATAGCAGTCTGGAGAAATTGGATTAAACCGTTTTTTCTTGGCCGCCGGTTTCAACTAAAACCATTGGACCATTTTGCAAGCTAACTGGAGCTTTAGGAGTTCTGCCCGTAGGCAAAACTTCTGGCTCAGCTTTGATTTGCGATTGTGCTTCTTGATGCTTGCTGGAGTCTGTAGCTACCCAAACCATGCCAGCAGATTGAACTACGCTATGCAATGGAGTTTCCTCGAGTGCCTGGAAGGCAACCTTAGGAAGCTCAGGCATCGGCTTTGCAATTACCTCAATAGCTGGCGCTGGCTTAGCTGCTGCCTGTGGGGCAGGAGCTGCAGCAGCGTTATCAGGGCGATTGCTTTGACGTGGTGCACGTTGCTCCCTTGGCTCTCTAGGTGCGCGGGGTGCGCGCTCTTTTACTTCGTTAGAGGCTGTAGGCGCAACAGTATTTCCAAAGCTTTGAGCAATGTTCTGAATCGGCATGGAAGCAGATGCTCCCGCCATTCCTACTGGTGGGCCTGAGAATGAGGTTGCTACTGCAACAACAGAAGCAATCGCTGCATCACCGTTGGACTCAGTGCGCTCGCCACGTTGACCACGGCCACGACCACGACGGTTGCGACCACGACCACGACGCTCTTCGCCATCCGCGCTTGGTGCTGTATCAGTACCGGGTGCAGCCTCAGTAGCTGGAGTTACCGCAGCTTGATTTTCTGGTTTTGGATTTTGATTGTTTTGGTTGCGATTGCCGTTATTCCCGTTGCGGTTACGACCGTCTTGACGACCTCTGCCTGAACCTGCTTCGCGTGGAGCATTTCCACCTTCAGTATTTGCTGCACCTTCAGCTGGACGTTCAGCGCGATCGTTACGTTCGCCACGACGACCGCGATTGCGGTTATTGCCATTGCGATTGTTTTGATTGCGACCACGTGGTGCGCTAGGAGCAGGTTTTACTTCTGGCGCAGGCGCTGAAGAGAATAAGCTCTTGATGAATCCGAAGAATCCACCAGTGCTTGCAGTTTCAGTGCTCGCTTTTTCAGTGCGCGCAGGACGTGGCTGGCTTACTGGTGCTGGTGCATTTGGCGTAATACCTTTTACAGCAGCTTCAGGGCGAACTTTAACGTCGGCATCTTTACGACTGACCGCAGTATCGGTCTCGAGTTCAGCAGCAGCTTCTTCAGCCATTACATAACTCGCTTTTTGATCATCAAGACGTGGATCGTCATGGCGCAAACGCTCAAGCTTGTAATGTGGAGTTTCGAGATGCTTGTTCGGAATCATCAAGACGTTGACCTTGAAGCGTGTCTCAATCTTGATAACTTCAGCGCGCTTCTCATTGAGCAAGAATGCAGCCACTTCGACTGGAACTTGACTATGAATAGCGGCAGTGTTTTCTTTCATTGCTTCTTCTTGGATGATGCGCAAGACTTGCAATGCAGAAGATTCGGTATCACGGATATGGCCTGTGCCGTTACAACGTGGGCAGGTTACGTGGCTGCCTTCAGAGAGGGCAGGGCGTAAACGCTGGCGTGACATCTCCATCAAGCCAAACTTGGAGATCTTGCCCATTTGAACGCGAGCACGGTCATGACGCAGAGCATCACGTAGGCGATTCTCAACATCTTTCTGAGCCTTGCTCGATTCCATATCAATGAAGTCGATCACGATCAAGCCACCCAAGTCACGTAAACGTGCTTGACGGGCAATTTCATCGGCAGCTTCTAGGTTGGTGCGAGTAGCAGTCTCTTCAATATCGGAGCCGCGGGTTGCACGTGCAGAGTTAACGTCAACTGAAACCAAAGCTTCAGTGTGGTCAATCACGATCGCGCCGCCAGATGGCAATGGCACGGTACGTGAGTAAGCAGTTTCAATCTGATGCTCGATTTGGAAGCGGGAGAACAATGGAACATCGTCCTGGTAACGCTTCACTCTAGGTAAGTTATCTGGCATTACTACGGACATAAAGGCTGCAGCTTGCTCGTAGATGTCATCCGTATCGATGAGGATCTCGCCGATATCTGGTTGGAAGTAATCACGAATCGCACGAATCACTAAGCTGGATTCGAGGTAAATCAATAATGGTGCTGAGTTGCCTTTAGCGGCCTCATCAATCGCTGTCCACAACTGCATGAGATAACTTAAATCCCATTGCAATTCAGTAGCGTCACGGCCAATACCGGCTGTACGAGCAATGATGCTCATGCCATCTGGTACGTGTAATTGGGACATTGCTTCACGGAGTTCTTGACGATCTTCGCCTTCAATGCGACGAGAAACACCGCCTCCACGTGGGTTATTTGGCATCAATACCAAATAACGACCTGCCAGGGAGATAAAGGAGGTTAGGGCGGCACCTTTTTGGCCACGCTCTTCTTTTTCTACCTGAACAATGATTTCTTGGCCTTCGCGTAAGGCATCTTTAATAGAGGCATTACGGACATCAATACCTTCTTTAAAGTAGGTGCGGGCGACTTCTTTAAATGGCAGAAAGCCATGACGTTCTTCGCCGTAATTTACAAAGCAAGCTTCGAGCGAAGGCTCAATGCGAGTAATAACACCTTTGTAAATATTGCCTTTGCGTTGTTCACGACCGGCAGCTTCGATATCGATATCGATGAGTTTTTGACCATCGACGATGGCAACTCGCAACTCTTCTTGTTGAGTTGCATTAAATAACATGCGTTTCATAACACTCTCCTATTGGGAGTGCGTCGTTGCGCGCTGCGTTAGGGACAGGTTAGATACCGCTTGGGGCATAGCCCATTGGCGGCTTTGGAGTGTGGATCAAACAAATCCAGGCATTTATTGCCTGGTACACCAAGTTCAATGTTGTTAAACCGGTGCCACACTTGACGATCGCCGCAGAGACCTCCTTTAGGTCATCAATGCAGGCGCGCGCCTGAAAACTGTCTTCTAATCGCGGGTCGCGGCATACGGCACACCAACCCTGCGCCTCATTACAACGGGGGAGGGGCAACCCCGGGAGTCTATTAAGGGCGACTCCAAGCTCCACGATTCGAACCTGAATCAGGTCAGTCTCGGGCCAATAAATTGGCTAGAGCGTTGATTATACGGCACAAGTTGAACGACAATGGGGTATTGTTGAGTCCCTTGTCGACCCCTGTCGAGGCGACAAAAGAGATAAATCATGAAATCCGAACCCATTTCCAAGCCTTCACAGGTAAAAACCACCGCTCCGGCTGCCGTTCATCTTCAGACCATTGGTCCGGAAGAGGCTGGCCAGCGACTGGATAACTACCTCTTGCGTTGGGCTAAAGGGGTTCCCAAAAGCCACGTTTACCGGATTATTCGCTCTGGCGAAGTTCGGGTGAATAAGAAAAGAGCTGAACCAACTACACGCTTAATTGAAGGGGATGTTGTTAGGGTTCCCCCAGTTAGGATTGCCGAGCCAGCCCAAATGGCGGCGGTCAATACCGCCCAAACCAAGTCTCGGGCACAGGGATATTCCGACAAAATGCCAATTTTGTATGAGGATGAAGCGCTATTAATAGTTAATAAACCAGCAGGTTTGGCGGTTCATGGTGGTTCAGGTATCGCCCTGGGTGTAATTGAAACCCTGCGCATTACCCGTCCTGAGCTCAAATTCTTGGAATTGGTTCACCGTTTAGATCGAGATACTTCGGGTGTCTTGCTTTTGGCAAAGAAGCGCAGCGCCTTGGTGGAATTGCATCGCCAAATCCGTGAAGGTCAAACGGACAAGCGTTACTACTTGCTAGCCCATGGAGAAATTGCTCAGAGTGCGGGCACGATGCAACTGAAGTTTGCATTACATAAATACCTATTGGCCAATGGTGAGCGTCGTGTTCGTGTTGATCCAGATGGTCTACCAAGCCACACTGCTTTGCGTGTTACGAAAGTAATGAAGCGCGGAGAGCTAGCCATTACCTTGGCTGAGGCTCAGTTGAAAACTGGGCGTACCCACCAAATCCGCGTGCACCTCCAAAAATTAGGTCATTCCATTTTGGGTGACGATAAATACGGCTTTGAAGACCGAGACAAGGCTGTGAAATCTAAACGCTTGTATTTGCATGCCCACTTGGCTGGCTTTACTCATCCACGTACTGGCGAGAAAATGCGCATTGAATCACCACTACCCGCTGAATTTACAGCGATGATGAAAACTTTTGAAGTGCCTAGTAATGCCTGAAGAGCAAAAGCCCGATAGACGTTATGACCTGATTGTGTGGGATTGGGATGGAACCATTATGGATTCCACGCCGACGATCGTGAGCTGTATTCAGCAGGCGTGTCGTGATTTGGGTTTCAAAGAGCCAGACGACACTTTGGCCAGCTCTGTTATTGGCTTGGGTATTCAGGATTCACTCAGAAGAGCGGTGCCATGGATTGAGCCAGCGCATTTCCCAAAATTGACTGAACGCTTTCGTTATCACTACCTCGCCAAAGATCACGAACTCGATTTATTTCCGGGTATTCGTGAGTTACTTCACAGCTTGCGCGAGGATGGTTATCTTTTAGGTGTTGCCACGGGTAAATCTCGCGTGGGATTAGATCGATCTTTAAAGCATCACCAGCTTGAGCAGATGTTCCATGAAACGCGCACTGCAGATGAATCCTTCTCTAAGCCCCACCCTGGGATGCTTCTAGAGCTTTCGGATGTCATGCAGGTGCCGATGCGTCGCATGTTGATGATTGGTGATACCACCCATGATTTAGATATGGCGGCAAATGCTGGAGTTGATGCGGTCGCGGTAACTTATGGGGCGCACCCACCGAGCACTTTAAAAGAAGCGCCATCACTGATTCATGTTGATGATGTCTCACAGCTGGCGAGTTGGTTAAGTCAGAATCTCACTGTTAAAAACTAGTTAGTCATTAAGGATTAAAAAGATGGATCAAAATCAATCCGAGAACGCCAATCAAAATTGGGAGCGTCAAGCTCTCGAGCATTTATTGCTAGAGAATTTAAAAGAGACTCGTAAGGCGCGTCGCTGGAAAGCGGTGTTTCGTATTCTGACGCTCATTGTGTTTGTTGGCGCAGTGCTAGCAGTATTTGATTTCCATCTGCCAGGGCGCGGCATGGGAATGGAGAAGCACACGGCTTTAGTTACTCTGGAAGGGGAGATTTCTTCTAGCTCGATGGCCAATGCTTTGGATATCAATTCATCTTTAACAGCTGCTTTTGAAAATGAAAATAGTGCTGGCGTAGTCTTGCGCATCAATAGTCCTGGGGGCTCTCCAGTTCAAGCGGGCATGATGAATGACGAGATTCATCGCTTACGCAAACTCTATCCAAGTAAGCCGTTTTATGTAGTCGTGGAAGATATCTGCGCTTCAGGTGGTTACTACGTTGCTGTTGCGGGCGACCAAATTTTGGTTGATAAGGCTAGCTTGGTGGGATCTATTGGCGTGATCATGGAGGGCTTTGGTTTCACTGGCTTGATGGATAAGTTAGGTGTAACTCGTCGCATGATTGCTGCGGGCTCGAACAAGGGAATGATGGATCCGTTCTCCAAAGAAAATCCACAGCAAGTGGAGATGATCAAAACCATGATCGATGAGATTCATCAGCAATTTATTGCGGTGGTTAAAGCGGGTCGTGGCGATCGCTTAAAAGAAACGCCAGAGATTTTCTCAGGCCGCGTTTGGAATGGCGAGCAGGCAATCAAAATTGGCTTGGTAGATGGCTATGGAACAGTAGAGACTGTAGCGCGCGATATCTTTAAAGCGCCGGATATTCTGGACTACACCATGAAAGAGAATTTCGCGGAACGTGTTGCTAAACGTTTTGGTGCTGAAGTAGGTTCTGCAGCTGGCAAGGCGCTAATTAAGACTCCTGATCTAAAGTAAAAAACGATAGATCAATAAGGCGGCAAAAAAACACCTAGGCCAGCAATAGAAATACTGCTGGCCTATTTTGTAATGAAGCGCAGGCAGCTTCATTCGGAAAGCGCTTACGCCAGTCTGCAATTGATAGCGTAGTGACCATCTCCGTTGGTAGGCTCAAATCCATTCCCATGCAAAGCATCGATTGCGGTGAAAGTGCACTCAGGCAAGCCATCAGCATCGCAGTATTGCGATACGGTGTCTCAATCCAAATTTGCGTTTGCTGCAACTTTCTAGATTCCACTTCCAACTGCTTCAATCGCGCGATGCGATCTTGTGCATCATGCGGAACATAGCCCTGAAACGCAAAGCGCTGCCCATTCAAACCGCTAGCCATAAGACCTAACAAAATCGAGCTTGGGCCAACCATTGGTTTTACTTTAGCGCCTAGCTTATGTGCTGCTAGTACAAGCTCTGCACCAGGATCCGCAACACCGGGAACACCTGCCTCTGACATGAGTCCCATGTCTTTACCAGCGATTAGCGGCTTGAGTAAATCCATTGGTTTAACGGCATCGCCGTACTTAGCATTGCGCGCCACGCCACGCCACTCACTCATCTGCATTTCTTGTATGGTGCACGCTAAGGGTGAGACGCTATCGACTGCTTTTAAAAAAGCACGGGCGGTTTTTGCATCCTCAACAATCCAATGAGTCAGCTTGGCAGTTTGAGTAATCGTTTGGCTTGGTAACACCCACGGTAATTGTTCAACTCGAGAATCATCACCCAAAGTATTGGGAATTAAAAAGAGGGTGCCTAAGGTTGAGCTCATTTATTTAGTTTCACTTTTTATTTTTTTACTTCTTTGCTGGAATGACAAAACCAGCTTCACGCAAGAGGCCGCTCAGCGCAATTAATGGCAGGCCGATCAAGGCTGTAGGATCATCGCTCTTAATGGATTCCAAGAGTGAAATTCCCAAGCCTTCGGATTTGGCACTACCAGCGCAATCGTAGGGTTCTTCGGCGTGGAGATATGCCTCTAGAACATCATCCGATAGTTTGCGAAAGGTAACTTCCGTAGGAACATTGATTGTGGTTTCGACATCGCCATGCATCAGACATAGCGCCGTTTGAAAAGTGACTGTTGCACCACGCATGAGTTGCAGCTGCGCCATGGCTCGCTCAAAGTTTCCTGGTTTACCAATTGCAGCTCCACAAAGGTCGGCTACTTGATCGGAGCCAATGACCCAAGCTTCAGGGCAATCTTTTGCAACTGCGGCAGCTTTGGCTTTTGCTAGGCGCAAGGCTAAATCTAAAGTGCTTTCACCAGGTAAGGGGGTTTCATCCACTTTGGGTGAGATGACGTCAAAAGGAATGCGCAGGCGCTCTAAGAGCTCTCGACGATAGACCGAGGTAGATGCCAGAATTAGTTTTTTTGCAGAATTACTCATCACTACTTGTACTTTCGCTGAAGCCTTCATTTAGACTGATGTCATGAATCGTAATCAAGTTTTACCTCAAGTTGAGCTATCCACCGATCCCAAGGCTTTGAGCCGGATCGATTTTTGCGCCCCCCAGTCTTATCAAGGGTCTGGTTTTTTGGAGATTTCAGCCTTGCCAAGGGTAGCTGAGGAGGCCTCCAGCATCGAGCCTGGCGATGGCTTTCGTTGGGAGGTAAAGACCCATTTTGCCGATTCTCCGGGTTCCGAGCCCCGGCAAATTCTGGAATTAGCCGTAAAAGGGCGTATTCACCTGGTTTGTCAGAGTTGTTTGCAGGACTGCGGCCTAGATTTGGCTCAAGAGAGTCGATTTGTCATGGTGGCCTCTGAGGAGGAAGCGGATGCCTTCCCAATGGAGGATGACCAACAAGAGCCTTTGGTAGCTAGCCAGCACTTTGACCTTTTGGGGCTAATTGAGGACGAAATTCTCCTCTCTATGCCCTTAATTCCAAAGCATCCAGATGGCACTTGTAAGCCACATGCCTCTTCATTCGGGGAGGGCGGAGAAACTGCGGAAGCCTCTGAAAAGCCCCAAAATCCCTTTAACATATTGAAAAATATGAAGAAAAATTGATTAGACCACTCGCATTAGGAGTGGCTTTTCAAACCTGTTTTATCAATTAATCAAGCATTTAGCGCAATTTTCATGCTAGAATGTCGCCTTGCTTAGGAGTTCAATATGGCCGTCCAACAGAATAAAAAATCCCCATCCAAACGTGGCATGCACCGTGCGCACGACTTTTTGACCGCACCTGCTACGGCTGTTGAAGCCACAACTGGTGAGGCTCATTTGCGCCACCACATTTCACCAAACGGCTACTACCGTGGTCGTAAAGTTGTTAAAACTAAAAACGACTAATTTTTTAGTCTAAAAGATAGAAGCGGCTCCATTAAAAGCCGCTTTTTTCTTTGAAAAATACCACTTGCAGCAATACTTGATTTTATGAGTGTCACTCTTGCTATCGATGCCATGGGCGGAGATCACGGGGCAGTTGTTACGGTTCCCGCTTGTTGCGATTTTCTCGAAAAACATGCTGATGTGAAGATTGCCTTGGTTGGCAATCCGGAAGTGCTCAAGCAAGCCTTGAGTAAATTTCCAAAAGCGCCAATGGAGCGCATTCAAATTATTCCCGCTGCTGAAGTTGTCTTGATGGATGACCCCATTGAGGTGGCATTGCGTCGTAAAAAAGATTCTTCTATGCGCGTTGCTATTCAGCAGGTAAAAGAAGGTCTGGCTGACGCGATCATCTCTTCTGGCAATACGGGCGCCTTAATGGCGATCTCCCGCTACATCCTCAAAACCCTTGATGGTGTTGATCGTCCTGCAATTGCTACTGCGATCCCCAACGAAAAAGGGCGCGGTACTACCATGCTGGATCTCGGTGCTAATGCGGATTGTGAGCCAATGCACTTGGTGCAATTTGCACAAATGGCTAACGTAATGGTTCAGGTTGTAGATGGCACACAAAACCCTTCAATCGGTCTTCTCAATATTGGTGAAGAGGTGATTAAAGGGAATGAAGTGGTTAAGCAAACGAGTGAGTTGCTACGCCAAACGAACTTAAACTTTTACGGCAACGTAGAGGGTAATGATATTTTTAAAGGCACTACGGATATCGTGGTGTGCGACGGCTTTGTTGGTAACGTTGTTCTCAAGGCAAGCGAGGGCTTGGCGAAAATGATGAGTGGCTTAATCAAACAAGAATTCAATCGATCATGGCTTACTAAGCTAATGGCGATTTGCGCCATGGTGCCATTGTTGCGTGTACGTAAGCGTGTGGATCATCGTCGTTACAACGGCGCAGTACTTTTAGGTTTGCGCGGTTGTGTAATTAAGAGTCATGGCTCAGCAGATCGTTTTGCATTTGGTTTTGCGCTCGATAGGGCATATGAAGCAGCAAAAAATCGCATGGTAGAGCGTATCGCTCAAGCTTTTGTGGCGGAGACAAAATAATCATGAGTACTTATTCACGGATAGCGGGCACTGGAAGTTATCTTCCGGAGCAGCGTTTAAGCAATCAAGATCTCGTTGAGCGTTTGGCGAAGATTGGTCTTGAGACTAGCGATGAATGGATTGTGACTCGTAGCGGCATTTCTGCTCGTCACTTTGCTGCAGAGAATCAACTTACCAGTGACTTAGCAGTTAAAGCCGCTGAAGCTGCATTAGAGGCGGCTGGCTGCACCTCAGAAGATCTTGACCTTATTATTTTGGCAACATCTACACCAGATCATTTAGGTGGCTTTCCAAGCACTGCTTGCGTAGTGCAGGATAAGTTGGGCGCTCATACCAATTGCGCAGCATTTGATGTCCAGGCGGTATGTGCTGGCTTTACTTATGCTCTCGCGATTGCGGATGCATTTATTCGCACAGGCACTTACAAAAAAGTTTTGGTTCTTGGTGCAGAAACCTTTTCCCGTATTTTGGATTTCCAAGATCGCACTACTTCCGTTTTATTTGGTGATGGTGCTGGGGCAGTGGTTCTTGAAGCTTCGAAAGAGCCTGGCATTTTGGCTACTGCCTTGCATGCTGACGGCAGTCAACGCGACATCCTCTGTGTCCCAGGACGTGCAAAGCAGGGTGGCGTAGAAGGATCCGCTTACTTAACCATGGATGGTCCTGCGGTATTTAAGCTGGCAGTCAAGGTGCTAGAGCAGGTTGCGCATGAGGCTTTAGAAAAAGCCAACCTCAAGCCAGAGCAAATTGATTGGTTAGTGCCACATCAAGCCAACATTCGCATCATGGAGAGCACAGCTCGCAAGATGGGTATGTCAATGGATAAAGTAATTGTGACCGTGCATGAGCATGGCAACACTTCCGCTGCATCTATTCCGCTTGCCTTAGATGCTGGCGTGCGCTCTGGTCAAATTCAACGTGGTCAACATCTCTTATTAGAGGGTGTAGGCGGTGGCTTTGCTTGGGGTGCAGCAGCAATTAAGTACTAAGCTAAAAATACATTAATAACCATTCTTCAGCGATTATTCCTATGACATTTGCATTTGTATTTCCTGGCCAAGGCTCCCAATCAGTTGGGATGCTCAACTCTATTGCTGATCGCCCAGAAGTTCGTGCGACTTTGCAGGAAGCTTCAGAAGCTTTGGGTGAAGATGTGGCAAAACTCATTGCCGAAGGTCCTGCAGAAGCATTGTCTTTAACAACTAATACCCAGCCAGTAATGTTGACTGCAGCGATCGCGTTTTACCGCGCTTGGTTGGCCTCTGGGGGCGCTGTTCCTCAGATGATGGCGGGTCACAGTTTGGGTGAATACTCCGCTTTAGTTGCTGCCGGCGTAATCTCTTTTAAAGATGCAGTGCCTTTGGTGCGCTTTCGTGCTGAAGCAATGCAGACGGCTGTACCAGTTGGTACGGGCGGTATGGCTGCGATCTTAGGTTTAGATGATGCGATTGTGAAGACGGTTTGTGCTGAAGCTGCTGCAGCCTCTGGTGGTGTAGTAGAGGCAGTGAACTTCAATGCGCCAGGACAAGTAGTGATTGCGGGTGGAAGTGATGCGGTGACTAAGGCCTGTGAATTACTCAAAGCAGCTGGCGCGAAACGCGCTCTGCCCTTGCCAGTATCCGCACCATTCCATTCATCATTACTGCAACCTGCCTCTGAAAAACTCAAAGGCTACTTAGCGGATATTGAATTTAAGGTTCCCTCTATTTCTGTAGTCAATAACGTTGACGTCAATGTCCTCAATGACCCAGCAGCTATTAAAGATGCCTTAGTGCGTCAAGCTGCTAAGCCTGTACGTTGGCAAGAGACTATTAATGCCATGGCTCAGCAGGGCATCACTCAAGTAGTGGAATGTGGTCCTGGCAAGGTATTGGCAGGGCTGACTAAGCGTATTAATGAGAATGTTGTTGGCATTCCTATTTTCGATGAAGCCAGCCTTACCGAAGCCTTGGCTACAGTAAAGTAAAAATACAAATAAGAAACATCAAAGAAGCATCAAAGAAATAACAAAGAAACGACGGAAGACAAATATGAATCTCGACTTAAGCGGACAAATTGCATTGGTAACCGGCGCTTCGCGCGGTATTGGTCAAGCCATTGCGGATGAGCTAGTGAAATGTGGTGCCAAGGTAATTGGTACTGCAACTTCTGAGGATGGCGCCAAGGCTATCAATGCGCGCTTACAGGCGAGCGGTGGTCGTGGTGAAGTATTGAATGTGACTGACCCAAAGGCTTGCGAGGACATCATTGATTTGATCGTTAAGGATTTTGGCGGCATCAATATTTTGGTAAATAACGCAGGTATCACACGCGATAACCTAGCCATGCGCATGAAAACAGATGAGTGGACCGACGTTATTGATACCAATTTAAGTGCGGTTTTCCGCTTGTCGCAGGCGGTAATGCGCCCAATGATGAAGGCACGCGCTGGCCGCATTATCAATATCACCTCGATTGTTGGTC
The DNA here is from genome assembly GCF_018882325.1 of Polynucleobacter sp. 78F-HAINBA. GTDB lineage: Bacteria > Pseudomonadota > Gammaproteobacteria > Burkholderiales > Burkholderiaceae > Polynucleobacter. The sequence continues at coordinate 22,371 of NZ_JACVOQ010000012.1, read as the reverse complement.
ATATGGGCAACCCTGGGCAGGCCAATTACGCAGCTGCTAAATCAGGCGTTTCTGGCATGACTCGTGCCTTGGCTCGTGAAATCGGCAGCCGCAATATCACCGTGAATTGTGTTGCGCCCGGATTTATTGATACCGATATGACTCGTGCTTTGAGCGAAGAGCAGCAAAATAGCCTAAAAGCGAACATTCCCTTGGCTCGCCTGGGTAGCCCAGAAGATGTGGCCCAGGCAGTGGCATTTTTGGCGTCCCCGGCGGCTGGGTACATTACGGGTAATACCTTACATGTCAATGGCGGCCTTTATTTAGCCTAAAAATAAAGCAGAAATTTGATCATTTTTTGGCGGAATTGCTAATTCGGTCCGCCAAGCTGATAAAATTCTTTTCATCGTTTTTTTACAACCCTTGGGGGAATTAATGGATAACATCGAACAACGCGTTAAGAAGATCGTCGCTGAGCAATTGGGTGTCGCAGAAGCAGATATCAAGAATGAATCTTCTTTTGTGAACGACTTGGGCGCAGACTCTCTTGACACTGTTGAATTGGTAATGGCTTTGGAAGATGAATTCGGGATTGAAATTCCGGATGAAGAAGCTGAAAAAATTACTACTGTTCAGCTCGCTATCGATTTTGCTCAGTCAAAAGCTCAGGGTTAATTCCCTAGCTTAGTTAAAAGCTATTACTGTGTCAGCATCAAATGGCCGTCGCCGGGTTGTTGTTACCGGCTTAGGCCTTATTTCACCAGTTGGTAACTCGGTTGATGTAGCTTGGTCTAATTTGCTCGCGGGCAAATCAGGCATCGCTACCATCACGAAGTTTGACCACACTCCGCTGAGCGTGCATTTCGCCGGCGAGGTGAAAGATTTCAATGTCGAAGAATATGTTTCTGCCAAAGAGGCGCGCCATATGGATACTTTTATCCATTACGGTATCGCTGCTGGTACGCAAGCAATTCGCGATAGCGGTTTACAGATAACCGAAGAGAACGCCGAGCGCGTTGGTGTCATGGTTGGTTCAGGTATCGGTGGTTTGCCGATGATTGAAGAGACTGGCGCTGAGTTGCTTGCTCGCGGCCCTCGTCGCATCTCCCCATTCTTTGTACCAGGCTCAATCATTAATATGATTTCTGGCCACCTCAGTATCTTGTTTGGTCTTAAAGGTCCAAACGTTGCCGCGGTGACTGCCTGCACTACAGGTTTACACAGCATTGGATTGGCTGCACGCTTAATTCAGTATGGCGATGCTGATGTGATGGTTGCCGGTGGTGCCGAATCTACAATTTCCGCATTGGGTGTTGGTGGCTTTGCTTCAGCAAGAGCGCTATCTACCCGTAATGATGACCCTGCAACAGCTTCACGCCCATGGGATAGAGACCGTGATGGTTTCGTTCTAGGTGAGGGTGCTGGTGTTGTTGTGCTTGAAGAGTATGAGCACGCTAAAGCGCGTGGCGCAAAAATCTACTGTGAGCTCTTAGGCTTCGGTATGAGTGGTGATGCGTATCACATGACTGCCCCAAATATGGATGGCCCACGTCGTTGCATGGTGAATGCAATGCGCGATGCTGGTTTGAATGCTGATCAGATTCAATACATTAATGCGCACGGCACTTCGACACCGTTGGGTGATAAGAATGAAACTGGCGCTATCAAGGCTGCCCTTGGCGATCACGCTAAGAAGACGCTGATTAACTCTACTAAGTCGATGACTGGCCACCTTTTAGGCGGTGCGGGCGGCTTGGAATCTGTATTTACTATTCTGGCCTTACATAACCAGAAGTCTCCACCAACAATCAACATCTTCAATCAAGATCCAGAGTGTGATTTGGACTACTGCGCCAATACTGCTCGTGACGTGAAGATCGACCATGCCGTCAAAAACAACTTTGGCTTTGGGGGTACTAACGGTACCTTGATTTTTGGCAAACTGACCTAATATTCTTACTAGGTTATTTCCTTTCTTCGTTTCTTTAATTATTGGTTTTTACCAAGCAGGTCTATAGCATTATGAAAAAGTATCTTATTGCACTCTTGGCTATCTTTAGCTTGGGGCAAATTGCATTCATTCCTCAGGCCAGCGCCCAGAGCCCACGCGTCTCTATTCCAGATTTTGCTGATTTAGTTGAGCGAGCTAGTCCAGCCGTAGTCAATATTCGTACTACTGAAAAAGTAATGCAGCAGCAAGCTCAAGGTGGTTTCCCTGGAATGCCCGAGGATCAAGCCGAGTTCTTCCGTCGCTTCTTCGGGGTACCTATTCCAGGTTTGCCTGGAGCACCTAAACAAGCTCAGCCCAATCCTGGCAAGCCTCAAGAAGCAGATCGTGGTGTAGGTTCAGGATTTATTATTGAATCCAATGGTTTGATTTTGACGAACGCGCACGTGGTTGAAGGTGCAAATACTATTTACGTTACCTTGACTGACAAGCGTGAGTACAAGGCAAAGTTACTGGGTATGGATAAGCGCACCGATGTAGCGGTTGTCAAAATCGATGCGCGCGATTTACCTAAGTTGCCACTGGGTGACTCATCTCGTGTGAGGGTGGGTGAGTGGGTATTGGCGATTGGTTCCCCATTTGGTTTGGAAAATACTGTGACCGCAGGCATCGTATCCGCTAAAAGTCGCGACACTGGCGACTACTTGCCATTCATTCAGACTGACGTGGCAGTAAATCCTGGTAATTCGGGTGGCCCTTTATTGAATACGGCCGGACAAGTTATCGGCATTAACTCACAAATCTTTAGCCGCTCTGGCGGTTATATGGGTATCTCATTTGCGATTCCGATTGATGAGGCTATGCGAGTGGCAGATCAATTGCGTACCAATGGAAAAATGACTCGTGGTCGTATTGGCGTCGCTTTAGGTGAAATGACTAAAGAGATTGCTGAGAGCTTAGGCTTGGGCAAGCCGCGTGGAGCCTACGTTCGCAATGTTGAGCCGGGTGGTCCAGCGGCAGCGGGTGGCATTGAGTCGGGCGACGTGATTCTGAGCTTCAATGGCCGTGATATTGGAAAATCCACCGACCTGCCTAGAACAGTTGGTGAAACCAAGCCTGGAACTAGTGCAACAGTTCAAGTCTGGCGCAAAGGGGGCACCAAGGATTTGATGGTGACTGTGGCCGATACCGAAGCTGGTCAGGCCGCCGTCAAGAAGTCGGATAACTCCGGGTCATCTGGTGGGAATACCAACTCTCTTGGAGTGGCGGTTTCTGAGCCCTCGGATAGCAAGAAGAAGGAGCTCAATATCCGTGGTGGTGTTGAGGTTACGGGCCTGGGAGACGGCCCTCTGGCGCGTGCGGGGGTGCGTCCTGGCGATGTCATTATCCGGATAGCGGATGCTGACATTACCGGGGTAAAGCAGTTTGAGAGCCTGGTTAAGGGCTTAGACGCCAATAAGGCGGTCCCAGTTTTTGTCCGCAGGGCTGATAGCACCATGATTATTCCAGTTAGGCCAAAATAAGCCAAAACCTGGGTTTTTGCATGGAATAAACGGGTTCGGCGCTAATTTAGCGCCACCCATTACAATCACTTTAAGACGGCTTTTTGCAGCGCATCATTGTGGTGCGTTCTGACAAGGCGTTTTTTGAAGACCACATAAGACGCTATGGATTTAATCCGCAATTTTTCTATCATCGCCCACATTGATCACGGCAAATCAACGCTCGCTGATCGCATTATTCAACTTTGTGGCGGTCTATCTGATCGTGAAATGGAAGCCCAAGTACTTGACTCGATGGATATCGAGCGGGAGCGTGGCATCACGATTAAAGCTCAAACAGCAGCGCTGACCTATAAATCTAAGGACGGCAAAACCTACAACATCAATTTGATCGACACGCCGGGACACGTCGACTTCTCTTATGAAGTTAGCCGCTCTCTATCAGCATGTGAAGGTGCATTGTTGGTGGTAGATGCCAGCCAGGGTGTTGAAGCTCAAACGGTTGCTAACTGTTATATGGCGCTGGAGTTGGGCGTTGAAGTAGTGCCGGTACTTAACAAGATTGATTTGCCACAGGCTGATCCTGAGCGCGCCAAAAAAGAAATTGAAGATGTGATTGGTATTGATGCATCTGAAGCGGTGACCTGCTCAGCCAAAACTGGCTTAGGCGTTCAAGATGTCATCGAAGAAATGATTGCTCGTGTACCCCCACCAAAGGGTAATGCAGCAGATCCACTTCAAGCTTTAATCATTGACTCCTGGTTCGATAACTACGTTGGTGTGGTGATGTTGGTGCGGGTTGTGAACGGCACCTTGAAGCCAAAAGAAAAAATTACTTTGATGGCCAATGGCTCAAGCCACCTCGTCGAGCATGTTGGTGTATTTAGTCCAAAGTCGGTAGATCGCCCAGAACTGTCTGCTGGTCAGGTGGGCTTTGTGATTGCCGGCATTAAAGAGTTAAAAGCCGCCAAGGTGGGTGACACAGTCACCCATACTCCTGGGCAGCAAGGCCGAGTTCCTGCTACTGAGCCACTTCCAGGCTTTAAAGAAGTGAAGCCTCAGGTTTTTGCAGGTCTATACCCAGTAGAGTCGAGTGAGTACGATCAACTGCGCGAATCTTTAGAGAAGCTTCAATTAAACGATGCCTCACTCTTGTATGAGCCTGAGGTTTCGCAAGCCCTTGGTTTTGGATTCCGCTGCGGTTTCTTAGGTTTGCTTCACATGGAGATCGTACAAGAGCGCTTGGAGCGTCAGTACGGCATGAATCTCATTACTACCGCACCAACAGTGGTGTATCAGGTAGAGCAATCTGATGGCACGATCCTGTCGGTAGACAACCCATCGAAGATGCCTGAGGCTAGCAAGATCAATACGATTCTTGAGCCGATCGTGACAGTTAATCTGTATATGCCGCAAGAGTACGTGGGCGCGATCATTACCTTGTGCGTCGGCAAGCGTGGCATACAGATGGATATGAATTACCTCGGTCGCCAAGTAAAGCTCACATATGAGTTGCCTATGGCCGAGATTGTTTTGGATTTCTTCGACAAAATGAAATCCATCTCTCGTGGTTATGCATCCATGGATTACGAGTTCAAAGAATATCGTCCGGCCGATGTGGTGAAGGTCGATATCCTGATTAATGGCGAGCGAGTTGATGCGTTGTCGGTAATCGTTCACCGCAGTAATAGTCAGCATCGTGGGCGCGAAGTGGTTGCTAAGATGCGCGGGATTATTCCGCGTCAAATGTTTGATGTTGCTATTCAGGCAGCAATTGGTAGCAACATCGTTGCTCGTGAAAACGTAAAAGCTTTGCGTAAGAACGTATTGGCTAAGTGTTACGGTGGCGACATTTCTCGGAAACGCAAATTGTTGGAGAAGCAAAAAGAAGGTAAGAAGCGCATGAAGCAGGTGGGTAATGTGGAGATTCCACAAGAGGCCTTCTTAGCCATTTTGCAGGTAGACGACTAATGAACTTTGCGCTCATCCTATTTATCTTGGTAGTGGTTTCGGGCATCGCCTGGATTGCTGACCGTTACTACTTTGCTCCGCAAAGACGTATGGCTGGTATCGATCGCATGCCGTTGTGGTTGGAATATACAGCTGGTTTCTTCCCGGTAATCTGCGCGGTATTTGTATTGCGCTCTTTTATTGTGGAGCCATTCAAAATTCCATCAGGCTCGATGATTCCAACCCTGCAGATTGGTGACTTTATTCTGGTAAATAAATTTACTTATGGCATTCGTTTGCCAGTAATCAATCAGAAGGTAGTTGAACTAGGCTCTCCAAAGCGTGGTGATGTAGTTGTATTCCGCTATCCTCGTGATGAGTCTGTTGACTACATTAAGCGCGTTGTAGCTTTGCCTGGTGACACCATTACTTACCAAGATAAACGGTTAACAGTAAATGGTCAGTCGCTTCAATATAGCGGCGGAGAGTCTTACTTAGACCCAGAAAATATGCGTTATGCCAAACGGTTTGCAGAATCCTTTCCTGCGGATTTAGGTGGCAATAAGCATGAGATTCTGAATGATCCTGATCGTCCTGCCGGCATGTTCCCTGCGGAACGTTTTCCTGGATTTGAAAATTGCCAATATATCAATGCTGGCCTTACATGTAAGGTACCTGCGGGGCATTACTTTGCCATGGGCGATAACCGCGATAACAGTGCCGATTCTCGTTATTGGGGATTCGTGCCGGATAAAAATATTGTTGGCAAGGCATTCTTTGTTTGGTTAAATCTCGGAAATCTGGGTCGCATTGGCGGCTTCGAATAAAGTCATGAACGCCCGCGCCGTCATCGAAACCGCACCGCTACAAGCGCAACTGGGCTACACGTTTAAAAAACTAGAGCTACTGAATCAAGCTCTAACGCATCGTAGTCACAGTAAGAAAAATAATGAGCGCTTGGAATTTTTGGGCGACTCCATTCTCAATTGCGTCGTCGCTGAAATGCTTTATGAGCGTTATTCAGATCTAGATGAGGGTGATCTCTCGCGCGTGAGGGCTAATTTAGTTAAGCAGCAAGCGCTCTATGAGATTGCCCAAACTCTATCGCTGTCTGACTACCTTCGCTTAGGTGAAGGCGAGCTGAAGAGTGGAGGCTTTCGCCGCCCATCCATTTTGGCCGACACGCTTGAGGCAGTCACTGGTGCAATATTCTTAGATGGCGGGTTTGATGCTGCCAAGACTTGTTTGCGCAAACTCTATTCCATCATTCTGGCCAATGTTGATCCCAAAACATTGGGTAAGGACGACAAAACTTTATTGCAAGAGTGTTTGCAAAGCTATCAACTGCCATTGCCAACCTATAACGTTACTGGCACAAGCGGTGCGGCCCATAACCAGCAATTTGAGGTGGAGTGTTTAATCCCCAACCTCAAGGTATCGGTTAAGGGTGAGGGCGCGTCTAGACGTGCAGCAGAGCAGGCAGCTGCGAAGATTGCTTTAATCGCCGCATTAAAAGCCTTGCCACAAGCGCTAGGTAAACCTAAAAAGACTCGGTCGGCTAAAAAGAAAGCAGCAAAAAAAGTAGCAACCGAAGAGCAGTTAAATCTTAAGCTGAAGGGCTAATCGTGTTTAGATGCGGCACTATCGCCATTGTTGGCCGTCCCAATATGGGCAAATCAACCCTCTTGAATGCTTTGGTTGGTCAGAAGATCAGTATTACTTCTCGTAAAGCACAAACGACGCGTCACCGTATTTTGGGTATTCAGAATCGTGAAGAGGCGCAGTTCATCTTCATTGATACGCCAGGCTTTCAGACGCGTTTAATGAATACGTTGAATAAGGCACTCAACCGCACGGTAACTACAGCTCTGCAAGATGTGAATGTAGCTTGCTTTGTAGTTGAGGCTGGTTACTTTGGTGAAGATGACAAGAAGGTTTTGAAATTACTGCCAGATGACTTACCGATTGTCTTGGTTCTAAATAAATTAGATCTATTTAATAGTCGCTTTCAGACTCCTTCTGAACGTGATCAGGCGCTACTGAACTTTATTAAAGAGATGGCCCGCCCTTGGTGTGAATTAGGTGGCCACGAAGATCAGAAGTCTGAGTTCGCTGAAATCGTGCCGATGAGCGCCAAGAGCCCTGGGGATGTTGAAAGATTACTGGACGTTCTGGAGGGTTACTTGCCAGAGGCGCCAGCAGTATACGATGGCGATACCATCACTGATCGCAGTGAGCGCTTCTTGGCCGCTGAGATCCTGCGTGAGAAGGTCTTCCGCTTTACAGGTGAAGAGTTGCCTTACACCAGTACCGTTGTAATTGATCAGTTCAAGATGGATGGCAAGATGCGCCGTATCGCAGCAACAATTTTGGTTGACCGTGATAGCCACAAGGCGATGATTATTGGCGCCAAGGGTGAGCGACTGAAGAAGATTTCTACCGATGCCCGCATTGATATGGAAAAGCTCTTTGATGGCAAGGTCTTCCTGGAGACTTGGGTAAAGGTCAAACGTGGCTGGGCAGATGATCGCGCTGAATTACGGGCGCAAGGTCTAGAGTAATTATTCATGGCCTCCATTCGTGTTGCTGACGAACCCGCTTTTGTATTGCACAGCATTCCTTACAAGGAAACCAGCTTAATTCTGGATGTCTTTACGCGTCAGCATGGTCGTATGGCCTTGATTGCGAAGGGTGCGAAGCGCCCACACTCGGTATTGCGTCCAGTCTTACAGCGCTTTCAGCCCTTGCTCGTTTCATGGAGCGGGAAGTCTGAATTACGGACTTTAACGAAGTCAGAGTGGGTTGGTGGTACCCCTTCACTAGTGGGTGATGCGCTGCTCTGCGGCTTTTATCTCAATGAGTTGTTGGTCAAGTTTCTCGCGCGTGAAGACGACTATGAAAAACTCTACGACCATTACACCGATACGATTTCTGCTTTATCTAATCTCGAATTTGAATCTAAGGGCTTAGAAGAAATTCTGCGGCCTTTTGAGCTAACCCTATTACAAGAGACGGGTTATGCGGCAGCGCTGGATCGCTGTGTCGAAACGAATAGTGCCCCTATATCCGATGAGCAGTATGTCTATCAGCCAGAGCGCGGTGTCAGGCCAGCACAAGGGGATGATCCCGGACATTGGCCGGTCTTAAGCGGTAAATCTCTCCTGGCAATTGCTGCGGGAAATTTCTCTGATGCTGAGACCCTATCGGAAAGCAAGCAACTGATGCGCTTTCTATTGGGGCTCCATCTCCAGGATCAAGTGTTAACTACCCGTCAGATTTTGATTGATCTCAAGAAAATCTAGTAATCTACAAGCATGAGTCATTCCAGCCCCCTTGAATTAGGCATTAACATTGACCACGTCGCCACCTTACGCAATGCGCGTGGCACCGTGTACCCTGACCCTTTAAGGGCGGCGCGTTTGGCTGAAGAGGCGGGTGCTGATCTTATTACTCTGCATTTACGCGAGGATCGTCGCCATATTAAAGACGCCGATTTGTTGGCTTTGCGCCCACTCATTCAGACACGCATGAATCTGGAGTGCGCCGTTACTCCGGAGATGATCAATATCGCTTGCCAAGTAAAGCCTCACGACGTTTGCCTTGTTCCTGAAAAGCGTGAAGAGGTCACAACGGAGGGCGGTCTAGATGTATTGGGTCACTTTGATGCTGTGAAAGCTGCAACTACCCAATTAATTCATGCGGGCATTCGGGTGTCATTATTTATTGATCCTGAAGAAAAGCAAATTCAAGCCGCTAAAGATGTTGGTGCTACGGTAGTGGAGCTGCACACCGGACGCTATGCCGACCTCTCTGGTGAGCGGCAGACTCAAGAGCTGGAGCGCATTCGAAAAGCGGCTCAGTTTGGCAAGAGCATTGGCTTGAGAGTAAATGCGGGCCATGGCCTGCACGAGGGCAATGTGATGCCGGTCGCCGCCATTGAAGAACTCTCTGAGTTAAATATTGGACATGCCATTGTTGCTGGGGCCTTATTTAAGGGCTGGCAAAAAGCCATTGTGGATATGAAAACTCTGATGGCTCAGGGTAGAGCAAACTCTTCCAAGTAAAGATCCACAAATGATCATCGGTATTGGCACGGATATTTTGCAAATCGAGCGCCTTCAAGCTGCCTACGACCGCACCAATGGTCGCTTGGCGGAGAAGGTGCTTGGTCCAGATGAGTTGATCATCTTTAAGCAGCGTTTAGCTAGAAATCATCAGCGGGGCATTGCATTTTTGGCAACCCGTTTTGCAGCTAAAGAAGCGTTCTCCAAAGCAATCGGCCTAGGCATGAGAATGCCTATGACCTGGAGATCGCTGCAAACGCTCAATGATCCCAGTGGTAAGCCAGTGACATCATATTTAGGCGCACTCGCACAATTTATGCAGGACAAAAATTGGGAAGCTCAGGTCACTGTGAGTGACGAGCAAGATATGGCAATAGCTCATGTCATCGTTGTTCAAAAATAAACAAGCATCTGAAATATATAAAACAAAAAATTTCGAGGAATACATGACTAAGTCGACTATGAAACCGGGCCCAGTTACTTTGGATGTTGTTGGTCTTGAGTTAAATGCAGAAGATCGTCGTCGCATCTTGCACCCGCTTACTGGCGGTGTAATTTTATTTGGCAGAAACTTTGCTAATCGCAAGCAGCTCACCAAACTCACTGCAGAAATCAAAAAACTCCGTTCAGACGTATTGATCTCGATTGATCATGAGGGTGGACGTGTTCAGCGCTGCAGGGCCGATGGCTTTACCCATTTGCCTGCTATGCGTAAGCTCGGTGAGCTTTGGGGTTCTAAAAATAAGTCATCTCATTCCGCTGAATCAGCTGCGATTGCGATGGCAGCTGCAACAGCTTGCGGTTATATCCTGGCCGCCGAGTTGCGTGCTTGCGGTGTGGACTTTAGTTTTACCCCGGTTCTAGATCTCGATTTTGGTCGCAGCGGTGTCATTGGGGATCGCGCATTTAGTCGTGATCCGCAAATTACTTTTGCTTTGGCTAAGAGTCTGAATGAAGGCCTGCGCCTTGCAGGTATGGCGAACTGCGGTAAGCACTTCCCGGGCCATGGCTGGGCGGAAGCGGATTCTCATGTGGCCATTCCGGTGGATGAGCGTCCGTTGAAGCAAATTCTGAATGACGATGCCAAGCCTTATGAGTGGTTAGACCTCAGTTTGACTGCAGTGATGCCGGCCCATGTGATCTATCCAAAAGTCGATAAGAATCCAGCCGGATTTTCTAAGGTTTGGTTGCATTCCATTCTCCGTCAAGAGTTAGGCTTTGAAGGCGTTATCTTTAGTGATGACCTTTCAATGGAGGGTGCGAGCGTTGCCGGGTCCGTGGTTAAGGGTGCGGATATGGCGCTGGAGGCGGGATGCGATGCAGTGTTGATTTGCAATCGTCCTGATCTCGCAGATCAATTGCTAAGTCAGTTGAAAGTTTCAAAAGCAAAACAAGCGGAGTCTGCTATTCGATTAAACCGCTTGATGCCAACTGCCACAGCTCCAGCCTGGGATGAGTTGCAGTCTGAAGCGCAGTATCAACATGCCAAAGGCTTGCTCCAGCAGCTAAAACTAATTGCCTAGGTGGTAGGCAAGTACTTTAGGCAATAAAAAAGCCCGGCATGCCGGGCTTTTTGCTATCGAGCGAGCTAATTAGTTAGCGCGGCTACGATATTCACCAGTGCGAGTATCGATCTCAATCTTGTCACCAGTGTTGCAGAACAATGGAACTTGCAATTCATAGCCAGTAGCCAATTTTGCAGTCTTCAATACCTTGCCTGAGCTGGTATCACCTTTAACTGCTGGCTCTGTGTAAATGATTTCACGTACCAAAGAGTTTGGCATTGCTACTGAGAGTGCTTTACCTTCGTAGAACACGACTTCGCAAGGCATGCTTTCTTCAAGGTAATGCAATGCATCTCCCATGAATTCAGCTTCAACTTCGTATTGGTTGTATTCAGTATCCATAAATACATACATTGGATCTGCGAAGTAAGAGTAGGTGCAATCTTTCTTATCTAAGATCACTACATCAAACTTGTCATCTGCTTTGAATACGCCTTCGTTGGGCGCACCAGTTAACAAGTTCTTAAATTTCATTTTTACAACAGAAGAGTTGCGGCCTGAGCGGCTGTATTCTGCTTTTAAAACGACCATGGCATCAGTGCCGATCATTACTACGTTACCAACGCGGAGTTCTTGTGCTGTTTTCATCTTGCTATTCCTGGGTGCAGAGCTGATTTTCTGCGGTTTTTATCAAAAACAAGATTGTAACCGCCCGCAGGCAGATTTCGCACAAGATCAGGCTACAAAGCCCATTAGACGGGCAGCAAGGCCACCGTCAGCTTGTTTTTCAAGTAAATCTGCTCGCCAAGCCTTGGAATGGGTGGTCCATTCATCTATAGATTGATACCACTCGCTAGGCATTGCCCAAGTCATCGCAGCTATTACAGCGTGTTTAAGCTCTTGTGATGCATCTTCGAGGTAGAGATCTAAAAATGCAGCCAACTTAGTTTTGTGAGCGCCATCTTCCTGGGGGTAGATATGCCAAATGAAGGGCTTGCCAGCTAACTGCGCTCGAACAAAAGAATCTTCACCTCGAACGATATTGAAGTCGCATTGTGGAAGCACCCAATCGTATTCATCTTGAGAAACAAAAGGAATCGAGATCAACTGAATGGAGTCGGGCAAAGCAAGTGGCTGAGTAGGGTGGGCAGAGCTGAACTGCAATTGCTCGCGTTGACCATGTGTCAAAACAATGTCGAAGTTCTCATCTAAGGTGGCCAGATCCTCCAACCATTTCAGGAGCGGCACTCCTGGGTAGCAAAAAACGCTGATACGTTTTGTATTGGGTCGCAATAGCTTCCAACTGGCCTCGAGGCTTTTGGGAATCCATTGTGCAGTCAGTGATTGCTCCTTAGGGATTGGGTCAATCAAAATACCGCCCGCATTCTTCTGGAAGCCTGGGAAGAAGAAGTACTTCGGAATGCCGTGGGCTTGAGGGGATGGCTTCTGATGAAAGTCCACAATCCAGGGCTCCGCACTCAAATACTCTAGATTGATGATGATGGGTTTTTTGGGGGCAATCAGTAGGCCCGCAAGGTAGCGCTCAGGCAGGTCGCACCCGAATGCTTCAATCACCACGTCAGGGGTTTCTACCGGATGGCGGCTATTGTGATGACTTGCTTCCCAGGGCTGGATATCGATACGGCGCTTGATTTCCGGATCTACCCCAGAAGCGAGTAAATTAAGGGTTGGCAGATCGTCACAGAAAATGCGCACGTCTTGTCCATGAAGACTTGTTAAGCTTCTTGCTAGACGCCAGCAAACACCAGCATCACCATAGTTGTCTACGATTTGACAGAAAATATCCCAACGCATGAGCAATTCGCTTTTTGAAACCCTTCAGCAGGATGTTAAACGGCTACCCGGATTGCCGGGGGTGTATCGCTTCTTTGATGAGGCGGGACATATTTTGTATGTCGGTAAAGCGCGCAACCTCAAAAAGCGTGTATCTAGTTACTTTCAGCGAACTCAGCTTTCACCACGAATAGAGCTGATGGTGGGAAAAATTGCCCGCTACGAAACTACAGTAACACGCTCAGAAACCGAAGCCTTAATTCTAGAGAACAATCTCATCAAGGAGTTGGCTCCTCCATTCAACATTCTCTTTCGAGATGATAAGTCCTATCCCTACGTCATGTTGACGGGGCATCAATTTCCTCGCTTGGCCTCATATCGAGGAAAAACGGATAAGCGTAATCATTACTTTGGCCCATTTCCTAATTCATGGGCGGTGCGTAATAGTGTGCAGATTTTGCAGAAAGTATTTCGCCTGAGAACTTGCGAAGACTCTGTATTTAAAAACCGCAGTCGTCCATGTTTGTTGCATCAAATTCATCGCTGCAGTGCGCCTTGTGTTGGTCGTCTAAACGCAGAGCAGTATGGGCAGGATGTAGCCCAAGCAACCCGTTTTTTAGAAGGCGATCATAGTCGCGTGCTTTCTGAGCTTGAAAAGAAAATGCACGCCTACAGTGACGCCATGGAATTTGAAATGGCTGCAGTGTTGAGGGATCGCATTGCAGATCTTTCGAGTGTCTTACAACAACAGTCGATGGATACCGTTGCCGATGGTGAGGGCGATGTGGATGTGATAGCTGTTGCTCAAATGGAGGGCGTGGTCTGCGTCAATCTGGCAATGATTCGTGGCGGTCGCCATTTAGGTGATCGCGCTTACTTCCCTAAGGGCTTGCGCTCAACGTCTGGAGAACTGCCGCCACCAGCTGAAATTCTAGAAGCATTTATTGCCCAGCATTATTTGGAGGAGAAGTCAGGCGATGGTGAGGCAACTACCAATTTAATTCCGCCCGTACTGATTCTGAATCATCCCCTGAGAAAGCTGGTTGATGACATTGCAGCTCCTGAAGAAGGTGTTGAAGATGCTTCTGAGCAATCAGCCCCGGAAGGTTTGCACGATTTATTGAATGCACAAGCTGGCAAGCGTATTACCTTCTTGCACCAGCCACAAGGTCAGAGACGTCATTGGTTGGCTATGGCTGAAGGTAATGCCAAGATTGCGATCGCAAAGCGTTTGGTGGAGACGGGCGGCCAACTAGCAAGAGCAAGAGCGCTAGCGGATGTCTTAGCTTTGGAATTAGAAAGTCTTGAGCAATTGCGCATTGAATGTTTTGATATTAGCCATACCTCTGGTGAGGCCACCCAAGCTTCTTGTGTGGTGTATTCCAAAAATGCGATGCAGCCTAGCGAATACCGCCGATTTAATATCAATGACATTACACCGGGTGATGACTATGCAGCAATGCGTCAGGTCTTGCAACGCCGTTACGCAAACTTTCAAGAACTCCCTGTTGAGAAGATGCCGCAAGTCATATTGATCGACGGTGGTAAAGGTCAGGTTGAAATGGCAAGACAAGTCCTTTCTGAATTCGGTATGGATATTGGATTGATTGTTGGCGTTGCCAAAGGGGAGGGTCGTAAGGTGGGTCTAGAGACCCTGATCTTTGCGGATGGACGTCAATCACTCGAGCTTGGTATTGATAGCGCTGCTTTGTTGCTGGTGGCGCAGATACGTGACGAGGCACATCGCTTTGCTATCACTGGCATGCGTGCAAAGCGAGCAAAAGCCAGAACGGTTTCCCAATTGGAGGAGATTGAAGGGATTGGCGCTAAGAGGCGTCAAAAATTGCTCGCTCGTTTTGGGGGTTTGCGTGGTGTTTCCAATGCCACTATTGAAGAGCTATCTAGTGTTGAGGGAATATCCACCGCATTGGCCGAGCAAATCTATAAACAACTTCATTGATTTCCCAGCGGGCTCACATTGGTTTATGCTTGAGTCATGCCTTTTAATCTACCCATTGCCCTGACCTGGTTGCGCGTTGCCGCAATTCCACTGGTCGTTGCAGTGTTCTACTTGCCCAGTAACTGGCTTACCCCCTTCGACCAGAATTTGACTGCCACCATTATTTTTGTGTTTGCGGCTGTCACTGATTGGCTAGATGGATTTTTGGCTAGACGCATGAAGCAAGAGTCAGCATTTGGCCAATTCTTAGATCCAGTAGCCGATAAATTAATTGTGGCTGCTTCATTGCTGGTTCTGCTTAATATGGATCGTGTCCAAGTCTGGGTGGCTTTGATCATTATTGGTCGTGAAATTACTATCTCAGCATTAAGAGAGTGGATGGCGCTCTTGGGTGCTGGAAAAAGCGTTGCTGTACACATGGTCGGTAAGCTAAAAACTACCGCTCAACTTGTAGCTATTCCATTTTTATTACTAAATGACACTTTATTTGGATGGCTCAATTGCGCAAAGGTTGGCACTTGGCTCATTTGGATTGCATGCTTTTTGACGCTTTGGTCCATGTTCTATTACATGAAAAAGGCTTTACCTCAGCTGGTAGATAAGGCTAAATAAACGCCACAAACCCATGGCTGATAAGGGTTTGGTTGAAGTGTGAGTCTCATATATTTTTAGGCTTACTCATAAATAATGCGTCCTCCCAAATAGTTTGTTAAACTACTGCCCTGTTATGCGGGAATAGCTCAGCTGGTAGAGCGATACCTTGCCAAGGTATAGGTCGGGAGTTCGAACCTCCTTTCCCGCTCCAAGTTCGATGGGAAGCCCTAAAAAGCTTCCCATTTTTGATTCAAGCATATGGCGCGTTGGCCGAGTGGTTAGGCAGGAGCCTGCAAAGCTTCGTACGGGGGTTCGATTCCCTCACGCGCCTCCAGTAATTTAGATTGATTACCAGGGCAAGAACATGATCCAACTGAAACGAATCCAATTAATTGCATCAGCTTTAGTGCTATCTGCGCTCTTGGTTGCCTGCGCATCTTCAGGCGATTCCCCAACTGGCACGCCTAGTGAAGTCCAAGAAATTCAGTCGCAACTTTTGGGTGACATGCCCTTGCCAGCAGCATCAAAAATTATTGGTTCAGATTCTTTAATTATTGGTCGTGGTGATAACTGGGTCGGTAGAGTTGTTTTGTCTGGCGTTCAATCTCCAACCGATATTTATGCTTTCTTCCAAGCCGAATATCCTAAAGTGGGTTGGACGACTGTGAGCGCTGTGAAATCAAAAACCAGTATTTTGGTTTTCACTAAAGGTGATCGCACTTCAACCATCGAGGTGAATGAAGGATCATTTGGCGGACCCAAAACAATCATCACGATTACAGCATCGCCAAAAAATGCAAACGTTGTTGCACCGACTAAGAAATAGTAAAAGCTACATCAGTCAGCAATAGAAAAAGGCCTCTGAACGAGGCCTTATGTTTTATCAGCCTGGGTGGCTTAGAGGCCGCCAGCCCTGATTAGGCCAACAGCCTGACCCTCTACGGCAAAGTTCGGTTGACGTCTATCTACCAAAATATTTTTGAAGTCTGGGTTCTCGGCTTGTAATTCAATAACCATGCCATCCGCAGTCTTCTTTTGGTTCCAGCGCTTCACTGTGACTTCATCGTCTAGGCGCGCAACCACAATATCGCCATTGCGTACTTCAGAAGTTTTTCTTACTGCAAGATAGTCGCCATCCAAAATTCCGGCATCGCGCATACTCATACCAACTACTTTTAATAAGTAATCAGCACCTTTGCTAAATAAACTTGGATCAATCGGCACTTGTTTTTCAATGTGCTCGATAGCTGTGATTGGAGAGCCTGCGGCAACACGACCAATGAGTGGCAATGTAAGTTGCTGAAGCGCGCCAGAAGGTAAAGACATCTGACGATATTTGTTTGGATTGTGCGTCTGGTTAAAGCGTTGTGGAATCCGAATTCCGCGCGAGGTTCCTGGCGTCAGCTCGATATATCCTTTTTTTGCCAGGGCGCGTAAATGTTCTTCAGCTGCGTTGGCAGAAGCAAAACCTAGTTGCGTTGCAATCTCAGCGCGCGTTGGAGGTGAGCCACTTTCATCAATGGCCTTGGTGATTAACTCCAAAATCTCACTTTGACGTGAGGTGAGTTTGGGGAGGGTAGTCAGCTCCTCTTGAAAATCGACTGTATTTATGTCCATACTGGGATTGTATACAGCACTATTTGAATATTCAAGCAATTTGGAGGCGGATAATGGAGGAATGAGCTCAAAACCCAGCATTTCTGAAAATACTCCACACCTTCTGGTTTTAGGCATGGGAGGCACCATTGCGGGCCTCGCGCCAAACCCTGAAGAAAGCCCTCTCCAATACCAGGCTGGCCAGGTAGGGGTTGATGCATTGGTGGCGCAGGTTCAGTCAGTCGTCCCTGAGGGGGTCAAGCTAGTGTCACGTCAGGTGGCAAACATCAATAGTCGCAATTTGACTGATGCCCATCTCACCGAGCTAGGGCTTGCAGTTAGGGAGGCTCTCTTGGATATTGCCGTGAAGGGGATTGTGATCACCCACGGCACAGATACGATTGAAGAAACAGGCTTATTTTTGCAAGCAACTTGTGGAAAGCTGGCTCTGACACAAGGCAAGCGGGTCATTTTGACGGGGGCAATGCTGCCAAGTAATGCGCCTGGGGCTGACGGTCCTTCCAATCTATTGGATGCCTTGCGCTGGGCTTCTACATCCATTGATAACTGTCCTGGTGGCATCTATGCGGTTATGGACGGGCGTGGATGTATGGCGCTTGATCTGGCTAAGCGCCACGCTACAGCCCTTAATGCTCCGTTGCAAGACGCCCCATCAAGCTCAGTGGGCCTCATTAATCCTTCTTGGTTGTCTGGCGTCAAGGCTGTACAGGCTGCCTGGAATGAGGATTTACCCATTCCTCTGGAAGCTGAATGGCCATGGGTTGAAATTCTGACAAGCCATGCAGGCGCACGGCCTGAAACTATCCAGCTGTGGCTCGGTAGCGCTGTACAGGGCTTTGTGCTCGCTGGGTCAGGCCATGGCGGCTTTCATGATGCATGGATGAAGCCTTTAGATGAGGCAATGGCTCAAGGAATTGCCTTGGTGAGAACAACTAGAACCGGTGCAGGCGCTACTTTGCGAAACATTCCTGAGCTTGATGCCCCTGGATGCTGTGCATCTGGGGCATTGACTGCACCTAGGGCGAGAATTGCGCTCCAATTGGCTTTAAATGCGGCAAAGCAGGCAAATAAAGCTGGTAAACCCCTGACTTGGCAGGATTTTTTTGCTAGAATAGCGGACTTACCCGAAATTCGGTAAGGACTTAAAAGTTGTCAATTTCTGTAGTTAGTTTTACCTACAATTTGTTACTACCTTGTCACACTGGCGCTAACTTTAAAACCATCGGAAGTTAGCAAGACGCCCAGGTGACTTTATCCTTAAGGAGTGTTAGATGCGTCATTATGAAATCGTCTTTATCGTCCACCCGGACCAAAGCGAGCAAGTGCCTGCGATGATCGATCGCTACAAAGCGACACTAGCTGCTGCTGGCGGCAAAATTCATCGTATGGAAGATTGGGGTCGTCGTCAGATGGCTTACATGATCGACAAACTTGCTAAAGCCCATTACGTTTGTATGAATATTGAGTGCGACCAGAAAACTCTGGACGAGCTCGAGCACGCATTCAAATTTAACGATGCTGTTTTGCGTCACCTCATCATCAAGACTAAGAAAGCTGAAACAGAGCCTTCCATCATGATGAAAGAAGTGCAACGTGAAGAAGCGCGCAAATCAGCTCAATCCGACGCTCCTGTAGCAGCGGCTTAAGTTAGAAATTTGAAGAGGAATACACAGACTAGAAAACGTATCAGAGTGACGGAGCGGCGTTGAATCATTTCACCCTAACTGCATTCTTGGTAGCTAAAGACGCGATTCGATTTACACCAGCAGGAATACCGGTGATGCATTGCCAGCTAGAACATAGCGGCGAAGTAAGCGAGGTAGGAAACGCAAGGAAAATTCAGATGAGTGTTGAAGCCATGGCAATAGGTCCGATACAAAAGGGCTTGGAGCAAATGGATTTAGGAGCCGAGGCAGTGTTTGAGGGATTCTTAGCACCCAAGACTCTACGTAATCAAAGACTTGTTTTCCATATCACCCATATTCAATTGAAAAATTAAAGAGGAAATCATCATGGCGTTTGGAAAGAAACCCGATTTCAAAAAGAAACCAGCTCAGAACCCATTGTTCAAGCGTAAGCGTTATTGCCGTTTCACTGTTGCTGGCGTAGAACAGATTGACTACAAAGATGTAGACACATTGAAGGATTTCATTGGCGAAAACGCCAAGATCACTCCTGCACGTTTGACAGGCACAAAAGCTAAATATCAGCGTCAGTTAGACACTGCTATTAAGCGTGCTCGTTACTTGGCTTTGTTGCCATTCTCCGATCAACACAAGAAATAATTGGGAGCCCTCAATGCAAATCATTCTTTTAGAAAAAGTAATTAACCTGGGCAACCTCGGTGACATCGTTCGTGTTAAAGACGGTTACGCTCGTAATTTCCTAATCCCACAACGCAAAGCTCGTCGTGCAACTGAAACAGCTATCGCTGACTTTGCAGTACGTCGCGCTGAGTTGGAAAAATTAGCTGCTGAGAAATTGGCTGCTGCTGAAGCGGTTGGCACAAAGCTCAAAGACTTGGTTCTTGAAATCGGTCAAAAAGCGGGTGTTGACGGTCGTTTGTTTGGTTCTGTAACCAATCATGACATCGCTGATGCTTTGAAAGCTAAAGGCTTTGTAATTGAAAAAGCTTCTGTACGTATGCCTACTGGCCCGTTGAAGATGGTTGGTGATCACCCTGTAGCGGTAGCTGTTCATACCGATGTAGTGTCTGACATCACTATCCGCGTAGTTGGTGAGCAAGCGTAAGTTTTAGATCTGTAAGCTAGCCTCATGGCTGAATCCCGCTCACGCTCTCTTATGTCAAATCCTGGCATGATGGGTTCTGGGGATGCAGCCTTGCAGGCTTTAAAAGTACCGCCGCATTCTGTAGAAGCCGAGCAATCTTTGCTCGGCGGTCTACTGATCGACAACACAGCCTGGGATCGCCTGGGTGGAGTGTTAACTGATAAAGATTTCTATCGCCCTGAACATGCTCTGATCTATAAGGTCATTCAGCGTTTAGTTGGCGACAATCATCCTGCTGACGTCATTACTGTTCATGAGGCTGTTAAGTCCGAACAGGGTGGTGATTTAGTTGGGATTGATTACCTTAATTCATTAGCGCAAAGCACTCCAAGTGCAGCGAACATTAAAGGCTATGCCGACATTGTTCGTGACCGCAGTATTCTGCGTCGCCTAATCGAAGTGTCTGACAACATCGTGAACTCTGCATTTGTTCCAGAGGGCCGTTCAGTGAGAACGCTCTTGGATGAAGCTGAATCACGCATTTTACAAATCGGTGAAGAGGGTAGTCGCAAAGCCGATTACCTCGAGATTGAGCCCTTGCTCAAAACGGTTGTCGCTCGTATTGATGAGCTCTATAACCGTCAGGGCGGAAGCGACATCACCGGCATTGCAACTGGCTTCATTGACCTAGATAAGCAAACTAGCGGTCTGCAAAAGGGCGACTTAGTGATTGTTGCTGGAAGACCGTCGATGGGTAAGGCGCAGCCGCTAGATGCAAAAGTCAAAACGGTGGATGGCTGGAAGTTAATGGGGGATTTACGTTTTGGTGATCGCCTCGCTTCTGTGGATGGCCGGCATTCTATGGTCACTGGCATCTACCCGCAGGGTGTAAAGCAGATATACAAAGTTATTTTTTCTGATGGTCGTGAGGCTGAGTGCTGTGATGAGCATTTATGGCGTGTCATGTACCGCGATTGGGATGCTCCCAAAGTGATTAATACTGCACGTTTAATGGAAATGCTTTCCTGTGTTCGCTACAAGAATCGTCTGTGGATAGATCCTGTCTCGGGTGATTTTGGTCACTCAAATGCATTGCCAATTAACCCATGGGTTTTGGGTGCATTACTCGGAGATGGAACTTTAGCCTTATCCCATGGCAGCGTCATGTTCTCGACCAAGTCTCCAGAGCTGATTGAGCGTATGAATGCGTTAGCCGGATATGAGATGGAGTTGGTTCATGCCAATGCATATGACTGGAGATTGGTTTCCAAAACCAGAATTGCTGCCAATGGCCAACGTCAGTCAGTGCCAACAAATTATTTCCGCTCTGCCTTACAAGATATAGGTGTGTTGGGCTGCAGGAGTTTTGATAAATATATTCCTGCTACTTATCTTGAGGCAAATAAGACTTCTCGTCTCGCACTGTTTCAGGGTCTGATGGACACTGATGGCTGGATTGAGAAGTGGGGCTCGATTCGCTTTTGTACTTCAAGTAAGCAGTTGTCAGAGGACGTTGCCTCTTTGGCTAGATCATTGGGTGGCTTTTGCTCAATCGCTCATAAGCAAACAAGCTATACCTATAAGGGTGAGAAGAAGCAGGGACGCCTATCTTATGTGCTAAATATGAGTTTTGGCCCTGGCTTTCAAGCGTTTACTTTGCCTGAAAAGAAGGAAAGACTTAGATCAACTTGGGATCGCCAACGTAGACTTTCATTTAAGAGTATTGAGCCATCTAGAGTTGCTGAGGCTCAATGCATCTCTGTTAGCCACCCAGATAGAACCTACGTAACCAATGATTACGTAGTGACCCACAACACTGCATTTGCACTCAATATTGCAGAGAACGTCGCACTAGCCGAAGGATTGCCGGTTGTAGTGTTCTCTATGGAGATGTCGGGTGAGCAATTAGCAGCTCGTTTGCTGGGCTCGGTAGGGCGCGTTGACCAAGGTCGTATGCGTACTGGTAAGTTGCAGGATGATGAGTGGCCGCGCGTTACAGATGCGATCGCCCGCTTAAGTAATACCCAAATTTTGATTGATGAGACTGGTGCTCTTTCAAGTTTAGAGTTGCGTGCACGCGCACGCCGTATTGCTCGTAACTTTGGTGGAACACTTGGTCTCGTCGTAATTGATTACTTGCAGTTGATGAGCGGCTCTGGTTCTGAGAACCGTGCAACGGAGATTTCTGAGATCTCTCGCTCGCTCAAATCCCTTGCAAAAGAATTGCAGTGCCCAGTAGTTGCGTTGTCACAGTTAAATCGTGGCCTTGAACAACGGCCTAATAAACGTCCAATCATGTCTGACTTGCGTGAGTCGGGCGCGATCGAGCAGGACGCCGACTTAATTATGTTTATCTATCGTGATGAGGTTTATCACCCAGATACCACGCAGGACAAAGGTATGGCGGAGATCATTATTGGTAAGCAGCGTAATGGACCAATTGGTACTGTGCGCTTAAGTTGGCAAGGCCCGTACACCAAGTTTGATAACTTGGCGATGGGATCAGTTGGCTACTCTTCTGGTGGATATGAGCCGTTCTAACTCAATAGAAAAAAGCTGAAATCAGTAAGAAAAAATAGACAAGAATAAAAAAAGCCTCGCAATTGAACTGACCCACAAAAGTTGGACAGTTTAGTTAGGTTACCAGAAGGGATTGAGTTCGGTATTGCACTGGGCTCAATCCCTTTAGTTTTTGTTTGATCCGATCATGGTTGTAGTAGTGGATATA
>NZ_JACVOQ010000011.1 GCF_018882325.1 Polynucleobacter sp. 78F-HAINBA | reverse complement strand
CCCTGAGGTAGCCCCCAGACCTTAAATACTCAGTAACCACTTTTAGCTTGAACTGAGTGCTGTGTTTGCTCATGAAGCTGACCCCTTTGAGTTGGATTTAGTGTCCAACTTTTGTGGGTCAGTTCATCTCTAACTGGGGTTTTTCTTTTTTGGTGGGCCCACCAGGACTTGAACCTGGGACCAAAGGATTCCGGTTTGTGTAGCTTTCACTACTCCCTGGACTATGCCTTCATCATATCCATTGCTGGACTTAGATGGGTGCCGTCTAGTCTCTACACGTTCAAAGTAATTTCTTACTGAGCTTCGCTCGGTGTTGCCATATTCGTTTGAAACGATTTATGTACTTTGTAAAAAATACAACAACTCGTTTAAACGACTTTAGGTTTCGCCGAATTTGACACCATCCCTTATGCAGTTTCCACGCATAAGGCACAACTTTCGCTATGAGTCCTCTGCTCTAACCAACTGAGCTATGGGCCCTAAAACTTAATCTTACTTGCTTCAGTGTTTCTCCACTCGCTAGGCCAGTAATTAGGTCTAAAAAGTGTAGAAGCACTGTAGAAGCAATTTTTACAACTTTTACTACATGTAAATACTTGATTTAATTAAGTAATTTTAATAAATCAAAAAACTTAATTAGATTATGAGTCCTCTGCTCTAACCAACTGAGCTATAGGCCCGTTAGTCTTTGGATCAATCTTCTTCGAGGAAGGTCTTGAGTTTGTCACTGCGGCTTGGATGACGCATTTTTCTCAGAGCCTTGGCTTCGATCTGACGAATACGTTCACGAGTAACGTCAAACTGCTTACCTACCTCTTCGAGAGTGTGGTCTGTGCTCATCTCAACACCAAAGCGCATACGTAATACTTTTGCTTCACGCGGTGTCAATGAATCGAGAACGTCTTTAACCACATCACGCATCGAGTCATGCAATGCCGCTTCAGCCGGAGCCAAAGTATTGCCATCCTCAATGAAGTCACCCAAATGAGAATCTTCATCGTCACCAATTGGTGTTTCCATGGAGATTGGCTCTTTAGCGATCTTCATAATCTTGCGAATCTTGTCCTCAGGAATTTCCATCTTAAGTGCCAAGGTTGCAGCATCTGGCTCATGACCAGTTTCTTGCAAGATTTGACGGCTAATACGGTTCATCTTATTGATCGTCTCAATCATATGAACTGGGATACGGATCGTACGTGCTTGGTCAGCGATAGAACGGGTAATCGCCTGACGGATCCACCAAGTTGCATAAGTAGAGAACTTATAACCACGACGGTATTCAAACTTATCTACCGCCTTCATCAAACCGATATTACCTTCTTGGATCAAATCCAAAAACTGCAAACCACGGTTGGTGTATTTCTTAGCAATCGAGATTACCAAGCGTAAGTTGGCAACAGTCATCTCACGCTTCGCTTCACGCGCACGCTTCTCGCCCGCAATCATTTGCTTGTTCACTTCTTTTAATTCTGGAAGTGGCAATACAACACGAGTTTGAATATCAATTAACTTCTGTTGAAGTTCTTGAATCGCTGGAACGTTACGTTGCAACAATGCTGTGTATGGCTTGTTTTCTTTGAGTAACTTGGCAGTCCACTCGAGGTTCATTGACATCTTAGGGAAGTCTTTTAATACTTCACCACGATTGACTCCAACTTTGTCGACTAACAAACTCACAATACCGCGCTCGAGTTTCCAAACCTGATCAACTTGCGAACGCATGGTGTCACATAACTTCTCAACACTCTTTGCAGTCAAACGGAAACCAAGCAACTCACCACGAATAGCTTCTTGTGCCTTGATATAAGCTGGGCAGTTATAACCCTCTTTATCAAATGCACGACGCATCTTGTCAGCTTGCGTACGAACAATCGCAAACTTCTCTAAGGAGATTTGCTTCAACTCCTCTAGTTGCTTAGCGTTAGCTGTAGCTGCGCCACCGCCACCGCCGCCACCTTCATCTTCACCGCCTTCTTCGTCACCCTCTTCAGCATCTGGGTCAACTTCTGGCTCTTCTGGTCCAAGCTTAATATCTTCTGCATTAGGGTCAACCAATCCGTCTACAAACTGATCAATCTCCATCTCACCACTAGCAATTTTGTCTACGTTAGCCAAGATCTCGCCAATCGTGACAGGGCAAGCGGCCAAAGCCATCACCATGTCTTTGAGGCCTGCTTCAATCTTCTTCGCAATGACGATCTCGCCTTCGCGAGTCAAGAGGTCAACGGTACCCATCTCGCGCATATACATACGCACTGGATCAGTTGTACGACCGAACTCTGAATCAACAGTAGCTAAAGCGGCTTCCGCCTCTTCTTCAGCCTCTTCTTCAGAAGTGGTTGCCGAGGCATTCTCATTTAAAAGAAGTGTCTCAGCATCTGGAGCCTGCTCGTAAACAGTAATGTTGATGTCATTCAAAAGACTGATCAGTGTTTCTAATGCATCGGCATCAGACAACTCATCTGACATGACGTCATTCATTTCGCCATGAGTTAAGTAACCCTTGGACTTACCCATCTTGATCAATGTCTTCAGACGGGTACGGCGTAATTCTTGCTGCTCTTCAGAACCTAACTGTTGTGCAGCGAATTCTTTTAGGAGCGCTTTTTCTTTTGCTTTGCGCTCACGTGCTTTTTGACGATCAGTTAATACTGGCTCAGCGCCTTCTGCAGGAGCATCCGCCTTTGGCTTGCGGCCTTTTTTCACTTCCTCAGTGGCCACAACCTCCACTTGAACTTCCTTGGCCTTTTTGCCTTTAGCTTCTTTAACTTCCTTGGCTGGCTTAACTTCCTTCACCGCTTCAACCTTAGGAGCTACAACTTTAGTCGGCGCCTTTGCGGGAGCGTTTAATGGTTTGGCTGGGGCCTTTGCTGCAGGTTTTGCTGGCGTCTTAGCCGGTTTAGCCGCTGCCTTTGCAGGAGCCTTTACTGGTTTAGCTGGTACTTTTGCAACTGGCTTAGCTGGTGCTTTTGTCTTCGCAACTGGCTTAGCCGCTTTAGCAGGAGCCTTCACTGGTTTGGCTGGTGCTTTCGCTTTTGCTACAGGCTTAGCTGGTGCTTTTGCTTTCGGTGCTGGTTTTGCTGGCACCTTAGCTGGTTTAGCCGCTGCCTTTACTGGCTTAGCCGGGGCTTTTGCCTTGGCAACTGGTTTAGCAGGAGCCTTCGCTTTTGCCGCTGGCTTTGCTGGTGCCTTAGCTTTGACTGCTGGCTTGGCTGATTTAGCTGCTGGTTTTTTCTTAATATTTGGCATTTATTAGCACTTACTCACGTTACTGATGATTGTTCTCGACTGCTTAGGCGCAGCTACTTTGTCCACTTGCCCCAAATTTCTTCAAAATAAAGCGCAAGTGGCTGAATTAAATCGGTTTTTTCTGGGAATAGAGGATTATAGTCGATTGCGACTTTTTTACCCCCTTCCACACTCAAAATATGGGGTAAATTTCAGGTTTTTCTAGAGTTAAATCAGAAAATTCTTAGGAGAATTTCAATCTTTCGCCCAGCTCGCGATATCGAGCTCGATCTTGCTCTGTAGCAGTGCTAGCAGCGATCTTTTGAGCGATTTCCGTCATTTCCATCTTGAGGTGGGTAAGTTCCAGTTTTTTGAATGCCCCCTCAAGATCTGCAACAGCGCCATCAAGATCTAAATCAGAGCCCATCACGCGTTTTCTCAACACTTCATAGAGTGGGGCAAGTTCACTACGGGATAACTGCTCTTGAAATAGTGCAAATGCGCCAGCACCTACTGATGGTGGCTTGCCATTCTCACCAGGAATCAATTCAACCTGGTCACATTGGACTAACAAATCCTTCATGAGCTCCAAGGCTTTTTCTGAACGCAATTCGGAGGCCTGCAAAGCAAGCGTCCGCTTGTTAGCATCCAAAGCTTTTCCTAAATGCGGAAACTGAATCAAGACACGCAACATCTGTTCTGCTAAATCCGTAGGAGCCTGAGGTGGTGGAATGTTTTGGATAGGCGCTCTTTTGGCCGAGCCTTTAGATGCTTGCCACGGTGCACCTTGCGTCCGATTGCCACTATTGGCTTGAACGAAGTTGGGTGCACGCTGATTCGTTGTTGCATAAGAACCCTGTTGCACTGGCGCAGGAGCCACCGTCAATCCACAGAAAGACTCTAACTCTGCAGGCGTTGAATTTGTACGAATAGCTAGCTCACGCAAGATTTGTGTACGCAATGCGATTGGCGGCATCGATAGCAACAAAGGTTTTGCTGCGTGATGTGTTTGAGCTCTACCTTCAGGTGTTGTGAGCTCATGGTCTTGGCTAGCAATCTTAAAGAAGAAGCTCGAGATCGACATGGCTTCTTTGATAACTTTTTCAAAAGCAGGTGCGCCATAAGCACGGACATAACTATCTGGATCATGCTCTGTCGGCAAGAATAAGAAACGAATCTCTTTGTCATCAGACATTAGGGGTAGGCATGCTTCCAACGCACGCTGAGCAGCGCGCTGACCAGCAGAGTCACCATCAAATGAAAATACGATGCGATCGGTTTGACGTAATAACATACGCACGTGATTCGCGGTACAGGCCGTACCTAATGTAGCTACCGCATTGGGGAAGCCCAATTGCGCGAGCGCTACGACATCCATATAGCCCTCACATACGAGTACGTATTCTTGAGAGCGAATGGCTTGTCTTGCTTCGAATAATCCGTAGAGCGTATTGCCTTTGGAGAATAGTGGCGTCTCGGGAGAATTTAAATACTTGGGCTCACCTTGATCGAGAATGCGTCCACCAAAGCCAATTGTCTGACCTTTAGGATTACGAATCGGAAACATGATGCGATCACGAAAACGATCATAGCGACGCGCTGTTTGATTGTTATCGCCTTGCTCACTCTGAATAAGTAAGCCACCCTCAAGCAAAGTCTTTGCCACTTCATCGTTGGCATAAGTACCAAAGACCGCTTCAAGCCCCTGCCAACCATCAGGCGCATAACCTAAAGCGTAGCGTTTAGCGATCTCACCAGTAAGGCCGCGCCCCTTGAGGTATTCAACTGCACGAGGTGCCACCTTGAGTTGCTGGCGATACCAGTCTGCCGCTGAACTCATGACCTCACTTAAGGCCATGGTTTGCTGTTGGCGTGCAACATCATTCGCAGTGCGCTCTTCACGTGGTACATCCAATCCTGCCGAACGAGCTAGATCTTCAATTGCATCAACATAACCAAGACCGGAATACTCCATGAGAAAACTGATGGCAGAACCATGCGCCCCACAACCAAAGCAGTGATAGAACTGCTTGGTAGGTGATACTGAAAATGAAGGAGACTTCTCAGAATGGAAGGGGCACAAACCTTGATAGTTTGCGCCCGCTTTTTTTAACTTCACGTGCTGCCCAACCACATCCACGATGTCAACCCGATTTAATAAATCGGCAATGAAGGATTGGGGTATGAGAGCCATCAGTAGTGGATGAGGCTTACTTTTACTTTACTTGGCGAGTGCAGCTTTTACTAAACCAGAAACTTTGCCCATGTCAGCTTTACCAGCTAACTGACCTTTAAGAACGCCAATCACTTTGCCCATGTCTTGTGGGCCAGCCGCACCGGTAGATGCAACTGCTGCAGCCACGGCCGCTTCCACTTCAGCATCAGATAACTGTGCAGGTAAGTAATCTTGCAGAATGACCATCTCAGCCGCTTCAATTGCGACTAAATCATCACGATTGGCTTTTTCAAATTGGGAGATGGAGTCTTTGCGCTGCTTAATCATCTTCTCAACGGTAGCAATCACACTCGCATCATCCATCACAATACGATCGTCTACTTCACGTTGCTTGATAGCTGCCAATAAAAGACGGATAGTTCCAAGGCGCGCTACTTCTTTTGCACGCATTGCGTTTTTCATATCTTCGGTGATTTGATCTTTTAGACTCATGGCATTTTTCCCGGTATTCAATATCTAATA
Source organism: Polynucleobacter sp. 78F-HAINBA (assembly GCF_018882325.1). Lineage (GTDB taxonomy): Bacteria > Pseudomonadota > Gammaproteobacteria > Burkholderiales > Burkholderiaceae > Polynucleobacter. Next base: position 43,148 of record NZ_JACVOQ010000011.1, on the reverse strand, counting down.
AATTGCTGGCGATTCAAAAGCAAAAACCCGCTGCGTTTCACCGTCAGCGGGTTTCAAAGCCTCTCGGTGAGGAGAGCTTTTAAATTCGATTAGTAAAGCTTTTTAGGCAACATCTGGCTGCGAATACGCTTGTAATGGCGTTTAGCAGCAGCGGCCTTTTTACGCTTACGTTCAGCCGTTGGCTTCTCGTAGAACTCGCGGGCACGCAAGTCTGTCAAAAGACCATTTTTTTCAATGGTGCGCTTGAAACGGCGCAATGCCACTTCAAAAGGTTCGTTCTCACGGAGGCGGACTGTAGTCATACTTGTTTAACTCGTATATGCTCGAAAAATATCGAAAAATTAACTGAACAGCGATTCTAGCACGACCAAGCAAAAAAATGATTGTTTTAGGCATAGAAACTTCTTGTGATGAGACCGGGGTAGCCGTATACGACACCTCCCCCTGGGAAAACCACGCCCCAGCCCATCAGGGCATCCTAGGACAGGCTTTGCACTCCCAAATAGCAATGCACCGGGATTACGGGGGCGTTGTCCCAGAATTGGCCTCTAGAGACCATATACGGCGGGTTTTACCCCTTCTGGACGATGCTTTGCATGAGGCTGGGCTCAAGTTAAAGAATATTGATGCTGTTGCCTATACCCAAGGCCCCGGCTTGGCTGGCGCACTGCTTGTAGGAAGCGCTTTTGCCAAATCCTTGGCCCAAGGCCTCAATTTGCCCTCCATCGGGGTACATCACCTTGAAGGACACCTACTTTCCCCACTTTTAGGGGTTTCTGTACCGGAATTTCCCTTTATTGCCCTTTTAGTCTCAGGCGGGCATACCCAGTTAATGCTAGTCAGTGGGGTTGGTAAATACCAACTTCTAGGCGAAACCTTAGACGATGCTGCTGGAGAGGCCTTTGATAAAACCGCCAAATTACTAGGTTTGGACTACCCGGGTGGCGCCGCCATCTCAAAATTGGCAGAAAAAGGTCAATCCGGCAGATTTGACCTGCCCAAACCGATGCTGCATTCGGGAGATTTGGATTTTTCTTTCTCCGGTCTCAAAACAGCGGTTCTGAACCAGGTGAAAAAATTTGAGGCACTAGGCATTACCGATTCCAATGAAATTGCAACATTTCATGCGGACCTCGCACGCAGTTTTGTCGACTCTTTGGTGGCGGTGCTCATTAGTAAATCAGAGAAGGCGCTCAAGCAAACTGGTTGCAAACATTTGGTGCTTGCTGGTGGTGTGGGTGCCAACTTGCAATTACGTTCAGCTCTCAATGCCAGCGCTAAGAAGAATCGATTTGAAGTGCACTACCCGCCAGTCGATCTATGCACCGATAACGGGGTCATGATTGCATTTGCTGGAGCACTGCGCATGTTGGCAGAAAATAATGGCTCAACTACTTCAGGTGCTTTTGATATCAAACCCCGTTGGGATTTGACGAGCAATAATCTCGCTTAAGTAACTCTCGATTTAGTGCTGATTACTTAGTCAGGCTAATTTTGGCGTAGGCGCTGTGATTGTGAATCGATTCAAAGTTCTCAGCCTCAACCACTAAAGACAAAATACGATCATCGCCTTTAAGTTGGCCGGCAACATCGCGGACTAAGTCTTCTACAAACTTTGGATTGTCATACGCACGCTCAGTAACCCACTTCTCGTCAGGGCGCTTGAGCAAGCCCCACAACTCGCTAGAGGCTTGGCTCTCAGCGGCCGCAACCAAATCTTCTACTGTCATCTTAGTCTGTGGATCAAGCTCAACAGACATCGTTACATGTGAGCGTTGATTGTGTGCGCCGTACTCAGAAATCTCTTTTGAGCAAGGGCACAAACTCATCACTGGAACTAAAGCGCGGAGGTTTAACTCAACGTCGATTACGCCAGACGCATTTTGTTTAGCTTTTGTAACCCAAGTTACTTCGTAATCCATCAAGCTTTCAACACCAGATACTGGTGCAGCTTTTTTAACGAAGTGCGTATAAGTAAATTGAATGCGACCTTCTGTTGCATTGAGTAGCGGCAACATCTCACGCACCATTGCAACTACAGATGCGCTATCAATAGGCTCATTGTGTTTTTGCAAAAGCGCAATGAAACGGGACATATGAGTGCCCTTCACATGCGCAGGTAAAGCCACATCCATTTCAAAATTACCAACAGCAGGCATAACGCCTGTCTGAGTGCGAATAGTTAATGGATGACGCAATCCCCGAATCCCCACCTGCTCAATTGGCAAAGCACGCTCATCATGCGAGGATTGAATATCCGGCATGGCTTGCGGTTTCAGAAAGGCGGTGTTGATGTCGTTCATGGCTCTATTTTCAAGCAAAAATGACTTATTTGCCTGCAACCATAGGATTTGTAGCAGTTTTCATAGGAAAACGTAGGGAAATAGCCTTTGCAATCCCCTCAGAGTCTAGGCCGCACTTACTCATCAAGAGCTTGTAATCGCCATGCTCCACGAATTCATCTGGAAGACCCAATTGCAATAGGGGCTTATTGATACCCATAGCGGAGAGCGCTTCCAAGCAAGCACTTCCGGCACCACCCTGAATCGCGCCATCTTCAATCGTCACAAAATAATCATGATCTTGCGCCAAGGATTTAAGAAGCTCAAGATCCAATGGTTTTACAAAGCGCATATTGGCAACTGAAGCATCAATTTGCTCGGCCACTTCAAGTGCTGGGTAGAGCAAAGTTCCGAAAGCCAAAATTGCAATGCGTTGACCTGCAGGGGCATTGGACTTACGGCGTAACTCACCTTTGCCTAATGGCACGGTACGTAATTCTTTTGAAGGAATAGTGCCAACACCAGCGCCACGCGGGTAGCGAACTGCGCTTGGGTGTGGCTGATGAAATGCGGTAGTTAATAAATCGCGACACTCTGCTTCATCAGCAGGCGTCAAGACCAACATATTCGGAATGCAACGTAAGAACGGAATGTCATATGCACCTGAATGCGTTGCGCCATCTGCGCCAACTAAGCCAGCACGGTCCAATGCAAATAACACTGGAAGATCCTGAATCGCCACATCATGAATCAGTTGATCGTAGGCGCGTTGCAAGAAGGTTGAATAGATCGCCACTACAGGCTTCATACCTTCGCATGCCATACCAGCAGCAAAAGTGACTGCGTGTTGTTCAGCAATGCCGACGTCGTAATAACGCTTCGGGAAATTCTGCTCAAACTCTACGAGACCAGAGCCCTCGCGCATTGCTGGCGTAATACCAATTAACAATGGATCGGCATGCGCCATATCGCAGAGCCACTCACCAAATACTTGAGTAAAGGTTTTTTGAGTCGTGCCAGTAGATTTCTTAACGCCTTCTTCTGGATTGAACTTACTAGGACCGTGATACAGAACTGGGTCCGCTTCAGCCAACTCATAGCCTTGACCCTTGCGCGTCACGACATGCAAGAACTGTGGGCCACGCCCCTCAAGCGCCAAACGGCGTACGTTTTGCAACATCGGAATGAGCGCATCTAAATCGTGACCATCGATTGGTCCAAAGTAGTTAAAGCCAAACTCTTGAAAAATAGTTGATGGTGAAACCATGCCCTTGGCATGATCTTCTAAACGCTTTGCAAACTCACGCAATGGAGGGGCAATCGATAAGACGCTATCAATACCCTTCTTCGTTGCAGAATAAATATTGCCACTTAATAATCTGGCCAAGTGTCGATTGAGTGCACCCACTGCTGGCGAGATCGACATATCGTTGTCATTCAGAATTACTACCAATGGCAAGTCGTCATACACGCCGGCATTGTTCATGGCTTCAAATGCCATGCCACCAGTCATCGCGCTATCGCCAATCACGGCAACAGCAACTTGTTTTTCACCTTTGGTTTGGAAGGCGCGCGCCATACCCATTGCCGCAGAAATACTTGTTGAGGAGTGGCCGGTACCAAAGGCATCGTATTCACTTTCAGCGCGTCGTGGAAAACCAGATAAGCCTTCAAACTGACGCAAGGTATTCATGCGCTCACGACGACCAGTCAAAATTTTGTGTGGATAGCTTTGATGACCCACATCCCAGACGATTCGATCCTGTGGTGTATCGAAGACATAGTGCAGCGCAATCGATAATTCAACCGTTCCTAGATTGGATGAAAGGTGTCCGCCCGTTTTAGAAACAGAATCTAATACAAACTGACGCAACTCATCTGCGAGAGCAGGAAGCTGCTCACGGGGAAGTTTTTTTAAATCTGCAGGAGAGTGAATGGAATTTAAAGTCATCAAATCTTCAGTAATCTTATTTGCCTCTATTAACCACCAATAGAGCCAAATCTTTCAGGGCCTGGGCTTTGGGGCCAAAACCCTCTAAGCTAGCAATTGCGGTTTCTTGCAAATCTTTTGCTGCTTTCTGTGCATAGTCTAAACCCATCAAGGTGACATAGGTTGGCTTGTCATTGGCAGCGTCTTTCCCAGCGGTTTTACCTAAGGTTTGACTATCCGCAGTGGCATCAAGAACATCATCCACAATTTGAAAGGCTAAACCTAAAGCTTCGGAATAATTTTGAAGATGCTGCATTTGGGCGGGATTCAATTTGGCAGCAATACCGCCCATCTGCACCGAGCAAGAAAGCAGAGCGCCCGTTTTCATCGCGTGCATTTGCTTTAAACCGGCGAGGTCTAATTTTTTACCAACGCTATCAAGATCGATTGCCTGGCCGCCTGCCATTCCACGAGAACCAGAGGCATCGGCCAATGCGCTGATCAGAGTCAAGCGCGTATCGGCATCACACTGTGCATTTGCCAACACTTCAAATGCGCGAGTCTGCAAGGCATCACCCACTAGCAAGGCAGTTGCCTCGTCATAAGCTTTATGTACCGTAGGTCGACCACGACGCAAATCATCATCATCCATACAAGGCAAATCATCATGCACCAATGAATAGGCGTGGATACATTCGATTGCCACAGCAGCAGCATCTAATGCGTTTTGATTTGTATCGTCACTCAATGCACCAGCGGCATAAACCAAGAGAGGACGAATGCGTTTGCCGCCACCTTGAGCGGCGTAACGCATTGCTTCATGCAAACGCGCAGGACTGGTATTGGCAGCATCAAGCAAATTATCTAAAGCCGATTCAGTTCGCTGCCCGTGAGCGCGAACCCAATCTTCAAATGAAAGCGTATTGTTCATAAAGGCTTAATTTGCGCGTAACTTAGGCTTCAAATACCCGGACTTGCTGCTCAACTTGAGCCAGCATGGCTTGACAATGCTTGAGGAGCGCCGCACCCCGTTGGTAAGCCAACAACGTCTCTTCCAAGGAGAATTTGCCTGACTCCATGTCGGAAATGAGCTTTTCTAGCTCCTTAACAGCCTGCTCGTAACGCAAGTTGGGGTCGATTTGAACCTCAAGACCGGGTTTCTGACCCTCAGATTTCTTTGCTGGCATTAGCTTATTTCCTTCAAATTTCTTACCTGTGTAGCCCTACATATTAAAGCGAGACGGGGGTCAGATGGGTATAATCCCCTCCTTCCTTTCCAATATCGATCCGTCGATGGTTGGATTGGTTATTCCGCTTAGCTTCGGCTGACGTTTTCGGGGGTGGGGAGAATGACTAATCTGGCTACCGCGCAGCAGCTTGCGCCGTCCAATTTACAACTGCCGGTTTCGGCCTATTTTGACGTTGATCTCTATCAGCGTGAAATCGAACTGCTTTTTAAGCAGGGCCCAGGCTATGTTGGTCACGAACTCATGGTTCCTGAGCTTGGCTCTTATCAAACCTTGACCTCAGAAAACGAAGGGCGCCTGCTGGTTCGAAATTCCCAAGGCGTTGAACTTCTTTCCAATGTCTGCCGTCATCGCCAAGCACTCATGCTTAATGGCAGAGGTAAGGCAGACAACATCGTTTGCCCCTTGCATCGCTGGACCTACGATTTAAATGGTCAGCTCTTAGGTGCACCCCATTTTGAAGATAAGCCTTGCCTCAATTTAGGCAAATCGCCTTTACAGAATTGGCAAGGGCTCTTATTTGAAGGTCCGCGTGATGTACGCACTGATCTAGCCAAACTCGGCGTAGCTGATGATCTTAATTTTGAAGGTTATGTTCTCGATCACGTTGAAGTCCACGAATGTAATTACAACTGGAAGACTTTTATCGAGGTCTACCTTGAGGACTATCACGTCGTTCCATTTCATCCAGGTTTAGGTAAGTTTGTTTCTTGTGAAGACTTACGTTGGGAATTCGGAGACTGGCACAGCGTACAAACTGTGGGCATTCATAAAAACTTAGAGAAGCCTGGCTCACCGGTTTACCAAAAGTGGCATGAAGCGGTATTGCGCCACCATGAAGGCAAGACACCACGTCATGGTGCCATCTGGCTGACCTACTATCCCAATGTGATGGTGGAGTGGTACCCAGGTGTTTTATGCGTTTCTACCCTGCACCCAATGGGTCCGAACAAGACACGCAATGTGGTTGAGTTCTATTACCCAGAAGAGATTGCCCTTTTTGAGCGCGAGTTTGTAGAGGCAGAACGTGCAGCCTATATGGAAACTTGCATCGAAGATGATGAGATTGCAGAACGCATGGATGCTGGTCGCGCCGCCCTATTAGCGCGCGGTCAAAATGAAGTGGGGCCATACCAAAGCCCGATGGAAGACGGCATGCAGCATTTCCATGAATGGTACCGCCGTGCCATGAACTATCAAGGCGCATAATCCAGTAATACCCATCGCCCACATCAGGAAGCCATCATGACGCCTCTCATTACTGCAAACCAGTTAGAAGAAATCCTCAATAGTGGCGAGAATGTTTTGCTGTGTGATTGCCGCTTTGATTTAGTTGACCCACTCGCAGGCAGAAAGTCTTATTTAGAGGGTCATATCCCCGGCGCAATCTACGTCGATCTGGATCACGATTTATCTGGCGCCAAGACTGGCAAAAATGGTCGTCACCCACTGCCAACTCCTGAAGCCTGGGCACAAACAAAATCCCGCTTAGGAATGGATTCAAAAACTTTGGTGATCGCCTACGACAATCAAGGCTCTGTATACGCCAGCCGCTTATGGTGGATGCTCAAAGCTACTGGTCATGCTAATGTTCAAGTATTGGATGGTGGTCTAGATGCTTGGAATGGGCCAATCGGCACCCTGCCACGCCAGCCTCAGGCTACAAGTGCTCCAGTGCCAAGCATGCCTTATGTTGGCTTGGTGACGGTAGAAGAGGTTACTCACAATCTTCAAGCCAAAATCAATGTCGTTGTTGACGCTCGCGCAAACGATCGCTTTCATGGTCAGAACGAAACATTAGATCCAGTTGGTGGGCATATTCCCAACGCAATCAATTACTGCTTTAGGGAAAATCTCACTGGTAAATCATTCAAATCTGCGGAGCAGTTATTCAAAGATTTTCATGGTCTCCTGGGAGCCACCAAACCCTCGGAAGTAATTCACCAGTGTGGCTCTGGAGTAACGGCCTGCCATAACCTACTCGCTATGGAAATCGCCGGCCTCAAGGGTTCGCGCGTATATGCAGGTAGTTGGAGCGAATGGTGTGCCGATCCAAGCCGGCCAGTAGCGCTTTAATGCAGCAGCGAGAGCAGGATTACAAAGCCGACGCCGCAAGCAATCAAAATCGTTTGACGTAAAGACTCAGCCCAATGTGGGCGCCGATGCATTTGCGGAATGAGATCGCTCACCGCAATGTAAATAAAGCTACTGGATGCAATCACGAGTAAATATGGCATTGCTGCATGAGCTTTCTCCAAGAAGAAGTAAGCAAGTACGCCGCCCACTACCGCAGACAAACCACAAATGAAGTTGTACATCAATGCGCGAGTTCGAGAGAATCCGGCATTGAGCAATACGATGAAATCCCCAATCTCCTGTGGGATCTCGTGAGCAATGATGGCAATCGCAGTAAAGATGCCAACTTGATAATCAGCCATGAATGCTGCAGCAATCAAAACACCATCAACAAAATTGTGCAGGCCGTCGCCGACCAAAATCATCCAACCACTACGACCCGCAACTTCAGCATCATGACCGTGATGATGTCCGTGGCCATCTCCCTCATGGTGGTGACTGTGGCGTAGTAATGCAATTTTCTCAAGCAAGAAAAAGCCTAAGAGCCCTGCAAGCAAAGTAGCAAATAGCAACTGAGGGCTCGCGCCCGCCATCGTAAATGCCTCTGGCAGAGAATGTAGCAAAGCAGTAGCCAGCAAAATACCAACTGACACACTAACCATGCTGTGAACCATCTTTGAGAGCAAAGACAAAGAGAAGCTTGCAGCAACGAGAACGCTAGCGGTTCCCGCTAGCGCTGTGACCAACAAGATGCTTTGCAGTACTGACATATAAATTATGCAACTCCGTTTTGTTTAAACCAGGCAATGCACTTTTCCCAGCCGTCTTTAGCGGGACCTTCGCGATAAGTAGCGCGGTAGTCAGCATGGAAGGCGTGCGGTGCATCAGGGTAGATTTCAAAACGACAAGCTTTCGCCGCTGGATTTTTTGGAGCTGCTTTTGCAAGCGCTTGACGCATTTGCTCAACACTCTCTAAGGAGATACCAGTATCAGCGCCGCCATACAAGCCCAGCACAGGCGCCTTTAGATCAGCAGCGATATCCACTGGATGGCGCGGATTGCCTTCTGTTTTTTCACCAATGACGCGGCCATACCAAGCAACACCAGCCTTAACCTGAGGCAGCGTGGCTGAGAGCCAAGTAATGCGGCCGCCCCAACAAAATCCAGTGACGCCCACTTTTTTCAAATCACCGCCATTTTTGCCTGCCCACTGAATAGCTGCCTGCAAATCATTCAGCACTTGTATATCCGTAGTTGGTGCAACAATATTTTTCTGAATCTCAGCAATCGTGCCGTAGGTATTTGGATCACCAGCTCGAGTAAAAAATTCTGGGGCAATAGCCAAGTAACCTAATTTTGCAAAACGACGCGTGACATCAGCAATGTATTCGTGCACACCGAAAATTTCGCTAGCAATAATTACGATTGGCAAATTGCCTTTGGCCTTCTCTGGACGAGAAACATATGCAGGCAACTGAAAGCTTCCAACCGGAATCATTTGCTCGCCAGCTTTAATACCGACAAAGTCTGTCTCAATCGCCGCAGCTAAGACCGGCTCAGAAGCAGCAACAAAGCCAATACCCATAGTTGTGGCGGTAATGGCAGAGGCTTTCATAAAACCCCTTCTATCACTAGACACTATTTTTGAATCTTGATCTTTTTTCATTGTCATTTTTAGTCTCCTGATTTAGTGCGCTTCTTCCCAATTATCGCCAATCCCAATGCCAACCACCAAAGGAACCTTTAGATCAGCCACCTTGCACATCAAATCCGGTAGCTTTGCCTGCAGGAGCTCCAACTCATCCAAGGGTACGTCAAATACCAATTCATCATGCACCTGAAGCAACATACGCGTCTTGAGTTGCTCTTTTTCTAGCCAGTTCTCGACAGCAACCATGGCTAACTTAATCAGGTCAGCTGCCGTTCCCTGCATTGGCGCATTGATCGCAGCACGCTCCGCACCTTGGCGACGAGGGCCATTTGAGCCCTTAATCTCTGGCAACCATAGACGTCGGCCAAACACCGTCTCGACGTAGCCATTCTCTCTGGCCTCCAAGCGAGTGCGCTCCATATATTGAGCAACTCCTGGATAGCGATCAAAGTATTTGGCGATGTAATTTTGGGCTGCTGAACGCTCAATACCCAAGTTACCCGCCAAGCCAAAAGCGCTCATGCCATAGATCAGGCCAAAATTAATGACTTTGGCATAACGGCGCTGCTCTGAGTTGACGCTTTCCAGTGGCACACCAAAAATCTCAGCAGCTGTAGCTTGGTGCACGTCCTTACCGGCAGCAAATGCAGCTAATAAATTTTCATCTTCGGCAATGTGCGCCATGATGCGCAATTCAATTTGAGAGTAGTCGGCCGAGAGTAACTTACAGCCTTCAGCTGGAATGAACGCCTCCCGAATACGACGGCCTTCTTCTGTACGTACGGGAATGTTTTGCAAGTTCGGATCGCTGGAAGCCAAACGCCCCGTCACTGCTGTCGCTTGAGAAAAGCTCGTGTGCACTCGTCCTGTCTTAGGATCGGCCATGCGTGGTAGCTTCTCAATATAAGTCGACATCAATTTAGCAAGACTGCGGTAATCCAAAATACGGGCAGGTAGCGGATAGTCTTCAGCTAGTTTTTGCAAAACCTCTTCATCGGTTGATGGTGCACCCGATGGGGTCTTTTTAATTACCGGAAGCTCCAACTGACCAAATAAAATTTCTGCGATCTGTTTGGGTGATTGAATATTAAAAGGTTGCCCGGCAAGCTGATGAATCTCGCCCTCTAAAGCTAGCAAACGTTTGCCAACCTCTTGACCCTGCTTAGACAGCAGCCCTGAATCAATCCGAATCCCATTACGCTCCATAATGCCAAGGACGCGCATTGCTGGCATCTCAATATTTTCATAAACATATAGAAGGCCTGGGCTCTCCTGTATTTGCGGCCACAAAGCTAAATGCAGGCGCAGAGTAATGTCCGCATCTTCTGCTGCGTAGTCTGTAGCTATCTTCAGGTCGACTTGATCAAAGCCAATCTGATGTACACCCTTGCCACATACCTCTTCATACTTAATGGTCTTCATGCCAAGATGTCGCTCAGCTAAGTTATCCATGTTGTGCGGCATATGTGATTCCAACACGTAAGACTCCAGCATGGTGTCAAACGCAATGCCCTGCAAAGTAATGTCGTAGTTCGCAAAGATGTGGCTGTCGTACTTGAGGTTTTGCCCCACTTTCAAATGCGAAGCGCTTTCTAACCAAGGCTTCATGCGCGCTAAAACCAATTCGCGACTGAGTTGAGTTTCTCCATTACGGTGCGCCACAGGGATGTAGCAGGCCTCTCCAGGCGTGACACAAAGCGAGATACCCACGAGCTCAGCAGCCAGTGCATCTAAGCTCGTAGTCTCAGTATCAACCGCTGTAAGTTCGGCGCCTTCAATTTTTTTAATCCAGCGGTCTAATGCCGCTTCATCGACAACGCATTCATAGCGCTTTGCAATCGCACCTTGCAGATCCGTTGTTTCTTGAGATAAGGCGGTAGTCGCTTCTGTAGCAGTCGGGCCAAACTTTTTGGTCGTGGCCTTTACATTCTCTTCAGCAGTATTTTTTATAGGGCTGCCCGCCAAATCAAAACTAGTTGCGGCTTCAGGAGCTGCTCCACCCAACTGCTTCTCAACATCACGCAACCAAGTTTTAAATGCATAACGTTCAAACAACTCTCGTAGGAGAGGCGCATCTTCTGGTTTTGCATGCAAGTCATCTAATCCTGGAAGATGAGGAGATAAATCGCAATCCGTTTTGACGGTGATGAGTTGACGTGCCTGTGGGAGCCACTCCAAACTGCCTCGCAGGTTCTCACCGACAACACCTTTTACTTGATCAGCATTCGCCATCAAGTTATCTAAATCGCCAAACTCAGCCAACCATTTATTGGCTGTTTTAGGACCCGCCTTAGGAACGCCTGGTACGTTATCAACCGTATCGCCAATAATCGAAAGGTAATCTACGATGCGCTCGGGAGGGACGCCGAATTTTGCAATGACCCCATCAATATCCAGTTTTTCATTGGTCATCGTATTAATCAAAATGACGGATGAGTTCACCAACTGAGCTAAATCTTTATCGCCAGTAGAAATAATGGTTTCCCAACCAGCTTGAGTGGCTTGGCAGGCCAATGTGCCAATGACGTCATCAGCCTCAACCCCAGAAACCATCAATACCGGCCAGCCCAAAGCCTTCACCATGGCATGAATCGGCTCAATCTGCTTGACCAAATCCTCCGGCATAGGGGAGCGGTGTGCCTTGTACTCAGAGTACATTTCATCCCGGAAAGTCTTGCCTTTGGCATCGAAAACACAGGCAATATGGTCAGCCTTGAGCTCCGAGCGAGCCCGGCGCATCATATTGACCATCCCATAGATTGCCCCGGTTGGGTCGCCTGCCCCATTTCTGAGGTCTGGCATGGCATGAAAGGCGCGATAGAGGTAGCTAGAGCCGTCTACCAACAAGAGTCTATGTTTAGTCATACCGCAATCGTACAATCTAGTTGCTAACTGCCTACAGATCAGGTTCAAATCCCCCTGAAAAGAGGCCTAAAAAGGTGAAAAATGATGCACGCTCTAACTAACTTACTCCACTCTTCTTTGAGCCAAACCCTTGTTCTGACAAGCTTTTTTGTGGCTTTTGCCTCTTTTGGCCTCAATTCAGCACACGCCCAAAATAATTCCCAAGCGCTAAGCCCATCTGAGTTGCAGCGTATTAACAATCAGCCTTTAGCGCCTGCAGTCAGCGCATCGCAAGCGACAAATGCGCCTGAAGCTCGTAAACCCAGCTTTCAGCACAAAGAAGCTACCGGCACTGAAGTTACTGAATACAAAGATGCCAATTCACCAACGCAGGTGGATGTAAAGACGCGCTACACCAACTATGAAATGGCACCTCCAGCAACCGTGATGCCTGGCGTACCCAAAGAAACTGATCTGATCAGCGTACCGAGCATCAGCATCCCTTTTTAATTTCTAGTCATGGCCGTCTTCACCCCCATTGAATTAAGCGATATCTCTGCCTGGATCTCAAATGATTTTGATATTGGGCGGGCCATCGATATTCGCGGAATTCATGGTGGCATTGAGAACTCCAATTTTTTTCTCGACACTGAAAAAGATGGCAAGAAACAAGAATATGTTCTGACTATTTTTGAAAGGCTATCAGCAGAGCAACTTCCGTACTATTTAGAGTTAATGCGCCACTTGGCTGACAAGGGCATTGCAGTACCTAAGCCTCTTGAAAATAAACAGGGGCAAATTCTTTTTACCCTCAAAGGTAAGCCTGCAGCAATTGTGAGCAAGCTTCCAGGCCTCTCTAGACTGGCACCTGAAGTAAAACATTGCGCCTTAGTTGGTGAGAACTTGGCAAAGATGCACTTAGCCAGTAGTGATTTCAAACACACTCAAGAAAATCTACGCAGCCTGTCTTGGTGGCAAAAAACAGTTCCGCAAGTCTTGTCTCATTTAAGTGATGCACAAAAAGAATTACTCACGAATGAGCTTGCTACTCAAGAACAATTCTTTGCCTCTGCTGCTTATGCATCACTGCCTCAAGGGGCAAGCCATTGCGACCTGTTTAGAGATAACGTGCTATTTGATCCTCAGGGCGCAAGCGATAGCTCTCAAGACCAACTTGGCGGCTTCTTTGACTTTTATTTTGCCGGAACAGATAAATGGTTGTTTGATTTGGCGGTGACTGCAAATGATTGGTGTCTTGCCGAAAACAAACAAGACTTAGATCCTGCTCGCTTTCAGGCATTGATGGATGCGTATCAGTCTGTTCGCCCCTTAAGCAAGGAAGAGCAGGCAAGCTGGCCCCTGATGATTCGTGCTGCAGCTCTCCGCTTCTGGATTTCACGTCTGTGGGATTTTTACTTGCCACGTGATGCGCAAATGCTCACGCCACATGACCCCCGTCATTTTGAAAATATCCTCTTAAGTCGCAAAGCATTATGAAACTAAACTCCGTCGCCCCAAAAGAGGGTTACACCTGGATACGTCAAGGCATTTGGCTGTTCAAACAAAACCCTTTGGGTTTTTTAATGTTGGTATTCATGTATGTATTTGTGGCGCAGCTAGCAGTGCTCGTACCAGTGATTGGTATTTTTGCCGTTTTATTGCTCACACCCACTTTGTCGGTTGGCTTTATGACTGCCTGTCGCCAAGCGATTCAAAAAGAACGTATTCGCCCATCGGTCTATGTCATTGCCCTGCAATCCTCGCCATTAATTCGTAAACGCATTCTGCAATTAGGCTTGGTATACGCAGCACTTATTCTGGCGCTCAGTTTTATCTTAAGCATGTTGGTGGATTTTGAATTGCTCATCCCGCTCATGACGAACGATAAGCCCATTTCCCCAGAAGTAGTTCGTCAGATTTATCTGGTTCTCTTTTTTGGTGGCCTGCTGTATATCCCTGTAGCGATGTTGATGTGGTTCTCTCCGGTACTCGTTGCTTGGGCTGATATGCCGGTAGCGCAGGCGCTCTTTTCTAGCGCTATCGCTTGCTGGGCCAATCGTGGTGCATTCTTTTTGTATATCGCTATTTGGGGGGCAATCTTAATCGCCATTCCCTTAACGATCGGCTCCATCTTTGATGCGCTAGATTTAGGTCAAGCTGCCTCATTCATCATCGCCCCCATTTCCATGGCGGGATTGACGGTAATGCATTGCTCGTTCTTTGCCACTTGGAAAGCGTGCTTTGCTGAAAAAGAATCAGCAACCTTAATTGCTTAGGCGGTTGCTTAGTCTATCGCTGCAAGCTTAGCAATACTGAGCTGTAACCATTTCACACCATGGCGCTTGAAGTTCACTTGAGCACGTGCATCCGCATCATTACCCTCCAAGCCAGTCACACGCCCCTCACCAAACTTGGTATGAAAGACATTCTGTCCGATAGTAAATGGATAGTTTCCGCGCGGTGGTGAAGCCATTCGGGTAACGGAAGTAGAAGCTGAGCCCACGCGCCCAATTTGTCTTGCAGGTCGCTCACGCTCATTACCGGAATCAAAGAAGTCATTCGATCCAAACTCACGCTGACGCGTGTAGCCATCCTGCCAAGTTGATCCTGAACGACCACTATTCCCACCAGTAGCACCACCCCAGCGCGCATCTTTTACTTTTGGAGTAAGCCACTTCAGTGAATCCGATGGCAGCTCTTCCAAGAAGCGAGAAGGCATGTTGTAACGCACTTGTCCATGCAGCATCCGTGACTGAGTATGAGAGAGATAGAGACGCTCCTTGGCGCGGGTAATCGCAACATACATTAAGCGACGCTCTTCTTCTAAACCATTCTGTTCATTGATGCTGTTCTCATGCGGGAACAGGCCTTCTTCTAGCCCAGTAATAAATACGGAGGTGAACTCTAAGCCTTTGGCGGAGTGCACTGTCATCAACTGAACGGCGTCTTGGCCAGCTTGAGCTTGGTTATCACCAGCCTCGAGCGATGCATGGGAGAGGAATGCTGCCAATGGTGAGACCTCCACCACGCCAGGTGCATTCTCGCCCGGTAGCGTGGCGGCAGTGGCATCTTGGCCATAACCCTCTTCCGCAATAAATGCGGTCGCAGCGTTAATTAATTCCTGTAAGTTTTCTACGCGGTCTTGACCTTCGCGCTCAGAAAGATAGTGTTGAATCAAACCGCTATGTTGAATGACGAACTCCACCGTCTCTGGCAAAGTATTGTGACGAGTAGCTTCACGCATGTGATCTACCAAACGCACAAAGCCGCCTAGAGCTGCGCCCGCCTTGCCATCCAATGTCGATGCCGCCAAATACAAAGAGCTGTTTTGCGCACGCGCTGCATCTTGCACAGCCTCAATCGATCTTGCACCAATACCGCGTGTCGGGAAATTTACTACACGTGAGAAAGAAGTATCGTCATTTGGATTTTCCAAAAGACGAAGGTAGGCCAAAGCGTGTTTAATCTCAGCACGCTCGAAGAAGCGCAGTCCACCATACACACGATACGGAATCGCTGCAGAAAATAAGGCGTGCTCGATGATGCGTGACTGAGCATTACTGCGATAGAGCAAAGCAATTTCAGTACGCTTGATACCGCTATTAACTAGTGCTTTGATTTCATCTACGAGCCAAGCAGCTTCTGCGTGATCGCTCGGCGCATCATAGATGCGGACTGGCTCGCCATGCCCAGCATCGGTGCGTAGGTTTTTGCCAAGACGATCCGTGTTGTTGGAGATGAGGTAATTAGCCGTATCAAGGATATGGCCATGCGAGCGGTAGTTTTGCTCAAGCTTAACCATCATCGGGTGATATTGCTTTTCATAGAGACGCATGTTCTCAACGTCTGCACCACGGAAAGCATAAATACTTTGATCGTCATCACCCACAGCGAAGACTGCACTACTTCCCATGCCGCTGACATTGATGCGACTAGCATCATGGCCAGAGAGCAATTTGAGCCAAGCGTATTGCAAGGCATTGGTATCTTGGAACTCATCAATCAAGATATGACGGAAGCGCTCTTGGTAATGCGTCCGAATCGCTTCGTTATGTTTAAGCAATTCATAACTGCGTAATAAGAGTTCAGCGAAGTCGACTACGCCCTCGCGTTGACACTGCTCATCGTAGGCTTCGTATAACTGGGCCATCTTGGCCTGAAAGTCATCCCCCGCGGATAACTCTTTGGCGCGCTGACCACGCTCTTTGGCGTGCGCAATGAAATACTGCAACTGCTTAGGGGGGTATTTCTCATCATCGACCTTTAAGCCCTTCAAAAGACGCTTAATGGCGGAAAGCTGATCTTGGGTGTCCAAAATCTGAAAAGTGGATGGCAAACCTGCTTCTTTATGATGCGCACGCAGTAAACGGTTACAAAGACCGTGGAAAGTGCCAATCCACATACCCCGAGTATTGATGGGCAACATGGCGCTTAAGCGCAACATCATCTCTTTGGCGGCCTTATTGGTGAAGGTCACCGCCAGGACGCCAATGGGTGAAACCTGACCCGTTTGGATCAACCAAGCTATACGGGTCGTGAGAACGCGGGTCTTTCCGCTACCAGCACCAGCCAAAATCAGGGCTGACTGGGCCTGGCCATTTTCATTTACTGGCGGGAGGGTCACTGCCTCGCGTTGTTCTGGATTAAGGTTTGCGAGTAGGTCTGAGTACATCGCCCCAATTATAATTTGCCTCTTATGCCAAATGCTTCGAATACCCCTAATTCACCAGCGGCCAGCTCCTTAGACGAACTAGCCAAATCCTACGAACCCGCTCCAATTGAAGCTTATTGGGGTCCGGAATGGGAACGCCGAGGCATTGCCGACGCCACCCTAGATGAGGGCAAGGGAGATTTCTCGATTCAGTTGCCGCCACCGAATGTGACAGGCACCCTACATATGGGTCACGCCTTTAATCAAACCATCATGGATGGCTTGGTGCGTCATGCCCGTATGTCCGGCAAAAACACTCTGTGGGTTCCAGGTACGGATCATGCTGGCATTGCAACGCAAATCGTTGTTGAGCGCCAACTCGATGCACAGAAAGTTTCTCGTCACGATTTAGGTCGCGAGAAATTCTTAGAAAAAGTCTGGGAGTGGAAAGAAACTTCCGGCAACACCATCACACGTCAGATTCGTCGCCTAGGCGCTTCGATTGATTGGGGTAAAGAATATTTCACAATGGACAGCAAGATGTCCAAAGCGGTTGTCGAAGTGTTTGTTCGTTTGCATGAGCAAGGCTTAATTTATCGCGGCAAACGTTTGGTGAACTGGGATCCCGTTTTAGGAACTGCAGTATCAGATTTAGAAGTAGTGAGCGAAGAAGAAGATGGCTCCATGTGGCACATCCGCTATCCATTAGCAGATGGCTCTGGACACCTGACCGTTGCTACCACTCGTCCGGAGACCTTATTGGGTGACGTTGCCGTCATGGTCAATCCAGAGGACGAGCGCTACAAACACCTCATTGGTAAGTCAGTACAACTGCCACTCTGCAATCGCGAGATTCCGATTATTGCGGACGACTATGTTGATTTGGCTTTTGGTACTGGCGTAGTGAAAGTGACACCTGCGCATGACTTCAATGACTATGCCGTCGGACAACGCCACCAATTGCCACTCATTAATATTTTGACTCTCGATGCCAAGATTAATGAAAACGCGCCTGCTGTTTATCAAGGTCTTGAGCGTTTTGCTGCACGCAAACAAATCGTTGCCGATTTAGATGCTGCCGGTTTATTAGAAAAAGTACAGCCACATAAATTGATGGTGCCACGCGGCGATCGCACTCAAACCATCATTGAGCCAATGCTCACTGACCAATGGTTTGTTGCAGTATCTAAGCCAAGTCCTGATAACAAATATCAACCAGGCTCATCTATCGCTGGCGCTGCTTTAGATGCTGTTACCAAAGGTGACATCAAGCTCGTTCCAGAAAACTGGATTAGCACTTACACACAGTGGTTAGAAAATATTCAAGACTGGTGTATCTCCCGCCAACTCTGGTGGGGCCATCAAATCCCCGCCTGGTATGGCGATGATGGTCAGATCTTTGTAGCCCGCTCTGAAGAGGAAGCCAAAGCTAAGGCTGCTGCTGCTGGTTATAACGGGCAACTGAATCGCGATCCTGATGTTTTGGATACCTGGTTTAGCTCAGCACTTGTGCCATTTAGCTCATTAGGCTGGCCAGAAGAAACGCCCGCCCTCAATCACTTCCTACCATCCTCAGTACTGGTAACTGGCTTTGACATCATCTTCTTCTGGGTCGCCAGAATGGTCATGATGACTTGCCACTTCACCGGCAAGGTTCCGTTCAATACCGTCTATGTGCACGGCTTAGTACGTGACGCAGAAGGCCAGAAGATGAGTAAGTCCAAAGGAAACACTTTGGATCCAATCGACCTCATTGATGGCATCAAGATTGAAGACTTAGTTGCCAAGCGCACCACCGGCTTGATGAATCCGAAGCAAGCCGAAAGTATCAGCAAGAAAACCAAGAAAGAGTTTCCGGAAGGTATTCCCGCGTTTGGTACGGATGCCTTGCGCTTTACCTTCGCGTCACTCGCATCACTGGGTCGCAACATTAACTTTGACCAGAAACGCTGCGAAGGTTATCGCAACTTCTGTAACAAGCTATGGAACGCTACTCGCTTCGTTCTCATGAACTGCCCTGGCAATGATGAAGAGAATGGTTTTGCGCCGTGCGACAACCAATGCGGCCCGGAAGGTTATCTCGATTTTTCAGAAGCGGATAAATGGATTGTTTCTTTATTGCAAAGAACGGAAGCTGATGTTGCCAAGGGTTTCCAAAACTATCGCTTTGACAATATCGCCACCAGTATTTATCAATTTGTTTGGGATGAGTATTGCGATTGGTACTTGGAATTAGCAAAGGTTCAGTTACAGACTGGTACACCCGCACAACAACGCGCCACTCGTCGCACGCTGCTACGCGTTTTAGAAACGATCTTGCGCATGGCGCATCCACTAATTCCATTTATCACTGAAACCCTCTGGCAAACCGTTGGACCCAAGGTTGGTAAAGAGTTGGCTAAGCAAGATAAGCAAACGATTGCCCTGCAGCCCTATCCCGTTGCTCAACTCGATAAGGTTGATGAGCAAAGCGAAGCTTGGGTTGCCCAAATTAAATCGATTGTGGATGCTTGCCGTAATCTGCGTGGCGAGATGCAGGTCTCACCCGCACTCAAAGTACCCCTCTGGATTAGTGGACCGCAAGATTTCTTGAAAAAGGCAAGTCCATATTTAACTGCATTGGCCAAATTATCTGAAGTCAAAATCTACGATGACGAGTCGGCTTTAGAAAAAGATGCCCCAGGCGCACCGATGGCCTTAGTTGGCAATCTCAAGCTACTCTTAAAGATTGAAGTTGACGTGGCGGCTGAAAGAATTCGTCTAAGCAAAGAAATTGAGCGCTTAGCAAATGAAATCACTAAAGCACGCAGCAAGCTTGGAAATGAAAGCTTTGTGGCTCGCGCCCCAGAAGAGGTTGTTGCGCAAGAAAAGCAACGTCTTGCTGGCTTTGAGCAAAACCATGAGAAGCTTGTTGCACAATTAGAGCGACTGAAATAAAGCAGCAATAAAACTGATCGGAATTGCCATGCCATTAAGCACTAAAGCCGTTACCAAAGCCGTCTTCCCTGTTGCTGGACTAGGAACCCGTTTCTTGCCAGCCACCAAGGCTAGCCCAAAGGAAATGCTCAATGTAGTGGATAAACCCCTCATTCAGTATGCGGTTGAGGAAGCGATTGCCGCCGGCATTACTGAAATGATTTTCGTTACTGGCCGTAGCAAACGAGCGATTGAAGATCACTTTGATAAGGCCTATGAATTAGAGGCTGAGCTCGAAGCAAAAAATAAGCAGGCTCTTCTGGAGATTGTTCGTAGCGTAAAACCAAGCCATGTCGATTGCGTGTATGTTCGCCAACCCGAGGCCCTAGGCTTAGGTCATGCAGTTTTATGTGCAGAAAAGCTTGTTCGTGACGAGCCCTTCGCCATCATCCTGGCGGACGACTTGCTAGATGGCCAGCCACCTGTCCTCAAGCAGATGCTCAAAGTATTTGATGAGCAGAATGGTTCAGTCTTGGCGGTAGAAAAAATTGATCCATCGAAAAGCAGCTCATACGGAATTATTTCTGGCACGGAAGTATCTAAAGGAATCTATCGTTTAGATGGCATCGTTGAAAAACCACAACCAAAGGATGCACCATCTAATCTAGCGGTAGTAGGTCGCTATGTCTTGTCCTCGGATATCTTCAACCACATTCGCAACCTCAAGCCAGGTGCTGGTGGCGAAATTCAGCTGACTGACGCCATTGCTTCATTGCTTAAAGAAGAACCAGTATTTGCTTATGAATACGATGGCGTGCGCTACGACTGCGGAAGTAAGCTAGGCTATCTCAAGGCTTCAGTAGAGTTTGCTTTGCGCCACCCTGAGGTAAGCACTGAGTTTGCAGCGTATTTAAAGAGCCGCTCTTTAACTTAAGTCTCGCCACCCATCTCCCGGGAGATAAAAACAAAAAAGGCAGAAATCACTTTCTGCCTTTTTCTTTGGTACTGAGAGTTTTAGTGCGTCTTATCTTCTCTTGAGAAAGAAAACCAATACATCACCTTCAGTTGTACTGGACAAGAGCTCATTACCAGTCTGTTTAGCAAATGCAGGAAAGTCATGAGCTGCACCAGAATCCGTTGCCTTTACTTTGAGCACTTCTCCAGACTGCATTGTGGCTAAAGCTTTCTTGGTACGTAAAATTGGGAGCGGGCAGTTCATGCCAATCGCATCTACCTCGAGATTGAATTGGATGGCATCGCTCACTTAGAAGCCACCCAGTCTTTAACGCCAGCCAAAGCCGCGCCCAACTTACTAGGATCGGTGCCGCCAGCCATCGCCATCTCTGGCTTGCCTCCGCCTTTACCGCCCACTTGCTGAGCCACAAAGTTCACCAGGTCGCCTGCCTTTACTTTGGCAATCGAATCCGCAGTTACGCCAGCAATCAAACTCACCTTATCGCCCTGCACAGAAGCCAAGACAATGGCGGCTGTTTTTAGTTTTGCTTTTAAGGCGTCCATGGTTTCGCGAAGAACTTGCGCATCAGCACCATCCAAGCGCGCTGCTAATACTTTCAGACCATTGACATCGATTGCTTGTGTCGCCAATTCATCACCTTGGCTAGCAGCGAGTTTGGAATTGACTTTATCCAACTCACGTTCAGCCTGACGCAAACTTTCTTGAAGCTGGGCTACACGATTCACCAAATCACCCGGATGGGTTTTGAGGATCGTCGCTGCCTCGTTAATCTTATCTTCTAAGCCTTGGAGGAAGTTCAATGCGTTTCTACCAGTGACCGCCTCAACGCGACGGATGCCGGCTGCAACACCACCTTCAGAAACAATCTTTAAGCTACCGATGTCGCCAGTACGGCCAACGTGAGTGCCGCCACATAACTCTTTAGAACTACCGATTTCTAGAACGCGCACCTCGTCACCATACTTCTCACCGAAGAGCATCATGGCGCCAGTCTTTTGTGCATCATCCAAAGACATTACTTTTCCAGAGGTCGCAGTATTAGCGAGGATCTCGGCATTCACAATATCTTCTATCCGGCGAATTTCTTGTGCGGTAATAGGTGCGTTATGAGTAAAGTCAAAACGGGTTTTGCTAGCATCAACCAAAGAGCCTTTTTGCTGCACATGGTCACCCAATACTTCACGCAATGCTTTATGCAAAATATGCGTAGCACTGTGGTTACGCATCGTTTCAGTTCTTTGTTCGATATCCACCAAGGCGTTGATTGCATCGCCTACCTTGAGTTCGCCCTCTTGTACTTCACCTTGATGACCAAAAACATCGGCTTGAATCTTGAAAGTGTCTTCAACTGCAAAGCGCACTGCTTCATTGCGTAACTCACCCTTATCGCCAACCTGTCCACCAGACTCAGCATAGAAAGGGGTGTTATCCAAAACGATCACAGCGGCATCGCCAGCTTTGACGGACTGCACAGCAGAGCCATCAACATAGAGTGCAGTTACTTTGGCGCCGTCATGTTTCAAGGTGTCGTAGCCATGGAACTGAGTTGGCTTACCGGAATACTCTAAGCCTTGAGCTACCTTGAACTTACCGGCTGCTCTTGCTTGATCGCGCTGCTTTTGCATTGCCAAATCAAAGCCTTCAGCATCCACCGTGACATCACGCTCGCGGCACACGTCCGCAGTCAGGTCCAATGGGAAACCAAAGGTGTCATGCAAACGGAAGGCGGTTTCACCATCAACCGTCTTGGCGCCACCAGCAAGTGCGCCCTCCAAGATTTCCATACCGTTAGCAATCGTCTGAAAGAAACGCTCTTCTTCCTGCTTGATCACATCACTCACTTTATCTTTTGCTGCTTGCAACTCGGGATAGGCCAGACCCATTTCTTTTACAAGCGCGGGAACGAGTTGATAGAAAAACGGTTTGCGTGCGCCCAATTTGTACCCATGGCGAATTGCACGACGTGTGATGCGACGTAGAACATAGCCACGACCAGCATTACCCGGAATCACGCCATCTACTACGATAAAACTACAAGCACGAATATGGTCTGCAATGACTTTAAGTGATGGGCTCGCTGGATCGCAATTCTCACCACCGGCCGCATCAACAGCTTCCTTAGCCGCTTTGAGCAAGTTAACAAAGAGATCGATCTCATAGTTAGAGTGCACGTGCTGCAGAACTGCGGCAATACGCTCAAGACCCATGCCGGTATCTACGCTAGGCTTAGGCAATGGATGCATATTGCCCGCTTCATCACGATTGAACTGCATGAATACGTTATTCCAGATCTCAATGTAGCGATCACCATCTTCATCAGGGCTTCCCGGAGGACCACCGGCAATATGGGGGCCATGGTCATAGAAGATTTCAGTACAAGGACCGCATGGGCCTGTATCACCCATCATCCAGAAATTATCTGAAGCGTAACGAGCACCCTTGTTATCGCCGATGCGAATAATGCGCTCTGCCGGAACACCGATTTGCTTATTCCAAATTTCATAAGCCTCATCGTCTTCCGCATAGACGGTAACGAGCAGCTTTTCTTCTGGCAGCTTAAATACTTCTGTTAATAAGCCCCAGGCAAACTGAATGGCATCTTTCTTGAAGTAATCCCCAAAAGAGAAGTTACCCAACATTTCAAAGAAGGTGTGATGACGCGCTGTATAGCCGACGTTATCCAAGTCATTGTGTTTGCCACCGGCACGAATACATTTCTGGGCGGTTGTGGCGCGGTTATAAGAGCGCTTATCAAAGCCTAAAAATACGTCCTTAAATTGGTTCATCCCTGCATTGGTAAATAACAGGGTAGGGTCATCTCCAGGCACCACAGGGCTGGAAGGAACAATTTGGTGGCCTTTTTGGGCGAAGTAGTCCAGGTACGCCTGGCGAATTTGGGAGACTTTCATGCGAATAATTATCGCATTGGCACTAGTCGGGGGCAAACCCTAGGCAAAGCACCACAATCCTGCCTTACAATCCCGTAACATCAATAAATAGATCGGCATTTAAGTCGATATAAGGAGCTCAACTTGAAAATTCGCAATCAACGGGATTTTGGCGCTGGAATCATGTACATGGTTATCGGCCTCTTTTTTACAGTAGTAGCCACGCAGTACCCAATGGGCACTGCCGCCAAAATGGGGCCAGGTTACTTCCCTTTTTATCTTGGCATTCTGATGACCTTATTGGGGCTTTTGGTTCTTATTAAGTCCATGGGCGCTAAAGCTGCAATTGAGTCCATCCCGAAGTTCAACTGGAAGATCATGGCTCAAATCACAGGCTCTGTGGTGCTCTATGGCCTACTTCTCCCACGTATGGGCTTCTTGGTGGCTGTAGTGGTCTTGGTGCTCGTTTCCGCCAGTGCTAGCAAAGAGTTCACCTGGAAAGGCTCCCTGCTGAACGCGGGCTTCCTAGTAATCTTTACCTATTCAGTGTTTGTTGTGGGTCTCAAGCTTCAGTTCCCACTCCTGCCTGTATTCCTACAACAATAACGAACCGGGACTCTGAAAAATGGATTTATTTGCTA
Organism: Polynucleobacter sp. 78F-HAINBA; assembly: GCF_018882325.1. GTDB lineage: Bacteria > Pseudomonadota > Gammaproteobacteria > Burkholderiales > Burkholderiaceae > Polynucleobacter. The sequence continues at coordinate 19,046 of NZ_JACVOQ010000011.1, read as the reverse complement.
ACTTAGCCCTCGGTTTTGATACCGCCTTTACTTTACAAAACCTCATGTATTGCCTTATTGGCTGTATTTTGGGTACCTTGATTGGTGTTTTGCCAGGCTTAGGCCCAATCGCAACAATTGCGATGCTATTGCCAGCGACCTATGCATTGCCTCCAATCGCTGCCTTGATCATGTTGGCTGGTATTTACTACGGCTCCCAGTATGGCGGCTCTACAACTGCAATTTTGCTCAATATCCCAGGGGAAACGTCCTCGGTGGTGACGGCGATTGATGGCTACCAAATGGCCAGAAATGGTCGAGCGGGCGTAGCGCTCTTTACTGCCGGCATGGGCTCCTTCTTTGCTGGTTGCGTAGCTACATTGGTTTTGGCTGCTTTTGCTGCCCCACTGTCTCAGCTTGCCTTTAAGTTTGGTCCCGCCGAATACTTTTCCCTAATGATTTTAGGGTTAATTGGTGCGGTTGTTCTAGCCTCAGGCTCTTTGATCAAGGCGATCGGCATGATCATCCTGGGTCTCTTGATGGGCTTGATTGGTACTGACGTGAACTCGGGTGTATCTCGGTATGCATTTGACATCCCTGAATTGAGTGACGGCATTGGTTTCGTAGCCGTTGCAATGGGTGTATTTGGTTTTGCGGAAATCATGGGCAACCTTGAAAAGACTGGTGACGACGAGGGCTTCCTCAATAAGCTCACCAGCATGGTTCCCACCAAGCAAGATATCAAGCGCATGGTTCCATCCATTTTGCGCGGTACTACCATCGGCTCAATTTTGGGAATTCTGCCAGGCGGCGGTGCGGCTTTGGCAGCGTTTGGCGCTTACTCAGTTGAAAAGAAATCTTCCAAGTACAGCCATGAGTTTGGTAAAGGTGCGATTGAAGGTGTAGCAGGTCCTGAAGCAGCTAACAATGCTGCCGCTCAAACCTCCTTCATTCCATTGCTCACTTTGGGTATCCCACCAAACGCGGTAATGGCTTTGATGGTTGGTGCGATGACGATTCATAACATTCAGCCAGGCCCACAAGTGATGACCAGCAACCCAGCTTTGTTCTGGGGTCTGATCGCATCCATGTGGATTGGTAACGTGATGTTGATTCTCTTGAACTTGCCACTCATTGGTATTTGGGTAAAGCTCTTGAAGATTCCTTATCGCTTCCTCTACCCAGCGATTCTGGTGTTCTGCTGTATCGGCGTTTACACCGTAAATAACGCGGTATTTGATGTTTATGTAACTGCGGGCTTTGGCTTGATTGGTTACTTATTCTTCAAACTCGGTTGCGAACCCCCTCCATTGCTGCTCGGCTTCGTGCTCGGACCAATGATGGAAGAGAACTTCCGTCGCGCTCTATTGTTGTCACGCGGTGATTTCTCAACATTCGTAACCCGCCCACTATCTCTAGGCCTGCTCATCGCAGCGGCCCTCTTGGTTGTGATCGTGGCTCTGCCTGCGGTTAAGAAAACCCGTGAAGAGGCTTTCGTAGAAGATTAATTCTCGAACGCTTCCCAGAAACGAGCCCGCAGCAGTTTGCGGGCTTTTTCTTTATAGGCAGGGCTTTTCTCTACAATGGGCGCATGTCCCAAGATAGCAAACCCTCCAAATCGCCTGCCGGCACTGTTGCTGAGCCCTCCAACTTTTTGCGCCAGATCATCGACCATGACCTGGCGAGTGGCGCATACCAGAACCGTAGCGATCGAAGTGGTCAAGCTATCCCCTCCATCATTACCCGCTTTCCACCAGAGCCCAATGGCTACCTCCACATTGGTCACGCCAAAAGTATCTGCCTGAACTTTGGCCTGGCTGCGGACTACAACAATCAAGCGGGTGGCGCACGTTGCAATATGCGCTTGGACGACACCAATCCAGTTAAAGAAGATATTGAGTACGCTGACAGCATTTTGGATGCCGTTAAATGGTTGGGATTTGATTGGGGTACACACCTTTATCACGCAAGTGATTACTTTGACCAACTCTATGAGTTTGCGGAAATTCTGATTCAGAATGGCAAAGCGTATGTGGATAGTCAAAGTGCGGATGACATTCATACCAATCGCGGTAACTTTGGCCAAGTTGGAAAAAATAGTCCTTACCGCGATCGCGCGCCCGATGAGAATCTAGCTTTATTCCGCGAGATGCGTGATGGCAAATTCAAAGACGGTGAGCATGTTCTGCGCGTGAAGATTGATATGGCGCATCCGAATATTGTGATGCGTGACCCCGTGGTTTATCGAATTCGTCACACCGATCACCACCGTACCGGTAGCAAGTGGTGTATCTATCCTTTATATGATTTCACGCACTGCATTTCTGATGCACTGGAAAATGTTTCACACTCCATTTGCACATTGGAGTTTGAAAATAATCGCCCGCTCTACGACTGGATCGTAGCCTCACTGGCAGAGCTAGGGATATTCAAAAATCCAGTTCCACATCAATATGAATTCGCCCGCCTCAACCTCACTTACACCATCACCAGCAAGCGCAAGTTACTGCAATTGGTAGAAGAAAAACATGTTGATGGCTGGGATGATCCGCGGATGCCAACCATCGTAGGCATCCGCCGTAGAGGTTACACACCAGAGAGTATTCGTTTGTTCTGTGAACGCATTGGCGTTTCTAAAGCAGATAGCTGGATTGACATGAGCACTCTGGATCAAGCCTTACGCGATGATCTTGAGGCCAAGGCCCCACGGGCCACGGCGGTTCTCAAGCCACTCAAACTCGTGATTGAAAACTTTGATGCTTCCGCAAGCGAGCCTTGCTCCGCTCCGCGCCATCCACAACATCCTGAGTGGGGTAATCGCGAGTTTCCTTTCACAAAAGAATTGTGGATTGAAGAAGATGACTTTATGAAGGAGCCTGTTAAGGGATTCTTCAGGCTTTATCCACCGATTGGTGATCAGCCTGGTGGACGCGTGCGCTTACGTCATGGCTTTGTGATCGAGTGCACCGGCTTTGAAGAAGATGCCGATGGCAATGTGACTCAAGTGAATGCGACTCACTTCCCAGATAGTAAGAGCGGCACTCCTGGCTCAAATAATTACAAGGTAAAGGGCAACATTCATTGGGTCAGCGCAGCAGAAGCTGTACCTGCACAAGTGCGCCTTTACGACCATTTGTTTAATGACCCGCATCCAGATAGCGGCGATAAAAATTTCCTTGATGCGATCAATCCAAGCTCTAAGCAAACGATTACTGCGTACTTAGAGCCTTGCATGAAAGACGCTAAAGCGGAAGATCGTTTTCAGTTTGAACGTCATGGTTACTTTGTTGCGGATCAAAGCGACTCTAAACCAGGTCAACCGGTATTTAATCGTACGGTCGGACTTAAGGATTCTTGGAAATAGTTTTTAGAAACTCTGCGACGCTGGGATAGCGTAGCGGGGTTTTTAATTCCACTAGTCGCGTATTCGTTACGCGTCGTGACTCCCGCATAAACGACCACAACATCGGGGATACGATTTTCTCCAACTGCTCAGCTGGCAACCTTGGTGGTCGATCCAAACCAAACGCATCAGCTACTTCATCAAAATAATCACCCATCTTGGTCTCACCACCGTCACAAGCGTTAATGACACGCTGTGGTTTGCCGTGATAAACAGCGGCACAAATCAATCTCGCCAAATCATCGCTCTGAATATGATTTGAGTAGGCATCCTGTGCCGCAATTAGGGCAGGTGTTCCCGTCTGAATGCGCTCAACCGGCAATCGGTCGGCCGCATAAATCCCAGGCACACGCAAAATGGTCAGGGCCACACCGTGAGCCGGCGCCCAAAGCCGTAGGCACTTTTCTGCATCTACCCGTCGCTTGGCGCGCTCACTTTGCGGATTCACCGGTGTTACCTCACTCACCCTAGCGCCCCCATGATCCCCATACACCCCGGTAGTGCTCACATAAATCAAGCGCCCAACAGTATCAGAGCCTTGGGATAAAATTCGCAAGAGGTTGCGAGTTCGGCAATCACGATGACCTGTATTTTGGGGTGGTGCCAAGTGGATTACGGTTTGTGCCAATCCACTTAAACGCCACAAGCTATCGGGCTTATCCAGATCCCCCAAAATCGGAATCGCGCCAACCGCTCTCAACTCCTGAAAACGTGCTTTCTGGGAAGTTAAGGCATAAACACGATGACTATGGGCAAGTTGCTTGGCAACACGAAGGCCAATGTGGCCGCAGCCGATGATTAGGATTCGAGATTTACCAAAAGATTGCATAGGTCACATCGTAACGATTTATTGAAAGGAATGAGAGTGTCTTATCAAGTCACGCTCAAGGCGAGCGGCAAACAATTTACTGTCCAGAAGGATGAAACCCTACTTGAAGCAGCGCTACAACAGGGCATCACCCTTCCCTATGGCTGTAAAAACGGTGCCTGCGGTTCTTGCAAGGGCAAAGTATTAGAGGGTCAGGTAGAGCATGGCCAACATAGCGCTGCCGCCTTAAGCCCTGCTGATGAAGCCTCTGGGGGCGCCTTGTTTTGCTGCGCCCACCCTAAATCAGACCTCCTCATTGAAGCACGCGAAGTTCAAGGCGCCGGCGATATTGCTGTCCGCAAAGTTCCCTGTCGCGTGAACAGCATTACAAAACCGAGTGCCGATGTAGCGATTCTGAAATTGCAATTACCGGCTGCTGAGCGCTTTCAATTTCTGGCCGGGCAATATTTAGAGTTCCTTCTCAAAGATGGGCAACGTCGCGCTTATTCGATTGCCAATGCCCCAGATCAAGAAGGCCCTCTCGAGCTACATATTCGCCACTTACCAGGCGGACTCTTTACCGATTTTGTTTTCGGCACGAAAGATCCTGCACTGAAAGAAAAAGATATTCTGCGTTTTGAAGGGCCCTTGGGCAGTTTCTTCCTCAGAGAAGACTCCAAGAAGCCCATTATCTTTGTTGCAGCAGGTACTGGTTTTGCACCTATCAAGTCCATCGTTGAGCAAATGCAGCTTAAGAAGATTCATCGCCCTATTCACCTGTATTGGGGCGGACGCCGCCCCAATGACCTCTACCTCAATGAACTCTGTCAGTCATGGGCCAAAGACATTCCTAACTTCAAGTTCATCCCAGTTATTTCTGATGCCCTTCCAGAGGATAAATGGGCTGGACGAACCGGTTTTGTCCATCAAGCCGTGATCGCCGACCATCCGGATATGAGCCATTACCAGGTCTATGCCTGTGGCGCACCCGTCATGGTCAATGCAGCCCGCCAGGACTTTTCATCTCATTGTCATTTACCTGAGGAAGAATTCTTTGCGGACTCCTTTACCAGCGCAGCGGATCTCGCCACCAACTAACTTACTAAGCGTGATAATAGAAACCTCATTTGATCTCACTTTGCACACGATATGAATAAGCCAGCCCAATCCGTAGATGCCCATTCAGTGATGTTTATTACCCCGCGACCAGAAGTAGTGATGGTTGAGGGTAAAGGCTCATGGCTCACCGATAACAATGGCAAGCGTTACCTGGACTTTTTGCAAGGTTGGGCAGTGAACTGCTTAGGCCATAGTAATCCCGGCATGATTGAAGCGCTGAATGCACAGGCCAAGAAACTCATTAATCCGAGTCCGGCTTTTTATAACGAGCCGATGATTCGCCTATCGAATCTACTGACTGATAACAGCTGCTTTAACAAAGTGTTTTTTGCTAATAGCGGCGCCGAGGCAAATGAAGGCGCTATCAAGCTGGCACGCAAATGGGGTCAACTCAATAAGTCTGGCGCCTTTGAAATCATCACCTTTGATCACAGCTTTCACGGTCGTACTTTAGCGACGATGAGCGCATCTGGTAAGCCAGGTTGGGACACGATGTTTGCCCCACAAGTTCCAGGCTTTCCGAAGGCGGATTTAAATGATTTGGACTCCGTTAAAAAACTGGTGACTGATAAAACGGTCGCAGTAATGCTTGAGCCGGTGCAAGGCGAAGGCGGCGTAATCCCCGTCACTAAAGAATTTATGCAAAGCCTGCGTAAGTTCACTAAAGAAAATAATATTTTGTTGATCGTGGATGAAGTGCAGGCTGGCTGTGGTCGCACTGGAAAACTGTTCGCTTATCAACATTACGGTATCGAACCAGACATCATGACCCTGGGCAAAGGCATTGGTGGCGGTGTTCCATTGGCAGCGCTGATGGCCACTGATGCTGTCGCCTGTTTTGTTCCTGGCGACCAAGGCGGTACCTATAACGGCAACCCACTCATGACTGCAGTAGGCATCAGCGTGATTGAACAATTACTCGCTCCAGGTTTTTTGGATGCAGTCCGCGCAAAGGGTGAATTGCTCAGCAATGAATTGCTTTCTATCTCAGTAGAATTTAATCTGAATGGCGAGCGTGGCGAAGGACTACTGCGCGCACTGATGTTGAGCAGTGATATTGGCGGCAAGCTGGTTGAGCTAGCTCGCGATAGAGGCCCGGAGGGATTGCTAATTAACTCACCAAGACCCAATCTATTGCGCTTCATGCCAGCCCTGAATGTATCCGATGATGAAATCCGTCAGATGTGCAACATCTTGAGAGAGCTACTCAAGCAAGTTGTCTAGGAACAATTGAGTACGATGTAATAAAGGGGCTTTAAGCCCCTTTATTTTTTATAGCTAGCCAACTAAATTCTTTGGCAGAGAGAATGTAATGTCTTCCACAACACCCTCTAAATTACGAATACTGCGAGGGCCGAATTCTTGAATCTTTTCCACAATCGCGAGCGCTAGACTTTCGGGGGCTGACGCACCCGCAGTGAGGCCCACTCGCCTCTTACCCTCAAACCATTGGGGTTCAAGCTGCTCTGGCGCATCGACCATGTAAGCCGGTACACCGAGTTTTTCAGCTAATTCACGCAAACGATTCGAGTTCGAACTTGCCTTGCTACCCACCACAATAACTACCTCAACCTGAGGTGCCATAAATTTCACGGCATCTTGTCGATTCTGAGTGGCATAACAAATATCTTGTTTGCGAGGCTGAACAATATTTGGGAATTTTTGAGTTAAGGCGTCGACGATTTCTTTCGTCTCATCTACGGAGAGTGTGGTTTGCGTTACAAAAGCAATTTTTTCACTCTCAGCAAAAGGCAGCTTGGCAACATCGGCTACTTTTTCAATCAAATGAACGCCTTCTTTTACCTGCCCCATCGTGCCTTCAACTTCGGGATGTCCAGCATGACCAATCATCAAGACCGTGAAACCATCCTTACACATCTTGACGACCTCAAGATGAACCTTAGTCACCAAAGGACAGGTGGCGTCATACACCTGCAGTCCGCGCGCCTCAGCATCCTTGCGCACTTCTTGAGAAACCCCATGAGCACTAAACACGACGATGCCGCCCTTAGGCACTTCATCCAACTCATCAACAAACACGGCACCTTTTTCACGCAGGCCGTTTACGACATAGGCATTGTGAACAATTTCATGGCGTACATAAATCGGTGCGCCAAAACGTGTCAGAGCTTCATTAACAATATTGATTGCACGATCAACGCCCGCGCAAAAGCCGCGGGGCTGCGCCATCAAAATTTCTGCTGGGGCTTGATTACTCATTCGTTAGAGAATCGCGACGATTTCCGCTTCGAAGGTGACAGGCCTTCCAGCAAGCGGGTGATTGAAATCAAACCAAGCACCCTCTTCATTAATCGATTGCAGTACACCAGCATATTGCGCGCCACCAGGCGCATTAAATTCAATCACGTCGCCAGGATTAAATTCCACATCATCATCGCGACCTTCTTTGAGCGCACCCAAAGAAACCCACTGAATCAATTCTTCCTTACGCTCTCCAAAACTTTCTTCCGGAGGCAACAAGGCACTCTTCTTTTCACCCACAGCTAACCCGATCAACACCTTTTCAAAACAAGGCGCAAATTGTCCAGAACCCATCAGCACCGTCGCAGGGCGATCGATAAAAGTATTGATGTAATCATCCCCACTAGGCAAAGTCAGCCGATAGTTGAGAGTCAGGAAGGAGTTGGGCAAAACCGTAAGCTTAGTCATAAGGTAATTGTATCTAGGCCTGACCCCAGCGTGCACTCGCCCATCACGGATTGGCCAAAAATGGAGCAGCCCCGAGAGAAACTCCGCGCCCTTGGGGCAGCAGCACTGAGCGACGCGGAGCTGCTTGCGATCTTTCTGCGTGTTGGCGTCAAAGGCAAATCTGCAGTGGCATTGGCAGAGGATCTTCTTCACCATTTCGGCAATTTGCCGCGCTTACTGTCCTGCACCCCAGAAGAATTAACCCAGATTCATGGCATGGGTATTTCCAAGTGGTCACAAATTCAAGCCGCTTATGAGCTCGTGAAGCGCAGTCTTGAAGAATCCCTCTCCCAAGACTCGGTTTTTTCATCCCCCGGTTATGTCAAAGAGTTCTTACAAGCCCGATTTGGGCGCCTGCCACACGAAGTCTTCCTCTGCCTGCATCTGGACTCCCGCTTGCACCTGATTGAGTGCCAGGAGCTCTTTAGAGGCTCCCTAACCCACACTGCCGTATACCCCCGAGAAATCCTCAAGGAAGCCCTAGCAAGGAACGCCAGCGCCCTCATCGTGGCCCATAACCACCCCAGCGGAAACCCACTTCCCAGCATAGCTGACCAGGAATTAACAAGGATGCTGTCAAAAGCCTTACAAATGGTGGATATTCCCCTCCTGGACCATTGCATTGTCAGTGAGAGCGGTTTTTTCTCATTTTCAGATGCAGGTCTTATGAAAAATGACTTTAATTAGAAGTAATCACTAACTTATAGGGCTTTTTTCACCAGTATTAGCGGCTAGATAGCCAAATCCTTAAAACTAAAGCCAATTAGGGGTAGATCAAAGTGCTCGGAGACTGATACAATCTTCTTTTTTCGCAATTAATGGAGTTATGTCATGGCAAAAGTTTGCCAAGTCACTGGGAAGAAGCCGATGGTTGGCAACAATGTATCCCATGCAAACAATAAAACGAAGCGTCGCTTTTTGCCGAATTTGCAAAACCGTCGTTTCTGGGTTGAATCTGAAAACCGTTGGATTAGCTTGCGCTTAACCAATGCTGGTTTGCGCGTTATCGACAAGAACGGCATTGATGCTGTGTTGTCTGATCTCCGTGCACGTGGCGAAATTTAAGGAGCGCACAAATGGCTAAAGGCGGCAGAGAAAAAATCAAATTAGAGTCATCAGCTGGTACTGGTCACTTCTATACAACTTCAAAAAACAAGCGTACAAAGCCTGAGAAAATGGAGATCATGAAATTCGATCCAACCATTCGCAAGCACGTTGCTTACAAAGAAACAAAGCTCAAGTAATTTATCGATTCGATATTTATTTGCAGCAAATAAAAAACCCGCTACATCAGCGGGTTTTTTATTGCCTAGATTTTTTTCCTAAGCGTAGCGACGCAATCTCAATGAGAAGTCGCGCAAACTCGAGAGACCACTCTCTTCGGCGCGCTGACACCAAGCATGTAATTGAGATACCAATTGATCACCCGTGGCGTTAGAACGACTCCAGATGGCTTGCAAATCACGACGCATCTCAATCATCTTTCGTAGCTGCGCATTGCTTGCCATGAGCTCTTCCAGCTTGATTTTTTCATCCGCGGTCAAACGAGATTCATCTTTACCTAACCAAGCGCGCGCATCTTTTAAATGAGTGGCTAAGACTTGCATGTGTTGAACTTCATTGCTAAAGAAGGCGCCCAGGGTCTTGCTATAGCGAGCCATGATTTCATAACGGTTAGCAATGATGGCTTCGAGCGTACCTTGGTCGGCAGGACGCAAGTCACTTAGAACCGGCTTGGGAGAAGTCTTCTTCACTTTGGCCAAGCCCACTGCGCTCATCATCTGAATGTACATCCAGCCAATATCAAACTCGTACCACTTACTAGAGAGCTTGGCGCTTGTAGCAAAGGTGTGATGGTTGTTATGTAGCTCTTCACCACCAATCAAAATTCCCCAAGGGAAAATGTTTCTTGATGCGTCCTCGAAGTCATAGTTACGATAACCCCAGTAGTGACCAATGCCATTAATAATTCCAGCAGCAGTAATCGGAATCCACAGCATCTGTACTGCCCAGACAGTTAAACCAATTGCGCCGAACAAGATCACATCAATGATCAACATCAAGGCAACACCTTGCCAAGAAAACTTGGAATAGATGTTGTGCTCGAGCCAATCATCCGGCGTGCCATGACCAAACTTATCTAAGGTCTCTTGATTGCGTGATTCTTTTTTGTACAACTCAGCGCCGCGAGAAAGTACGGTCTTGATGCCGAGAACTTGTGGGCTATGTGGATCATCCACAGTCTCACACTTGGCGTGGTGTTTGCGATGAATCGCAGCCCACTCCTTAGTGACCATACCCGTTGTCAGCCAGAGCCAAAAACGGAAAAAATGCGACATGATGGGATGCAACTCCAAAGCGCGGTGCGCCTGGCAGCGATGCAAAAAAATGGTGACGCTAGCAATAGTGATGTGGGTAGCCACAAGCGTAAAAACGAGGATCTGCCACCAAGCCCAATCTAAGTAGCCATTAGCAAGCCAACTGAGAAATGCATCAAAACCTGAAACTGTATTCAAAAGGGTATCCCCGGAGAGGTCTAAACCCTTATTTTAGTTCCTTAACCACTTTCTTGCTTTTGACTTTTACCGACTTTTCGTCATCTTTATCGACAGTTACCGCAGAAACAGCCGCTTTTTTCTGAAAAACAGCCCCAAAGAAGCCATCTGTACCGTGAATATGGGGCCATAACTGCCACCAGGGGTTATCAGGACTACATCCCAATGGAATTTTATCCTTTGGAAACAATGGCTTAAGTACTTCAGCCGCAGGAACAGCCTCAAAATTAGGGTGCTTTGCCAAGAAATCTTCTGCAATTTGCTGGTTTTCTTGTGGCAATAGGCTGCAGGTGGCATAAACCAAGCGGCCACCCGGCTTGAGCAAGCGACTTGCGGAGGCCAAGATATTCATCTGCTTTTGATTGAGCTCCAGAACACCTTCTGGGGTCTGACGCCATTTGAGATCTGGGTTGCGGCGCAAAGTGCCCATACCGCTACAAGGAGCATCCACCAAAACGCGGTCAATCTTGCCAGCCAAGCGCTTGATCTTGGAATCATTCTCGCTATCAATCCATACGGGGTGCACGTTAGAGAGGCCGCTACGGGCTTGTCGTGGCTTCAAATTGGCCAAGCGACGCTCAGATGTATCTAGGGCATACAAACGACCTGTAGAGCGCATGATTGCCCCAATCGCCAAAGTCTTGCCGCCAGCACCTGCACAAAAGTCCACCACCATCTCACCGCGTTTAGGGGCAAGCAAATAAGCCAACAACTGACTACCTTCGTCTTGAACCTCAAACATCCCTGCTTTAAAGCCAACCGTATTTTGCAAAGCAGGCTTACCCATGATGCGAACACCATCAGGAGCATACGGAGTTGGGATTGCTTGATAGCGACCACCAAGAGCATTCATCTCTGCAAGCAATTGCTCACGAGTTGTCTTCATGGTGTTTGCGCGCAAATCCAAAAGCGCTGGATGCATGAGTGATTTAGCTAACTCTTCACGTGACTCTTCACCAGGATATTTTCCAAAAGCATCCCATAACCATTCGGGCAAATTATTTCGAACTAAGGGATTAAGCGCTGATGGATCGACCGTTGCAAAACGTTGCAACCACTCGTACTCACCTGTCTTCAATACGTGGGCTAAATCAGCAATCGCACTCTCAGCACGGTTGGCAGAACCTAAACCACCTTCAGACAAAGCAGACAGCAAACCCAATAGGGCTAAGCGTCTAGCCTGTGATCCCTCGCCACTGGAAGCGAACTGTGAGAACTCATTTTTACGACGCAAGATAGCAAAAGCACTCTCAGCAATTAAGGCGCGATCACGATTACCTAACTGCGGTTCAGAGCGGAAATAACGACTAACAACACGATCTGCCGGTTGTTCAAAATTCAACAACTCTGGAAGCAGGCGCTCCAAATGAATTGCATGCTGAGGCAAAGCCTTGGCATTAGAAAAGTTTTTTTGGCCTTCGGGCGCAATGATGTTTCCACTCGCATTTCGACGCTCTGGGCGACGCAATGGATCTTTAGATTTAGCGGCGTAACTTTTTTGTGGGCCTAGGCGTGATCCAGATCTAGATCCAGACTTTGAGCCAGTACCGGCTCCGCGGGATGAACGTTCTTTACTCATAATTTTATTAATTGCGACTCCGGTGGTTGAACCTGAACTTGATTACCTTCTATTCGCAATCGTCCATCTAGGAACCATTTTACGGCCCGCGGGTAAATCTGATGCTCGGCAGCCAAAACTCGTGCCGCCAAGCTATCCGCATCATCGCCCGGAAGCACTGGAACTGAGGCTTGGCAAATGATGGGGCCTTCATCCACGCCCTCGGTTACAAAGTGCACGCTGGCTCCATGTTCGGCTACGCCAGCCTCCAAAGCCCGCTCGTGGGTATGCAAACCCGGGAAGGCTGGTAACAAAGCGGGGTGAATATTGATGAGTCGACCCTCAAAATGACGAATAAAGCCGGGGGTCAGAATGCGCATAAAACCCGCCAGAACGACCAAATCCGCACCCAATTCATCGATTTTCTCGATCAGGGCGGCATCAAAGGACTCACGCGTGGCATGTTCTTTGTGTTCAATAGCAAAGGCAGGAATGCCCTGAGAGCGAGCAAAATCAAGGCCCTTAGCTGCAGAGTGATTAGCAATCACCCCTGCAAAAGTGACGGGCCACCGCTCTTTTTGAGCTGTTTTGACGATGGCCTCGAAATTGGATCCGCGGCCTGAGATTAAGGTGACGATAGATGGCATGCCCACAATATAATTGATGGTTACCCCGAAAGCGACCCTGAAAGCGATTTAGTGAACGTATTCCGTGGCCCTACCCAGTTTTCTGCAGGACCAGCTTGTGCCTTAACCATCGGTAATTTCGATGGCGTGCACAGGGGTCATCGCGCCCTGCTCAAACAACTGAAGGACGGCGCCCAAGAGCGTGGCTTGGTGAGTTGCGTGATGACTTTCGAGCCGCACCCCAAGGAATTCTTTTCTCCAGAACAAGCTCCGCCACGGATTCTGAATTTGCGTGACAAGCTTGCTGCGTTTGCGGACATTGGTATTGATCGTGTAGTGGTGGAGCATTTCAATTCGGCATTCGCTCGTCTCACACCTGAAGAATTTGTTTCTGAAATCATCGTTAAACAACTCCACGCTAAATGGATTTTGATTGGGGATGATTTTTGCTATGGCGCAAAACGCGCCGGCAACTTTGCAAGCCTCAAGGCTGCTGGCGAACAATTTGGTTTTGAAGTTTCCAGTATTCACACCGTGCAAGAAGATGGTGAAAGAATTTCTAGCTCAGCATTACGCAATGCATTGGCTAATGGAGATATGGATCAAGCCACCAAATTATTAGGTCGGCCTTACGGCATCTCTGGTCATGTGATTCATGGTCAAAAGTTAGGGCGCACCTTGGGCTTCCCAACACTGAACTTAGCGGTAGCCAATCACCTGCATCATCGTAAGCCTGCATGCTCCGGCATCTTCACCGCGCAAGTATTAGGGCTTGGGGATAAGCCACTTCCCGCCGTAGCCAGTCTTGGCGTAAGACCAACCGTCGAAGATGAAGGTCGTGTTCTCCTGGAGACGCACATCTTTAATTACAACGCAGATGTTTACGGAAAAATTATTACCGTAGAGCTCTTAGAAAAAATTCGTGACGAGGCGAAGTACTCTGACCTCGACACCCTTACCAAAGCGATTGCATCCGATGCAGCGCATGCCAGAAATTATTTCCAGAAAAAAGCTTATGTCTGAAAAAGAAAACTCTTATCCCGTCAATCTTCTAGAGACGTCGTTCCCAATGCGGGGAGACCTACCAAAGCGTGAGCCTCAATGGGTTGCTCAATGGCAGAAAAATAAACTCTACGAAAAGATTCGTGCGGCACACGCCAATCAACCGAAATTCATTCTGCATGATGGCCCTCCATACGCAAACGGTGATATTCATATTGGTCATGCGGTAAATAAGATCCTCAAGGACATGATTGTGAAGTCTCGCTGGTTGATGGGTTTTGACTCTGCATATGTCCCAGGCTGGGATTGCCATGGCATGCCGATTGAGATTCAGATTGAAAAACAGTTTGGCAAGAATCTCCCAACGGCAGAAGTGCAGGCTAAGGCTCGAGCCTATGCGCAAGTGCAAGTAGACAAGCAAAAGATCGACTTTGAGCGCTTGGGCGTTTTAGGCGACTGGAACAACCCCTACCTCACCATGAATTTCCGCAATGAAGCCGATGAAATTCGTGCACTTGGGAAGATCTGGGAAAAGGGATATGTTTTCCGTGGCCTAAAGCCTGTCAACTGGTGTTTTGATTGCGGCTCTGCATTAGCTGAAGCTGAAGTGGAATATCAAGATAAGACTGACCCAACAGTCGATGTTGGCTTTGCATTTGATGATGCACAGCGCCCACAACTCGCAAAAGCATTTGGCCTGCCTGAGATTCCAACTAAGCCTGGAATGATTGTGATTTGGACTACAACACCTTGGACCATTCCATCAAACCAAGCACTCAATGTTCATCCTGAGCTCAGCTATGCCTTGGTGGACACTGGCGACAAGTTGCTCATCTTGGCAGAAGACCGTGTGGAAACTTGCTTGGAAGACTTTGGTCTTGAAGGTAAAGTGATTGGCACTTGTTTGGGCAGCCAGTTAGCCAATATCTCTTTCTGGCATCCACTCGCTCCATTGCATGAGGGATATAAACGCCTCTCACCAATCTACCCTGCCGAATACGTCACTTTAGATACTGGTACAGGTGTGGTGCACTCTGCTCCAGCCTATGGTGAGGAAGACTTTAAGTCTTGCAAGGCAAATAAACTGGCTGATAAAGATATCTTGAACCCAGTCATGGGTAATGGCGTCTACGCATCCTGGTTGCCACTCTTTGCCAACGAATATATTTGGAAAGCTAATCCGAAGATTGTTGAAGCCATGCGTGAAGCAGGCAGCCTCTTACGAGATAAAACTTACACCCACTCTTACATGCACTGCTGGCGCCACAAGTCGCCGATCATTTATCGCGCGACCTCACAGTGGTTTGCAAGCATGGACAAAAAACCATCTGATGGCAGCGCAAGTTTGCGTGAGACGGCATTGGCAGGTATCGAGAACACGGAGTTCTTCCCAGCGTGGGGCAAGCAACGCCTTAACAGCATGATTGCCAACCGTCCCGACTGGACCTTGTCACGTCAGCGTCAGTGGGGCGTCCCAATGGCTTTCTTTGTTCACAAAGAAAGTGGTGAGCCACATCCACGCACAGTTGAGTTGCTTGAAGAAATTGCAAGGCGTGTTGAAAAAGAAGGTATTGAAGCTTGGCAAAAACTTGAAGTGGCTGAACTACTTGGCGAAGAAGCTGCTCAATACGAAAAGAATCGCGATACCTTGGATGTCTGGTTTGACTCTGGGACTACGCACTGGCACGTTATTCGTGGCTCACACCGCAATGAACTCTATCGCCCCGAGTCTGCGAATGCAGATGGCCGTTTAGCCGACTTATATCTTGAAGGCTCAGACCAACACCGCGGCTGGTTCCACTCCTCCCTGCTTACAGGCGCTATGCTCGATGGCAAGCCGCCATACAAGGCACTCCTGACTCACGGCTTTACCGTTGATGGTCAAGGCCGCAAGATGAGTAAGTCTGTTGGCAATGTGATTGCTCCGCAACAAGTTGCCGACAAGTTAGGTGCTGAAATTATTCGTCTCTGGGTAGCCTCTACCGACTACTCCGGCGAGATGACCATCTCCGATGAGATTCTGAAACGGGTAGTGGAAAGCTATCGCCGTATTCGTAATACATTGCGTTTCTTGTTGGCCAACCTGTCTGACTTTGATCCAAGCAAGCATGCGATGCCCCCAAGTGAATGGTTGGAAATTGATCGCTATGCTGTTGCTCTCGCCAATCAGCTACAGCAAGATGTACAAGCACACTACAAGGCTTATGAGTTCCAGCCAGCTGTAGCGCGCATGCTCACCTTCTGCTCAGAAGATTTGGGTGGCTTTTACTTAGATATTCTGAAAGACCGTCTCTACACCAGCGCACCAGATTCGAAAGAGCGTCGTGCAGCGCAGAATGCTCTCTTCCATATCACGCGCAATCTACTTAAATGGCTAGCGCCGTTCCTCTCCTTTACGGCTGAGGAAGCTTGGTTGTCATTCCCGCATGGTGCGGATGAGAAGTTAAGTGAATCCATCTTCATGGAAGAATTCGGCACTTTCCCAGAAATTGCCCAAGCCACTGAACTTCTTGCCAAATGGAATCGTGTCCGAGAAATTCGTTCCGAAGTGACTAAAGCAATTGAGATTGAGCGTGAAGCAGGTAACGTAGGCTCATCCTTGCAAGCCGAACTCACCATCAAAGTTGGTGACGTCGATTTCGCAATTCTGCATTCCCTGGAAGATGACTTGCGCTTTGTGACTATCACCTCCAGCGCCAATCTCGAACTAAGCAATGCAGGCCTTGAAGTTCTCGTACGTGGCAGCCAATATAAGAAATGCGGTCGTTGCTGGCATCACACTGCCGATGTTGGCGCGAATGCGGAACATCCAGAGTTATGTGGTCGTTGCGTCAGCAATCTTTTTGGTGATGGCGAGTCACGCTTGTTTGCGTAAGTAAACGATACGCAAACCAATCAAGATCTATGAACGCAAACCTATCATTTCTCCGTTATCTAGCGATTGCAATTGTTACGCTATTGCTAGACCAGCTGAGTAAATGGTCTGCCTTAAGTAATTTGCAGTTAGGGGTACCTGAACCTGTTTTGCCATTTATGAACTGGCTCCTTTTATTTAATCCAGGAGCTGCGTTTTCATTTTTAGCGCAGGGTTCTGGTTGGCAGCGCTGGTTCTTTACAGTTCTTGGTTTGGCGGCCTCCACTTATATCCTTTGGCTGCTGCGCAAGAGCCTAGGCGACAAAATGCTCTGCTGGTCCCTCAGCCTCATTCTGGGTGGCGCACTAGGCAATGTCCTCGATCGCATTATGTATGGCGCTGTAGTGGACTTTATTGACCTGCATTACGCCAATTGGCATTGGCCAGCCTTCAATATTGCTGACAGCGCCATTTGCATCGGTGCGGCCCTCATTATTTGGGGTGAGCTACGCAAGTCATTTGGCAAAACTTCCCAATCCCTTTAAGCTGGCGCCATGCAATCACTTTTAAATAAGAAAATCGTTCTTGGCATCTCCGGTGGCATTGCAGCCTATAAGTCTGCCGAGCTAGCGCGCCAGCTGATGCAAGAAGGTGCGAGCGTACAAGTGGTGATGACAGAAGCTGCTCAGCAATTTGTAACGCCAGTTACTATGCAGGCACTCACTGGCAACCCGGTTTACACCAGCCAATGGGATAGCAGTATTGCTAACAATATGGCCCATATTGAACTCTCCAGAGCAGCAGACGCAATTGTGATTGCACCTGCAAGCGCGGATCTTATGACTAAGCTTTCTCTCGGCTTGGCAGATGACTTGCTCTCCACTCTTTGCCTAGCAAGAGATTGTCCACTATTGATGGCTCCCGCCATGAATAAACAGATGTGGGAACACGCAGCAACACAAAGAAGCGCCGAGCGCCTCCTTGCAGATAAAGTTACATTACTCGGCCCAGCAAGTGGCTTTCAGGCATGTGGCGAAGTAGGCTACGGACGCATGCTCGAGCCCGCTGAAATTACTGAGCAACTGATTGCCTTCTTTCAGAAGAAACCATTAGCAGGCAAGCGTGTACTCATTACTGCTGGCCCTACCTTTGAAGCGATTGATCCTGTACGCGGCATCACCAATCGTAGCTCTGGAAAGATGGGCTTTGCGATCGCTCGTGCAGCTGTTGAAGCTGGCGCAGAAGTGCACCTGATTGCTGGTCCTTGCGACTTGGATACACCACTCGCCGCAACTGGAAAAATTACCCGCACTAACGTAGTCAGCGCTAAAGAAATGCATGCAGCCACTATGCAATCTTCTGACTGCGATATTTTCTTTGCAGTTGCTGCGGTGGCTGACTGGGGTATTGCCAAGCCAGCGAAAGAAAAGATCAAGCGCCAAGGTAAGCAAGCTCCAAACTTAGAGTTTGTGGCTAACCCAGACATCCTTGCCGATATGGCTAAAACGGTCAAAACCAAAGGTGGCAAGGCACACCCTTATTGCGTGGGCTTTGCAGCTGAATCTACCGACCTCCAAAAGCATGCTGAAGAGAAGCGTAAGCGCAAAGGCATCCCGATGGTAGTTGGCAATATTGGCCCAGATACTTTTGGCAGCGATCTTAACCAACTCCTCATCATTGATGAGAGTGGCAGCAAGAAAATTGCTAAAGCTGAAAAGCTCCAACTTGCACGTCAACTGATTCAGCTGGTCGCCAAAAAAATCTAGTCTCACCAAAAACTTATTCCAATTATTTTTATCCCGTTTTAGGAAATTCCATGCAACAACTTCAAGTCAAAATTCTCGATGAACGTATGCGCGATCAACTGCCTGCCTACGGGACCCCAGGTAGTGCCGGATTAGATCTGCGCGCCTGCATTGATGAGGCTATTGAAATTGCTCCAGGACAAACAGTACTTGTCCCAACAGGTCTCGCAATCTATGTAGAGGACCCTCGCTATGCGGCATTTATTCTTCCCCGCTCTGGCCTAGGCCATAAGCATGGCATCGTTCTCGGAAATCTAGTGGGATTAATTGACTCGGACTATCAAGGCCAGCTGATGGTCAGCACCTGGAATCGCGGATCTACAGCATTCAAACTAGAGCCAATGGAGCGCCTAGCTCAGCTAGTAGTCATGCCAGTCCAACAGGTAGAACTTAAGGTGGTTGAAGAATTCACCGAGAGTAGTCGCGGAGCTGGTGGGTTTGGAAGTACAGGACGCAGCTGATTTCAGTCGCCAGTCTTCTTCAATAAAAAAACCACCCGAATGAACTGACCCCCAAAAGTTGGACGCTTTGTCCAACCAAGGGGGTTTTGTTTTATGAGCAAGTACAGCAAGCAGTTCAAGCTAAAGGTAGTTAAAGAGTTTCTAGAGTTTGGCGGTCTTAAGCGGGT
>NZ_JACVOQ010000023.1 GCF_018882325.1 Polynucleobacter sp. 78F-HAINBA | reverse complement strand
TTAGAGCTACGCAATCAACATCAATACTTAAACCACAAGACAGTGCAAAAGCTCATGGGACAACTAGGGCTTAAATCCACCGTGCGCCCCAAGCGCTATCAGTCTTATAAAGGGGGCATTGGCAAGGTAGCCCCCAACTTGTTAGAGCGCGACTTTGTAGCCAAAGCGCCCAACCAAAAGTGGGTGACCGACGTCACCGAGTTCAATATCAAGGGTGAGAAGGTGTATCTCTCGCCCATCTTAGATTTATACAACCAAGAGATCGTCTCCTATGAGATTGCGGATCGCCCGCAGATTAGCTCGGTGATGCAGATGCTCAAGAGTGCCTTCAAACGACTCAAGTATGAAGACA
>NZ_JACVOQ010000010.1 GCF_018882325.1 Polynucleobacter sp. 78F-HAINBA | reverse complement strand
GAATACATCCACTACTACAACCACGATCGAATCAAACAAAAACTAAAGGGATTGAGCCCGGTGCAATACCGAACTCAATCCCTCGTGCTAACCTAACTAAACCGTCCAACTACTGGGGGTCAGTTCACATGAGGCGGGATTTTTTATGTTCTGACGCAGCTTAAATATTCTTAGCTAGCTTTGGGATTCAATCTGAAATGGGTGATTGACTGAGTGATCAGCACCAAACCAAAACCTACAAATCCAATGATGTCAGCCTCGGTTGAAGGGTAGGCAAGTGCCACGCCTGCGATCACCATAATGATGCGTTCAAAGACTTTGGTCTTCTCAATAAACCATCCTTGAAGTCCGCCAGCCAAGCAGATGATGCCAACTACTGCGGTAAATGAAACCCAGGCAATCTGAGCCCAATCCGCTTGTTCTAAAGCAGTAGTGGAGCCCATTAGCAATAAGCTCACGCCTGACTTATCGAGCACAAACATGAATGGCACCAAGATTGCTGGTGCAACGTACTTCCAAGTTTGCAGGGTGGTCTTGTATGGATTGCCTTTGCAAATAGCCGCAGCTGCAAAAGGGGAGAGTGCTGTTGGAGGGGATACCTCAGAAAGCACGGCGTAGTAAAAAATAAACATGTGCGCTGCAAATTCTGGAACGCCGAGGTTAATCAGCGCAGGTGCTGCGATCACGGCGCAAATAATGTATGACGCAGTTACTGGAACGGCAAGTCCGACAACCCAAACTACGAGGCCTGTGAAGATGGCGGTAAGCAAGAGTGAGCCGCCTGCATACTGAATCACAATAGAGCTGAATTTCAAGCCTAAACCGGTCAATGTAACAGTGCCAACAATTAAGCCGGCACCAGCACAGGTCACTGCAATCGCTAGAACGCCAGTCGAGCCAGATGCCAGAGCTTTGGTAAGGTTAGAGTTGTAGAGACCAGAGAAAATCTTCTCTTTGCCTTGGAACCACTCCCAAGGAATGATGGCAGTGTCACGACGCAGCATGCTCGAGAGCGCGGATACCACGGTCGCCCAGAACACGGACATGACTGGCGAGAAGCCAAACATCATGAAGACCACAATCGAGACTAGTGAGAAAAAGTGGAACCAATATTTCTTGGTTAACTGCCAGGCAGATTCTGCTGCTTTGAACTGGATGTTCTTCATTCCATACTTGCGTACATCAATTTCCACCATGACCAATAAGCCAAGGTAAAACAGGATGGTTGGAATGGTTGCCATTAGCAACACGTCTAAGTAAGAAATTTTCAAAAAGTCAGCGATCAAGAATGCCGCTGCTCCAAGTACAGGCGGGGAGATGATTGCACCTAAACCACCGGCAGCCAGCAAACCACCAGCCGCATTTTTTTCGTAACCGACTTTATCGAGCATCGGGGCTGCTACTGAACCAACGGTAACAGTAGTGGCTACGCCAGAACCTGATGGGCCGCCCAACAAGAATGAGGAGAGAACAATCGTTCTACCAACACCAGAAGATTTACCGCCCATAGCAGCAAAAGAGAAGTCGATAAAGAATTTGCCTGCACCAGTAAATTGGAGGAAGGCGCCAAAAATGGTGAACAGAATAATGAGGGTGGCTGATACGTCCACCGCAGTGCCATAAATACCCTCAAGCGTCATGAACATGTAGCCCACTAGACGATCAAGGTCATAGCCTTTGTGTGTCCAAGGGGCTGGTAAGTAGTTGCCAAAGAGGGCGTACGCCAAGAAAAGAGAGGTCACTACTACCAAGACCATGCCATTGGTTCTTCGGACGCTCTCTAGGATTAGCGCAATCAGGAAGACGCCAAACATGACGTCAGTTGAATTCGGGGCAGTATTGCGATCAAACAGATCATCTCCACCGCTGAGGATGTAATAGGCGACAGCTATCGACCCGACAGCAAATAGGATGTCCCACCACATGAGGCGGTTCTTAAAGCGCGCCGCAATCGGAAAGCTTAGGAAAACTAAAAACAGTACTAAGGCTACGTGGATAACACGCAGTTGCTGGGTTGGAACAATGGAGTAAGCGGCGTATAGGTGAAAGAGTGACATGCCAACCGCCACCAAGGTGATGAACTTGGCCAAGAGACCTTTGTAGTCATTGGAATCACCTTCCTCTTGCTTAATGAAGGCATCTAATTTTTCTTGTGTTTCGTTATCAATTACAGCTTGTGTCATGTCTCTACCTATTTTTTTGTATACAGCTTTTTTGTCTTGCTAATGCGGAACTATCAAAAAATTCAGGAGTGCTTGTGGGCACTCCTGATATCAGTGTGAAATTAAATTAATTTAATTTAATGTTCTTTTCTTTGAAATACTTCGCTGCACCTGGGTGATATGCGATTGGTGAGGAGCTTTGTTTTTGATTCTCAAGGGTTACGTTGATGTACTCCTTGTGAGTACGAACCAATTCAAGCTTGTTATCAAAGACAGCCTTCACAATTTTGTAGGCCTCATCATCAGGCATATTGGCGTTAACTACGAGGATGTTAGCTACACCAGCAACCTTATTGTCTTTGCCCATGCCGCTATAGGTTTCTTTTGGAATATTGGCAGCGAAATACAAATTGCCATATTTCTTGTTCATGGCGGCGACTTCAGCAGCATTATCAATCATGACGATTTTCATGCCAGGGCTATTAGCGAGGTCGGTTACAGCGGCAGTTGGCAAACCACCAACCCAGAAGAACGCATCAATTTTGCGGTCTTTTACTGCGTTGACAGATTCGGCTACGCTCAAACGCTCGCGCTTGACATCCTTATCTTTATCTAAGCCAGCAGCCTCGAGGAGGCGGAAAGCCATTACTTCAGTTGCACTACCAGGGGCGCCTGTACTAATACGCTTGCCTTTGAGATCCTTCATGGACTTAATGCCAGTGGAGTCTACTGTTACAACGTGCATGAGGTTTGGATAGAGCACCAAGAGAGTACGCAAATCGATTTTCTTGTTGGTGAATTTGCCTTCACCATCTTTGGCGTCTTTAGCAGCATCAGCCATAGAGAAGCCAACGTAAGGCTTGCCTGTGCCGATGAGGTTTAGGTTATCTACTGAGCCGCCAGTCACTTCAGCAGTTGCAGACATTCCAGGTACCTTGCTAGATAGTACTGAGGCAAGGCCACCACCCATTGGGTAATAAACACCACCAGTACCGCCGGTTGCTACTGAAATATTTTGTGCTTGCGCTGCACTAAACAACAAAGTGAGCGATAGAGCAATTACTTTAATAAGCTTCATTTTTGTCTCCTGTTATCTGTCTATTGAATTAAAGGCCTGGCATGCTGAAATTAATTTTTTGTAGCTCGCTCAACAACTTCGCTTGCTGATCTGCACTCAGTTGCATGAGTGGTGGGCGTACGCGTAACCACTCTGAATCTTTGCTGAAGTGTGCAACTGCAGTTTTCATACCGGCAATCATTTGATATTGAGCAAATACTGAGCGTACTTGATCTAGGGCGGCTTGGCGTTGATCTGCGTCAGATTCTCTCCAATGGGCCGCCAATTCAGCGATGGCCCTAGGGTTTACGTTAGCAGTAGCGGAGATGCAGCCAACGCCACCTGCACGCAGGGCACGCATTAAGAAGACTTCGCTACCGGCATATACGCGGAAACCTGATGGTGCCAAGAGTTTGATTACGGACTCTGTATAAGCCCAATCACCAGAACTATCTTTCATGCCAACAACAGTTTTTGGGTATTCCTTAGCCAGGCGCTCTAGCAGAGAAAGACTGAGGTTAATTTTGGTGACCGGTGGAATGTTGTAGATATAAATTTGCAATGCTGCATTGCCAACCTTTTGAATCACTTCGGAAAAGTAAGCAAAGAGGCCATCATCAGTAATATCTTTGTAGTAGAAAGGCGGTAGCATCAATACACCCGCGCACTTGTGGTCAATGGCATGGCGAGTCATGCTAACTGTCGCATCAATGGACGTGGCGCCCGTACCAGGCATCATGTGTGCTGGATTTAAGCCACCTTCAACCAATGCGGTTAATGTGGCCATCTTTTGACGGGCAGACATGGAATTGGCTTCTGAGTTTGTACCGAAGATCGCTTGGCCAACACCATTAGCTTCGAGCCATTGACATTGCTTTAGTAGCTTTTGCGCATCTGGGGTGCCGTCTTCTTTAAATGGAGTCAGTACAGGTGAGAGCACTGCGGGCAGCGTGGAAGGGTGTAGGGAAATGGTCACTACTTACTCCGTTTTAATTTTTTACTTCAGTCAGAAGTGGTTTTTTATTATAGAAAGCTTCTAAATTATCTATTGCTAGGTTCGTCATCAATTGTCGCGTTTCAGAAGTGGCGCTTCCAATATGCGGTGTTAGTAAGACATTATCAATATTTAAGAAGCCGACGTTTGGATTTGGTTCATTTTCAAATACATCGAGAGCTGCACCAGCAATGATTTTTTGCTGCAGTGCAACTAAAAGTGCCGCCTCATCTACTACGCTGCCTCGTGCAATATTAATAAGATAAGCTCTCGGCCCCAAGGCTTCCAAGACTTCAGCATTAATCATTTTTTCTGTTTCTGGACTAGCAGGACATGCAAGAATAAGAATGTCTGATGCCTTTGCTAAGGACTTGATATCGCTGAAATACTCGTAAGGGAGTTCTTTTCGAGTGGGGCCGGTGTAGGCTAATTTGACCTTAAATGGCTCTAAGCGTTTTGCTAGATCTTGCCCAATGCGACCCATGCCTGCAATCCCAACGCATTTCCCTGCAAGGGTGGAGGTGATGGTGAAGGGCGCCTTAGACCAAGCGGTGCTTTTGACAAAGTCCTGCGCCTCCGGAATGCGACGCAATAAGCTAAAGAGCATGCCAATGGCCAGCTCACAGACGGCATCATTCAGAACGCCCGGAGTATTGCTGGCTTTGATTCCATGGGCCTTGAGATAGTCCAAGGGGAGGTTGTCATAGCCCACGCCACAAGTCGCAACCATTTGCATGTCTGGTAGTTTCTCCAGTAGCTCTTTTGGGATTTGCGTGTTTGAGCGGGTAAGGATGGCGGTGAAGTTGCCATCGGGAAGTTTGTCCTGAGGGTCGAGTAGTTTGCTTGTGCTCAGTCGCTTATCAATCTCCAATTGCATTATTTCTGGAAATTGCCCGACCTGCAGTACCGAATTGACTGGGATCATGTCTCACTTACTTTTTTATTGGAATAATGAAAACATTGTAAGAGGATTTGTAATTCTTATCTTATCCCCTAAGGAGAAATGAAGATGTTGTTTACCCCATCCGAAACTAAAGTCGTCATTGTTGGCGGCGGCACTATGGGTGCTGATGTGGCAGCCGTTTGCGCACGCGGGGGTTGTGCTGTACAAGTCCTAGAGCCCACTACCGAGCGTCGTGCTCTATTACCAGATTACTTTGCTAACACCATGATTGATCTTGGTTATGAGCATCGCTTACATTTGCTCTCTACCGCCGGATCTTTAGAGGAGATAGATTGGCCTGAGGTGGATTTGGTTATCGAGTGCGTGCCTGAGCGTTTGGATATTAAACAAGAGTTGTTTGCCAAGCTGGAGCAATATGCAAAGCCAGAAGCGGTCTTGGCAAGTAATAGCACGAGCTTCCCGATTAGTGATATCTCAAAAGGCTTGAAAACGGCAGCACGAATGATTGGTTTG
Source organism: Polynucleobacter sp. 78F-HAINBA (assembly GCF_018882325.1). Taxonomy (GTDB): domain Bacteria; phylum Pseudomonadota; class Gammaproteobacteria; order Burkholderiales; family Burkholderiaceae; genus Polynucleobacter. The sequence continues at coordinate 49,368 of NZ_JACVOQ010000010.1, read as the reverse complement.
CATTTCTTCATGCCTGCGCACTTGGTGCCCTGCGTAGAAGTGGTTTATGGCCAAAAGACTTCTCCCATGGTGGGTGAAAGCCTTTCTCGATTGATGACGGCCTGCGGTATGGTGCCGGTTACTGTTAAAAAAGATTTACCAGGCTTCTTGGCAAATCGCTTGCAGCATGCCTTATCACGTGAAGCCTTTGCCATGGTCGATGCAGGGATTGCTAGCTTAGAAGATATTGATAAGGCGGTACGTTTTGGCTTTGGTTTCCGCTACATCGCTGCTGGACCTGCAATGCAGAGGGATCATGCTGGTCTAGATGTGCATGGTGCTGGTGGAGCAACGATTTATCCCACCCTGAATAACTCTCCAGATATTGCAAAATGTTTGAGCGATCGTATCGCCAGCGGGAAGTTGGGCATGAAAACCGGCGAAGGTTTTTATTCTTGGACTACAGAGACGATGAAGGCGGAGCGAGAGCGTTACCAAGAAGCTTTGCGTGAAGGCTTGAAGATCATTCAGAAGGATCTGCCAGAGATTAAATAAATCGGGAGCAATCCCATGTGGTGATTTATTCTTAAGTTATGAAAAAAATCATTCGTATCTGGGATTTGCCGATTCGCCTCTTTCATTGGTTTTTGGTTCTCGGAATTATTTTGAGTTTCGTGACCGTCAAGATTGGCGGCAATGCGATGGAGTTCCATGCGCGAGTTGGCTACTGTGTTTTGGCTTTGATTGTTTTTAGAATCTGCTGGGGTTTGATTGGCTCGCACCATGCCCGTTTTATCAATTTCGTACCAAGCCCAAAAGGCCTTCTGAATTATCTATCTGGCAAAGCTAAGGCGAGTCTTGGCCACAACCCCTTGGGCGCCTTATCTGTTCTAGCTTTACTGTTTTCGATTGGTCTTCAGGCGGTGACTGGTCTTTTCGCAAATGACGATATCGCTTTTGAGGGGCCGCTCGCAAAACATGTTTCTAATGAAACGGTTGCACTTTTAACCTCTATTCATCATCAGAATGAAAAGGTTCTGATTATTTTGATTGTTGTTCACCTCTGTGCAATTTTTTATTATCAGAAATTCAAGGGTGAGAATTTAATTAAGCCAATGTTGATGGGCGATAAAGAAATCGACCCAAGCGAGGAGGCAAAGTATCTGCCTGCTGACTTGGGTCAGGCCTCCAAGGATGGAGCTTGGCAACGCGGCCTAGCGTTATTACTGCTCAGCCTAATTGCGGTGATTCTGGGTTACTTGATAACGAACTAATTATTTTTTCTTGAAGTCATCATGGCAGCCTTTGCAGGTAGCGCTAGCTGCACCAAATGCCTTCTTAATTGCTTCTTGATCACCTGACTGCGCAGCAGTATTGAGATTCGCTACTGCGACCTGCATTTTTTCTCCAGCAGATTTAAATTTGGCATTGTCTGACCAAACGCCTGGAAGCGCATTGCCACCCTCAGTGCCTGGACCAAATGCTTGCCATGGCAGGGTGGAGAGCATTGCAACAACAGCTGCATTCTTGGCAACTTCATCTTTATTAAATGGTGCTTCGCCTTTAATAACAGCGCCAATTTTTCCAAAAGAATTCGCCATCACATTAAATACGTTCTGCCGATACTTAATTGCGTCCTCAGGTTTTTTAAATTGTGCATAGGCAATTCCACTTAGTAATAGTGTTGGTGCAAGGATGGCTAAAACAAGATGTTTGATTTTCATGAGGACTCCAATGATTTCAATAGATGGAAGATGTGATGCAGTATTGGGTCAGCATACTCTCGAATGCTGATTTTTGCCGATCTGAATTTCCTTAGAAAATCATTCTTAAGGGGCTGGTCAGCAAGAGAATCAACCACTCAAAAAAGGCCATCAAGGGGGTCATCCAAAGGCTGCCAATAATCCCAGTAAATACGAGGCCTAGAACGATAAAAAAGCCCCAAGGCTCTAACTTACCCAAGTCAATAGATTGGCGTGCTGGCAGGAGTCCCGCCAGAATCCGGCCACCATCTAGAGGTGGAAGCGGAAATAGGTTGAAAACTAGCAATCCTAAATTCCAGGTAATGCCAGCCTGTGACATGGAGATGAGGAACTTTTCATTGATGCCAAGTCCAACAAAGCCAATGAGTAGGATTAGCCAAATTAAAGCCTGAATGAAATTCGATCCAGGACCAGCTAAAGCCACCCAAATGGAGTCAATACGGGGATTGCGCAGGCGCCCAAAGTTCACAGGTACCGGTTTGGCATAGCCAACTAAAAAGGGGGACCCTGACAGAATCAACAGCAAGGGAATGAGGATTGTCCCCACGGGGTCTATATGTTTAATGGGGTTGAGGCTTACTCTACCCAGCATATAGGCCGTATTGTCGCCAAATTGACGTGCTGCATAGCCATGGGCAGCTTCATGGATGGTGATGGCAAAAATCAAGGGAATCGCATTAATCGCGACAGCTTGGATAGAATAGTCAGTAATCATGGCAATATGATATCCATAGGAGCAAAAAGTGACTGACGATAAAAAACCTGAATCAAAAACCCCGGCCAAGCCAGTAGCAGCGAAGCCAGTAGCCCGTCCACCAGCCCCAAAAGGCCCGTCCGGACCTGGCGGTAGGCCTCAGGCAGGCTTTGGAGGCGGAAAAGCCATGATGCGTAAGGCTGGCCGCGGCCGATAGTGGATAATTGCGCTACTAATTAATGTGTTTAATGAGGATTTAGCATGAACGAATGGCATAAAGAAACGAAAGACGAAATCAACAAGAAGATCATTACTTTGATCGTGATGTTGGCAGCCGCTACTAGCTTGGCTATTTTGTTTGCATTGGTTGCAGCTCATACTGGTTACGTATTCGGTTAATCTGCATTAATGACTAGCCATCGCCAACCTGCAGTATTTGCTGGCCATGGCAGTCCGATGTACGCCATCGAGCCTAATCGCTATACAGCCGCTTGGGCCAGTCTTGGTAAATCACTCAAACGCCCAGATGCAATCTTAGTCATCTCGGCTCATTGGGTAACCCGTGGAGTGTGGGTTACCGCAATGCCCAAGCCCAAAACGATTCATGACTTTGGCGGATTTCCGCAGGCCTTGTTTGATATTCAGTATCCAGCGCCTGGAAGCCCTGCGTTGGCAGACCGCGTAAAGGAATTGCTAGGTGTTCCTGTGGTGCTTGAAGAGAATGAGTGGGGCATTGATCACGGCGCCTGGTCCGTTCTCAAATATCTTTATCCAGATGCCAATGTTCCCGTAGTTCAATTGAGTCTAGATGGCTCCTTATCTGCAAATGAGCATTACGAGCTGGCTAAAAAATTGCGCCCTTTACGTGATGAGAACATTTTGATTCTGGCAAGCGGTAATGTTGTTCATAACTTGCGGACTATCCAATGGGAGGAGGGCGCGACCCCTTATCCGTGGGCCAAGGAGTTCAACGATTTCTTTGTTTCAGAAATGAAGGCCAATCACCATGAGACTCTGATTCATTGGGAGCAATTTGGTGATGCCGCTCATTTATCTATTCCAACCCCTGAGCATTATTGGCCTGCATTGTATGTGCTTGCTCAGCAAGAGCAGGGTGAGGCGCCTAAGACACAAGTGGATGGAATAGAAATGGGTTCCATTGGCATGCTTACTTTTACAATTCAATAAATATTCCTATGTCGCTATCTATCCTTGCAATCTTCTGCGGCGCAGGCCTTGGTGCATTACTGAGGGCGGGTTTTAATCTTGCTACAGTAGGCGTTACCTCCATGCTTCCTTTGGGAACTTTTATTTCCAATATGGTGGGCGGGTATCTGATTGGTATTGCGGTAGCCTTTTTTGGCAACAACCCAAATCTCTCCCCAGAGTGGAAGTTGTTTGTAATTACGGGCTTCTTGGGTGGACTCACAACCTTTTCCAGCTTTTCTGCTGAGGTTGTAGGGTTTATGCAGCGCGGCGAAGTAACTTGGGCGCTAGGCACTGCGCTTTTGCATTTGATTGGTTCGCTGTGCCTTACTTTCTTGGGTATTTTGACTTACCAAGCGCTGAAGTAAGTTTTTCAGTCAAGCCTATTCAGGCTTGATATTTCCAGCCTTAACTACTGCACTCCATTTCGCAGCCTCAGACTTAATCAGGGTAGCGAAATCAGCAGGGCTTCCGCCGCCAATTTCATTTCCTTGAGAAAGCATTAACTCTCGCAGTTGCGGATCTTTCAAAGCCTCGTTGGCTGCGGCATTCAGTTTGTCAATAATGGGCTTGGGAGTTTTAGCAGGCGCAATAAAACCCTGCCAGTTCAGTACCTCAACCTTGGGGTAGCCAACTTCGGCAAAGCTAGGCACATTCGGAAAGAGTGGCGACCGCTTCTTGCTTGTAATGGCAATGGGTCGTAATTTATCTGCTCTGATGCTGGGTACTGCCGAATACATTTGATCAAACATCATGTCTACGTTGCCTGCCATTAAATCGGTTAGCGCAGCAGAGCCGCTCTTGTATGGGACATGAATCATCTGAATGCCAGCATTCTGCATAAATAGTTCCGCCGATAATTGATGGCTACCTCCAATACCTCCTGAAGAAAAAGTAAGGGTGCCTGGCTTTGCTTTGGCTGCAGCAACAATGTCTTGAATAGATTTGTATTGCGAATTTGGGTTTACTACCAAAATGAGTGGGCCCTTTTCAATCAGAATAATCGGGCTAAGATCTGTTTCGGGGTCATAACGCAGTGTGCCAAACAGGGTTTTATTCACTGCCAGCGGGGCAAAGTTTCCCATGCCAATGGTATATCCATCTGGTGCTGCTCTCGCAACAAACTCAGTACCTATGTTTCCGCCGGCACCAGGTTTGTTATCAATCACGATCGGTTGCTTCAAAATCAAACTCATTTTCTGAGCCAGTTGCCTACTCCGAGAATCTGCGCTTCCACCGGCGCCATAGGGTACGACAACGGTAATGGGTTTATTGGGGTAGTTGATTTGTGCTTGTGGTGCAGAAATTACTATTAAAGATACACAAACAAAGATAGATTTTAAAAAGATAACTACTTTCATATGACCCCCAGGATGCCGAGAATTGCACCCATTGCGATTAAATATAAAGGATGCCAACGAGTAAAAACAGTGATTCCAATAGTTAATAGTGTCAGCGCATAGGCTGCGTAGCTGTGATTGATTTGTAAAGCAATCTGCCATGCTGAAGAGAGCACTAGGCCGATGGCTAGAGCTGCAGCTGCATATTGAATCGACTTCTTTTTATGAGCATCCTGCATGCCGAGTATCAGGCGCTGTAAGTGATAAACCAGAATTGAAGATGGCCATGAAATTGCAACAGTAGCTATTAGCGCTCCTAAAACACCATAAACATGCCAGCCAATTAAGGTGACCGTCATAAAGTTCGGACCTGGTGCAGCTTGTGCAATCGCAAAATAATCAGCAAAAGTTTGAAGGTCTATCCAATGCTCTTGATAAACCGATAATTTCAGCAAGCTTGGAAGTAAAGCATTTACGCCGCCAAAGGCAATCAAAGAAAAGGCAGAGAGTTTTAAGAATAGACTTAGCAATATGCTCATAGCTTGCGAGCCTTCTTCTGCGCCAAAAACCAGGCAAGTGGTGACGCGATGAGCACTACCCAACCAAGTCCTAGCTGGTAATAGCTGGCTGCGATTACTGTAACCAGTACCACCAGTAGCATTGCCGGAAAGCGTAACTCGTCGCGTAACATTTTGATGCCAGTGGAAGCGATTAAGCCAACCCCAACCGCAGAAATTCCTCGCAGCACTCCTTGTATCGACTCCATGTAGCTGTAATGTGTATAAAGAACAGCTAACAGCATCACAATGCAGATGGGTCCCATTGTTAAACCAAGGACTGCTGCCAATGCGCCTCTGGCACCAGCAAAGCGAGAGCCAATACACACCGCAAGATTCACAATGTTCGGGCCTGGAACAATTTGGCAGATGCCTAGAATGGCACTAAATTCTTCCGAACTTAATACCTTGTCACGTTCAACTAGAGTGCGTCGTGCCCATGGCAATACCCCACCAAAACCGGACATGCCGATTTTGCTGAAGCTGATAAATAATTGTAATGGCGTGAGCGTCTTCAAGGTAATTAAGCTTCAAATGGGTACGGCAGAGCGCGCATTTCTAACCACGCCTCTAAGGTATCAATAATTCCTTTAGAGAACTCTGCAAAAACAGGTTCAGCAACAAATCCTAAGTGGGGTGTAGTGAGAAGGTTGGGTGTGTTTCTCAGGGCGTCACTGGTTGGAAGGGGTTCAATATCAAAGACGTCAATCGCTGCTTGACCTGGTCGCCCAGCAACAAGAGCATCCTGCAAAGCATGCATGTTGATGAGGGCAGAGCGAGAGGTATTTACCAGGAGCGCATCTGGCCGCATCATTGCCAGCTCTGCAGCCCCAATCAAGCCCTTAGTGTTAGCTCCCGCTACTAGGTGGAGGCTGACAATCTTGGATGTTGTTAGGAGCTCCTCCAGGCTAACTGATTTGGCATTCTGGGCGGCGGCGCGTTCGGCTGTCATATTGGGGCTCCAGGTGACCAGCTCCATGCCAAAAGCTTTGCCGACGCGGGCAACGGAGCTGCCGATAGATCCCATGCCAATAATGCCAAGTCGCTGACCTGCAAGCATTGGGAGGACAGAGCATTCATCGCGCCAGCTACCAGAGTCCACTAATTTATTTTGACGGACTAAGTGTTTTGAAGCTCCCAAAATTAATGCCCATGTCAATTCGGTAGTAGTTTCTTTGGACGGGCCGCCTGGGGTGCAGGCAATCGGGATATTGCGGGCTATCAGAGCTGAGGCATCGAGAGTGCCATTGCGTTTGCCAGTGAATATGAATAGCTTTAGCTTTGGGAGTCGCGCAATGAGAGCTTCGTTAAAAGGTATGCGGTCTCTCACAAGCACAATCACATCGGCATCTTTCGCTGCTTCATATAACGCTTCCCCATGAAGGGGTTCGTGATAAATGGCGATATGACATCGTTGATCTACCCGAGTCCAATTGGAAAACCGGCGGAGGGCTTGCTCATAGTCGCCAAGAATGACAACGCTAGGTAAATTGGCCATGTCTCTAAAATTGTTATTTATTATTCTGCTTGAGTTTACTATCGATACCTAAGAATCTAAACAAAGGAAATGCCATGATTTTGGAGCACTGCGATATAGAAATTGACCCTAGTAAGGCTGCTGAGTTTGAGGAGGCTATTTTGCGTGGCGTGAATACCGTTATCGCCAAGGCTAAAGGATTCCGAGGGTTTAAGGTTAATCACAGCATTGAAAACCCAGCGCGCTACTTGCTATTGATTTATTGGGATAGCCTTGAGAATCACACGGTGGACTTCAGGGGATCTGATGCCTTTGCTGAATGGCGAGCCATTGTGGGACCATTTTTTGCAAAACCACCTTTTGTTGAGCATATGACTTTGGTGGGTAAATCGAGTTAAGACTTTTGTTATTTATGCAGTTTGTTTTTTTCGGATAGAGCGCTCAAGTGGGATGGAGTCTAGGTTAGGCTCCAGCGCTTCCCGCTCATCAAATACAAAGCAACTGCCGGTGTAGTGTGCAGAACCAACTTCTTCAAAGTACTTGAGGATGCCACCTTCAAGTTGATAACTATGTTGCATACCAATCTCGCGCATATAAAGACCAGATTTTTCACAGCGAATTCCGCCAGTACAAAAGCTCACTAGAGTTTTATCGGCCAACTCATCTTTGTGTGCAGTGATTGCCTCGGGAAATTCTGTAAATTTCTCGATATTGAAATGTAGTGCGTTCTCAAAAGTCCCGTACTCAACTTCGAACGCATTACGTGTATCTACCATGACTACAGGGCGCCCTAAGTCATCGATTCCCCGGTCAAGCCACTCCTGCAATTTTTTTGGCGTAATGAAATTCGCACGACCCTTTTCCGGGCGAATCGCTGGATGATTCATGCGAATGATTTCATTCTTAATTTTGATCAACATCTTTTTGAATGGCTGTGTTTCAGACCAGCTATCTTTGGCCTCGAGGGGTGCAAAGCGCGAATCCAGGCGTAACCAATCTAGAAAGCCACGCAACTCAGATTCACTTCCCGCCAGGAACATATTGATCCCTTCACCCGTCAAGAGGATAGTTCCCTTTAGGTGTCGTGCATTGCACTCATCGAGAATTTTGGTGCGCAATTCGATAAGATTGTCTAGGCTGACAAATAAATAGGCTGCAATGTTCAGAATCGGTTTCATAGCGAATATTTTGTGGCGATATGAGCATTATCGAGGAAGACGGTATTCGAGTGGTAATCTAAGCACTTATTGCTCATTTTGATTAAAACCCCCCATCAAGAGACCCATGTCTGAACGCTTAATTCCTTACCAGCCGATGGATTTGGCTGAGCCTGCTGAGCTCGTAGCGGCTATTCGCAAGAGGCGTGGTGGTCAGTTTATTAATCTAGACCGCATGCTCTTGCATAGCACCCCCATTGCTGAGGGATGGAATCATTTTGTGGGAGAGATTCGTAATAACCTCTCTCTGGATCCAAAGCTCCGCGAACTGGCTATGTGCGGGGTGGCGGTTCTCAATGGCGCGGAATATGAGTTCTTTCATCATGCACCACCATTTATCAAAGCTGGTGGTACTGAAGAGCAGGTCCAGGCATTGCGCTTAATTGGCCAATCTAGCTTCCCGAAGGCTCTTTTCTTAGATGTTGAAAACGATGCTGCAGAGTTGACTTTTCAGATGACGTGCAACATTCAGGTTGATAGCGCTTTGATGAAGCGCTTACAGGCTGCCTTGGGTAATACGGATACCGTGGAGCTGGTGACTGTAGTGGCAGCTTACAACATGGTCTCTCGTTTTTTAATTGCCTTAGATGTCAATCCAGAGGAGCATCCTCCTGAGTAAGTCATGATGCAAGATGTTTCCATTTGTTGGGAAGAGGGCGGTCAAGCCTGTTCTGCAGTTTGGCATTCCGAAAATGGCATTGCAGCCCATAAAAAAGTAGTCGCTGCTGATGACACCTTAACGGCTGATGATGCTTATCATTTAGCTTGCGAAGGCACTGCGATCCTCTGGAAAGGCGATTTCCAGAATGCCCGACAGCTATTACAGGCTTTGGTTCGACGAATAGATAAACCTTCGAAAAAATCTAAGCGTAAGGGCAAGAGGGTAGATAAGTCGGATGATCCTACTCCCAAGAAAACAGCAAAAGATATCTTTAATCAACATCGGCTCATTCAGTCTCAACGAGCCCGAATACTGGGCATGTTGTTAATCCAATGCAACCCAGACCACACGATTTCATTGCGCCGTGCACCAGATATTTCGCGGGCATGTGTAGAAGCCTATGGCGCCGTAAGTCATTCTTATGTAGTTTCTTTGCGTGAACTCTTGGGCGTAGTTAGCGCTCATGAGTGGCGCAAGAATGGATTGCCTATTCTGGCTGATGAACATGGCGATCCGGTGTTTGTTCACCCCCATTACGGCGTTTTCTCACCCGTTCGTGGCGAGTACATTGAACTGGTCTGTAACACTCCATTACCTAAGGCTTTAGATGCTGAATCAATAGCCTTTGATATTGGTGTTGGCACTGGAGTGCTCTCTATTATTTTGGCGATGCGTGACGTGCAGAAGATTGTTGCCACCGATCAAGATGATCGAGCGCTCGCTTGCGCCAAAGAAAATATCGCACAACTAAATCTGGGTTCGCAAATAGAAATTGTGAGAGCCAATTTATTCCCATCAGGAAAAGCCGCCTTGATTGTGTGCAATCCACCTTGGGTACCTGCAAGACCTAGCTCCACTTTAGAGCATGCGGTTTACGATCCAGAGAGTCAAATGCTCAAAGGATTTTTGGCTGGATTAAAAGACCATTTGTTGCCTGAGGGTGAGGCATGGTTGATTCTGTCTGACTTGGCTGAGCATCTGGAGCTGCGAACTCGACAAGAGTTACTCTCGTGGATTGAGGCTGCGGGGCTGATTGTTCTTGGCCGTATCGATACCAAGCCAAAGCATCCAAAGTCAGGGGATGAGACTGATTTAATTTACTTTGCCAGGGCTGCAGAAACTACCTCACTCTGGCGATTGAGCGTCAAGTAAACAGCGCACGAAATCAAAAATTATTTAGCAAATAACTGACTTGGATCTTCAAACGCTTTGAACTCCAAGGCGTTGCCAGCAGGATCTAGGAAGAACATCGTGGCTTGTTCACCAACTTTGCCTTTAAATCGTATCTGTGGCTCGATAATGAATTTGATGCCACTCTTACTTAGGCGGTCTGCTAATGCGTGCCAATCCGGCATTGTCAGAACCACCCCAAAATGTTTTACGGGAACTTGATGTCCGTCAACCTCATTTGAGGCGGTATTGCCGCATTCTTGAGGTGCAAGATGGGCGACCAATTGGTGCCCAAAGAAATCAAAGTCAATCCATTCATCTGAGCTACGACCCTCAGCGCAACCTAAGGTACTGCCGTAAAAGGTACGGGCTGCCTCTAAGTTATCTACGGGAAATGCAAGATGAAAAGGTTGAATAGTTGACATGGTGGTCCTTGGTATTAATGTGGTGCCGAGCTTAGTGCACTCAAATGTGTGCGACAGCAAAGTTTAGTATATTTAAATCATAAAAATAAAGCTGTTTACGGAGACAAAAATGATTACGTATCAATTCGGTAAATTATGCCGTTCCATTGCCCAGGGCGCCCTCATTCTTGGATTTTCTGCTGCAGTGCATGCAGCTTATCCAGATAGACCTATTAAGCTGATTGTTCCTTATCCTCCAGGTGGGGCAACTGATGTGATTGGGCGCATTCTCGCGAAGAATCTTGGCGAATCCTTAGGGCAACAAGTTGTAGTTGAAAATCGCGGCGGTGCTGGTGGCAACATTGGTGCAGAGGCTGTTGCTAAGGCAAATCCAGATGGCTATACCTTATTGATGGGTGCTGTGACATCGCATTCAACTATGGCCACTCTTGAAAAGGGTAAGTTGCGCTACGACCTCCTGAAGGATTTCACTCCAGTCATGATTGTTGGCTCAGTACCTTTGGTGGTGGTTGTTAATCCCAATGTCCCAGTCAGAACTTTGAAGGGTTTGGTTGATTATGCAAAAGCTAATCCAGATAAATTAAATTACGCCTCTTCTGGCGCGGGTGCGCCTCAAAGGATGGGCGCAGAGATTTTCCAAAAAGAGGCTGGCATCAAAATCACGCATGTGCCATATAAGGGTAGTGGCCCAGCCATGACCGATTTGGTAGCGGGCCAGGTCAATATGATGGTGGAAACGGTTCCGGCAGCGTTGCCATTCATTACTGCCGGCCAATTGCGTCCTTTGGCGGTGACAACGGCCAAGCGCATCTCGATGTTGCCAGATGTTCCTACTACTGCTGAGTCGGGTATGCCGGCTTTAGAGGTGAGTTCCACCTTCGGAGTTTTAGCCCCGGTTGGTACACCGACGCCGATCATTGACCAACTCAATAGCGCTATCGCTAAACTCTTGGTAAACCCAGAGGTTAAAGAGGCTTTTTTAAAGCAGGGCGTCTATGCTGCAGCGCCTACAAAACCCAAGCAATCTGCAGAGTTGTTGGCTGGAGAAGTAAAACGCTGGGAAAAAGTGATTAAAGAAGCGGATATCAAAGCTGAGTAGTAATTTCTATTTATTTTTTTTATTTAAAGAATTATTTATGACAAGCAATGCGAACAAAGAGAAAAAGCAGTCCACAGAGAGTGGTTTGCGTAAGGGCTTAACGAGCTACGGCGACAAAGGCTTCTCTTTGTTTTTGCGTAAAGCATTTATCAAGGGTGCAGGCTATACCAATAGTGCATTAGATCGCCCTGTGATTGGCATCATTAATACCGGTAGCGCATATAACCCGTGTCACGGCAATATGCCGCAACTGATTGAGGCTGTAAAGCGTGGCGTGATGCTTGCTGGTGGTTTACCGATGGACTTTCCAACAATCTCTATTCATGAGAGTTTTGCTGCTCCGACCAGCATGTATTTGCGTAACCTGATGTCGATGGATACCGAGGAGATGTTGCGGGCTCAGCCGATGGATGCTGTAGTCATGATTGGTGGTTGCGATAAAACAGTGCCAGCGCAAATGATGGGTGCTGCTTCTGCAGGTCTTCCAGCCATTCAGTTGATCACCGGTTCAATGTTGACCGGCTCTCATCGTAGCGAGCGTGTGGGTGCCTGCACGGACTGCCGCCGCTATTGGGGAAAATTCCGTGCTGGAGAAATTGATGAAGTTGAAAAAGATGAAGTCAACGATCAATTGGTAGCGAGCGTGGGCACTTGCTCAGTGATGGGTACGGCAAGTACGATGGCTTGTATCTCTGAGGCATTAGGCATGACAGTCCCGGGTGGCGCTACTCCACCAGCGGTGACTGCCGATCGTATTCGGATTGCCGAAGAGACTGGTACTCGTGCTGTGCAAATGGCAAAAGACGGCCTAACAATTGACAAGGTATTAACAGCTGATGCTTTTGAAAACGCGATGCGTGTTTTATTGGCGATTGGTGGATCTACAAACGGCATCGTGCATTTAGCTGCTATCGCTGGACGTATGGGTCTAGAGATTGATTTAGATGCGCTCGATAAGATGGGTGATGAGACCCCAGTACTAGTGGACTTGAAGCCTTCTGGTGATCATTACATGGAGAACTTCCATGATGCCGGCGGTATGACGACATTGCTACGTGAGCTTAAGCCTTTACTAAAGCTAGATGCGATGACAGTAACCGGTCGTACTTTAGGCGAAGAGATTGATGCAGCCCCGCCAAGCTTTAAGCAAGATGTCGTGCGCAAGTTTGATAACCCAATTTATCCACGTGGCAGTATTGCGGTTCTGCATGGCAACCTGGCTCCTGGCGGCGCGATCATTAAACAATCTGCTGCTAATGAGAAGCTCATGGAGCATGAGGGTCGCGCTGTTGTCTTTGAAAATAGCGAGGATCTAGCTAATCGTATTGATAGTCCAGACTTAGATGTGACAGCTGATGACATTTTGGTGCTCAAGAATATTAGCCCCAAAGGTGCGCCCGGTATGCCTGAAGCAGGATACATTCCGATTCCGATGAAGCTGGCTCGTGCTGGGGTAAAAGATATTGTGCGGATTTCTGATGGACGTATGAGCGGCACTGCATTTGGAACGATCGTCTTGCATGTGACTCCCGAGGCTGCAGTAGGTGGGCCACTTGCGCATGTGCAGAACGGTGATCGCATTCGCCTCAGTGTGAAGAATCGCGAGATTAGTTTATTAGTTTCAGATGAAGAATTGGCTAAGCGTGCAAAAGACAATCCAGTGATAGAGCCTACTGCAGAGCGCGGTTACCTCAAGCTTTTCTTAGATACAGTGACACAAGCAGATAAAGGTGTCGACTTTGATTTTTTGAGGGCGGTGAAGATGGTTGGTAAAACACCGAAGCGTTGATGCAATCAATGTGAAGTAAGAAATAGACGGAAAGAAAAACGCCACCTCAGAAGGTGGCGTTTGACTGTTACGTACTTCAAAATGGTGGAACCGGCGGGAATCGAACCCGCGTCCGCAAATCCTCTACAACAAGTTCTACATACTTAGTCATATCATTTAATTTAGCTAGCTAGTCACAGACTGACATGTTCCACGCTGGCGATTCACTAAGTTTTCGAACCATTCCCCGTGACATGAAATGATCTTATCTCTTGTAAATGACCCTGATCTAGCTTGCGCTAGCTGACCCAAGAGAGAATCAGTTCAGGGGCAACCGCAATTAAGCGGCTAGTGCGAAACGTTCGTCGTTTGCAGTTATTACATTCCCATTGATTTACGAGATAACGGGTCCTCGGTATGCCCTTGATGCTTTGTAACCCACGTCGAAACCATGTCGGTCCCAGAATGCATGCATTGGAAATTCTATTTTAAGGCTCCTTGCCTTAAATTGCTGAATATCTTGCAGATTGCAAATTAAGCCCTACTGCGGGAAGATGATTTCTAGTAATTCTTGGGGGTGGCGCACAAGATAGTCAGCACCCCAGGCTTCTGGAGGCTCTTCGCAGCCACAATAGCCATAAGCCGCTGCAATCGTCTTCATGCCTGCTGCCTTGCCTGCCACGATGTCTCTGATGTCGTCACCAATGTATACAGAGCTAGCTGGGTCAACATTGGCAAGCCTGGCAGCATGCAAGATGGGTTCTGGATGTGGTTTTGAGTATGGAGTGGTATCACCGGATACAGTCGATGCTGCTCTTTGGCGCAGACCCATCAAATCAGTAAGGGGATTCGTAAAGCGCTCACTCTTGTTGGTCACAATGCCCCAAGGAAGCTTGGCGCCATCCAGTTGGTCCAATAAGTGCTCTACGCCATCAAAAAGCACGCTGTTGACCAGCAAAGCTTTCTCGTAGTTTGTAAAAAACTCATCTCGCAAGGGAATGAAGTCAGGGTGGTCGGGGGCAATTCCAAAAGCTCCGCCAATGAGGCCACGAGCTCCGGCAGAGGCGCAAGGGCGCAAGACCTCATATTGCTTAGGCGCGAGATTTCTGGCGATGAGGAGCTGATTGGCAGCTGCTACGAGGTCTGGGGCAGTATCGGCTAGGGTGCCATCTAGGTCAAAAAAGATACCCTTGTAAGGGCTTGCTAACCCGTTACTCATTTGCGCACAACAATCATGTAGTTCACATCAACATCTTCACCAAGGCTATAGACCTGCGTGATGGGGTTGTAGCTCATACCCTTCATGCTGATCATTTCTAGATCTGCTTGGCGTGTAAATGCGACCAATTCTGAAGGTTTGATGAATTTGGCATATTCATGCGTACCCTTGGGCAGTAATCGCAAGATGTATTCCGCACCAATAATGGCAAATAAGTAGGACTTAGGGCTGCGATTGAGGGTGCTGAAAAAGAGGATGCCGCCCGGCTTACAGAGCTTGGCGCAGGCTCGAACTACTGAGGCAGGGTCTGGAACGTGTTCTAGCATTTCCATGCAGGTCACGACGTCATACTGCTCTGGCTCTTCTTCGGCTAGCGCTTCCGCAGATATAGAGCGGTATTTGAGGGTAGCGCCTACCTCGAGGGCATGCAATTCAGCAACCTTAAGGGCTTTTTCAGATAAATCAATGCCGCAGGTATCGGCGCCAGACTGCGCAATAGATTCCGCCAGGATTCCACCGCCACAACCAACATCTAGAACCTTTTTGCTCTCTAGACCTACAAAGGATTTGATCCAATTAAGGCGCAAAGGGTTGATTGCATGCAAAGGCTTGAATTCGCTATGGGGATCCCACCAGCGATGGGCTAGGGCACTAAATTTGGCGATTTCAGATTGATCGACGTTCATAGAGATAAAGGCGTGAGAGGCTTACTGAGATAGATGAATTACGAATATAGCGGAAATAAAAAAGCCCGGCAGAACCGGGCTTTTTTACAAGTAAAAAGAATTACTTAACTGCAGCTGTACCAACAACTTCGATGTCAGTGCGGCGGTTCTTAGCGCGGCCTTCAGCAGTTGCATTAGATGCAACTGGATTGCTCTTGCCTTTTGATTCTGTGTAAATACGGCTACCGTCAACACCTTTGCTTACCAAGTAAGCTTTAACGGACTGAGCACGACGTTGGCCGAGAGCCATGTTGTAAGCATCAGTACCAACGCTATCAGTGTTACCAACAGCAATAATTACTTCTAATTTGATCTTGCTTAAGTCTTTAGCGATTTTGTCTAAAGTTGCTTTACCTTCTGCCTTCAATGTTGCTTTGTCGAAGTCATAGAGTGTGTCAGCTTGCAAAGTGATCTTGCTTTGGCTTACACCAGAAGCTTTTTTGGCTGTTAAATAACCATCGCAACCAGGAGCTGCAGTTGCAGGTGTCCAGCTGTTGTCACGCCAGCACAATGTGCCGTCGCCGTTTTTCCAATTCAAGCCAGCGCTGTTTTCCCAGTTATCAGAAGCCATTGCTGCAGATGCAGAAACAGTAACAACAGAAGCTAACAACACTTTTAGGGTTTTGTTCATTTTTAGTCCTCAAAAATCTCTTTTTTAATTAAAGTCAAACTTAAATGTAATTCGCCCTACTTTGAAGCAAAAAACCGCAAAGCGACACATCTCAATTTCGTACAAACTGACAGAATCTTAGCATAGGGGCTATCAGTCATCAAAATGATATTATTTCTAAATGGAACAAGCCGCTAAAGAAACACTACCAATATCCCTAGAAGACGAAATGCGGCGGTCCTATTTGGACTACGCAATGAGCGTCATTGTCGGCAGAGCCCTGCCAGACGTACGTGACGGCCTCAAACCGGTTCACCGCCGGGTCTTATTCGCGATGTATGAATTAAACAACGATTGGAACCGTGCTTACAAAAAATCTGCCCGTATAGTTGGCGATGTGATCGGTAAATACCATCCGCATGGCGATTCTGCGGTGTATGACACCATTGTTCGTATGGCCCAGGACTTCTCGCTGCGCTATATGCTGGTTGATGGACAGGGTAACTTTGGCTCCGTAGACGGCGATAACGCTGCTGCAATGCGATATACCGAGATTCGCCTTCGTAAGATCGCCCACGAGCTTTTGGCCGATTTGGACAAGGAAACCGTGGATTTCGGGCCAAACTACGATGGTAGCGAGAAAGAACCCCTGATTCTTCCTGCAAAAGTGCCTAATTTGCTGATTAATGGCAGCTCAGGTATTGCGGTTGGTATGGCTACCAATATCCCTCCCCATAACCTGGATGAGGTGATTACGGCCTGTTTACACGTCTTGCACAACCCAGAATGCACGATTGATGAGCTGATTGAGATCATTCCGGCCCCAGATTTCCCGACCGCCGGCATCATTTACGGGGTTCAAGGGGTTCGCGAAGGCTATCGCACCGGCCGTGGCCGTGTGGTGATGCGTGCCAAGACCCACTTTGAAGACCTTGATAAGGGTGCACGTCAGGCCATCATCGTTGACGAATTGCCATACCAAGTAAATAAAAAGAACTTACTCGAGCGCATTGCTGAGTTGGTGAATGAGAAAAAAGTAGAAGGCATCTCTGATCTGCGTGATGAATCTGATAAGTCAGGCATGCGCGTAGTGATCGAGCTCAAGCGTGGTGAAGTGCCTGAAGTCGTTCTGAATAATTTGTACAAGAGCACTCAACTGCAAGATAACTTCGGTATGAATATGGTGGCATTGGTGGATAACCAGCCGCGCCTATTGAATCTGAAGCAAATGCTCGAGTACTTCTTGCAGCATCGTCGTGAAGTAGTTACACGTCGTACGATTTTTGAATTACGCAAAGCGCGTGAACGTGGTCATGTCTTAGAAGGCTTGGCAGTTGCCTTGGCAAACATTGATGAATTTATTGCCATCATTAAAGCTGCTGCAAACCCAGTGATTGCTAAGTCAGAATTGATGAGCAAGGCATGGGATTCTTCCATGGTTCGCGAGATGTTAGCGCGTGCTGAGACAGATACTCCGGGCGGTCGCAACGCTTATCGCCCTGAAGGTTTATTGCCTGAGTACGGCATGCAGTCTACCGGCCTCTATCGTCTGTCTGATAGCCAAGCGCAAGAAATTTTGCAGATGCGTTTGCAACGTTTGACTGGCCTTGAGCAAGACAAAATCGTCAACGAGTACAAAGATGTCATGGCAGAGATTTCTGACTTGCTCGACTTACTGGCTAAGCCAGAGCGTGTCACTCAAGTCATTGAGTCTGAATTGAAAGAAGTGCAGGCTGAGTTTGGTATTGCCGGTGGTGATACAGGTCGTCGTTCATTCATTGAAATGAATGCAACTGAGTTGTTCACAGAAGATTTGATCACTCCGCAAGATATGGTGGTCACACTTTCTAACACTGGTTATATGAAGAGCCAGCCTCTGAGTGAATACCGCGCGCAAAAACGTGGTGGTCGTGGCAAACAAGCTGCCGCTACGAAAAATGAAGATTGGATTGAAACACTCTTCGTTGCGAATACGCATGACATCATTTTGTGCTTCTCCGATCGTGGCCGTATGTACTGGCTCAAAGTGTGGGAGGTTCCACAAGGTAGCCGCAATTCACGTGGCAAGCCGATCGTCAATATGTTCCCATTGATTGAAGGTGAAAAGATTACTGTGATTCTCCCGATTAAGGGATATCAAGATGATCATTACGTCTTTATGGCTACCAGCTTGGGCACTGTGAAGAAGACGCGCTTGTCTGACTTCTCTAATCCACGTAAGGCCGGAATTATTGCCGTTGATTTGAATGAAAACGACTTCTTAGTTGGCGCAGCCATTACTGACGGTCAGCATGATGTGATGTTGTTCTCTGACGCTGGTAAAGCGGTTCGCTTTGATGAGAACGATGTTCGTCCAATGGGTCGTACAGCACGCGGTGTGCGCGGTATGAACTTGGGTGAAGGTCATCAAGTGATTGCCATGTTAGTTGCCCCGGCTGAAGCTGCCGAGGGTGCTGAAGCGGTTGTCGTTGATGCGAATGGCCTGGCTATTCCAAGTAGCGTATTGACTGCAACAGAAAATGGTTTTGGTAAACGCACTCCGATTGGTGAATACACTCGTCATGGTCGTGGAACTAAAGGCATGATCGCCATTCAGACAACTGAACGAAACGGAAAAGTAGTTGCTGCTGCTTTGGTATCTCCTGAGGATCAAATTATGTTGATCACAACTGGCGGTATCTTGGTTCGCACACGTGTTTCAGAGATTCGTGAGATGGGGCGCGCAACACAAGGCGTCACATTGATCAACGTTGATGAAGGCACACGCTTGTCTGGCTTGCAGCGTATTGCTGAAAGCGATTCTGATGATGAGAATGATTTGGATGACGGTGAAGATGTTGAGGGTGGGGATGTTTCCGCTGACCCAGCAATTGACGCCAATTCTGATGAAGCTGGCGATGCCTAATTGGCATTCATACAAGGTTAATTAATTCATCATGACGTTTGACCGCCGCATTTTCAATTTCGCTGCGGGGCCTGCTACCTTGCCTGAAGAGGTGTTACAGCAGGCTGCTGCGGAGATGTTGAATTGGCAAGGCTTGGGCGCCAGCGTCATGGAAGTAAGTCATCGTGGCAAAGAGTTTATGGCTCTTTATGAGGAAGTGCTGCAAGATTTGCGCACGCTCATGGGTATTCCAGATTCTTATGAAATATTGATGCTTCAAGGTGGTGGCTTAGGTCAAAACGCCGCTATTCCAATGAATCTGATGCCTTTAGCTAAGAATGGTCCCAAGGCAGATTTTTTAGTTACCGGTGTTTGGTCTGAGAAGTCATTTAAAGAAGCTGAAAAATATGGTGTGGCTCATTTAGCTGCATCTTCAGCATCTGAAAAATTCAATACGATTCCAGATCGCTCTACTTGGCAACTATCCGATGATGCTGCTTACGTTCATTACTGTGCCAATGAAACCATTGGCGGTGTGGAGTTTCCGGATGTGCCTGATGTGAATGGCAAAACTTTGGTTGCTGACATCTCTAGCAATATTCTTTCGAAAGAGATGGATGTTAGCAAGTGCGGCGTTTGGTTTGGCGGTGCGCAAAAAAATATTGGACCGTCTGGCGTAACGATTGTGATTGTGCGCAAAGATCTGATGGGTCACAGCATGAAGATCACCCCATCTATTTGGGACTGGTCAAAGCAGGCATCAACTGACTCGATGTTGAATACTCCCCCAACCTTTTCAATCTATATGGCTGGATTAGGGTTTAAGTGGTTGCTAAAACAAGGCGGCGTAAAGGCAATCGAAAAGCGCAATCAAGAAAAAGCGGGTTTGATCTACAACTTCTTGGATCAAAGTAGTTTGTATGAGAATCGCGTTACAAAAGAATATCGCTCCAGAATGAATGTCACCTTCTTCCTGAAGGATGAGAATTTGAATGCTCAGTTTTTAGAGCAATCTAATGCAGCAGGCTTGGTTGCCTTGCGTGGGCATAAGGCGGCCGGTGGTATGCGCGCCAGTATTTATAACGCAATGCCGATTGAAGGCGTTAAGGCCTTAGTGGAATTTATGCGTGACTTTGAAAGGCGTGCCTAATGAGCTCTAAAGATCAGAGTACCGAAGAACAGCGCCTTGCGCCAATCCGCGACAAGATCGATGCACTCGATGCGCAGATTTTGGATTTGTTATCCCAGCGTGCAAAAGCAGCTCAAGAAGTTGGTCATATCAAGGGTGGTTTTTCATCACCGGTATTTAGGCCAGAGCGTGAGCGTCAAGTTGTCGCACGTCTCCAGGAACTCAGCAAGGGCCCGCTATTAGCGGATGGCATCGCCGCAATTTGGCGTGAAGTGATGTCAGCTTGTCGTGCCTTGGAGGCTCGTCAGACGATTGCGTATCTCGGGCCAGTAGGAACATTTTCAGAGCAAGCAGCGCAAACCTATTTTGGTCACTCGATTGCTGGTTTGCCTTGCAATAGTCTTGATGAAGTATTTAAGGCGGTAGAGAAGGGTGCGGCGCAGTTTGGCGTTGTTCCAGTGGAAAATTCTAGCGAGGGTGCTATCTCACGCACTTTAGATTTGCTCTTGGATTCTCCAATGCGCATCAGCGGTGAAGTGGTGCTGCCTATACGTCACCATCTCTTAACCAAGAGTGGAAATTTGGATGGCGTCACAACCGTTTGTGCGCATGCTCAGGCTTTAGCGCAATGTCAGCAATGGTTGAGTGTGCATGCCCCTCAATTAAAGCGTCAGGCAGTCAGTAGCAACGCTGAGGCAGCTCGCATGGCCTCGATTGATCCAACGCTTGCAGCAATTGCTGGTGATCCTGCTCAAGAGGCTTACGGATTGCAGGCAGTAGCCGCGCAGATTCAGGATGATCCACATAACCGTACACGTTTTGTCGTGGTTGGAACTTACGAGTGCCAACCAACTGGCAAAGATCAAACCTCATTGGTGTTATCTGTGGACAACCAGCCAGGTGCAGTGCATCGCTTGCTAGAGCCCTTGGCTAAGCATGGTGTATCCATGAATCGTTTTGAATCCCGCCCAGCTCGTAAAGGCACTTGGGAGTATCACTTCTATATTGATGTTGCTGGTCACGCTGAAGATGCAAAAGTAGCCAAAGCATTAGATGAATTAAAAACAACAGCCGCTTTTTATAAAAATCTCGGTTCTTATCCCCACTCAGCATGAGTTCTAAGTCCAATATTGGTTTAAAGCATATTCATGCGATAGCGCCCTATGTCGGTGGTCGACCTATTAGTGAGGTTGCGCGCGAATACGGCCTTGATGAAAACAAGATTGTGAAGTTGGCCTCCAATGAGAATCCATTGGGCATGCCAAAGTCAGCGCAAGATGCGATGCTTAAGGCGGCGGCAGACTTGGGTCGTTACCCAGACTCCAATGGTTTTGAATTAAAGAATGTTCTATCGGCACGCCTGGGTGTGCCAACGGATTGGATTACCTTGGGTAATGGCAGTAACGATATTTTGGAGTTAGCTGCCCGCGCAGTGGCTCAAGCTGGTGACGAAGTAATTTTTTCTAAACATGCCTTTGCTGTTTATCCATTGGCCACTCAGGCTGTCGGTGCTAAAGCGGTTGAAGTAGCTGCAACTGAAATGTATGGCCATGATTTGCCTGCGATGCTGCAAGCGGTAAAAGCTGCAGGTGATAAAGCCAAGTTGGTATTTGTGGCGAACCCAAATAATCCTACTGGTAGTTACCTGACCGCAAAAGAAATTGAAGATTTCTTAAATGCTGTGCCTGCTCATGTGGTGGTGGTATTGGATGAGGCCTATAACGAATACCTAGCTGCCGATCAACGCTATGATGCGATTGCTTGGGTGAAACGTTTCCCTAATATGATTTTGTCACGCAGCTTTTCTAAAGCATACGGTTTAGCAGGTTTACGTATTGGCTACGGGGTAGCTCAACCCGCTTTGACCGATTTACTGAATCGCATCCGCCAGCCATTTAATGTGAATAGCCTTGCGCAAGCTGCAGCGATCGCAGCGTTTCAGGATTCTGCATTCTTGCAACAAGGCTTTGAACTCAATCGTGCTGGTTTTGCTCAATTAACTCAAGCCTTTGATGCACTGGGCCTGACTTATCTCCCATCGGCCGGAAACTTTGTGCTGGTGAAGGTGGGTGAAGATGATGGCGCTGGCGCTCGCATTAATTTGGAGCTCCTCAAGCGCGGCATTATTGTTCGCCCAGTTGGAAATTATGGCCTGCCACAATGGTTGCGTATTTCAATTGGCTTGCCTGAAGAAAATGCAGCCTTTATTGCTGCACTTAAAGATATTTTGGCAAAGCAGTAATTCAACCGTAAACAGACAAATTTCATCAGGTAATGGCAATCATCAATCCCTCCAGTAATTACGGTACCGTTACCATTGTGGGCGTTGGCTTGATCGGCGCTTCTTTAGGCTTGGCCCTTAAAAAAGCAGGCGTGGTCAATAAGGTCTTGGGCGTTGGTCGTAGTGCTGCAAATTTAGATCAAGCGCTCAAGATGGGCGCAATTGATGCTGTGGTGGATTTAGTCGAAGCAGCAAAACAATCCGATGTGATTGTGTTGTGTGTGCCGGTGGCGCAGATGCGCGCTGCTTTTGAAGTGATTGAGCCGCATTTAGAGCCTCGGACCATGCTGACGGATGCTGGCAGCACTAAAGGTGATGTGATTTTGGCTGCCAAGGAAGTCCTGGGTAAAAAAGCCTGCCAGTTTGTGCCAGCCCATCCGATTGCAGGTGGCGCACAACATGGGGCAAGTGCAGCGAAAGCTGATCTCTTTGAGGGCAAGCAAACCATTCTTTGTCCGCTACAAGAAAACTCTCCGCAAGACACCGATTTAATTGAAGGCTTTTGGCAGTCCGTTGGTTCTATTGTGAAAAAGATTTCTTGTGTGCAACATGATGCGATCTACGCAGCCGTTTCTCATTTGCCGCATATTCTGTCTTACGCTTTGATGGCAAGCGTAGTGAATTCCGAAGATGCTGATCAAAAACTAAGTCATGTTGGTGCTGGCTTTAAGGATTTCACGCGCATCGCTGCCTCGAGTCCAGAGATGTGGCGTGATATTTGCTTGGGTAATCGCACCGCAGTTCTCAAAGAACTTGATCAATATTTATTGATCGTCAATCACATGCGTAAATTGATTGCTGATAATGATGGTGCGGGTTTAGAGAAATTATTTAACAAGGCCAGTAAAGCACGTCAAGATTTGGATGTGCTTTGATGAGTGGTTTGCCTAATATCAACATTGGACCATTCAAGCGAGCGCAAGGCTCGATTGTTTTGCCTGGATCAAAAAGCATTTCCAATCGCGCTTTGTTATTGGCGGCCTTGTCTTCAGGCACGACAACTCTTAAAAATCTACTGGATGCTGACGATACCCAGGTGATGCGTAATGCGCTTCGTCAATTGGGCTTATCGGTAACTGATCAAGCTGACAAAGTTTGTGTAGTTGAGGGTTGTGGTGGTAAGTTCCCAATTCAGAATGCAGACCTCTTCATGGGTAATGCAGGTACAGCGATTCGTCCCTTAACGGCGGCTTTAGCAATGCAGGGCGGTAACTACCGCTTGTCTGGTGTGCCCCGCATGCATGAGCGTCCTATTAGAGATCTAGTGGATGGCTTGCGACAAGTTGGCGCAAAGATCGATTACGAATTGCAAGAAGGTTATCCACCCATCAAGATTCTTGCTGCTGATATTGAAATCAACGATGTTGTAAAGGTGCGCGGCGATGTTTCTAGTCAGTTCTTAACTGCCTTATTGATGGCTTTGCCTTTAGTGGCAAAAGAGCCTGTCAGGATCGAAGTGATTGGTGAATTAATTTCTCGCCCTTACATCGATATCACGCTCAAATTAATGGCTCGCTTCGGTGTCAAAGTTGCTTGCCCTGATGCGCAGTCGTTTGTCATTCCTGCCAAGACTTCTGATGCGGTATATCAAAGTCCTGGTGCCTTATCGGTTGAGGGTGATGCATCCTCCGCTTCTTACTTCTTAGCGCTTGGTGCGATTGGTGGTGGACCGGTGCGCGTCTTAGGTGTGGGTAGTGAGAGTATTCAGGGTGACGTTGCTTTTGCCGATGCACTCGCATTAATGGGCGCAAAGATTTCTTCTGGTGAAGATTGGATTGAAGTTGCCGGCGTGAAGCATGCGAATGGCAAGCTCAAGGGCATCACAATTGATTGCACAGAAATTCCGGATGCAGCGATGACGCTCGCTGTTGCTGCATTGTTTTCTGAGGGCCCGACCCGCTTAAACAATATTGCCAGTTGGCGCGTGAAAGAAACCGATCGTATTGCAGCGATGGCAAAAGAATTGAAGAAAGTTGGCGCTATTGTTGAAGAGGGTGCGGATTACATCGTGGTGCAAGCCCCTCAATCACTTGCTGATTGGAAGTCTCCTGCTGAAGGTATTGATACATACGATGACCATCGCATGGCGATGTGTTTTTCCTTGGCAGCTTTTGGTCCTAATGCGCTTCAGATCAATGATCCCAATTGCGTTGCTAAAACCTTCCCAACTTACTTTGCTGAATTTGCAAAGATCGTTTCCTAAAAGTCTTTTTTGATGAATCTACCTCCAGTCATCGCCATTGATGGACCTACCGCCTCGGGCAAGGGGACGGTTGCCTCCTTGGTAGCTGAAAAGCTGGGTTTTCATTACCTGGATAGTGGAGCCTTGTATCGACTGGTTGCCTTGGGTAGTCAAAAAGCATCCATTGACCCCCAAAATGGCCCAGAACTGGGTATTTTGGCTAAAAAACTGGTGATTTCCTTCAAAAATGGCCAAATTTTGCTCAATTCTGAAGATGTGACTGAGGCCATTCGCACTGAAAGTATCGGTTTGCGTGCTTCAGCAATCGCAGTGCATCCAGAGGTAAGACAGGCTTTAGTGGGTGTTCAGCATGGTTTTAGGGTTGTTCCAGGCTTGGTTGCTGATGGGCGCGATATGGCAAGCGTCATATTTCCGGATGCAGTTCTGAAGGTTTTTCTCACTGCAACAGCTGAAGCTAGGGCCGAGCGTCGGTATAAGCAATTGATAGCTAAGGGAATTTCTGCTAAACTAGGCGACTTGCTGCAGGATTTACAAGAGCGCGATGCCAGAGACAGTAGTCGAGGTGCCGCACCTTTGTTGGTTGCAGACGGCGCCAAAGTGCTTGAAACATCAGAATTATCGATAGATCAAGCAGTTAAGACGGTTTTGGATTGGTATCAATCAAAAATAGCTTAATTTTTGGTGGGCAGTAGAAGTTGTTTTGGCGTCTTAAGAAACTCTACAACGCGATTTTCTAATTTAGCGTGTTTCTTGGGGCTTTTTTAACCTAACCCGTCAGGCCTTCTGGCGGCACAAAGTGAATATATAAATGTCTGAATCATTTGCAGAACTATTTGAAGAATCATTAACCCGATCGAATATGAAGACCGGCCAAGTTATTTCGGCTGAAGTACTTCGCATCGACCATAACTTCGTCGTTGTTAACGCTGGATTGAAATCCGAAGCGTTTATTCCTGTTGAAGAATTCCATAACGACGCTGGCGAGATTGAAGTAGCTCCTGGCGATTTCGTTTCTGTTGCTATTGACGCTCTTGAGAACGGCTATGGCGACACAATCCTTTCCCGTGACAAAGCTAAGCGCTTGGCATCATGGATGAACTTGGAAAAAGCTCTCGAGCAAGCTGAAATCGTTACCGGTACTGTTACTGGTAAGGTTAAAGGCGGCTTGACAGTAATGGTTAACGGTATCCGCGCATTCTTGCCTGGATCACTCGTTGATACACGCCCAATCAAAGACACCAGCCCTTACGAAGGTAAGACGATGGAGTTCAAGGTTATCAAGCTTGACCGTAAGCGTAACAACGTAGTGTTGTCACGTCGTGCTGTTGTTGAAGCTAGCCAAGGTGAAGAGCGCGCGAAGTTGATGTCTAACCTCAAAGAAGGTAGCGTTGTTCAGGGTATCGTTAAGAACATCACTGACTACGGCGCATTCGTGGACCTCGGTGGTATCGATGGCCTCTTGCACATTACCGATTTGGCATGGCGTCGTGTGCGTCACCCAAGCGAGATGTTGACTGTTGGTCAAGAAGTTACAGCAAAGATTTTGAAGTTCGATCAAGAGAAGAACCGTGTTTCACTTGGCGTGAAACAACTTGGTGATGATCCATGGGTTGGTATCGCTCGTCGTTACCCACCAAACACCCGTTTATTCGGTAAGGTAACTAACCTGACTGACTACGGCGCGTTCGTTGAAATCGAATCTGGTATCGAAGGTTTGGTACACGTTTCTGAAATGGACTGGACTAACAAGAACGTTGCTCCAAGCAAGGCTACTGCATTAGGAACCGAAGTTGAAGTAATGGTTCTGGATATTGATGAAGACAAGCGTCGTATTAGCTTGGGCATCAAGCAGTGCAAAGCCAATCCATGGGAAGAGTTCTCACGTGGCCAACAAAAAGGCGACAAGCTGACTGGCGCAATCAAGTCTATTACTGACTTTGGTGTGTTCATTGGTTTGCCTGGCGGTATCGACGGTTTAGTTCACCTCTCAGACCTTTCATGGAATGAGCCAGGAGAAGAAGCTGTTAAGAAATACAAAAAAGGCGACGAAGTTGAAGCTACTGTATTGGCTATTGATGTTGAGAAAGAGCGTATCTCTCTCGGTATCAAGCAATTGTCTGGTGACCCATTCAATAACTACACATCCGTAAGCGACAAGGGTAGCCTTGTAACTGGCACTGTGAAGGCTGTTGATGCTAAGGGCGCAACCATTCACTTGGCTGATGAAGTTGAGGCTTACTTGCGTGCTTCTGAGATCTCAACAGATCGCGTTGAAGATGCACGCAATGTATTGAAAGAAGGTGACACTGTTACTGCAATGATCATTAATATTGATCGCAAGTCCCGTGCAATCAATCTTTCAATCAAAGCTAAAGACAGCTCTGACCAACAAGACGCTATGAGCAAACTCCAGGGTGATGCGCAGTCCGGCACAACCAACTTGGGTGCTTTGTTAAAAGCGAAGTTGGACAATCAAGGCTAAATCAATATCGCCGCTTTCCACTAGGAGAGCGGCGGTTTTTTATTGATAGATCATGTCAGATCAAGAGCAACAAGCAATTACTCGCTCCGAACTCGTGGAGAGCTTGGCGGAACAGTTTCCCCAGCTACTACCTAGAGATGTGGAGTTGGCAGTAAAAACATTGCTAGACACCATGACTCACGCTTTAGCCGAAGGCAAGCGGATTGAGTTACGCGGTGTTGGCAGCTTTGTTTTGCATCACCGTCCTGCGCGTACTGGTCGTAACCCAAAATCTGGTGAGAAAGTATTGATCCCGGAAAAACGGGTGCCCCATTTCAAGCCTGGTAAAGAATTACGTGAGCGCGTGGATTACAAGCCTCTGAAGCAGGTGAGCCCTAAAGAGGGTTCTGGTGCCTAGTCACATAGCGCATATCCAGTGGTCCATTCGGACCATTTTTTTATTGATGTTCTGCTCAGCATGATTCAGATCGCAACCTCCTGGCTACTGTTATTACCAGTCATGTTTGGCATTGGCTGGTTGGCTTCGCGCTGGGATTTGCGTCTTGAGAATCGCATGGATGAGCGCGAGCGTATGCGTCAGCAACGCTCGACATTTAAAGGCTTAAGCCTTTTATTAAATGAACAGCCGGATCAGGCGATTGAAACCTTGGTCAAGATTGCTCAGCTCGATCCCGAAACAATTGAACTTCATTTTGCTTTAGGTAATTTATTCCGTCGCCGTGGTGAGACTGAGCGTGCAATTCGAGTTCACCAGCACCTGGCTAATCGTGATGACTTAAAGCCACGCGATCGAGATCATGCTGCTTATGAGTTGGGCCGTGATTTTCTGCGTGCCGGATTATTGGACCGCGCCGAAGCATCATTAAATCGTGTTGGTGAAGGTAAGTTCGCTGCTCCTGCAAAAGAGAGTTTGCTCGAGATGTATCAGATCGAGCGAGACTGGAAGAAAGCCATCGTTGCCGCAAGCGAGCTTGAGGGCTTGCAAGGAAAATCCCACCATACTGAAATTGCCCAATTTCATTGTGAGTTAGGTCAAGAAGCATTGCGTCGCAAGGATTTGCCAGAGGTAGAGCAATCCGTTCAATTGGCATTGCAAGCAGTTCCGCATCATGCGCGTGCGCTGATTTTGCAAGGGGATTATCTGATTGCAATGGATCGTCCAGCGCAAGCCATTGAGGTATGGGCTGTGATTACTAAAACACATCCTGCTTATATGCATTTACTCGCAGATCGTTGGATGGCGGCGCATGCTACGCTGAATAAAGCGGATGAAGGCTTAAGCGCGCTCTGCGAATTATTAAAAACACAAGCTTCTGGTGAGTTGCTCGATATTGTTCAAAAGCACATGACTCAAATTCGTGGAGCTCAAGCTGCTGAAGTGATGTTAGTTGAAGTGATGCAGCATTCACCAAGCTTGAGCGCGCTTTCTAAGTTGGCTGAGACCCGTTTGGCTTTAGCGGAAAGCAATGGCACGCCTGAGCGAGTATCGGATTTACAGGCAACACTCAGTTTATTGAAGCAGCGCACAACCAGCTTGGCCCGCTATACCTGTGGCAATTGTGGTTTCCGTGCGAGACGTTTTTACTGGCAGTGCCCAGGCTGCAATCATTGGGAGGCATACTCCCCAAGACGCAGTGAGGGAGCCGTTCCTAGCGGCCCTTCAATGTAATCTGAATTACTTGGAGATATTATGAAAGTCACCATCATCGGCAGCGGTTACGTTGGTCTTGTTACCGGCGCCTGTTTAGCGGAGCAGGGTAATAACGTCTTTTGCGTTGACGTAGATCCCAAAAAGATTGAGATTCTCAATTCTGGTGGCGTACCCATTTATGAGCCAGGCCTCAAAGAGATGATTGAGCGCAATCACGCCGCTGGCCGTTTGCAGTTCTCTACCGATATTGCCGCTTCTGTTGCGCATGGCGACATTCAATTTATCGCTGTTGGCACTCCTCCCGATGAAGATGGCTCGGCTGATCTTCAGTACGTTGTAGCGGCTGCTCGTAATATTGGTCGTCATATGACCACCCCTAAAGTCATTGTCGATAAGTCGACTGTGCCAGTGGGCACCGCTGATAAGGTTGGCGCTGCTATTGCTGAAGAACTTCAAAAGAGAGGTCTCTCGCCAGAGCTGTGCTCAGTAGTTTCTAATCCTGAGTTCCTTAAAGAGGGCGCGGCGGTAGAAGACTTTATGCGCCCAGATCGCATTGTGATCGGTACGCAAAACTCACCAGCTGGCTTGCGTGCTAAAGAGCAAATGCGCAAACTCTACGCGCCATTTAATCGGCACCATGAGCGCACCTATTACATGGATGTGAAAAGCGCTGAGTTAACTAAATACGCCGCAAATGCCATGTTGGCCACCCGCATCTCCTTTATGAACGAGCTAGCCAATCTGGCTGACTTGGTTGGGGCTGATATTGAAGCGGTACGCCAGGGTATTGGTTCGGACTCTCGTATTGGTTATGGATTTTTGTACTCCGGTACTGGTTATGGTGGTTCTTGCTTTCCGAAGGATGTTTCCGCTTTATCCAAAACAGCTATTGAACATGGCAGAGATCTAAAGATCCTTGATGCCGTTGAAGCGGTGAACGAAGCCCAAAAATACATCTTGGTAGAAAAGATTGAAAAACGCTTTGGTGCTGACCTTAAGGGCAGGAAGTTCGCCCTTTGGGGTTTAGCCTTCAAGCCGAACACAGACGATATGCGCGAAGCCCCAAGTCGTGTGATTATTCAAGAGCTGGTTAAGCGTGGAGCTCAGATCGTGGCTCACGACCCAGTAGCGATGCCAGAAACCAAACACTGCCTTGAGGCGGACTTCAAAGGTAACCCAGAAGGCCTTAAACAAGTGACTTTGGTAGATGACCCAATGGCAGCAACTCAAGATGCCGATGCCTTAGTGATCGTCACTGAGTGGAAGGCTTTCCGCAGTCCGGATTTTGACCTTCTGAAAGCCAAACTGAAGAACCCCATCATCTTTGATGGCCGTAATCTGTATGAGCCACAAGCTATGCAAGAATTAGGCATTGAGTACCAAGGTATTGGTCGTCATAATTAATTACAAGTAAAAAGTATCAATTAGAGAGATTAGTTACATCGTGGAAAAAGCTAACCGAGAACAATTTTCTAAAGCCCGCTTACTAGTGGTGGGTGATGTCATGCTTGATCGCTATTGGTTTGGTGATACGAATCGGATTTCTCCTGAGGCACCGGTGCCAGTTGTTCAAGTTGGCAAAATTGATGAGCGTTTAGGTGGCGCTGCCAACGTGGCTCGCAACGTAGCGGCTCTCGGTGCCAAGACAACGATCTTGGGTGTGATTGGTGATGATGAGCCGGGTAATCGCGTTAACGAATTGTTGAAGTCAAGTGGGGTCGATAGCCAGCTTGAAATCGATAGAAAAGTTCCGACTACTGTGAAGTTGCGTGTGATTGCAAGACAGCAGCAATTAATTCGTTTGGATTTTGAAGAGGCCCCTAGTGAGGCTGCTTTGGCGCATAAGCTAGAGCGCTATGAGAAGTTGGTAGGCGACGCTGATGTGGTGATTTTGTCTGATTACGGCAAAGGCGCCTTAGGCCAAGTAGCTTTGATGATTGAGCAAGCACGCACTCAAAAGAAAATGATCCTGGTTGACCCTAAGGGTGATGATTACGCTAAATATCGTGGTGCCACTGTGCTCACACCAAACCGTAGTGAGTTGCGTCAGGTAGTTGGTCAGTGGACTAGCGAAGAAGATCTCACAAAGAGGGCGCAGGATCTCAGAAAATCTTTAGACCTTGAGGCACTACTCCTAACGCGCTCTGAAGAGGGTATGAGTTTATTTACCGATGCTGGAGTGAGTCACGTTAAGGCGCAGGCACGTGAAGTGTTTGATGTTTCTGGTGCGGGTGATACGGTTATTGGCACGCTCGCAGTGGCCTTAGCAGCCGGCTGGCCACTTGAAAGAGCGATGGCTTTGGCAAACCGAGCTGGTGGCATAGTGGTAGGTAAGTTAGGTACAGCCACCGTTACTTCTGAGGAATTGCAATGACGATTATCGTAACCGGCGCCGCTGGATTTATTGGCGCCAATATTGTTCAGGCGCTTAATGCGCGTGGTGAGAAAAATATTATTGCGGTCGATGATTTACGTCCCGCTGATAAGTACCGCAATCTTGCGGACTTAGACATCATTGATTACCTTGATAAAGATGAATTTCTAGAAGCATTTAGAAGTGGTCGATTTGGTAAGGTGAGGGCAGTGTTTCATGAAGGCGCTTGCTCCGATACGATGGAAACTGACGGCATCTTCATGATGGCGAATAATTTCCGCTACACCATGGACTTGCTTGATATCTGTACAGAGCAAAAAGTGCAGTTACTCTACGCCTCTTCAGCTGCTACTTATGGTGGTTCTGATGTATTTGTAGAGAGCCGCGAGCATGAGAAGCCGTTAAATATTTATGGTTACTCGAAGTTCTTATTTGATCAAGTAATGCGTAAGCGTTTTGCTGAAAAATCCAATGCTGCTCAAGTGGTCGGATTTAGGTACTTCAATGTCTATGGCCCACGTGAATCCCACAAAGGTCGCATGGCCTCCGTGGCTTTTCATCAATACCACCAGTACAAGGCCAATGGCAAAGTTAAGCTCTTTGGTGAATATGGTGGCTACGGAGCTGGCGAGCAAAGTCGTGACTTTGTCTCAGTAGAAGACGTAGTAAAAGTGAATTTGTATTTCTTGGATCACCCAGAAATCAGCGGTATCTTTAATTTGGGTAGTGGCCGTGCGCAACCATTTAATGATGTTGCTCATGCAGTGGCCAATGCCATGCGTAAAATCGATCATGCCAATCCAGCTAGCCTAGAAGAACTAGTTAAAGAAAAGGCAATTGAATACATTCCGTTCCCAGATGCGCTCAAAGGTAAGTACCAGTGCTTTACGCAAGCAGATTTAACCAAGCTACGCGCCGCTGGATACTCAGAGCCCTTCCTGAATGTGGACCAGGGCGTCAGTCGTTATATTGCCTGGCTATCGGCCAATGCAGATTTCTTGGCAAGCCCGCTATAAGTAGTTGAAAACAGTCAACCGACTGAATCTTTACTCGTTGTAACTGATCCACTTGCACTTTGTGTGAGTGGATTTTTTATTAACCGATGGAGATTAAATGAATCAATTATTAAAGTCTTTGGTATTTTCAGTATTTGTAGCTGTCTCAGGATTGGCTGCCGCTTCACCAATCAACGTCAATACCGCAACTCAGTCTGAGTTAGAGAGTATTAAAGGAATCGGACCATCAAAAGCAAAAACAATTATTGCTGAGCGTTTGGATGGCGGACATTTTCAGGATGCTAATGATTTGCAAAAGCGAGTGCGCGGCATCGGCATGAAATCCGTAGAAAAGATGGTGGATAACGGTTTAACCATTGAGGCACCCAGCTCTTTTCGTGAACCTCACGGCAGGACTAATAAAGAGGGCTCCAAGGCTAGCAGACGTGGCTCACGCAGTCAAAGTGGTTCGCGCCATCCTTCGGATCGTCCGGAACCAAGTCGCCGAAATTAAACCCTTTTACGTCTAAGCTAGCTTATGGCTAAAATGGTTTCATGAGCACACCTTCTTACTTAACTATTTCACAGACTGTGGGTAATACACCCCTGGTTCGT
Organism: Polynucleobacter sp. 78F-HAINBA; assembly: GCF_018882325.1. Taxonomy (GTDB): domain Bacteria; phylum Pseudomonadota; class Gammaproteobacteria; order Burkholderiales; family Burkholderiaceae; genus Polynucleobacter. The sequence continues at coordinate 16,844 of NZ_JACVOQ010000010.1, read as the reverse complement.
TTGCAACGCATTTCTGGCGCAGAAAATGATTCCAAAAATAATCTGATCTTAGGAAAGTTGGAGGGTAATAATCCAGCGGGGTCGGTGAAAGACCGGCCTGCGCTGTCGATGATCCTGCGCGCCCAAGAGCGTGGCGAAATTCAACCTGGTGACACTCTCATTGAGGCTACCAGCGGCAATACTGGCATTGCTTTGGCGATGACTGCTGCGATGTTGGGCTATAAGATGGTTTTGGTCATGCCTGAGAATCAGAGTATTGAGCGTCGACAAAGTATGGCTGCTTATGGTGCCGAATTAATTTTGACGGCGGCTTCTGGTGGCATGGAATTTGCCCGTGACTATGCGCTGCAATTACAAAAAGAGGGTCGCGGTAGATTGCTTGATCAATTCGCGAATCCGGATAACCCACGCGCTCACATCGAAACTACTGGTCCAGAAATCTGGCGTGATACGGATGGTCAAGTGACCCATTTCATCTCAGCGATGGGAACCACCGGAACAATCACTGGAGTTTCTACCTACCTGAAGTCCATGAATCCCAATATCCAAATTATTGGCGCTCAACCGGAGGAAGGTTCACAAATTCCGGGTATCCGTAAATGGGCTCCAGAGTACCTGCCGAAGATTTATCAAGGTGATAAGGTTGATCGCATTGAGTATGTGAGCCAAGCAGATGCTGAAGAGATGGCTCGTCGCCTTGCTGCTGAAGAGGGTATTTTCTGTGGGATTTCAGCTGGTGGCGCTTTAGTTGTTGCCTTGCGTATCGCTCGCCAGGTAGAGAATGCAACGATTGTATTTATCGTCTGCGACCGTGGTGATCGCTATCTGTCCACCGGAGTGTTTCCGGCGTAAGATATTTAGCTGGAAGTTGATTAAGTCTGCTTTTGTTTTTTCTTGCTAGCAGTCTTCTTGGGCTTGGACTTAACCGCGTCACCTGACTTTACTTCTGGCTTCGCTTTAGTTGAAGCTACAGGCACCACACTTTGGTTCTTGTATCCCAGTGCTTCTGCAAACTCAGCAACACTTTGTGCGTAAAAGTAGCTGCGGTTGTACTGCACAATTGTCAGGAAATTATTTAAACCAACTACATAACGAACCTGATCGTTGCCATCTTTATCGGGGTAGGGAAGGTCGACAATGAGCGCCTTGCTTTGTAGCTCAACTCCACCTGCTTGAAGATCGCCTTGATCTTTGCTCAAGATGCCTTTTGCGATGAGTTCTTGAACTGAGTATTTCAGCTGAGGTTCACCGTCAGCTAGGGCTCTTGCCTCACTAATGGATCCCTCCTGCACAGGGAAGTAAATCGGCATTCCCGGTTGCCATCCATGTTTTCTCATAAAGTTAGCCACACTAGCAATCGCATCCTTAGAGCTCTGCTTGAGGTCAATATGCCCATCGCCATCACCATCTACTGCAAAGCTGCGAATGCTACTTGGCATGAACTGGGGTAAGCCAATGGCGCCCGCATAAGAGCTGTTCTGATTTAAACAGGCATTAAAGCGAGTTTGGTTCAATCCTTGCTTGCTATTGTTGGCGGGCAAGTTGCCGCCACCCTCGGTCCAGCACATGAGGATGAGTTCCTTAAGCTGGTCTTTAAAGAGTTGCTCTCGGCTGGCTTTGTTGGGAGTATCTGGATAGCTGAAGGCCAATGTAGAAAGTACATCCTTTACCCGGAAATTTCCAGTTTGACGGCCATAAATGGTTTCAATCCCAATAATGGATACGATGATTTCGGCTGGAACCCCTGATTCTTGTTCAACCTTGGTCAAGTAGGCCTGGTTTTGCTCCCAAAAGGCCTTGCCGGCCTTGATGCGAACCGGTTCAATGAAACGCTTGCGATAGGCCACCCAATTCTTTTTAAAGGTGCCCGATGGGGGTAACACCAATTTGCGTATGGACGGAATCGTTTTAGCATCTGAGAAGCCTGATTCAAGGCTTGCCTGAGGGATTCCCTGGGTTTGGGCAATTTGAGTGATTAATTGATTGAGGTTTTGGCTAAAACGGGCTTCTATGGCGGCATCCTCAGACTGGTTTACGATAGTCTCTGTAGGGCTAACTTGCTGGATGGGAGTGCTTGAGCAAGCGCCAAGCAGTAGTGCTATGAACAGTATTGAAGCAAGGTAGGAGACGCGAAAATTCATGGATAAAAAAATGGGTTTTTGAAGGGTTGGCAGGTTTTATTAGATTATAAAAATTATAGTTTTGCTATTGAGGATTTCTAGTAATGACAACAGGATACATAACTCATCCAGATTTTTTAAAACATGAGATGGGTAGTCATCATCCCGAGTGCCCAGAGCGCATTCAGGCAATCAATGATCAACTCATTCGTAGTGGCATCGATCGCTTTCTGCACCATCTCGATGCGCCGCTAGCAACTGAAGATCAGTTGGAGTTGGTTCATAGCCCAGATCATATTGCCTTTGTTAAAGAGCGCTCACCAGCGAGTGGTTATTTCATGCTCGATGGCGATACCATTATGAACCCGCACACTTGGAGCGCTGCGCTACGTGCAGCGGGTGCCGCTATCGCAGGTGTTGATGCGGTGATGAAGGGCGAGGTTGAAAATGTGTTTTGTGCAGTTCGCCCTCCTGGTCACCATGCAGAGCCAACCCGCTCTATGGGATTTTGTGTGTTTGATAACGTCGCAGTAGCTGCGCGCTATGCGATGGAGACATACGACATCGAACGTGTAGCCATCATCGATTTTGATGTGCATCACGGTAATGGCACTGAAGCAGCGTTTTTTAATGACCCCAATGTCCTCATGTGTAGCTTCTTCCAGCATCCGTTTTATCCATATAGCGGTTTAGACGGGGCAAACAACATGGTGAATGTCCCTTTGCCAGCTTCAACTCGAGGAGATGTAGTGCGCTCGATAGTAGAAGAGCAATGGTTGCCACGTCTGAGAGATTTTGAGCCAGAGCTCATCATCATCTCTGCAGGCTTTGATGCTCACCGTGAGGATGATTTAGGGCAAATGGGCTTGGTAGAAGACGACTATGCTTGGATTACCAAGCAGCTTAAGGTGATTGCAAACCAATACGCGCAAGGCCGCATTGTCAGCTGCTTGGAGGGTGGTTACAACCTTTCCGCTTTGGGTCGTAGCGTAGTGGCTCATGTCAAGGCGCTTGCTGACATTTAAATGTCATCGAAATTTAGATTAAAAAAAGAGCAATATTCAAGGAACGCATGACTAATATTTTTGAGCAGGGTTTAGATCGTAACCCAGCGAACTTCACTCCGATCACTCCACTATTATTTCTTGAACGATCAGCTGAAGTCTATCCGGATCGCTTGGCAATCATTCATGGCAAATTGCGTCAGACTTGGAGTCAGACTTATGAGCGTTGCCGTCGCTTTGCAAGCGCTTTGCAAAAGCATGGTATTGGCCTAGGCGATACAGTTGCTGTGATGTTGCCCAATACGCCGCCCATGGTTGAGGCGCATTTTGGTATTCCGATGGCAGGGGCGGTATTAAATGCCTTGAATACACGTCTTGATCCGGAGTCAGTTGCTTTTATGTTGAATCACGGCGAAGCAAAAGTCGTGATTGTGGATCCAGAATTTTCTGGGGTGATGAAAAAAGCTCTCGAGATCGCCAAGAAAGAAAGTGGGCGCGAGTTTTTAGTAATTGATGTTGAGGAAAAAGAATTTGATGTTCCTGGCGAAAAGCTTGGCAAGCTTACTTATGAAAAATTCCTATCTGAAGGAGACCCTCAATTTGCATGGCAAGTCCCTGCGGATGAATGGCAAGCGATTTGCCTGAATTACACCTCGGGAACAACCGGCAATCCGAAGGGCGTGGTGTATCACCATCGCGGCGCAGCGATTAATGCTGTTTCTAATATCTTGGATTGGGATATCAACAAGCACCCCATTTATCTTTGGACGCTTCCAATGTTCCATTGCAATGGCTGGTGTTTCCCATGGACAGTGGCTGCACGTGCCGGCATTAACGTCTGCCTACGTCGCGTGGATGCACAACATATTTTTGCTGCTATCAAAGAACACGCTGTCACGCATTACTGCGCCGCCCCGATTGTGCATAACCTATTAGTGAACGCCCCTGATGAATTAAAAGAGGGAGTGCCTGCTGGCGTGAAGGGCTTAATTGCTGGTGCTGCACCGCCAGCTTCGATCATTGAGGGCATGGAAAAGCTTGGATTTGATTTGACACACGTCTACGGCTTAACTGAAGTCTATGGTCCGGCAGCGGTTTGTGTAAAGCAGGATGAGTGGAATGAAGTGGATATTGGTGAGAGAGCTCGCCTTAATGCCCGCCAAGGTGTTCGTTATCACATGCAACAAGCGATCGCCGTTCTCGACCCTGAAACCCTTGAACCCGTTCCCGCTGATGGCGAGACGATGGGTGAGATCATGTTTAAGGGCAATATCGCCATGAAGGGTTACCTCAAGAATGAGAAGGCAACCAAAGAGGCCTTCGAGGGAGGTTGGTTTCATTCAGGCGACTTAGCGGTGATGAACCCTGATGGCTATGTCAAGATGAAAGATCGCAGCAAAGACATCATCATTTCTGGCGGTGAAAATATTTCTTCCGTAGAGGTTGAGGATGTTCTCTATCGCCACCCTGCAGTAATAGCCGCGGCGGTTGTTGCGAAGCCTGATCCTAAGTGGGGTGAAACTCCTTGTGCCTTTTTAGAAATTAAGCCTGGCATGGAAGTGACGCCGGCTGACATCATTGCCCATTGCAAGCAACATTTGGCTGGATTTAAGGTTCCAAGGGCGATTGTTTTCTGCGAGCTGCCAAAGACCTCTACTGGCAAGATTCAGAAGTTTGAATTGCGCAAGCAGGCGGGATCCGCTTCAGCAATCGACGTCTAGCCTTAGTAGGGCTTAGACGGGTATAATAGAAAAGTTACTCAAAAATAGAGAATCCAGCATGAAAATCTTAGTGGCAGTAAAACGCGTTGTTGATTACAACGTCAAAATTCGGGTGAAATCAGATAACTCTGGTGTTGATCTGGCAAACGTCAAAATGAGCATGAACCCATTTGATGAGATTGCAGTTGAGGAAGCAGTTCGACTAAAAGAGGCTGGTGTAGCAACTGAGGTAGTAGTCGTTTCTGCTGGCCCAACGCAATGTCAAGAAACGCTGCGTACTGCATTGGCGATTGGTGCAGATCGCGCTATCTTGGTGGAAACCGATGCTGAATTACAGCCTTTAGCAGTTGCAAAAATTCTTAAGGCGCTCTCTGAAAAAGAACAAGCGCAGATCGTGATCTTGGGTAAACAGGCAATTGATGACGATAGCAATCAGACTGGCCAGATGTTGGCGAGCTTGATGGATATTCCACAAGCAACCTTTGCCTCTAAAGTGGTCGTTGCAGACGGTAAGGCGAGCGTAACTCGCGAGGTAGATGGCGGCTTAGAAACTATTGCCATTACTTTGCCTGCAGTCATTACAACTGACTTGCGTTTGAATGAGCCACGTTATGTGACTTTGCCAAACATCATGAAAGCCAAGAAGAAGACTTTGGAAATTGTGAAGCCTGAAGAGCTGGGTGTTGACATTGCTCCACGCCTTAAAACTATCAAAGTAGAAGAGCCGCCAAAGCGCTCTGCTGGTGTAATGGTGGCTGATGTAGCGGCTTTGGTAGATAAACTTAAAAATGAAGCGAAGGTGATTTAAATGGCCGCACTCGTTATTGCTGAACACGACAATCAATCTTTAAAGGCAGCTACGCTCAATGCGGTAGCTGCAGCCCTCCAATGCTCCCCTGAGGTGGATGTATTGGTAGCTGGTAGTGGTGCTGATGCCGCTGCTTCTGCCGCAGCCCAAATTGCTGGAGTACGCAAAGTAATTCAGGTGGATGCCCCGACCTTAGCTGATCAATTAGCTGAACCACTAGCTGCTCAGATTCTCTCTATTGCTAATGGTTACAGCCACATCTTGGCGCCAGCAACTGCCAATGGTAAGAACGTATTGCCACGTGTTGCCGCTAAGTTAGATGTAGCGCAGTTATCGGATATCACCAAGGTTGTCTCACCTGATACTTTTGAGCGGCCGATTTATGCGGGCAATGCGATTGCTACTGTGCAGTCTGGCGATCCAGTTAAGGTGATTACGGTCCGTACTACTGGATTTGATCCGGTCGCTGCAAGCGGTGGATCAGCTGCAGTAGAAAAGCAAGCGGCTACTGAAGTTTCTGGTAAATCTTCTTTCGTGGGTCGTGAACTTACTAAGTCAGATCGTCCCGAGCTCACTGCTGCCAAAATTATCGTATCCGGTGGTCGTGGTTTAGGTTCTGGCGAGAAGTATCAAGAGATTGTTGTGCCTTTGGCTGACAAACTTGGCGCTGCACTTGGTGCATCACGTGCTGCAGTAGATGCTGGCTATGTTCCGAATGACTATCAGGTCGGCCAGACTGGCAAGATCGTTGCTCCACAGTTATATGTCGCAGTAGGTATCTCTGGTGCGATTCAGCATTTAGCGGGCATGAAAGACTCTAAGGTAATCGTAGCGATTAACAAAGATCCTGAAGCGCCAATCTTTAGTGTTGCTGATTACGGTTTGGTTGCGGATTTAAATACCGCCGTTCCTGAATTGACTAACTTACTCGGTTAAGGCGATTCAAGATATCTTTTTAACCATCTTCACCTCTGATTTATAGGAATACTTATGCCGTATGTAGCCCCAGTTAAAGACATGCTATTTGTGATGAACGAACTAGCGGGGCTATCTGAGGTTGTTTCTTATCCCTCCTACGCTGAGGCCGGTGCTGATGTGGATTTGGCGCCAGCGATTCTGGAGGAGTCTGCCAAATTTAATCAAGACGTTGTAGCACCATTGAACTGGCCTAGCGATCAAAGTCCTAGTTCACTAAAGGATGGAGTTGTAACAACTGCGCCAGGCTTTAAAGGGGCTTTCGAACAATTTGCTGCAGCAGGTTGGCAGGGTGTTGTGCACCCTGCGGAGTTTGGTGGTCAAGGTTTGCCTAAACTCATTGCTACTGCCTGCTTTGAGATGGTGCATTCAGCTAGCTTGTCATTTGCTTTGTGTCCGACGCTGACCGATGGTGCAATTGAGGCCTTATTAACTGCAGCAAGCCCTGAGTTACAAGAGCGCTATGTGCCTAAGATGATCTCTGGGGAGTGGACTGGATCCATGTGCCTCACTGAGCCTCAAGCAGGCTCCGATTTATCGATGGTTCGTTCTCGTGCCGTGCCGGATGCTGATGGCACATACAAAATTTTCGGTACCAAGATCTACATCACCTATGGTGAGCACGACATGGCAAAGAATATTGTCCATCTCGTATTGGCAAGAACGCCAGATGCGCCAGAAGGGGTGAAGGGCATCTCTTTATTCGTAGTGCCGAAGTTCTTGGTGAATGCGGATGGTTCACTAGGCGAGCGTAACGATGTTCATTGTGTTTCAATTGAGCACAAGCTTGGCATTAAGGCCAGCCCAACTGCGGTCTTGCAATTTGGTGATCATGGTGGCGCAGTCGGCTACTTAGTTGGCGAAGAAAATCGCGGCCTTGAATATATGTTCGTCATGATGAACGCAGCTCGATTTGCAGTAGGTATGCAAGGTATTGCGGTTGCAGAGCGCGCATATCAAAAGGCAGTCCAGTATGCGAAAGACCGAGTTCAGAGTCGCGATCTGGCCGGCTCTCCAGGCCCTGTAGCAATCATTCATCAGCCTGATGTAAAGCGCATGCTGATGACTATGCGTGGCTACATTGAAGCTTCTAGAGCTTTGGCGTATTACGCCGCAGCTGCATACGATGCGCAGCATGCATCTCCTGATGAGGCGGCTCGCAAGCAGAACCAAGCGGTATATGAATTCCTGGTCCCGATTGTGAAAGGCTTCTCAACTGAGATGTCGATTGAGGTTGCCAGTTTAGGCGTGCAGGTTCATGGTGGCATGGGCTTCATTGAGGAGACAGGTGCAGCACAACACTATCGTGATGCCCGTATTCTGACAATCTATGAAGGCACCACAGCGATTCAGGCAAATGATCTGATTGGCAGAAAAACAGTACGTGATGGCGGTGCAACTGCAAAGCTGTTCTCAGAAAAAATTCAGCAAACTGAAAAGGATCTCGCAAGCAGTGGGACCGCAGATGCAAAAGCAGTGTTGAAGCAATTAACGCCAGCTCGCTTAGCTTTTGAATCCGCTGTTGTATATATCGTGGCGAATGCTAAGACGGATATCAAAGCAGTCTATGCAGGCAGTTTTGCTTACTTGCGTTTATGTGGTTTGGTATTGGGCGCCTGGCAAATGGCACGCGCTTTATTGGCTGCGCAGGAGTTGCGTGCCGGTGACCCTAATTTCTATGATGCCAAGATTGCTACTGCACGCTTCTTTGCAGAAAATCTATTGCCACAATCGCAAGCTCTGGCAACTTCGATCTTAGAGAGCGGTCATTCCATTAATGCACTAACGGCGGAGCAGTTTTAAGATTTAAAAAACTGCCACCGCCATCCAAAAAGCTATCCGCATTACTGGGATAGCTTTCTTGCTTCTTGGAGTTGGGAAATGAAGAATTGTTCAAATGCAATTGCCAAGAAGGTCATCATGACGCCTGCACCAAATACCAAAGAAAAAATCACTGTCAGCACAACAGGCCAACCAGATTGAGTTGCTCGGCTAGGTTCTAAACCTGGATTAAATTGGGCATCCCATTTTTCATCAGCCCGTAAGCCATAAGCGATGGTGGTTAACCAGCTTGCCTCAAGGGTGATGAAGCCGAAGGTGATGAGAACCCAGCCCGGTGCGGAGTGGAAGTGCGTATCTTTGAGGATCAACCAGCCGGCGATTCCACCAACGAATGAAAATAGTTGGGCCCATCCCCAGAAGGATTTAAATCCTTGTAAATAAAAACAGTTCAAGCCAGTCCCGGGAAAAAATAATCCGAGTGAGCAGAATAGGAGTTTGTATTTTTTCATGCGGACTTTCAGTGATGAACTTGTATTGCAATGGTGAGATATTTTATTTTGATAAATTATTTTTTTGTATGAAGCTTAAAACTTCACGATCCGCGCCAATCATTAAGAGTTGATCACCATTGCGCACAATCGAGCGGTAATCATTTAATTCATAGAGAAAGTCATTCTCTAGCTCCATGCGTTGTGGTGTGCAGGCCATCTTTGTGGCGGCTATTTGATCCAATGTAAAGCCCCGGGCATCTTCAGTAATGCGAGCGGTAAAGCGATTGCAGCCTGTAGATCCGTTCACACGCTCACCATTGGCATCAAAGATGATTTGGATTGGGTTGCTATTGTCGCCCTGAGGGATTTGTCGGGCACGAACCTCACCTTTGGCATTGGGTGCGAGATTCCAGCGTACTAACTCCCATTTGGTATTTCTGAATTCACTGCTTGGAGGGCTAGTTTTGGCATTGCAGGGTGGAATGACATTGGCGCAGGCGGTCAAGAAACCTAAGCCAAGGCAAGAAAGAATGAGAAAAAAGCGCTTTATAGGGCCTCTTGAGGGGCTAAAAATGGCAGTTTTCATGGTGGTATTTCTGTAAGTTATTGTTTTTAATAATTATTTTATGAACTGCTGGATTCTATTCTACTGTTGAAGCTAAAAGGGTGCCCGCTTAAATAGGTGGATCAAGTAGGGGTTTTCGTCTAGAATATGAGGTTTTCCGCTATACCGTGCATTTGTTTTGTTAATTTGCTCAGTTAGTTGGAGCCCAAGATTTTGTAGTAATTTCATTGGGTTGTAATCAACCTGTTTTCATTTTAGATTTTAAGGAATAAGTATGGTCGTCATTCGACTGGCACGCGGCGGTTCAAAGAAGCGCCCTTTTTATAGCATCGTGGCTACAGACAAGCGCAATCGTCGCGACTCGAACTTTATCGAGCGTATTGGTTACTTCAATCCACAGGCAGCAGCGACAGAGCAAGCAATGCGTATTGCTCAAGATCGTTTGACCTATTGGACTGGTGTTGGCGCGCAGATCTCTCCAACAGTAGTTCGTTTGATCAAAAACAATCCTGCGGTCTAAAGACTTCAAATCCAAAGACTTTTTCTTAGCGATGAAGTCTTTGGTAGCAGAATTTACTTGTAGTGTTATTTGGGGAGTTGAGGTGGCTTCAATATGAATACACCTTCCCTAGATGATTTGATTGAGCTCGGTGCAGTTCAGGATGCTCAAGGCTTACAGGGTCAGATTAAGGTTCGCCCTCATTCTTCCGATCCAGTAGCGCTCTTATCTAGCAAAGAACTTTGGTTATCTCTCATTCCTCGTCGGAGTGCGGGTGTCGCTGCGTCTCATGAGCAGGCATCATTAAAGCTGTACAAGGTGAAGCAGGCCAAGATGCATAGCGGTACCGTAGTGATTGCTTTAGATGGCATCACTGATCGTGACCAGGCTGAGGCTTTAAAAGGTGCTCGCATCTTAGTTGCACGCGAAGTATTTCCAAAAGCAGAGAGCGATAGTTATTACTGGGTTGATCTGATTGGTTGCAAGGCAATTAATCTTCAAGGCGAGAGTCTTGGTGAGGTAATTGACATCAACGATAACGGCGCCCACGGAATCATTGCCCTTGGCGATCCAGAAACCAAAATAGTAAAACAGTTGGTGCCTTTCGTAAAAGAAGCGGTCCAAAACGTTGACTTGCCGAACAGGCTCATTACTTTGGATTGGCAAGCCGACTGGTAGTTGGCGCCAAATGCAAAACAGTAATTGATCTTCCATTTCTAATATGCGCTTTGATGTAGTCACCTTATTTCCTGAAATGTTCCCTGCTTTAACGCAGTGGGGTATTACTGGACGCGCTTGTGAGCAAGGTCTTGCCAGTGTCAATCTCTGGAATCCCCGTGACTATTGTTCCGATCCCCGTAAGACTGTAGATGATCGCGCCTATGGCGGTGGCCCTGGTATGGTCATGATGGCAAAACCATTGGAAGACACGGTATCTGCTGTTAAAGCAGCTCATCAAGCCCAAAATGTCGCTTCTGGACCAATTTGTCTACTTGCCCCCCAAGGAGAGGTCTTTTCTCAGAAGATAGCGACAGATATCCTCAATTACGGTAATTTAACCTTTATTTGCGGTCGATATGAGGCTGTTGACCAGCGTTTTATCGATCGAAATGTCGATTTACAACTTTCAATGGGTGATTTTGTGGTTTCTGGGGGTGAATTACCCGCTATGACCATGATGGATGCGGTTATTCGCCTTATTCCAGGGGCCTTAGGCGATGGAGAATCTGCCATCCAGGATAGCTTTATTAATGGTCTTTTGGACTATCCACACTACACCCGCCCTGAAATATATGAAAATTTATCCGTCCCGGACGTGCTTTTGGGCGGACATCACGCTAAAATAGCGGATTGGCGTCGGCAGAAGTCTTTAGAGCTGACGCTAAGGCTTAGACCTGATTTAATTAAATCAGCAAGAGCTAATGGGTTGCTAAGTAAAGAAGATGAGCAATTTCTTCGAACGCTGTAAGTAATTATGGTTTTCAATGAAGTGTTTGTGTTTTGATTTAGTGAAATGGTTTTAACTGCATCCTCTGTCTGGTCCGTTGATGAAAGTCTCGGGATTAAACGCTGACAAGATGTTTAAGGATTAATAATGAATTTGATCGAAAAAATTGAGCAAGAAGAAATTGCTCGCTTAAGTGCTAACAAAGTACTCCCTACTTTCGCTCCTGGCGACACAGTAGTTGTTGGCGTAAACGTAGTTGAAGGTACACGTAAGCGTACCCAGGCCTTTGAAGGCGTTGTGATTGCTAAGCGCAATCGCGGACTGAATTCTAGCTTTATCGTTCGCAAGATTTCATCTGGCGAAGGTGTAGAGCGTACATTCCAAACTTACTCACCATTGATCGCTAGCATTGAAGTGAAACGTCGCGGTGATGTACGTCGTGCCAAGTTGTACTACTTGCGCGATCGTTCAGGTAAGTCTGCACGTATTAAAGAAAAACTTCCTGCACGCAAAGTTAAAGCAGTTGCTGAGACTGTAGCGGAATAAGGTTTGCTTTAATCCAAAAAGAAGGCGGCCTAGGTCGCCTTTTTTATTGCCCTAAAATAAGCAAATGACTCAGAATCAGAAACCCCAAGAGCAAAAATTGAGTGCAGCCACTCCATTGAGCTTTGATGCGCAGGCGATTCCGATTCATGGAGTCTGCGCAGATCAACCCAGGGTAGTTGACCATCATTTGCATCCAGTGAATCTGAAAAGTCGTTTTCAGAATCCACCTGCTTGGCAGCCAGAGATCACCGATGAAAATCGACAGGTCATTGCGGCAGGCATTATTCAAAATCGCCAAGCCGCTGGAAAAATAACTCAGGCAGCAGTGCTCATCCCTTTACTGTTGAAAGCCGATGGACTGTCAGTGCTGCTAACCCAAAGGACCGATCATTTACACGACCATGCTGGTCAAATTAGCTTTCCGGGCGGACGGATGGATCCGGGTGATTCCAGTCCTAATGACACCGCTTTACGAGAAAGTGAAGAGGAAATCGGCTTGGATAGGCAGGGGGTGGAAATCATTGGCCATTTGCCTCAGTATTTAACGGTTTCGGGCTATAGTGTGACGCCAGTTGTTGGATTGGTAAAACCTCAGGCAGAATATGCCTTAGATGCTTTTGAAGTCGCGGATGTTTTTGAAGTGCCTTTACATTTTTTAATGGACCCTGCAAATCATCAAGTGCGAGTCTGGGAGAGTGATCAGGGTAGTCGTCGGTTTTATTCAATGCCCTATGAAAATCGTTTTATCTGGGGTGCTACTGCGGGTATGTTGCGTAACCTTTATCATTTATTAAAAGTATGACTTTCTTTTCTATTCTCTTCGCCCTCATTGCTGAGCAATATCGCCCAGTAACTTCGACTCATTGGATCGCGCGCATGAGCGCTCGATGGTTAGATTGGGTCGCCGGTGAATTCGGTGGCAAGACCGAAGAAGGTGTGAGCCCAGTGGGTGCTCGTATGGCGTGCTTGGTAGCTTTCATTCTGCCAACATTTTTAGTATTTGTACTCTATGTTGTGTTCATGGTGACCTTCCCAATTTTGGGATTCTTGTGGAATGTGTTAATTGCGTATCTATTTTTTGGCTTTCGCCAATTTAGCCACTCTTTCACGCTAGTGCATGAGGCGATTGCAAATCACGATTTGCCGGCAGCACGCTTGGCGCTCGCTGAATGGTATGGTCCTGAATTAGATGCCTCTAATCTCACAGAGACTGAAGTGATTTCTCTTGCACTAGAGCGCGCCATCATTGGTTCGCATCACCATGTATTTGGTGTGCTGTTCTGGTTCTTAATGCCAATGGGTCCAGCGGGCGTGGTCTTGTATCGCCTGGCTGATACAGCTGCTCAGCGCTGGTCAGAAAAAGGCGACTTCAATTTAAGCGAAGCAGCGCGTCATTTCTTCTACGTATTGGATTGGGTTCCTGCACGCATCACAGCGATGGGCTTTGCGATTGTCGGTAATTTTGAGGGCGCTGTTTATGCATGGCGTCACCTCACTGGCAAATGGTCTGACTCTTTATCAGCAGTAATCTTGGCATCCGGTAGTGGCGCCTTAGGTGTTCGATTGGGTGAGCCTATGAGCGAGCCTGATAGCGATGAAGCATTGCGTATGGCTGAAGCTGGTGAGCCCGTTGTTTACGAAGTAGGCCTTGAGCCGAATGAGCGCACGATGCGCTCTGCAATTGGTTTGGTGTGGCGTTTAGTTATCGCTTGGATGGCTTTATTGCTAATGCTGACCATCGCTCTTTGGCTTGGCTAATTCCCTGAATCTGCGTATCGGCAGTTTTTGAGTCGGACCGCAATTGCCTAAATAGCGCCAGTCTTTCTGGCGCTATTTCGTTTCTGTCTACAGCTTCTCGTATCGCGCAATCCGGCTCAGATTGGTGAGCGCAGTTATGAAAACGACACTTACCTAGTAAGTCATGAAACTCCCTAAAGGCATGCTCTAGTTCGCTAACTGACATGTGCGCCAAGCCAAACTCCTGAAAGCCTGGAGAATCGATTAAAGCACCCAATTTGCCATTGGCATCACGTCCCCAAGCCTCAGGTAACTCAAAGTAGCGGCAAGCAGTTGTGGTGTGTTTACCGGTATCTAGGCGAACTGAGTACTCTTGAGTAATCGCCGCTGCGTTTGGAACCCAGGCATTGAGTAGGCTCGATTTGCCCATGCCAGATTGACCTACAAACACCGACACTTTGCCGCAGATAGCGGGGCGTAATGCTTCGATGGAGGCTTCGTCAAACTTGGCGGATACCTCTGTTACGGGATAGCCCATGCGCGCATAGGGCGCAATGATCTTGCGAGCGTGCTCTAAGTTATCTTTGAGATCACATTTGTTCAAGAGGATATGTAAACCAATTTGATTGGTCTCTGCAGCAACAACCGCTCTTCCTAAAAGATCGGGCGAGAAGGCGGGTTGCGTAGCCAGCACAACTAATATTTGATCGACATTTGAGGCGATCAACTTACTCTTAAAAGCATCGGATCGATAGAGTAAATTTTCTCGTGGTTCGATACGAACAATGCGCGCCTGATCCGCCGATGTCATCTCTAACAGCATACGATCACCTACTGCACCAATATGCTGCTTCGCTGGAGTGCTTACCTGAATTAATTCTCCCACAGGGGATTCATTTCCACGCTCATCTTTGACTAAGCGTTGCGCTAAATAATGCCTTCCGTAGGAGGCAGTGAGTAGCGCGTGAAATTGTTCCATTAACTAAATATGTTCCAGGTTACTCAGTTAAAACGTTTGAGATTAGCAATGCGCAATGGAGCAGGAGGATGCGAGCTATAGAACGCGGTGTAGATTGGATCTGGCGTTAAGGTCGATGCGTTGTCTTGATAGAGCTTAACTAGGGCAGAGATCAAATCACTTGCAGAAGATTTATCTGCAGCAAAACCATCTGCTTCATATTCATGTTTACGTGATGCCAAGCTCGACAGCGGAGTCAGGAAAAAGCTAAAGACGGGCGATACCAACATGAAGAGCGCTAAGGCCAGGCCACCGTTATAGCCATTGGGGTTGGGCATCACACCAAGATCACTATAGAACCAAGGCTGAGTGCTGATCCAGCCTAGGAGTGCGAATGTCGCAAAACTCAAGGCAAATGACACTAGTAAGCGTTTGCGGATATGGTTGCACTTGTAGTGACCCAGTTCATGAGCGAGAACAGCTTCTACTTCGCCAGGGTTCAGTTTCTCAATCAAGGTATCAAAAAAGACGATGCGCTTGGCTTTACCCATACCGGCAAAAAATGCATTGCCGTGCGCACTGCGTTTGCTGCCATCCATGACAAAGAGACCTTGGCTTGCAAAATCACAACGCGTCAACAGAGCTTCAATTTGCGTCTTGAGAGCCCCTTCTTCTAGTGCTTCAAACTTATTAAAGATAGGCGCGATAAAGGTCGGAAATATCCACTGCATCAGCAAGCTAAAGGCAGTAAGAACACCCCACGCCCATAGCCACCAGAAGTCACCTGCTTGAGCCATTAAGCTGAGAATGACCCAGAGGAGTGGAACGCCAATTGCGCCACCAACACCTAGGCCCTTAAACATGTCGCTAAAAAAGAGCTTGGCATTCATGCGGTTGAAACCAAAGCGCTCTTCTAGGTAAAACTGTTTGTACCAGGAGAAGGGTAGGTCAATAATTCCGGAGATCAAGACAATGGATATCAATAGGGCCATTTGCTGTGCAATGCCCTCTCCCAATAACTGCAGAAGAGAGAAATTCAAAATCTGTAAGCCGCCCAAGAGTGTGAAGCCGATCAACACAAGTGCGCTGAAGCCATTCTCTAAAATACCGAGGCGTAGTTTGGCAATCGTGTAGTCGGCAGCTTTTTGGTGTTCAGCTAAGGAGATCTGAGAGGCGAACTCAGCGGGCACCACATCACGGTTAAGTGCAACGTGACGAATTTGGCGTTGGGATAACCAGTGGCGTAGACCAAAGCTGGCGATGAAGGCGATTAGAAAAACAATTGTGAATGTCATGAGATGATTATAGATATGAGTGAAAAAACAAGTACCCCTGCACCAAAGGCTGCGCCGGCTAATGAACACCTAATTTGGGTGGATATGGAAATGTCGGGCCTAGACCCTGAAAAAGAGCGTATTTTGGAAATTGCTGTGATCGTGACTGATGCACACCTCAATACGATTGCTACTGCCCCTGTTTGGGTGGTTCACCAAGAGGATGCCTTATTAGATACTATGGATGCCTGGAATAAGGGTACCCATGGACGCTCTGGTCTCATTGACAAGGTCAAGGCATCGACAACTGATGAGGCTACTGCCGAAGCTGAATGCATTGCCTTCCTGAAGAAATACATCAAACCTGGAATTGCGCCAATGTGTGGCAATACGATTGGTCAAGATCGACGCTTCATGGCCAAATACATGCCTAAGCTTGAGGCATTTTTCCATTATCGGAATATCGATGTTTCTACCCTCAAGGAGCTCTGCAAACGTTGGCACCCTGAGTTGGTAAAGGGCTTTACCAAAAAGCAGGCTCATACCGCCTTGGCAGACATTGAGGAATCTATTGAGGAACTCAAGTACTACCGAGAAAAGTTCATCGTACCTTTGCCGGAGTAATTTGGCATTTAAAGGTGAGTAATGAGTAATAAAAAAGGGCCTATTAATTGAACTGACCCACAAAAGTTGGACAGTTTTATTAGGTTAGCACGAGGGATTGAGTTCGGTATTGCACCGGACTTAATCCCTTTAGTTTTTGTTTGATCCGATCATGGTTGTAGTAGTCGATATATTCCTTTAGCTCTGTTTTAAATGATTGAACATCGTCAAACTTCTTTTGATAGAAGAACTCAGTTTTCATAATCCCAAACCAGTTTTCCATGACGGCGTTATCCAGGCAGTTGCCTTTTCTA